>CAZIFC010000010.1:0-30091 GCA_964538355.1 uncultured Lawsonia sp. | reverse complement strand
GAGCCGGCTGAATCGGCTGACCTGGCTGAACCGGCTGAATCGGTCGCTGCGAAAAAGGAGCCTGAAGAGCACGCGTCCCTTCCGAGCGAAGCCGCGGACAGTCGCGCACCGGCAGAGGAGGAAGAGCAGATCCTCCTGTTGGAGACGCCTCTTGACCCCGAATCCGCTGCCGAACCCGTTGCCGGTGAGCCGGAAACACCAAAGCCCGCCGTAACGGACGAACCGGAATCCGCGCCTGCCGCCCCTGCCCCCGAAGAGCCGGAGATGATCCTCGAAGAGCCGGAGGTCGTCCTTGCCGAACCGGTGCACGCTCCGGCGCAGGAGGCGGTTCAGCCCGTGCCTGCCGAACCCGCCGGGTGGCGCGAGAGCCTGCTCCTTGCCCTGCGCGAGGCGGAACCCCGCCTGTCCGTGTGGCTGTCCATCGCGCTGGAAGATCTTGGCCCGGATGCCCGCACGGGTAACGAGCTGTGGGATCGCGTCCGTTTCCTGCTGACCTCGCTCGGGGCTCCGCAAGACGAGGCCGAAGCCTTTGTTTCCGACTTTGCGGCATGGGCCGACCGCATGGAATACGAGGAAGTGGCAGATTTCCGTTCCGAACTGCAATACCGGCTTGCGCTGGCTCTTGATCTCGAAGACGAGGAAGACGAGCGCAACCGCATCTTCCTGAAGCTGCATCAGGGGCTTGAGCGCACCCGCGAACAGCTCGGCAAGGGGCTTTCCACGCTCTTCGCCAGCCACGGCGACCTTTCCGCCGACTTCTGGGACGAGCTGGAAGAGCTGTTCATCATGGCCGACATGGGCGTCGAAGCCGCCACCGAACTGTGCAAGCGTCTCAAGGCCCGCGCCCGGAACGCCTCCGCCACCACGCCCGAAGAGCTGCGCCCGCTGCTCGCCGCGGAACTGGAGGATATTTTCCGCATTCCGCGCCGGGTTGTGGCGGTCAATGCGCCTGAAGTCGTCCTGATCATCGGCGTCAACGGCGTCGGCAAGACCACGACCATCGCCAAGCTTGCCTACCGTGCCAAGATGCAGGGCAAAAAGGTGCTGCTCGCCGCAGCGGACACGTTCCGCGCCGCCGCCGTCAACCAGCTCGGCATCTGGGCCGAACGTACCGGCTCGGGGTTCCACTCCAAGGGGCAGGACGCCGATCCCGCCGCCGTAGCCTGGGAAGCCATGGATATCGCCATCCGCGACGGCTACGATGTGGTTTTTGTGGACACCGCCGGGCGTCTCCACACCAAGAGCAACCTTATGGATGAACTGCACAAGATCCGCGAGGTCATTGCCCGCAAGCATCCCGGAGCACCGCATCGCAGCATTTTGATTGTCGATGCCACCACCGGGCAGAATGCCCTCCAGCAAACCAAGATATTCAAGGAAGCTGCCGGGATTGACGAACTTATCCTGACCAAGCTCGACGGTACCGCCAAGGGCGGCGTTGCCGTCGCGGTATCCATGCAGTACGGCATCCCCATCACCTACGTCGGGCTGGGCGAAAAGATGGAAGACCTTCGCCCCTTCAACGGCGACGACTTCGCCAGGGCGTTGCTGGATCAGTAAAGAAGAGAGGAAGGGCTGCGGCTGGCGAAGGCCCGTGCTGCGCCACGGGTGCCGGCTTCGATTCAACGATTCAAAACGGTTTCCAGCAAGGATGTCCGGCAGGGATACGGCTCAAGCCGCGGCCCCGCCGCAACCGTGGGGTTTGGGGGAGACACTCTCCCCCGGCCCCGGAAACGTCTCCCCCCTACGTTCTCCCTCCTACAGGAGCCTCTATGTACGACATCGACGACCTTAAAGATCTTGTAGACATGGCGGCAGGCGGACGCGCTCCGGCTGACCTGCTGATCACCAACGCCAAACTTGTGGACGTGCTGACCGGAGAAATCCGCGAGACGGACGTGAGCGTGGGCGGCGGCAAAATCCTCGGCTTCTCCCGCACCGAAGCGGCAAAGACCGTTGATGCACAGGGAGCCTATCTGCTTCCCGGCCTCATCGACGCGCACATCCACATTGAATCCAGCATGGTAAGCCCCGCGCGCTTCGCCGGTCTGGTGCTCCCCCACGGCACCACCAGCGTGATTGCCGATCCTCACGAAATCGCCAATGTCCACGGTCTGGAAGGCATCCGCTACATGCTCGAAAACGGACGCCATCTTCCGCTCAACATTTTCATTTCACTGCCTTCCTGCGTCCCGGCAACCCCCTTTGAAGACGCGGGCGCGACGCTCTCCGCCGAGGAGCTTGAGGAGCTTATCGATGATCCCAAGGTTACCGGCATCGGGGAAATGATGAACTTTCCCGGCGTGGTTGCCGGAGACTACGATGTCCTTGCGAAAATCCGGCTCGGGCTTTCGCGCGGGAAAATCGTGGACGGGCATGCGCCGGGACTGCTCGGGCGCGAGCTTGACGCCTACCTCGTCACCGGCATCAGCACCACCCATGAATGCACCACGCTGGAAGAAATGCGCGAAAACCTCCGCCGGGGGAGCTACATCCTCATCCGCGAAGGTTCCGCCGCCAAAAACCTCAAGGCTCTGCTCCCCGGCGTCACTCCCGGCAACGCCCGCCGCTGCGCCTTCTGCTGCGATGACCGCCACATCGACGACATCATCTCCGACGGGCACATGGACAACCACCTCCGCCTTGCGGCGGGCATGGGCATGGACCCCGTGCAGGCCGTCACCATGTGCACGCTCAATGCAGCGGAATGTTTTGGATTACGCAACAAGGGATGCATTGCCCCCGGCAAGGACGCCGACTTTATCCTTGTGGATGACCTCAAGCAGTTCCGGGTACGCAAGGTGTTTTCCGCCGGCAGGCTGGTCGCCGAAGACGGCAAGCTCCTGTCCACGCTGGACGACGCCGCGGCAGGTGCCCCTTCACACTCCATGCACATCCGCCCTCTTGCCGACAACGCCCTCTCCCTGCCCCTCCGCACGGGCAACGTCCGGGTCATCGGCCTTGAACCCGGCTCGCTTGTCACGCCGGAGCGTATCCGTGAAGTCCGCATGGACGAAACCGGCTGTTTTCAGGCTGCGCTGAATCCCGGGCTTGTCAAGATTGCGGTGATCGAGCGGCACAAGGGAACCGGAAAGATCGGGGTAGGCATTCTTGAAGGCTACGGGCTGCACGGCGGGGCTGTGGCAACGACCATAGCCCACGACTCCCACAATATCGTGGTGGCGGGCGACAATGACGCCGACATGCTCCGCGCCGTCCGCGAGCTGACGGCAATGGGCGGCGGCATCGTCACCATCCACGGCGAAACCGTCCGTCGCCTGCCCCTGCCCATCGCCGGGCTGATGACCTCCGCCGATCCGCGGGACGTCAGCAGCACCCTGCACGACATGCTCACGGCGGCCCGCGCGGAATTCGGCATTCCCGCAGATGTCGAGCCGTTCATGAGCCTGAGCTTCATGGCTCTGCCCGTCATCCCCGAACTCAAGCTGACCGCCCGCGGCCTTTTCAACGTCAACACCTTTTCCTTTGTCGGCATCGACGCCGAATAACGGAGCCTTCCCATGCCCAGACTGCTCCCCGGAACCTCCCCGGAAACCGCCATCTACGCACTCACCGACGACAGCCTTTCGCTGGGACGCCCCGTGCTCGATGTTGCCAAGGCCCTCCTCGACAGCGGTATCAAGATCCTCCAGTATCGAGAAAAAGACAAGAAAGCCGGTCAGATGCTCAAGGATTGCCTCGAACTCCGCCGCATGACCCGCGAGGCCGGAGCCTGCTTTATCGTCAATGACCATATCGACATCGCCATCCTGTGCGAAGCCGACGGCGTGCATGTGGGACAGGACGATCTCCCGGTAGAGGCGGTACGCAGCCTCGTCGGGCCGGACATGATCATCGGCCTGTCCACCCACAGCCCGGAACAGGCCAGAGCCGCCGTCGCCGCCGGAGCGGACTATATCGGCGTTGGCCCGATCTATCCCACCAAGACCAAAAAGGACGTTTGCGCCGCCGTCACCCTCGACTATCTGGATTGGGTCGTCGCCAACATCACCCTCCCCTTTGTCGCCATCGGCGGCATCAAGCGGCACAACATCGCGGATGTGGTCGCGCACGGCGCACGGTGCTGCGCCCTCGTCTCCGAGCTTGTCGGCGCACCGGACATTCCGGCCCGCGTCGAGGAAGTCAGAAAGGCCATGAAACACTAGCAGCTACGCGGCGGGAGGGCTTTCCTTCCGCCGCGCTCCCTTTCCGAAAAGCTTGACCTGCGCCCCGTACGGTCATATGTGTTCGCTATGAACGGAATCTTCCCTACGTCCAGACGGTCCGCGCCGCTCTTCCTTGCCGCCCTCATGGTGACGCTGGCGACGCTGTGGCCCGCTCCGGCCTTTTCCGCCGACAAGGACAAAGACGAGAGTCCCCAAAAGGAAGACATCGTGTGGGGTGAAATGCCCGCAGGAGCCAAGACAACCTATATCGGCATCCACGGCGGAACCGTCCCCGTCAGCCTGCTGACCGCGGGAGACGGCTCCCCCATGATTGCCCTTGTGGGCCTGACCGGAAGCGACTTCCTGAACTTCCTGCGTTCCAACGGCAGGTTGCAGGAAGAACCGAGCTTTGCCGACACCACGGGCATTTACAGTCCCGTATTGCCGCCGCTCCCGGATCTCTCCGACAACGCCGTCCTTTCCGAAAATCTGCTCCCCGCCGTGAACGCGACCCTGCCCGCAGGCAACGGCACGCTGGCGGCCGGCGGCCTGTCCGACGAGCTGCCCGCCACCAACGGAACGATTTCCACAGGCAACAACGCAACCCTGCTACTGGCCGGTTCCTCTTCTGGGGATATCCCCGTCATCTACGCTACCGGACGCACCTTCGAACGCCTCAGCCTCGTGCCCTCCAACTGGGCCCCCTTCGGGCTTACCGAAAAGGCTCTGTCCGTCGAGGGCGAGATCAAGGTACTGGCACCACCCAAAAAAATGCCCAAGAAACAAAAGCGCAAGAAAAAAGACAGATAAAGGAACAAGGCGGCTACGCCCCGCAAGGCGGTGAACGCCAGGCTCCGGGGCTTGCCGAGGCTGGATACAGGAAAAGGCAGGAAGCATTGCTTTCTGCCTTTCGCTTTTATTCCTGCAACACGCCGTGCATCCGCAGGTAGGCGGCATAGCACCGCGCCACCGGAGAGTCCGGGCGCATTTCCGTGAAGTGTTCCCCCAGCAAGGCCGGACGTTCCGGCGCAGGGCGTTCCCGCGTGGACGGCTGGATATCCGGGGGCTGATCCAGCGGCCTTGCGCCCATGACCAACCGCAGCTCCACACGGCTGAAGGCCGGAGCGTCCATAAAGGCATTGACGCGCTCCAGAATCTCCGGCGTCATGAACGACAGCTCCTGCAAGGCAAGGTTGTCTTCCCCGCCGACAATCAGGATATCGTTCCGTGCTCCAAGCGGCCATGCCAGCGGCGCAATGTCCGGCCCCATGACCATTTCCCAGTTTTGCCACAGGCGAACCTGCATGAGCTTTTCGCCCTTCCCGAGCGAAGACAGCACGGCGTCCAGCTTCCCGCCGACGGGAATCATCTCGTTGGTGCGGTTGGCCTTGTCTCGCGGCTGCGGAATCCGATACTTGTAGCTCATGGGGCCTCACTGGAAGAGGGAAGCAACGGGGAAGGACACCTTTTTTCCAAAAGCCCCCTCCCCAATTCAAACGCTTTTCTACCGCTCTTCGCCGACGATTTCGGTACCGACGCCCTGATCGGTGAGCAGTTCGAGCAGCACGCAGTTTTCGATGCGCCCGTCAACGATCATGACCTTCTCCACGCCCTGCTCAATGGCGTCGATACAGCAGTTGAGCTTGGGGATCATGCCGCCGGTGACGATGCCGCTCTCAAAGAGCGAGGGGGCATCTTCGGCCTGAATGGACTGCATGAGCTGCCCCTCGGAATCGAGCACCCCGGCAACGTCCGTCAGCATGAGCAGGCGGCGGGCGCGCAAGGCTCCGGCCACGGCTCCGGCTACGGCGTCGGCATTGATGTTGTAGGTATGGCCTTCCTCGTCCACGCCCACCGGCGCGATGACCGGAACGAACCCGTCCCGCATCAGCGAGAAAATCAGCGATGTTTCAACGCGGGTCACGCGGCCCACGTTGCCGAGATCGATGATTTCCGGGGGCTGGTTCTCGCGGTTGACGACCATGGCCTTTTTCTCGGCATGGATAAGCATCCCGTCCTTGCCGGAAAGCCCCACGGCACGCGCCCCGGCGCGGTTGATCTGGTTGACGATATCCTTGTTGACCGAGCCGACCAGCACCATTTCCACCACATTCATGGTGGCGTCGTCCGTCACCCGCAGGCCCTCCCGGAATTCAGAACGGATTTCCAGCTTTTCCAGCATCTTCCCAATCTGAGGGCCGCCACCGTGGACAACCACGGGATGAATCCCCACAAGCTTGAGCAGCGCAATGTTCCGGGCAAAGGCGGCCTTAAGGGCCTCATCCTTCATAGCGTGCCCGCCGTACTTGATGACCACGGTCTCGCCGTGGAACTTGCGCAGATAGGGAAGGCTCTCGATAAGAACCTGAGATTGCAGCTTTGCATCCATGTGGCAGACTCCGTAATCCCTGCTCCAACGCCGGAGGCAAGGGATCTCCCCGCCTTCGGGGGCAGTTTCGGGCAGCGGCCCGGGTTACAGAATGAACCGGCTCAGTTCCGCATCGGCGCGCACGTCGGCAAGCTGGGCCGCCACATGCTCGCGGTCCACAACCAGCGTCGAACCCTGTTTTTCCGACGCGTCGAAGGAGATCTCGGCAAGGATCTTTTCCATGATGGTATGCAGCCGCCGCGCCCCGATGTTTTCGGTGCGGGCGTTCACATCCTCGGCAAAGGCCGCGATTTCCCGCAGGCCGTCGTCGGTAAACTCGACGCGCACGCCTTCGGTTTCAAGCATGGCTTCATACTGGCGGGTCAGCGCGTTGTGCGGTTCGGTAAGGATACGGTAGAATTCATCCTTTCCAAGGGGTTCCAGCTCGGCCCGGAGCGGGAAGCGTCCCTGAAGCTCGGGGAACAGATCGGAGGGCTTGGACAGGTGGAACGCCCCCGCCGCGATGAACAGGATGTGATCCGTGTTCACCATCCCGTATTTGGTGTTGACCGCGCAACCTTCCACAATGGGCAACAGGTCGCGCTGCACGCCTTCGCGGGAAATATCGGCGGAACGCTGCTGCGAACCGCTGGCGAGCTTGTCGATTTCGTCAATGAACACAATGCCCATCTGTTCCACGCGCTCGCGGGCGAGATCGGTAATCTTGTCTTCGTCCACCAGCTTCGAGGACTCGTCCTCGACAAGGTGACGCCACGCCGCGCCAACCTTCATTTTCTTGCGTTGCGTCTTCTGCGGAAAGAGCTTTCCGAAGGCTCCCTTCATCTGATCGCTCAGCTGCTCCATGCCGGGCATCCCCATGATCCCGATGGGCTGCGACTGTTCCTTGACCTCGAACTCGACCTCGCGGTCGTCAAGGAAGCCCTGCCGGAACAGATCCCGCAGTTTTTCCCGGGTGTTCTCGCGCCCGTCCCCGGACGGCAGCAGCAGATCAAGCAAACGCTCTTCCGCGGCGGCTTCGGCCCGGCTCTTGACCTTTTCGGACTCTTCGGCCCGCACGAGGTTGATGCCGATTTCCATGAGGTCGCGGATCATGGATTCCACGTCCCGGCCCACATACCCCACTTCCGTATACTTGGTGGCTTCCACCTTGATAAACGGCGCGGAGCACAGCTTGGCGAGACGGCGGGCGATTTCGGTCTTGCCCACACCCGTGGGACCCATCATGATGATGTTGCGGGGCGCGACCTCGTTCCGCAGTTCGGCAGCCAGCCGCTGGCGACGCCAACGGTTGCGGACGGCTACCGCCACCATGCGCTTGGCCTGATTCTGTCCGATGATGTATTTGTCCAGTTCCGCGACGATCTCGCGGGGCGTCAATTCGCTCATGAGAAGTTCCTTTTTAAGAGAATGCCTCCCGGCAGGCTGGGGGGAATGATTCCCCCCAGACCCCCTCATACGGCGGCGTCAACGGCTGCGCCGTTGCCCCCGCCCTCCGAGAGCGTCGGGGAAAGGCGTGCTCTCCCGACATTGCGGCAATGCGGCAACGGCATTGCAAGCGTCTTTGGAAGAGGAAGGGAGGGGTTTGGGGAGGGGAGGAGAAAGCCTTTCTCCAGAAAGGTTTCTCCTCCCCTCCCCAAGGGCTTCTTCCAACCTGCCCTACGCGCCGAGATAGGCTTCCTGAATGCTGGGATTGGCAAGGAGATGGGCGGCGGTGTCTTCCATGACGACGCGTCCAAGCTCCAGCACATAGCCTCTGGTCGCCAGCTTGAGGGCTGCGCGGGCGTTCTGCTCTACAATAAGAATGGTCACGCCGGATTGGTTGATGGCGCGGATCGTCTCGAAAATGGACTTCACGAGCAGCGGGGCAAGGCCCAGCGAAGGTTCATCCAGCAGGAGCAGCTTGGGCTGTCCCATGAGGGCGCGCCCGATGGCCAGCATCTGCTGTTCACCGCCGGAAAGCGTCCCGGCGAGCTGGTCTTTGCGTTCATGCAGACGGGGGAACAGATCAAAGATCCAGTCCAGCGTCTGCTCGGCCTTTTCCTTGTCCGCAACGGTGAAGGCACCAAGGCGCAGGTTCTCGAGCACGGAAAGCACGCCGAACACCCGGCGTCCCTCGGGCGACTGCGTCAGCCCGCGCCGCACCACCTCGTGGCTCGGCAGGGTGTGCATGTCCTCGCCCTGAAAGCGAACCGCACCGCCGGAAGCCCGCACAAGACCGCTGATAGCCAGCAGGGTCGTGGTCTTTCCGGCACCATTCGCACCAAGGATACTCACGATTTCGCCTTCGTCAACGCGCAGGCTCACGCCGTGCAGCACTTCTTCCGTGCCATACCCGGCTTGCAGATTTTCGACTTCCAGAAACATCCGAACTCCCGGATCGTCCGTTTACAGACGGGAAAAACATATCCCTCCCGCCTCCATTACGAAAAATTCAGGAGGGAGGGGATGGGGTTCGGGGAAGGGGAGGGAAGCCCTTTTTAAAGGGTTCCCTCCCCTTCCCCGATTCTCTCTAATCATCCTGCCCCAGATAGGCCTCAATGACCCTGGGATCACGGCGCACGACATCGGGGGAACCGTTGGCGATGAGCGAACCGTACTCCAGCACCAGGAGCTTTTCGCACACCTTCATGACCAGGCCCATGTCATGCTCGATGAGCAGCACCGTCACGCCGCGCTGCCGGATGGCATAAATCAGCTCGATGAGCACCGCCGTTTCGGGATCGTTCATGCTCCCGGCGGGTTCGTCGAGGATGATCAGCTTGGGGTCCGAGGCCAGCGCACGGGCTATTTCCAGCAGACGCTGGTTGCCATACGAGAGGCTCCCGGCTTCCTCGGCGTAGCTGTCGGCCAGCCCGACGAACTCAAGTTCGTTCATGGCCCGCTCAAGGGCGGCCCGCTCCTCGCGACGCTGCGACGGCGTATGGAACATCGAGGCCAGAACCCCGCTGTGCATCCGGCAATGCCGTCCGGCAAGCACGTTCTCCACCAGCGGAAGGCTCGGAAAGAGGCGGATGGACTGGAACGTCCGGGCAATTCCGAGGCTCACGATGGTATGCGGCTTCATGCCCTTGATGGACTGCCCCGCAAAGCGGATGTCGCCGCCATCGGGAACATAGTTGCCGGTGATCAGGTTGAACACGGTGGTCTTGCCCGCGCCGTTCGGCCCGATGAGTCCCACGATGCTGCCCTGCTCCACGTCAAAGGAAACTTCATTCACGGCGGTAAGCCCGCCGAAAATCTTGGTCACATTCTGCAAGGAAAGAAGACTCATGCCGTACCCTCCCTGCGGGTCGTCCGGGGAGCGACCGGCGTACTGAAGTCACGCGAACGCCGCAACAGCCGCCGGACGTCGTACCGGCGCGGCAGCGGAGGCAGAAGCCCCTGCGGGCGGACCACCATCATGATCATCATGGCAAGGCCGAAAACCAGCATTCGCGCACTGGCAAAATCGCGGAATATTTCGGGAAGGGCCACAATAAGGAACGTGCCGAGCAAAACCCCGATCTGGCTGCCGCCGGACAGGATGACCACGGCGAAAACCACCACAGATTCCCAGAAGGTGAACGAGCTTGGCGAGATGATGGTCATTTTTGCGGCAAAGAGGTTCCCCGCCATCCCCGCCCAGAACGCACCGATGACAAACGCCATGAGCTTCAGGCTCGCCACGTCCATGCCGCAGCCTTCGGCAGCGGTGTCATCTTCCTTGATGCAGTTCAGCGCACGTCCGAAACGGGACTCCGAAAGCCAGTGGAAGGCAAGCACCGTAAACCCGACCATGAGCCAGACCAGATAGTAGAACTGCACGGCCTTGCGGATCTTGATGCCGAAAATCTCGGGACGCCCGATGCCGAAAATGCCGTTGGAGCCGCCGGTCAGCCCGAACACGTCGTTGATCAGCGCAATGCGGACGATTTCCACGATGCCGATGGTCACAATCAGCAGATAGTCGCCGCGCAGGTGGATGATGGGCCGGGCCACGATCAGCGCGAACAGCGCAGCCGCCGCCCCCGCCACGGGCATGAGCACCAGCACGGGGATCTGGTAGTGCGTGTTCAGGATGGCGGTTGCATAGGCTCCCACGGCGTAGAAGGCCGCATGCCCCATGTGGAAAATGCCCGCCTGCCCCAGGATGACGTTCAGGGACAGGGACAGCAGGGCATACAGGCCGACGCTCACGGCCACTTCGGTCCAGTAGGTGTTCATGCCGAGCGGCAGCACCGCCACCAGAACGGCAATCAGCACGGGATAGTAGCGTTTGAACAGGCTCATAACTTGTCGGCCACCCTTTCACCGAGAAGGCCGGTGGGCCTGATGATGAGAATGAGGATGAGCACGAGGAAGGCGATGGCATCCTTCCACGCCATGGCGAGGTACGACGCGCCGAGTGCTTCGATGACGCCGAGCAGCAGCCCGCCGAGCATGGCTCCGGGAATGTTCCCGATGCCGCCGAGAATCGCGGCGGTAAAGGCCTTCAGGCCGTAGGTCCAGCCCATCGTGAAGTCGATCTGCCCGTAATACATGCCGACCATGACCCCGGCGACACCGCCAAGCCCCGCGCCGATGAAGAACACCAGCGAGATGACCCGGTCAACGTTGATGCCCATGAGCCGGGCCGCGCCCTGATCGATGGCAACGGCGCGGATGGCGGTTCCCATGCGGGTACGGTTGATGAAGGCGTACAGGGCCAGCATGAGCAGCAGCGAGCTTCCGATGACGATGATACGCATCACCGGCACGTCAAGGCCGAACAGGTTCAGCACCAGCGAGGGCCGAAGCTCTTCCGGATACACATAAAAGCGTGCGCCGTAGATGAGCATGACCGCATTCTGGAACACGATGGAGGCTCCAAGGGCCGAAACCACGGCGGCAAGCCGGTTGGCCTTGCGCAGGGGCCGGTAGGCCACCCGCTCCAGAGCCACGCCGAGCATGGCGACCAGGCCAAGCACGATGATCACCACCAGCAACACGGCAAGCAGCGGAGAAAGTCCGCTGGCGAGACCGCCGGAAACCAGCAGGGTGAGTCCGAGGTACGCCCCGATGGTGAAAAGATCACCGTGTGCGAAGTTGATGAGCTTCAGCACGCCGTAGACCATCGTATAACCCAGCGCGACGAGGGCATAAATGCCGCCCACGGCAAGGCCATTGATGAGCTGCTGTAAAAATTCGTTCATAGTCTCTGGAGGTTTAAAAGGATTGAAGCGGACGCGCCGCCATGCCGGAAGCCCGGACACGCAAGCACGGTGAAAGGATTCCCCGTCACCGCACTCCAAAGGAAGCCGAAACTTCCGCAAGCCTCCCGGGGGCGGGCCCCGGGAGGCGGACACTCTTACTTCTTGAGTTCAAACGCACCGTTGGCGTTCACTTCGTAAACCTTGTAGAGGTCACCGATGCGATCGCCCTTTTCGTTGAACCCGAGCGTTCCGGTCAGGCCGGGGTATTCCTTGAGATCCTTCTTGAGGTACTCGGCCACGGCTCCGGCCTCGGGCTTCACGCCGGCCTGAAGCGCGGCGGTGATGACCTTGAAGGCGTCGCCGGCCAGTACGGACCACACCGAGCTGGGCAGGCTGTTGTACTGGGCCTTGTAGCGGGAGAAGAAATCCTTGGCTTCGGGCGTGTCGAAATCGTGGGCGGACGGCGGGCTGATGAAGAAATAGCCCTTGGCAGCTTCCTTGCCCGCGATCTTCACGAGGTCGGTATTGTTGGCGGCGTCACCGCCCATCATGGGAACATCCCACTGCATTTCGCGCTTCTGGCGGAGCAGCATCCCCGCTTCGGGATAGTAGCCGGTGAAGAAAATCAGATCGGGATCGGCGGCCTTCAGCTTGGTGAGGATCGCGGTGTAGTCGCGTTCGCTCGGGGTCAGCGCGTCAAAGAAGACCACGGGCACCCCGGCGTCCTTGAGGCCCTTCTGGGCTTCTTCGGCAAGGCCCTTGGCGTAGGAGGAGTTGTCGTGCAGGATGGCGACCTTCTTGAAGCCCTTGGCGGCGATGACCTTGCTGGCCACGCGGCCCTGCTCGTCGTCGCGGGGGCAGGTGCGGAAGAAGAGGGGCAGGCCCTTTTCGGTCAGGCGCACGCTGGTGGAGCCGGTGGCAATCTGCATGATCTCCGCTTCGTCGATGATGTTCTGGGAGGCTTCGGTCACGGCAGAGCCGTAGGTTCCGATGACGGCCATCACCCCGGCGGAGGCAAGCTTCTGGGCGGCGAGGGAAGCGGTGCGCGGATCGCCCGCATCGTCTTCAACAATCAGTTCAATCTGCTTGCCGTTGATGCCGCCCGCCTTGTTCGCTTCCGAAACGAGCAGGCTCACAATCTGCTGCATGTCCTGTCCTTCGCTGGCCCATTTGCCGGTCAGCGGACACATCAGGCCGATGCGGATGGAGTCCGCAGCAAGGGCAGGACTAGCGACCATCATGAGAGCGACGGCGGCAAGCATCAGTTTTTTCACGAGATTGTTCATGATTTCCCCTGAGAAATGGAACGGTTTTCAGATGAAGGGACAGGACGGGAAACCGGACTTCCGCCCCTCCGGGGGAGGCAGACGGCATCCCGCATGATGCCAAGGGTCTACCGTACAACAAAATAAGGGAAAACGGAACCCGCCCTCCATGCGGAATCCATCCCGGGCGGCTCCGCCGCGGGCACCGGGCGCGCATTCGCCAGCCATGCGAGTTCCTGCGTACAAAAATTCGTATCTTGATTTGTGGAAAACGAGACTATATGGTCTGCGGAATGTATTCTCTTTTTTCCGAGGTGCCCCTGTGCTTATTCGTTGTCCCGAATGCCAGTTTGAACGCCAGATAGATACGGACGCCATTCCCCAGAACGCGGCGATGGCGACCTGCCCCCGTTGCGAGTGCCGGTTCCGTTTCCGCAACCCAGACGGCACGCCTGTCGTCGCTGAAGAGGCCCCCGCCGCGCCCGTGCAGGTACAGGAGGCCCCCGCCGCCAGCCAGCGGCCCCTGCCGCCCGATGTGGAAGGGGACGATCCCCTGCCGCCCGGAGCTGTCGTTCCCCGGCTTCCCCGGGAAGGCGAACCCGCCGCGCCTGCGCCCGCGGCGGAGCCTGCCGAAGTGCGCCGCGCCGGAAAACCGGACGAAAAACCCCAGACCGCAGCGGAAAAACGCTCCACCTTCTGGAGCAACTTCCAGAAGAAGCGCGATGACGAGGAGCCGAAAAAGGGCCGCATCGCCGCCGCCATGCACGCGGACAAAACCGACGTGCCGTGGGAAGAGCCAAAGCGGTACAACCCGCTTGTGGCCCTCTACCAGACCATTCTCCGGGTCATGTTCAACGCGCCGCGCTTTTTTGCCGATCTGCCCTCCAGCAACGGCAAGCTGACGCGCCCGCTCGTCTTTTACCTCATTCTCGGCATGTTCCAGACCCTTGTCGAACGCATGTGGTACCTGATGAGCATCCAGGCCAGCGGACCCTCCCTCACCGATCCCAAACTTCAGGAAATGCTGGGAGAAATGGCCCAGAGCATGAGCCTGCCCCTGACGCTCCTGCTCACACCGGGCATTCTCGCCATCCAGCTCTGTTTCTTCGCTTCGGTGTTCTATCTCATGCTGCGCCTCGTGCAGCCGGAAAACGTCCAGTTCCGCACCGTGTTCAGGGTCATTGCCTACAGCGCGGCCCCCACGGTGGTCTGCATCGTCCCGCTGGTCGGCCCGCTCGTGGGCAGCATCTGGTTCGGCATCTGCTGTTTCATCGGCTGCAAGCACTCCATGCGCCTGCCGTGGTCCAGAACCGGGCTGGCCCTCGGCCCGCTCTACCTTATCGCCTTTGCCATCGGAATGCAGCTTATCCGGCAGTTCCTGAATATGGGCGGCGTCTAGACCGCATCGTCCCCATCTCCACCCTCTTCCGACGACAAGCCGATCCTCCTGCCGGGGGATCGGCTTTCTTCCGGGGGTGGCCCTTTCCCGCTCCTTCCGGCGCAAGGCAGAGCAACGCCCGCCGGAACAGACGGGATTCTTTCATGAATACAACCCGTCCGGTTCAAAAATGAAAAGAAAGCACAAGGTACAACTCGCCCGGCTGGTACGCCACGTTCCGATCCTGCGGGAACGGGAAGCCCTCCGCAACGAACGGGTCTTCCGGCTGATCGCGCAGGCCGCCTTCGTCGGAAGCTGCACCGGAGGCGTCATCAGCGCATTCCGCCTTCTCTACGACCACGGGAACGCGTGGATCGTCGAAACGCTGAGGCATACGGAAGATTCGCCGCTCAAGGCCGCCGCCGTCTTTGGAACGCTTGTCCTGCTCGCGCTCATCGTGGGCCAGCTCGTCCGCAAGAACCCCCTCATCAGCGGCAGCGGCATCCCCCAGACCGAACTGACGCTGGCCGGGAAACTCCCCTTTCCGTGGCTTCGCATCGTGAGCATGAAGTTTGTGGGGACGCTGCTCTCCCTGTCCGGCGGGCTTTCCGTAGGGCGCGAAGGGCCGTGCATCCAGATGGGTGCGGCGGTAGGCTGCGGATTCGGCCGGCTTTTCCGCAAACTGGAGGGGAATGCCCCGGATCATGCCCCGCGTTTCCTCATTGCAGGCAGCGTCGCCGGGCTTTCCGCCGCCTTCGGCGCACCGCTTGCCGCCATGTTCTTTGCCTTTGAGGAGCTGAAAAGCATCCTGAGCGTCCCGCTTCTGCTGTTCACCGGCGTTGCCGGTTCCACGGCATGGCTGGTCACGGAGCTGTTCGGCTTCGGACTGGTCTTCCCCTTTGCGGAAACGGCCTCCCTCGACTGGGCCCAGCTGTGGCTCCCCCTGTTTGTCGGCGTGGCAACCGGACTTTTGAGCGTCTTCTACAACGCCGTCCTGATGGGCGTGACCCTGTTCCATGACCGCCAGCGATGGGTTCCCGCGCCGCTCAAGCCCCTCCTTCCCTTTCTGCTGAGCGGAGTGCTGCTCTATGCCTATCCGCAGGTTCTGGTGGGGGTGGGCTACTCCACGGCGGAGCTTGGCGGCCTGGGCGGAAGCGGCCCGCTCCCGTTCGACGCGCTGGCTCTGCTGCTCGCCGTAAAGATTGCTTTCTCCGTCTTGAGCTTTGCTTCCGGCGTCCCCGGGGGCCTGCTCATGCCCATGCTTGCCATCGGCAGCATGACCGGCGCGGCGGCGGGAACGCTTGCCGTGAATCTGGGCCTTTCCGCGGAAATGCAGCTTCCGGCCTACCTTGTGCTGGGCATGACCGGGCTTTTTGCCGGGACTGTCCGCGCGCCTCTTACCGGCATTGCGCTGGTGGCGGAAATGACCGGAGCCTTTCACTGCCTGCCGGAAATGATCACCGTCGGGCTTGTTTCCACCTTCATCGCCAACAAGGCCGGCTCGCCGCCGGTGTACGATTCGCTGAAACAGCGCACGCTGGCCAACTGGAACGCCTCCGCAAACACAACGCAACACACTGAAAAATAATATTTTTTAAAAAAGTCCTTGCATTACTCTCAACAAATACGCTAAGCAGGGCCTTTATTCCGAAATCCAACTTACGGAGCATGCCGACATGACCCGCAAAGACCGCACAGAAGGCATCTACAACCGCCGCGAAGTGCTCGACGAGAGCGAACGCCGCCAGTACTGCCTGATCCAGCTGAAAGATCTGCTCTCCTACGCCTACAGATATTCTGAAGACGTCAAGAAACGCTTTGACCGCGCCCAGTTTAACGTCGAGAAATTCAAGACCCTTTCCGACATCAAGCACATTCCGTTGCTGAAGAAGAAGGAACTGATCTTCCTCCAGTCCATCGGTCCCCGCCTCGGCGGTCTGCTGACCAAGGACATCGGCGAGCTGAAGCGCATCTTCCTTTCCCCCGGCCCGATCTTCGATCCCGAAGACCGCATGGACGACTATTGGGGCTATACCGAAGCCTTCTATTCCGTCGGCTTCCGCCCCGGCGACGTGGTGCAGGTGACCTTCAACTACCACCTGTCCCCGGCCGGGCTGATGTTCGAGGAACCTCTGCGGAACCTCGGCTGCGCGTCCATCCCCGCCGGCCCGACCGATCCGGGAACCCAGCTCGACATCATGCAGAAACTGCGCGTTTCCGGCTATGTGGGCACGGCAAGCTACCTGATGCACCTCGCCCAGAAAGCCGAGGAAAAGGGCATCAACCTGCGTAAGGACCTCTTTCAGGAAGTGGCCTTCGTCACCGGCGAACGCCTGTCCGAAAAGATGCGTAATCAGCTTGAAAAGAAGTTCGACATCATCCTGCGCCAGGGCTACGGCACGGCGGACGTGGGCTGCATCGGCTACGAATGCTTCCACAAGACCGGCCTGCACATCTCCAACCGCTGCTATGTGGAAATCTGCCATCCCGATACCGGCATCCCGCTGAAGGACGGCGAAGTGGGCGAAATCGTCGTGACCTCGTTCAACAAGACGTACCCGCTCATCCGCCTCGCCACGGGCGACCTTTCCTACATCGACCGCGCCCCCTGCGCCTGCGGTCGTACCAGCCCCCGCCTCGGCAGCATCGTGGGCCGCGTGGACACCACCGCCCGCATCAAGGGCATGTTCGTCTACCCCCACCAGGTGGAACAGGTCATGGCCCGCTTTGAAGACATCAAGCGTTGGCAGATCGAAGTCATCAACCCCGGCGGCATCGATGAAATGATCCTCTATGTCGAAGCCAGCAACTTCCATCAGGAAGACGAGCTGCTGCACCTCTTCCGCGAGCGCATCAAGCTGCGCCCGGAACTCAAGGTGCTCGCCCCCGGCACACTGCCCCCGCAAATCAAGCCCATCGAAGACAAGCGCGAATGGGATTAACCGCGTGAACAACGGGGAGAAGGCGAGGCTTTCTCCCCGTTTCTGCCTCTTCCTCCCTTCCTGCGAAAACAGCCTTGGAAACCCTCGGCCTGCAAAACGCTCCACCCGCTCCCCACGCCTCTGCCGCCTGCACGCAGCCATCCGCCCTCTTCCCCTTCTTTTTCCTTTCCGCAAGAAAAAAGAAGAAAAAAGCAAGAAAAAAATCCTGCCCCAAAGACCGCCCAGCATTTCGCGGCCAGCTTGCCCTCTTTTTCACGACACATGGAGCCATGCGCCGCACCCTGATAAAAAAATCATAAAAAATCTTGTTACCCCGGCGTATTAGATTCATTCCTCCTCTGGGCCTCCCGCAATCCCCGGTACCTTCCATTTTTATTCAATCTTATAAGCATGTTGGATAATCGAAAAAATCGGCATATTCTTTTTGTCTCAAAATATCGCCATTCATCCGGCACGAAAACGCTCAAAAAAAGCCCTTTGAAGAGCAAAAACCGGCGTCATTTTATAAAGATAGGTTATAAGGGGAATTGAAATACATCCTCATATAGGGCATAGTCTGGAACTGTGCAGTACGAGGAAGCTTTGCTTCTTTCTCTGACAGGGCTTCCGTGCCTCAAAACACCCGAGGGCTGCATAAAAAACTTGTCGCTGCTCCGCCAGCGATAGATTCCGGAGAAGAATATGAGCAAGACCGTCACGAAAGCAGATATCGCCAAGTCGATCTGCGCCCAGTCCGATATGAAGCAGCAGCACGCCAAGAAGGTGCTTGATGCCATGCTCGGCATCATGAAGAAGGCCCTCAAGGAAGAAAAGGAAATGCTGCTGAGCGGCTTCGGCAAATTCGAATCCTTCACCAAGAAGAACCGCAAGGGACGCAACCCCCAGACCGGTGAAGAGATTGTCCTCGAATCCCATGATGTGCTGGCCTTCCGCATCTCCCGCAAGTTCAAGGCTTCCATGAACGCCGAATAAGAGGCGTACCGCCGTCGGACTCCCAACAGGGATACGATCAAAAAAAGCCGTCTGCATGCAGGCGGCTTTTTGCTTTCCGGCGGCAAGAAGCGGAAGGCTCAGGCAAGGGCGACATCAAGGCACATCATCACCACAAATCCCAGTATCACCCCGAGGCTGGCGGCATCGCCATGCCCCGATGCGTGCGACTCTGGAATGACTTCCTCGACCACGACAAAAATCATGGCTCCTGCGGCAAAGGCCAGCGCAAAAGGCAGCACGGGCTGGGCTATCCCCACCGCCAAAGCACCGAGCACCGCCGCCACAGGTTCGACAAGGCCCGAAAGCTGTCCGTAGAAAAAGGCCCGACGCTTTGAAAAGCCTTCCCTGAGCAAGGGGACGGAAACGGCCACCCCTTCCGGCACATTCTGAAGGCCGATGCCGAACATCAGCGTCAGCGCGCCCGCAAGCCCGGCCTCGGGAGCACCGGACGCCGCCGCGCCAAAGGCCACCCCCACGGCAAGCCCCTCGGGGATGTTGTGCAGCGTGATGGCGAATACCAGCAGCGCGCTCCGGGGAAGCCTGGAGGGCGGGCCGTCCGGGACGTTCTCGGTAGGATGGATATGCGGAAGGATGAAATCCACCAGCCGCAGGACGCCCGCTCCGGCAAGGAAGCCCAGCGCGACCGGCACGCAGGCCAGCCGCCCCAGATGCGCGCTCATCTCCAGCGCAGGGGCCAGCAGCGACCAATAGGACGCCGCGATCATGACGCCAGCCGCGAACCCCAGCATCACGTCAAGGCTGCGCCGCGAAAAACTCTTTGCCGTAAAGACCATTCCCGCGCCAAGGGCCGTGAAGCCCCAGGTGCAGCACCCCGCGAGCAGGGCCATGCCGACGGGCGAGGACAGGATATCGGTCATGCAGTTCCTCCAATGGAGAGGGGGGGTCTGGCCTCCGGCGGGCAGGGCGCGGCCCTGCACCCGCAAGGGGCCGGCGGCCCCTTGACCCGGCGTCTTTATGCCATGCGGACAGAGTAAAAAATCCCTGCCTCACGCGGAATGAGTACAAGGAAAAACGTGCCGCAGGGGGCCTTGCGAACCCGCGCGAGGGGACCGGGGGGAATCATTCCCCCCGGTGGGGTTCGGGGCAACGCCCCGATTTCCCCAATAGAAAACCCGCTAGAGGTATTCGACGACCTTGTCGCCCATGACGGAGGTGGTCAGCAGGGTCTTTCCGGCTTCCATGATGTCGCCGGTGCGGAACCCGTTGCTCAGGGTCTTGTGCACGGCGGTTTCGATGGCGGAGGCTTCGGTATCCATATCGAAGGCCAGACGGAGCATCATGGCCGCGGAGAGGATGGTGGCCAGCGGGTTGGCCTTGCCCTGTCCGGCGATGTCGGGAGCCGAACCGTGGATAGGCTCGAACAGGCCGGGGTTTCCGGTTCCGAGCGAGGCGGAAGGCAGCATGCCGATGGAGCCGGTGATCACCGAGGCTTCGTCGGAAAGGATGTCGCCAAACAGGTTGCCGGTGACGATCACGTCGAACTGCGAAGGATCACGCACCAGCTGCATGGCGGCATTGTCCACATAGAGATGGGTCAGTTCCACATCGGGGAATTCCTTCGCCACTTCGAGCATGACTTCGCGCCACACGCGGGACACGGCAAGCACGTTGGCCTTGTCCACGGAGCAGACCTTCTTGCGACGCTTGCGGGCCGTGGAGAACGCCACGCGGCCGATGCGGGCGATTTCTTCCTCGTTGTAGATCATGGTGTTGTAGCCGGTACGCAGGCCGTCGCGCACCTCGGTTCCGGCGGGCTGGCCAAAATAGATGCCGCCCGTCAGTTCGCGCACCACAATGAGATCAAGGCCCTTGGCGGCGATGTCGGAACGGAGCAGGCACGCGCCGGCAAGCTCGGGGAACAAGGTGGCGGGGCGCAGGTTCGCAAACAGGCCGAGAGCCTTGCGAATGCCGAGCAGACCACGTTCGGGACGGATGGCGGGATCGATGGTATCCCACTTGGGACCGCCCACCGCGCCGAGGAATACCGCATCGGCAGCCTTGCAGGCTTCCACGGTGGCGTCGGGCAGGGGCACGCCCACGGCGTCGATGGCGGCTCCGCCGAGCAGGGCTTCCGTCATGGTGAAAGAATGACCGAATTTCTTTTCAACGGCGCGAAGCACCTTTACGGCTTCGGAAACAATCTCGGGACCGATGCCGTCACCCGGCAACAGACAAATCGTCTTCTGCATTCTTCAAATCCTCGCGGTCTGGTAAGAGGGTTGTATGGGCGAATGTCAGACAAGCTGACAGTTCGGGCAAAAAACAGTGGCCCGCCCGGCAATGCGGCAGCTTTCCAGTGCCGCCCCGCACGCCGCGCAGGTCTGGCCTGAGCGGCCATACACACGGAAGGCGTTCTGGAACGCACCGGCATCGCCCCGCGCCGTGCGGTAGTCGCGGATGGAACTGCCGCAGGCATCGATGGATTCGAGGAGGACTTCACGCAGTGAGGCATGGAGACGTTTCAGCCGCTCAACGGAAACAAGTTGCGCGTCGGGACGAATCCCGGCCCGAAACAGGCTTTCATCGGCATAGATGTTCCCGCACCCGGCAAGGACCGCCTGATCGAGAAGGAGCGACTTGATCTTGCCGCGCCGCCCGGCAAAGCGGGCCGCAAACGCATCGGCATCCATTTCCAGCGGCTCAGGCCCGAGCGTGTTCCAGAAAGGCCACTCCGCCAGCGTTTTGGGGGAAAGAACCCGCACATAGCCGAACTTGCGGGCGTCATCAAAAAAAAGACGCGAGCCGTCGTCGAGATCGAACAGGGCACGCGTATGCTTTTCAGGTGGGGTTTCGGCAGGGTACACGAACAGACGGCCTGTCATCTTGAGGTGGAAACCAAGTCCCGTAACCCGTTCCTCGCCGGAGGAAAGCTGCCGGGCCAACGCCCCGCACGGACAGGATGCGTCCAAAGCCTCAGTCCGCCCTTCCCCGAAAGAGAGGGGAAGCAGCAACAGCTTGCCCCGGCGTCCCGGACGCCCGATAACGCCGCCGACACTCTTTTCAAGCGGAATCGTCCCTCCGAACGTGGAAGGATTGAGCAGTTCGCAGGCCACTATGCGCCGCCCCTCGACCTGTGGTGCAAGGGTGCGGGCGATGGTTTCCACTTCAGGAAGCTCGGGCATGGCGTCTCCGAAAAGTTGGGCCGCAAAAGCCTGCGGCAATCAGTCCGACTTCTGGAAGGCAGCCATGAGCACGGCTTCGTCTTCGGGGCGTGCCGCTATGTCCAGCTCGGCGCAGCCGCCGAAACAGTGGAACACGCCGTCGGCGAGTGATACATACCCGGCTCCAAGCACGCGCCCGTACGGGAGCTGTTCGCGCATGTCGGTGTGGTCCACACGCCGGGGAAAGACGAAGCTGACCGGCTGACCGGCAAAATCTTCCATGATGAGATATTTCATACCGCTTTCCTTTTTTCCGATGGTATCGCCTTTTCAGGCAAAAATCCAGACGCCTGCCCGGACGCCCCTGCGGGTGTTTTCTTTGGACAGAACCGCTTGACAAACAGAGGAGTTTTCGACTATCAGGAATTACTACTAATACAAAAGGCGGCGTCGCCGCTTCAGGGAGGTCCATTATGGCGGTTACAGCGGAACAGGTTCTCAAGGCCATGCAGGACGCGGGCAAGCCCGTCCGCCCCGGCGATGTCGCCAAAGCTCTTGATGCCGACTCCAAAGACGTTTCCAAGGCCATCGACGAACTGAAAAAGTCGGGCAAGATCATGTCTCCGAAGCGTTGCTACTACGCTCCGGCCGAATAGCCTTCAACTGCAACTCCTCACTTCCATCCCCCGAAATCCGTTTTGGGGGACTTTTTTTGCCGGGTGAGCGGAGAGGACTTTCCCGAGCAGGTTCCCTCTCCCCCCGCAAGGGGGCATCCTTGCCGAGCCTCCGCCGGCAGGTGTGCCCGAAAACGAAAACCCGTCCGGGCCTGCCAGACGGGTTTTATTTCCGGGTGCTCTTCCGGCTCTTGGGTTCGTGCTTCTCCGGGCGGAGCAAAGGCCCGTGAGCGGCTTGTATGGTAGAGCTATTTTTTCCCGACGCAGAAATAGGCAAATCCGCGTCTGCCCAGCGTCAAGGGGGAGTACAGGTTGCGGCCATCAAAAAGGACCGGGGCCGCCAGCGTCTCTTTCACACGGTCAAAATCGGGATTGCGGAACTGGTTCCATTCGGTCGCCACCAGCAGGGCATCCGCGCCCTCGCACACGGCGTACTGATCGTCTTCGATGGACACAAGGGGATTGCCCGCCAACAGCTTGCGGGCATTGTCTGCGGCAACCGGATCGTAGGCCCGGACACGCATCCCCCGGGAGGTCAGCTCCTCGATGATGGAAAGCGCGGGGGATTCGCGCATGTCGTCGGTATTCGCCTTGAACGCCAGCCCCCAGAGAGCCAGCGTCCGGCCTTCCACGCCGCCCTGCGGTTCAAAATACTCGGCTACTCGGAGTGCCATGGAACGCTTCTGCCGGGCGTTCACGCTTTCCACCGCCTCCAAAAGCTCGGGGCGCATTCCCGCCACATGCGCGGTGTGGATAAGGGCTTTCACGTCCTTGGGAAAGCAGGAGCCGCCGTAGCCGATGCCGGGATAGATGAACTGGTAGCCGATGCGGTGATCCGAGCCGATACCCGTACGCACGTCACGCACATCCGCGCCGACGCGTTCGCACAGCGAGGCGATCTCGTTGATGAAGGAAATCTTGGTCGCCAGCATGCAGTTGGCGGCGTACTTGGTCATTTCCGCACTGCGGACGCTCATGACGATGAGCTTTTCGCGGCTCCGGGCAAAGGGCGCGTACAGCTCGCGCATGGCGGCGGCGGTCTCTTCCGAGGCCGTGCCCACAATCACGCGGTCGGGCTTCATGAAATCGGAAACGGCGTCGCCTTCCTTGAGAAATTCGGGATTGGACACCACATCGAAGGGGATTTCCGCGCCCCGCCCGGCAAGGGCGGCGGAAACAAGCTCCCGCACGCGGTCCGCTGTCCCCACCGGCACGGTGGACTTGTCCACCACGATGATCGGGCCGCTCATGTGCTGGCCGATCTGGCGGGCCACGCCCTCCACATAGGAAAGATCGCAGGAGCCGTCGGGACGCGAGGGGGTTCCGACCGTGATGAAGGCGAATTCGGCGCGGTCCAGCCCCTCGGCAAGGCTGGTTGTAAACTGGAGGCGGCCTTCCTGCCGGTTGCGGCTGACCAGATCCTCAAGCCCCGGCTCAAATATATGGATGCGTCCGCTGTCGAGCAGGGCCACGACTTCAGGGTTAACATCCACACAGCGGACATCATTGCCCATTTCGGCAAAGCACGCCGCGCTGACAAGGCCGACGTAGCCGGTTCCGACGATACAGATGCGCATGAAAACACTCCTTGAAAAACGATGCTCACGGAACGCCGAGACCGGCAGAACAGGAGATCGAAGGCTGAAAAAGTTCCGTTCTCTTTCCCCTGTAACCATCCGGCGGCACAGCGTCAACTTGACTTCGCCAGACACAGGCGGCAACCTTGTGCCCAGGGGGACCGTATGGCAATCATCGGCATCGGACTGGATCTCATCGAACTTTCCCGGGTGGAGCAATCCCTGCGCCGCTTCGGGGAGCATTTTCTCAACCGCATCATGGCCGATGCGGAACGGGCGGCCGTCCCCGGCGATCCGGCGTCGCCCTCACCGCGCACCACCTCCCATGTCGCCGCGCGGTTCGCCGCAAAGGAAGCCGCGGTCAAGGCTCTCGGCACCGGCTTTGCAGCGGGCATCGGGCCGCGCGACGTTGCCGTCCGCTCCCTGCCGTCCGGCAAGCCGGAACTCGTCCTGTCCGGCAAGGCTCTGGAAAGGGCACGCGCGCTCGGCGTGAGAGAGGTCCACCTTACGCTTACCCACACCCGTGACAACGCCGCCGCCGTGGTTATTCTGGAAGGATGACCACCTCAACACCACCGAACAAAGGATTTTCTATGGAACTTCGCGGAACCACCATCCTCGCCGTGCGCCACAAGGGCAGCGTCGCGCTCATCGGCGACGGGCAGGTGACCATGGGCCAAAGCATCGTCATGAAGCACGGCGCAAAAAAAGTACGCAGAATGTATAAAGATCAGATTGTTGCCGGATTCGCCGGAGCGACTGCGGACGCCTTTACCCTCTTTGAGCGTTTCGACGCCCACCTCGAACAGACGGGCGGGAACCTCCTCCGGGCGGCGGTCGAGCTGGCCAAGGACTGGCGGAGCGACAAGTTCCTCCGCAAGCTCGAAGCCATGCTGCTGGTGGCCGACAAGGACCACACCCTTGTGCTGACC
This sequence comes from uncultured Lawsonia sp., assembly GCA_964538355.1. GTDB lineage: Bacteria > Desulfobacterota > Desulfovibrionia > Desulfovibrionales > Desulfovibrionaceae > Bilophila. The sequence continues at coordinate 5,482 of CAZIFC010000010.1, read as the reverse complement.
GGAACTGGCGACGTCATCGAACCCGATGACGGCATCGCCTCCATCGGCAGCGGAGGCCCCTACGCGCTCTCCGCCGCCCGTGCCCTCGCCCGGCACAGTACCCTGGACGCCAAGGCCATTGCCCTGGAAAGCATGAAGATCGCTTCGGAGCTGTGCGTCTTCACCAACGACCACTACACGCTCGAAGTCCTTTAGGCAGCCGCTCCGCCGCTCCTCAGGGTCGATGTCGTCCGCATGACGCTCGACCCTTTTTTCCCGCCCTGCCGGGGCACTGCCGGATGATGCCCGTGCAACATCCGCATCGGCGCACCCTTACACGGTTCTAACATCTTTTCCGTGTAACACTCCATAGATAGGAATTCCCCTTGCCTCACCAACGCAATCATGGCATAACCAGTCCGTTGCTGCGGATTGACTGCAAGGGGCAGTCCGTTTTGCGTTTTTATTCACAAGTCAGATGATGCAAAAACGCACCAACTGAAAAAACCGGTGGCACATGCGCATCGACCTGGTCGCAATATTGCAACAATGGTGCATTTATGCACCATGTTTTGTTGTGACCAAAAGGCGATAACGCGAGCGAAAAGTTTGTATTCCGATACATTACGCAATGTTATACAGAAACAAGCTCCTCGGAAACGCTACTGGGGCCTGTTCCTGTCAGTTCTCCATTTCCTTGCTCTCGTTGGAGAATTGTGTAGGCCGCGTAAACTTGGAACGGCATTTGCTCTAATGCCCACAAATCTTTTTGTGCACCACGCCAGGAGAGTCAACTGATGAAAATAATCGACTTCCGTTTCCGTCCGAACACGCCGGAAATCATCAACGGCATCAAGAACAGCTCCATGTTTAAGGCCACCTGCGAAGCCATCGGTTTCGACAAGCGCGTGCCCCAGCCCCTGCCCGAAATCGTGGCAGATCTGGATCGCCGCGGCGTTGAGCTGTGCGTCGTTTCCGGCCGCGACTGCGAAACCACCTACGGTTTCCCGGCCAACAACAACAGCATCCTTGAATTCTGCCGCGCCTACCCCAACAAATTTCTCGGATTCTGGGGCATCGACCCTCACAAGGGCATGGACGCCGTTCGCGAAGTCGAACACGTCATCAAGGATCTCGGCATGCGCGGTATCGCTACCGACCCCTACCTTGCCCACTGCCCGCCGAGCGACGCCCGCTACTACCCCATCTATGCCAAGTGCGTCGAGCTTGGCGTGCCGGTCTTCGTGACCACCGCCCCGCCCGCCCAGGTTCCCCGCGCCATCATGGACTACATTGATCCCCGCCAGATCGACGTCGTCGCCCGCGACTTCCCCGAACTGACCCTGATCATGAGCCACGGCGGCTACCCCTTCGTGAACGAAGCCATCTTCGCCTGCATGCGTAACGCCAACGTCTACATGGACCTTTCCGAATACGAACTGGCTCCCATGGCTGAAGTGTACGTCGACGCTCTGAACAAGATGATCGGCGACAAGGTCATCTTCGCTTCCGCCCACCCGTTCATCGAACAGGCCGACGCCATCGAGATCTACAAGAATCTCAAGATCAGCGAAGAAGTCCGCGAAAAGGTCATGTACAAGACCGCCGCGAAGATCCTCGGCCTCGACAAGGGCGTGTCCTTCAACACCACGCCTGCCGCGAAGCCCATGGCCCCCAACGGCTTCAACAACGCCAAGTTCCCCCTGCCGTTCCAGCCCTTCGCCCCGATGGGTCGCTAGGCATTCTGCGGCAAATTGAGATTCCGGGCAGAGCCGCGGCACGTTTTGCGCCGCGGCCTGCCGAACTGTTTTGGGTAACGAGAGGATAGCATGGATAAACAGGCGTTCATAGCGGCAGTGAAGGCAGCCGGTATTGTTGGTGAAGGTGGAGCTGGTTTTCCGGCGCACGTCAAGTACGCCGCCAACGCCGACACGGTCATTGCCAACGGCTGCGAATGCGAACCCCTGCTGCACACCGACCAGCACCACATGCTCCACCACGCCACCGAGATCGTTCGGGCGTTCAGCGAGCTGATGCAGGCCACCGGTGCCAAGCGCGGCGTCATCGCACTGAAGAAGAAGTATAAGGAAGCCACCAAGATTCTTACCGATGCCATTGGCAATCGGCCCATCGAGCTGGCTCTTCTCCCCAACTTTTACCCCGCCGGGGATGAACAGACTCTCGTTCGCGAAGTGACGGGCCGCTCCGTTCCTCCGCTGGGTCTGCCCCTTATGGTGGGTGCCGTGGTCGCCAACGTAGGCACGCTGGTTTCCGTGGCCCACGCCCTTGATGGCAAGCCCATCACCCACAAATTTCTGACCGTCACCGGCGATGTGAGAAAGCCCGGCGTTGTCTGCGTGCCGATCGGTACGCCGCTCTCCGCCTGTCTCGAAGCCGCCGGCGGCCCCACCGTGAGCGATCCCGTATTCGTTCTCGGCGGCCCCATGATGGGCCGTATGGTGGACAACGCCGACGCCTTCTCGAAGGAAGTGGTCACCAAGACCTCCGGCGGGCTCATCATTCTGCCCCGCGGGCACTACCTGCACAAGAACGCGACGACGCCCCTCAACTTCATGCGCCGCCGCGCGGCCTCGGCCTGTATCCAGTGCCGGAGCTGCTCCGAACTGTGCCCCCGCCACCTTCTCGGCCATCCCTTTGAAACGCATCGCGTCATGCGCGCCTTCGGCAGCAACGCGGAACTGACCTCCGAAGCCGGCAAGCTCGCCCTGCTCTGCTGCGACTGCGGCGTGTGCGAACACGTTGCCTGTCCTATGGCCCTGTCTCCCCGCCGCATCAACCAGGCCATCAAGGCCGAGCTGCGCAACGCCGGGATCAAGTACGAAGGCACCCGCGAAGTCAACGAAGCCTATACCCAGTGGCGTGAATTCCGCCGGGTTCCCGTGCCCCGTCTGGTCAACAAGATCGGCATCAGCCGCTACATGGAACTGCCCACCAACGATCTGGGCAAGCTCTCTCCGGCTGAAGTGCGCATCCCCCTGCGCCAGCACATCGGAGCCCCGGCCCAGGCCGTGGTGAAGGTCGGCGATCACGTCAAGTGCGGCGACCTCATCGGCGACATTCCCGATCAGGCCCTCGGTGCCCGCATCCATGCCAGCATTGATGGTGTGGTCAAGAGCGTCGACGGCGTCGTCGTCATCGGCAAGTAGCCCTATACGATTAGGAAAAGGGGCGGGAAGCCGCCCCCTGACAAAAAAGGAGAGGCTCTGTGTCTGAATCATACACAGCCGTAGGAATGGTGGAATTCAACAGCATCGCCGCCGGCATCGACGCGGCTGACCAGATGGTGAAAACCGCCCAGGTCGATCCGCTGTTCTTCAAGACGATCTGCCCCGGCAAGTTCGTGGCCGCCGTCACCGGTGACGTGGCTGCGGTGTCCGCTTCCGTCAACGCCGGACGTGAAACCCACGCCGATGCTCTGGTGGACTGGTTCATCATTCCCAATATCCATCGCGACGTCATCGGCGCGCTCGCCGGTGCGACCACCGTTTCCGAACGCGGCGCGCTCGGCATCATCGAAACCTTCTCCGCAGCCTCCATCGTGGTGGCCTCCGATGCCGCCGTCAAGGCTGCCGACGTGCAGCTCCTTGACATCCGCACGGCTCTCGGCCTCGGCGGCAAGGGCTTTGTCCTGATGACCGGCGACGTGGCTGCGGTGAACGCCGCTGTGGAAGCCGGTTCCACCGTCGCCGCCGAAAATGGCCTGCTCGTGAGCAAGGTCGTTATCCCGAGCCCCGCCGAAACCGTTTTCGAGCAGATTGCCTAAGGCAATCCAGGAGTAACCTATGAGCTTGGAATATAAACCTTCTCTCGGCTTCGTCGAAACCGCCGGGCTTGTCATCGCCATCCAGGTGGCCGATGCCATGGCCAAGGCCGCCGAAGTGGAAATCATTTCCGCCCACAAGGTCGACGGCCTGCGTATCTGCGTCATCTGCAAGGGTGACGTGGCCGCCTGCCAGGCCGCCGTGGAAACCGGTGCCATGCTCGCCCAGAGCCTGAACGGCCTGATCGGGTACAACATCATTCCCAGTCCTGCCGAAGAACCCGACTCCCTCATGGATCTGCTTGAGGACATCAAGCGCAAGAAGGCCGCCCGTAAGGCCGCCAAGAAAGCCCGCATGGCTGCCGCCAAGGGCGAAGCTGCCCCCGCCGCCGCTCCCGCTGAAGACGCCGCCAAGGGCAAGGCCAAGAAGTAGTCGTTTCTCTTAACGGAGGCGTGCCGACAGGCGTCGAAAAACGGCGTCGCCCTGCATAAGGATACGCCGCACGCCACCTAAAGGATTGGGGCATGACCAAACAAATCATCACTGCCGAAACCGTCCGGACAGCTCTGAAGTCGGGACAGTCGGTCATTACCTACGCCAAGGGCGACATCGTCACCCAGCAGGCGCGGGATGATGCCCGGCACTACGGCATTACCCTGACGGCGGAAGCCCTCGTCGTCCCGGAACCGGTTGTCCCGGCAGAGCCTGCCGCTCCGCTGGAAGCAGCCCCGGAACCGGACAGGGAAGACAAGCCCGGTCAGGAGCCTCAGCATATCCCTACGCCGATGCTGACCGCAGAACAGATCGCAGCCGCCACCCGGCAGCTTCAGGATGTTCTCGTTCCGCTGACGCAGGCGTTGAGCGCGTCCGCCAGGCCGGCGGCGCAGGATGCGCCTTCCATGCCCGCTCCTGCCAAGGCTCCCGCAGCCGTCGACATGTCGCAGTTCATCACCACGGTCTCCGCTGCGGCGGATCCGCAGCCCGCACCCGTGCGGGCTGAAGATGCCCTGCTCTCCGCCATCCGGCGGGGCGTCTTGTCCGCACTTCCTTCCGGAAGCGTTGACGAGGGCATGGTGGACAGGCTGATCCGGTCCGTTCTTGCCGAAATGGGAGCCAAGGCTCCTGAAACGCGCCCCGGCGTCAGGCAGGCCGGAGGCGTGACCCATGTGGACAGCAAGGCCCAGCACTGGACCGAATCCCGGGCGACCGGAAGCGTATCCGTCATGGATGTGCTCTCCCCCGCCAAGGGTGACGCTGCTGCCGTAGGGTATCTGGATTGGGAAAACCTCTCGTTTTCCTGGACGTTCCGGCGTGCGGAAGTGCTCGTCGTGCTGGAAGGAGAACTGAATCTGAGCATTGAGGGCACGACCTTCAGCGCGGCCCACGGCGATGTGTTCAGCATCCCGGCAGGCACGGAAGCGGTTCTTTCCTCTTCCGGGCATGTACGGTGCACCACCGTTGCGGTAGCCGCCTAGCCGCGTTCCTAGACCATAACGAAGGAAACAACCATGATCTTTCTTACCGAAGAAGATGTCAGACAGCGCTGCGAGCTGGGCCAGGGAGGCGAATTCTGCCTTCAGGCCGGCGAACGCCTGACTCCGGCAGCCGCGGAAATGTTGCGCAGCCGCAACTGCCGCGTGATCCTGCCCGGTCAGTGCACCGTGGAAGCCGCCGCGTCTGCCGAAGAAGCCAAACCGGCCGAAGCCGCTCCCGCTGCCGAA
>CAZIFC010000009.1:0-68321 GCA_964538355.1 uncultured Lawsonia sp. | reverse complement strand
AAACCGGGCCTTGTGTCTACTGGAACAATCGGAAAGAAAACGCGGCAACCGCCCCGCCCGTTCCCCGGCTAGTCCGCGAAATGATCAAAGCCGCCGGAAAGGGGTACGCCGCCCATGCGGATGAGACCGTCATCCGTGACCTTGCCGAGCATGGTCGTTTCGGCGTTGGCAACCATGACGTGCACGGCAAGTTCCGGCGAACAGGTTCCGATGAGCGCGTAATCCTCACCGCCGAGAAACGCCTGCCGACGCCCCGCGGCAACCGGATCGGCCTCGCCCCGTGCCCGCATGAACCGGACAATTTCAGGATGCGGCATCAGCTCGTCCAGCTCCACGCCCTTTCCCGCGCCCACCAGACGGGGCAGATCGCGGGCCAGGCCATCGGAAAGATCCATCAGGCCAAGCCGCCCGCAGCTTGGGTCGCCCTTCTCGCGTCCCCAGTCCGCCGCCAGACGGGACAGCCGCATCCCTTCCTTGAGGCGCGGCGCAGGCCGCAAATGCGCCTCGCACGGCACGGGCCACGCCTCCATTGCGGCGCGTCCCTGCTCTTCGAGCAGCATGAGTCCGGTGCGGGCCAAGCCAGCCCTGCCGATCATGAAAATCACGTCTCCCGGTTCCGCCTCGCCCCGCAGCAGGGTCTTTTCGGCCTGTCCGAAAACCGTCAGGCACAGGTGCAGCCTGTCGGCCCGGGAAAGATCGCCGCCCACCAGCGGAACGCCGGACTGGGAGGCCAGCTCCGCCATGCCCGCACAAAGCCCGTCCACCAGCGGCATCCCGGCTTCGGGGGGCAGGGCAAGCCCCACGGTAAACCCCATCGGACGCGCGCCGTTGGCGGCAAGATCGCTCAGGTTCACGGCAAGGGCCTTCCAGCCGATGTCTTCCGGGGAAAAGTAGGAACGCCGGAAGTGCACATTTTCCATGAACAAATCCGTGCTGATGCACAGCGGGCCGGAAACACCGAGCACGGCGCAGTCGTCCCCGCGCCCAAGCAGCACGTCAGGCCCTTCGTTGGGGAAATGCGAAGCGATGCGGGCGAGGACATGATCCTCGGAAACGAGATCGGACATTTATTCCTCCATTGTCAGAAACGCGCTGAGAATAACCTTGAAGCCGAAACCGGGAAAGTTTACCCGGCACTTGTCGGGCGGGAGCTGTTCCACAATCTTGCCCCGTCCGAACACCTTGTGGCGGCAAAAGCCAAGCCCTTCGCCGCCTTTGCCTCTGGCGGGAACCGGATCGGGCACGGCGTACGCAGGCTTCGGCTTGAGGCGTCCGGCATCCGAACCGGACAGCCCGCGCGGAGCCGACGGCACAGAGGCGAACGCCGGGTCCCCGGCAAGGGGCACGCTGCGTTTGGACAGGCGGCCCGTATACCCTTCCTGCCACTCTTCCAGTGAGCCGAACGGCAGCTCGCGCACGAACGGGCTGGGATTCGCCGGTTCGTTCCCTCCGTTCTGGCGGCTGTACAGCGTGGCGGGGACGGAAAGCTCCAGGTTCTCGCGGGCACGGGTACACGCCACATACATGAGCCGCCGCTCCTCCTCGAAATCCTCGGGACGCACCAGCGCGTGCCGGGACGGGAAGCGATCCTCGACCAGATCCAGCAGGATCACGGCGTCCCACTCCAGCCCCTTGGAGGAGTGGATGGTCGAGAGGACGATCTTGCTGTCGGCGTCGGCTTCCTCCGCCTCTTCCTCGGGCGTTTCCAGTGAAAGATCGGCCACGAACTGTTCCAGATCCGTATAGGCTGAGGCGATGTGGGCCAGTTCGGCAAGCCCCTGCTGGCGGCGGGGCCAGTCGTCGGGGAAGATGGCCTGAAGGCGCGGCAAGTAGTGCTCGATGACCATTTCAATGAGGGCGGCGGGTGTCAGATTGTGCTGGCGGAGCCTGTCGAGCAGGAGCATATCCGACCACAGCTCGGGATGTTTGGTGCAGGCCTGCCGCAAGGCGTCAAAGTCGCCCTGCACCGCCACCTGATAGAGCTTCTGCGCGGTCTTGGTTCCCACCCCCCGGGAAAGCCCGGCCACGCGCTCGAAAGAGGGCATGTCCAGCGGGTTGATCGCCAGCCGCACGAACGCCACCACGTCCTTGACGTGCACGGCCTCGGTGTAGCGCAGGCCGCCGTACTTGCGGAACCGGATGCCCCGCTTGGAGAGGGCCACTTCCAGATGGTAGGACTGGTAGCCCGCCCGGAACAGTACGGCAATCTCCTTTGCCTGATAGCGATCCAGCAGCTCCTCGACGCGGGCTGCGACCAGATTGGCCTGCGTCAGATCGCTCATGGGGCGGACAAGCCGCACCTTCGGCGTCTGGGGCGTGCGTTCCCGGCGCGTGAACAAATTCTTGCGGAACCCTTCCGAAGCCGGAGCCAGCACCGCATTGGCGATATCCAGCACGGGCTGCGTAGACCGGTAATTCTCCTCCAGCCGGACAACCCGCGTTCCGGGGAACAGCTTGGGAAAGTCCAGAATGTTGCGGACATCCGCACCCCGGAAGGCGTAGATGGACTGGGCGTCGTCACCTACCGCCATGACGTTGCCGGCGTCTCCGGCAAGCAGCCGCACAAGCCGGGCCTGTACGCGGTTGGTGTCCTGATATTCGTCCACCATGATATGGCGGTAGCGTTCCCGGAACAGCGGAGCCAGCCCCTCGCGTCCGCTCCCGGGATCGCCCTTCAGCAGATCCTCAAGCTCGAACAGCAGATCGTCGTAGTCCAGCAGGCCGTGCTGGCGGCGGAACTGCCTGTAGGCCTCGCCGATGCTTTCCAGCGCGTCCTCGTGGGGCAGCAGGTGCAGGGCTTCGCGCTGGAGCACGTCCCGCAGGGGGATTTCCTTGTTCCGCGCCTTGCTGAGGAGTCCGATGATGGCCTGCGTCTTCGGAAACGAGCGGTCGCCCTTGCCCACCTTGAGGCGTTCCTTGCACTGCTGGATGGCGGACGCGCTGTCCGCCGAATCCATGACGGTCACCGGGCCTTCCGCCCAGGCGGGCCGGTACTGCCGGAGCACCGAAAAGGCGAAGCTGTGGAACGTGCCGCCGTGCACGCCGCCGAGGCTGTAGCCGAGCAGATCCGTCGCCCTGACGACCATCTCGCGGCTGGCCTTGCGGGTGAAGGTGAGCAGCAGCATCTGATCCGGCGGCACGCCCTGCTCCGCCAGCCACGCCAGCCGGTGGACGATGGTCCGGGTCTTGCCGCTGCCCGCGCCCGCGATGACGAGCACCGGGCCATCCGGGGCGGTCACCGCATCAAGCTGCGCCGGGTTCAATGTCGATATGTCTAGCACAGGAACTCCGTGGGAAGGATGCCTCCGGTTTTGGCCGGGCTGCCGCCCGGACCCGCGCCTCCCGGCAGGCAGGGGGGCATGATGCCCCCCTGACCCCCTCAGTGCCGCCGGACAGCGAACAGGCTTGCGCCTCTTCGCTGTCCGGCGGTCTGGCGGCGTCAGAAAGCGTTCCTTATCGCGTTTTGATCAGGCTCTCTAAAAGGCCCCTTCGCATTGGAAGAGGAAACAGACAAACATGTCCGCCATACAAACACAAACACCTCCAAAACACAAAAGGTTCGGAGGCGGGGGGGGCGGGTTCTGTGCTGGAATCTGTGGCAAGGGCTGGGCAGGAATCCGGCATGAGGAACGGCTCTTTCTGGGGGCAGGCTCGGGCCGCAAGGCGTAACGGACCTTCCATCCCCACAAAGACAAATCGGGCAATGTCCCGAACCTGCAAGCCCGGAACCAGCCTGCACGAGGGATTCGATAAGATCGAACGTCTTTGAAGGGAAAGGGGTGGGGGTTGGGGAGGGGAAAGGGAATACTTTCTCCAGAAAGTTTCTCTTTCCCCTCCCCAATTCAAAAAAACAAATCCTTCACCAGTTATACTGCCCTGGCCTGCGCTTCCAGCCAGTCGTTAAGCCCGGTCAAATCCGCCCCGTGGGGATGGGAAGACTGCTCGAAGAACGGCCCGCGCCCGTAAAAGAGTGTCCCGGCGGTTTCGGCGGCATCAAGATCGGTGGTGGCATCCCCGACCATAACGACATCGGCGGGGTCAACGCGCCCCCGGAGGACGATGCCTTTCAAAAGCTCCGCCTTCGCGGGCGGGGTTCCGCAAATACCGGTAAAGTATCTGGCAAGCCCGCGTTTCTCGAGGATGGCTTCCAGCTCGGCCTGCGGCGTGCCCGAGCAGACGTACATGGGGACGCGGCCATGCCAGCGTTCCAGCACGTCCATGATGCCGGGCACAAGCGGCGCGTTCAGGACATTGTCCAGCGCATAGGAGACAAACCGGGCGCAGCAGTCTTCCATTTCCTCGGGCGTGATTTCCCGCTGGAAAACCTCGTGGTACAGCCACGCGAATTTTTCGCGGCGGCTTACCCCGCCGTGCAGGGTATGGTAGAGAACCAGCCTGTCACGGGCTTCCGCGCCGAGCGGCTCCGCAACCTGCCCGAAGGCCTTGGTCTTGGCGTCGACGGATTCGAGGATCACGCCGTCGCAGTCAAAGACGATGAGCGAAAGAGCCATTATTCGTCTCCGGGGAAGAGTACGCCAAGGAGATTCCTGATGGTGTCCGTCTCCATGATGATCCGCGCTTCCTTGGCATAGGAGCCGATGTGCGGGGTCAGGATGACGTTGTCCATATCCTTGAGCGGCCCTTCGTAGGGTTCCTTGTTGAAGCAGTCGAGGGCCGCTCCCGCCAGATGCCCGGCGGTCAAGAGGCCGAACAGGGCTTTCTCGTCGATAAGCCCGCCGCGGGCCACGTTCAGGACAAAGCTTCCCGGACGCATCAGGGACAAACGCCCCAAATCGAGCAGCGGCGTTCCGCTTTCGGACTTGGGGCAATGCAGCGTGATCACATCGGCCCAGCCCATCAGCTCGTCAAGCTCAAGACGGGTATATTCCGGCACTTCGGCATACGGATCATGGTAGCCGATGTTCACTCCAAAAGGCTCCAGAAGACGCGCCACGGCCCGCCCGATCTTGCCGAAACCGATGATGCCCACGTTCTTGCCGTGCAGAAGGTTGCCCATGCGCTTTTTCCAGACGCCGGAACGCAGTTCGCGATCCTGATGCGAAACCTGGCGCAGGAGGGTCAGGATAAGGCCCAGCGTCAGCTCGGCGACCGCCAGCGTGGGGCCGTCCGGCGTATTGCGAACCTCGATGCCCTTCTCGGCGGCAGCACCGCGATCCACGCTGTCCATGCCCGTCCCGCACCGCGAGATGACCTTGAGGTTCGGCAGGGCGTCCATGACCTTGCGGGTCAGCGGTTCGGTCCCGGCGGCGACGCCGTCGCAATCCTTCAGGAACTGGATGGCCTCCTCTTCCGTAAGAGCGCGGCCCTTGTCGTTCATGACATATTCTACGCCCGCCTGTTCGAGGAGCTTCAGCGGCTCGTCGCTGTAGCGGGCAAAGGACGATGTGGTGATGGCGATTTTCATATGACGAAATATCCTTTTGGCTGCATGGAAAACGACATTCCTAGGGGCGGGATGACGTCTGCCGGTCCTTGCGGCTGCCGATGACCCGCGCCGGAACCCCTCCCACAATGGCATAAGGCTCCACGTCGCGCGTGACCACCGCACCGGCACCGACCACGGCCCCATGCCCAATACGGGTTCCGGGTGTGATCGTGCAGTTCGCCGCGATCCAGACATCATCCTCAATGAGGATTTCTCCGTACAGGTGACCCTGTACCATGATAGGCTTTTCAAGGCTATCAAAACAATGGTTGGCCGCACGCAAAACCGTTCCAGGCCCAACCGCAACCTGCTTTCCGATGCGGACAAGGCCGCCCGAAGCATCCACGGTCACCCCCGGGCTGAGCGCGGCATCCTCGCCCATTTCCAGCGTCCCGCCCTCGGCATACAGCTGGCAGCCCCTGCCGACGCGCACGCCGTCCGCAAGGCGCATGTTCGCACAGCCCTGCATGGCGATGCCCGTTCCGAAACGCACCTTCCCGCACGACCCGAACAGCGGACGCCAGAACAGCAGGCGTGCCCCCATGCCGAGCACGGTAGGAATCCACGCGAACGCCGCAACATACAGTTCTTCAAAAAAATGTCCCATGCCGACCCCGCAGATTGTTGCCAGACACAAAAAAGGGGAAAGCCGCCGAGCGGCCTCCCCACCAGTTGAAACCTTTGGAGGATGAGAGGAGGAGATCCGGGAAGGGAGCGCAGGCGGCCCGTTCGAAAAGGCCCTTTTCCCTCCGCATCCCCCTCTCCCCTACTTCGTATAGCTGAGCCGCAGGGCATCGTCCTTCATCATCTCGCGGACGCGTTCGAGATCTTCCTGCGTATCGACGCTGAGGGTGCGCTTGTCGGTGGGGACCATGCGGACCTTTTCGCCGTGCTCAAGAATACGCATCATGTCCACGGACTCGATGATTTCCAGCGGAGACTCGGACATCGCGTTGAATTTCAACAGGTAGTCGCGGCGGAAGGGAATGATGCACACCTGCTTGTGCATGGGCACATGCGGGGTTCCCTTCTTGCGGGAGGGAATCGGCTCGCGGGAGAAGTAGAGGGCGTCGCCGTTCAGGTCGGTCACGACCTTCACTTCATTGGGGTCCTCAAATTCTTCTTCGGTGGCAAGGTCGGCCATCAGGTTGACGACGTTGATGGATTCGTCCCGCAGCATCGGCTCCACGGCGGCGTCGATCATGTCGGGGGTGATCATAGGCTCGTCGCCCTGCACCATCACCACGATATCGGCACGCTTGCCGGTCATTTCCTCAATCTTCAGCATGGCTTCGGCGGTACGGGTCGTACAGCGGACATGGGTGTCCGCGGTCATGACCGCCTTGAGCCCGGCAGACGCGGCGTACTCCATCACCACATCGTCACAGGTGGCGATCCAGGTGGAGGTCAGGTTTTTGCACATGCCGGTACGGATGGTCACATGCCCGACCATCGGGATGCCGTGGATGTCGGCAAGCGGTTTGCCGGGAAAACGGCTCGAACCCATCCGGGCGGGAATAATGGCAATGATATTCATGAGAAAGCTCCTGAGAGGTTAATCTTCCTTGTTCACCATCAAATAACCGCCCAGCTCCTTGAGTTCGGGGTGCAGTTCCTGATGGATCTCTTCCATGACCTTGAGCACGCCCTGTCCAAGCTCGATGGACAGATGCGGCGTCATCTTGCGGCCGACCTTGGGCATGAAGGCGTAGGGGGTGATCTGGTAATGCCCGCTGTTGGGATCGTGCTGGTAGTTGATTTTCACTTCCTTGCCGAGCATTTCCCCGATCATGCGGAACAGATCGCCCACCTGCATGGGCTGATCGCCGGTCAGCACGATGTTCTGGTTGGCATATTCCGGCTTGAGGATTTCCACGGTGCTGAGAGCCGCGTCCTCGACATGGATATATTCGCGCAGGGCCGTGGGCGCACCGTAATAGGTGATTTCGCCCTGTTGCAGAGCCTCGGCGACGAAGCGGTTGATCGCGTTGCGGCGGTCGGATCGGGGACCGTAGAGCGAGCCGTAGCGCAGGATCGTGTATTCAAGGCCGAACATGTCGTGATAGTTTTCAATATACAGCTCGCAGGCCTGCTTGCTGCACCGGTAGAAGCCGCCGGACTTGCCATAGACGTACAGCGTGCTGGCGAAGACGTACCGCCTGACCCCGGCCTTGCGGCAGGCCTCCAGCAGAATCACGTTGCCGAGCACATTGATCCGGGCGGTTTCCACCGGCTTCTGGTTGGATTCTCCGATATCGGCAAGCCCGGCAAAGTCGAATACGGCATCAGCACCGCTCACCACCGTATTGACCAGCTCCTCGTCCAGCAGGCTCCCCGTCACCATCTTCTGGTCAGGGCGCAGATACGGGGAAGGGCGCAGGTCAACGATGGTCACATCGTGGCCCGCTTCGGAAAGCTTGTCGCACACATGCGATCCCAAAAATCCGGAACCGCCGAAAAACACGATTTTCATCAAATAGTCCTTGCGGGTTTGAAACCCTGACTCCGCAGGGGAGGTTTGACAGTCGACGGAGCAAAGCCTGCGCCGTTCCCCCGCCCTCAAGGGCGAAACGTTGAGGAGGGAAGGGGGCCGGGGAGGAAAGCCCTTTTCAAAGGGGGACCTTCCCCAGCCAGCTTACGTTCTGGGACAGGCGCAGCCGTGCAGCAAAAAGACGGCATCAATGCCGTAGGCAATGAACCTGTAGCCGTCGGCAATGCACTTGGCGAGCCGTTCCGGTTCGGGCTGCACGACGTGGTTGCCCATCGCCATGTCGTGCCGCTTGCAGGTTTCGTTGATGCGATCCATCACGGCGACGAAATCGGGGTGATCAAACTGTCCGGTCAGGCCCATGGAACCGGAAAGGTCATACGGCCCGACCATGATGGCGTCGAGACGCGGATGGTCGAGGATGGCGTCAAGCTGCTCCACGGCGCGGATGTGCTCGATCTGGGCGACAAGGAGGATATCCTTCGCCGCATGCTCCCGGTAGGCGTCAAAGTCCCGGCCATACATGTTGGCGCGGGAATAGCCCACGCCGCGGCTGCCGCCCGCATCAGGGTACAGGGACAGGCTGATCGCCCGGTCGAGCTGCTCGCGGGATTCGATCATGGGGAAGATAAGCCCCTGCGCCCCGGAATCCAGCGCGTCCTTGATGGGCCGAAGATCCGCCTGCGCGATGCGGGCGAACGGCGCGGAGCCGCCCCGCTCTATGGCTCGGAATACATCGGGCAGGATGGCCCGCGTGAACGCACCGTGCTCCATATCCACCGCTACCCAGTCATAGCCGGATGCGCCCAGCACCTCGGCAACATCCGCCGAAGGGAATTGCAGCCACGTTCCGATAGTGGCGTCGCCTCCGCGCATCATAGCCCGTATTTCCCGTGCCGTTTTCATCAAGAATTCCTTTTGTTTTGACGGTTCCACAAAGGAACGAACCGACGGAGCGGGCGGAGGGGCTTTTTCCCCAAAAAAAATTCATGCCCCTGACCGTCTTCAGTCCGCAACTATAAACCCGCCCGTTCCCGCACGCAAGCACGGGAAGGGGCGGGTTCCCGCAAACGGCGGCCCCGGCACTCTCGCCCGCTCTGGCGGTGGAGGCTGCGCGCAGCGTATGCACGCCTCATCCCCCGGCTTCGGCTATCCCCTCCAGCGAACAGCCTTTTTCACGGGCTGTCCGAAAGCCCCCGATATCCGGCGCGGGACGGCTTGCGGCAAGGGTGCCGGCAGGCTGGGTCATGAGGGGGTGCCGGCAGCTTCCGCTCGCCCTTTTTTTATCAAACGGCAAAAACCCCTTTTCGAGAAAGTTCATCTTTTCACTATACTAGATGGCATCAGCCCCGCCATTCATGCTACTTTTTTTATTTAAGTGGCACGCTTTACGCCGTTTTCATTGACACAATCCCCCCCGCTGTATAATACGATTATAACCTTTTGCTGCGGACCCTCTCTGTCCGTCCTCGGAGTTGCGCCATGCAGCATCCCCTTGCTATCCATCTGTTCAACAAATGCCTTTATCAAGGAGGCAGCAATGGCTCTTTCCAGACGAGATTTCGTCAAACTCTGTTCAGGCACGGTGGCCGGGTTCGGGGTTTCCCAGATGTTCCACCCCGCCATTCACGAGGCCTTCGCCCAGACGCTTACGGGCGAACGTCCTCCGGTCTTCTGGGTTCAGGGGCAGGGATGTACCGGCTGCTCGGTGACGCTGCTCAACAGCGTACACCCCGCCATCGCCGACGTACTGCTCAAAATCATCAGTCTTGAATTCCATCCCACCGTCATGGCGGCCGAAGGCGAACAGGCCTACGAACACATGATGCGCGTTGCCGAGAAATTCAAGGGCAAGTATATCTTTGCCGTGGAGGGAGCTGTCCCTGTCGCCTACGACGGCAAATGCTGCGTGGTGGCGGAAGCCAACCATCATGAAATCACCATGACCGAAGTGACCAAGGTGCTTTCGGCCAACGCCGCGGCCGTCCTCGCCGTGGGCACCTGTGCCGCCTATGGCGGCATTCCCGCCGCCAAGGGCAACGAAACCGGCGCAATGGGCGTTTCCGCATTCCTGAAGAAGGAAGGCATCGCCGCTCCGGTCATCAACATCCCCGGCTGCCCTCCCCATCCCGACTGGATTGTGGGCACCATCGGCCTCGGGCTTCAGGCTCTCGCCACCAACACGCTCGATCTGCTGGTCAAGCAGGGGCTTGACGCCAACGGCCGCCCGAAGGCGTTCTACAAGAACGTGCACATGAACTGCCCCCATCTGGAAGCCTTCGAATCCGGCATCTTCTCGCCTTTCATGACCGACAAGCGCGGCTGCCGCTTCGAGCTGGGCTGCAAGGGCCCCTGGAACGCCTGCGACTCCTTCGAGCGCAAGTGGAACAACGGCGTCAACTGGTGCGTCAACAACGCGACCTGCATCGGCTGCACCTCCCCCAAGTTCCCCGACGGGCAGTCCCCCTTCTACGCAAACTAGGCTTTCCCGCCACTTATACCCGAACGGGTCCACCCCGTTCCTGTCGCTTTTGAGGAGCCACTCTTATGGCAGAAGCTACCCAGACAAAAACCACGATCGCCATCGACCCGGTAACCCGTATTGAAGGGCACCTGAAGGCCGAGGTCGTGGTCGAAAACGGCAAGGTCGTCGATGCGAAACTGACCGGCGGCATGTACCGTGGTTTTGAATCCATCCTCCGCGGCCGCCACCCCCGCGATGCCGCACAGATCGTACAGCGCATCTGCGGCGTGTGCCCCACCGCCCACGCCACCGCCGCCAGCCTCGCGCTGGAGATGGCCAGCGGAACCAAGGTTCCCGCCAACGGACGCGCCACCCGCAACCTGATCCTCGGCGCGAACTACCTCCAGTCCCACCTCCTGCATTTCTACCATCTGGCGGGCCAGGATTTCATTCAGGGGCCGGATACCGCCCCCTTCATGCCCCGCTACGCCAAGCCCGACCTGCGCCTCCCCCCCGCCATCAACGCCGTGGGTGTGGACCAGTATCTCGAAGCCCTTGAAGTGCGTGCCCTGTGCCACGAAATGGTCGCTCTCTTCGGCGGGCGCATGCCCCATGTGCACGGCATTCTCGCCGGCGGCGCAGCGGAAATCCCCACGAAGGAAAAGCTCGTCGAATACGCGGCCCGCTTCAAGAAAGCCCGCAAGTTCGTTGAAGAAAAGTACCTTCCCGTCATCTACCTCATCGGCAGCCAGTACAAGGATCTCGGCACGTTCGGGCAGGGCTACCGCAACGCCCTGTGCGTCGGCGTGTTTCCGCTGGACGACAAGGAAGAGAGCTTCGTCTTCAAGCCCGGCGTCTATCAGGACGGCAAGGACGTGCCCTTCGACGTGAAGAAGGTCACCGAAGACGTCAAGTATTCCTGGTTTGCCGACTCCACCTCGGGCAAGCCCTTCACCAAGGGTGAAAACGTCCTTGATGTGGACAAGAAGGAAGCCTACAGCTTCGTGAAGGCCCCCCTCTACAACGGCAAGCCCATGGAAGTCGGCCCGCTGGCCCGCATGTGGGTGACCAACAAGCCCATTTCCCCCGTCGGCCAGAAGCTGTTCAAGGAATATTTCGGCCTTGACGTGAAGAACTTCCGCGACATGGGCGAAGAGCTGGCCTTCTCGCTGCTCGGACGCCATGTGGCCCGCGCCGAGGAAAGCTACCACATGCTCGACATCATCGAGCAGTTCCTCAAGGACGTGCGCCCTGACGAGGAAACCTTCGCCACGCCGGAAATCAAGGATTCCGAAGGGTTCGGATTTACCGAGGCCCCCCGCGGCTCCCTGATGCACTTCACCAAGATCCGCAACGGAAAAATCGCCAACTATCAGATTGTCTCCGCCACGCTCTGGAACTGTGCTCCCCGCAACGATACCGGGATGCGCGGTGCCCTTGAGGAAGCCCTCATCGGCGTGCCCGTGCCGGACATTGAAAATCCCGTCAACATCGCGCGGCTCATCCGCGCCTTTGACCCGTGACTGGGTTGCGCCGTGCACGTGCTGCACGCCGAATCCGGCAAGGTTGCCGTTATCAATATGGATTAGGGGTTAAGATTGGGGAGGGGGAGGAGACCCCTTCTGGAGAAGGGTTGCTCCTCCCCCTCCCCAAACCCCACCCCCTCCTCTCCCAAGACTTTCGACTGGCGGGGAGGCTGCGCCGAGGGAGTCCGCTCCTTCGTGAGGGTGGACAGTGAACGAAAAGGGCCTGAACAGATGTTGTTCAGGCCCTTTTCGTGTATTCGGGAAAGGCGGCAAGGGGGATTTGGTCTTTGAGGAGCCTTCGCTCCCTTATGCGTTCTCCTCGCTCCCGGCTTCCGCGGGCTTCTCGGCGGCTTTGACCTCGTTCCAGAGGTCATCTTTGTCATCAAGGGAAAGGCTGACGAAATCGAGGCTGCGTTCGCGGGCAAGGGCTTCCATGCGCTCAAAACGGGACAGGAAGCGTTCCGTCGCGGCGTTGAGGGCGGGAGCGGCCTTGATCCCCTTGCGGCGGCCAAGCTCGACGAGGGTGAACATGTGGTCGCCGAGTTCGTGCTCAATGGCTTCGGCATCATCGGAGGCCATCGCGTCAAGCAGTTCCAGCCATTCGGCCTCGACCTGCTTTTCCACATCCTCGTCCTCGGGCCAGGTGAAGCCCACGCGGTCGGCCTTGGCATGGATGCGGTAGGCCTTGGTCAGCGGCGGCAGGCCGCGCGGGAGGCTGTCAAAGGTCCCCTTGGGGCCTTCGGACTCGGCAGCGGCCTTTTCCTCGCGCTTGATGCGCTCCCAGTCCTTGAGCTGCTCGGACTGGCTTTCATAGGTCGTCTCGGCGAAAACGTGGGGGTGGCGGCGCACCATCTTGGCGGTTTCCATTTCCAGCGCATCCGCAAGGGACGGGCCGCCGGAACGGGCCATGAGCTTGCCGATCAGCACGACCAGAAACGCCACATCGCCCAGCTCCTCCGCCATGTCGACGGCCTTACCCGAACGGATGGCGTCCACAAGCTCGTGGCACTCCTCGATAACATACTCCGTCAGCGATTCAGGCGTCTGCGTGCTGTCCCACGGGCAGCCGTCGGGAGCGATAAGGCGGTCGATAACGACATTGAGACGGGCAAGAGCCTCCTGAACGGCGGCATCGGAAGCGGAAGGCGTGGCGGTGGAAATATCGGACATTGGGATTCCCCTTGGGTTCGCTGTTGAAAAACGGGCCGGAAACACAGACATATCCCGGAAGCATAGCGAGTTCAAGCCGGGCAGCAGACGCCCTTTCCGCAGGCGGCTACTTCCTGTACTGCTCCGGCAAAGCCTGCTTGAACACGACGACAAGCTGCTTGATGGGCTGAACCATGCGGGATGTCTTGATGAAGTCGGCATCGCTGATGAAATAGGTGAGCAGGGAAACCGTCACCGCGCAGATGAGGAAGCCCTTCAGGGCACCCACGGCCGCCCCCGCCATATGGTTGATCCAGTCGGCATAGGCCAGCTTGAGGAACGAGTGCAGCACCCGGGAGCACATGCTGATAACAAACATGACCATGCAGAGGATCAGCACATACGCGACGATGTACACCCACTGCGAAGCGGTATACTGCGCCAGAATGGTGCCGAGCGCACCGTAATACCGCCCGGCAAGCCAGACCCCGCCCAGAATCCCCACAAGGCCCGTCACTTCTTCCAGAAAGCCCCGGATGCCGCCGCGCAGCGTGAACAGCGCGATGATCGAAAGCAGTACCACATCCAATATGTTCAAATCGTAAGGAATTGTCATGAAGGTAGGCGTTTTTTAGGTTCTCGGCACGGCAAACGCTGCAACCCGGAGGATCGCAGCGTTTCAGACAGCAGGCAGTCCGGGACGCGTCCCGGCGGTTTCCCCGCCCCAAAACACGAAGATCTTGGGAAGGAGAAAGGAAGGGTTTGGGAGGGGAGAGGGACGGAACCAGCGGGCGGCCTCTCTCCCCTTCCAAAGAAAACCTCTTTTCCTTACTGCTTGTTCAGCTCACGTTCCTGCGGGAACATGGGCAGATAGCGGTAGGAAATGGCGAGGCTGACCCATGCGTAGGCGATAACCATGAACGAGGCACCCCATTCGGCCCAGTTGGGAGCATAGAATTCCCACGAGTCGAAGGGCATGACCGGAATGGCGAGAGCCTGCACGGTCATGACGTAGCGGTTGATGGTCACGCCGGTGCAGGCCAGCAGTCCGCCAAGGTAGAAAAGGAACGGATTGGCCCGGCACTTCTTCGAGAACAGCAGGTAGGCGGGCAGAACGCCGCAAACCACCAGTTCCGCAAAGAGCAGCCACTTGCCGTAAATCCAGCCGTGGAACATCTGATCGAAGGTCATGCCGGAACGGGGCAGGATATCCATGACCCATCCGATGGTATCGATCAGCTTGAACACCATGTAGATGGTGAACATGGTTCCGGCAATCTTGCCCATGAGCTGCTTGACGTCCCAGGAGACGAGCTTGCGGCCGGTGAGCTTTTCCATGAAGGTGCAGACCATCACGGTGAACATGGGGCCGGAACCCACGGCGGAAAGGATGTACAGGAAGAACGTCCAGGGCCAGATGAAGAACCCGTCGCGCAGGATGTAGGGACGGCCGAAAAGCACGCCGTACATGCCGCCGAGGGAACCCTGATGGAACGTGGACAGGAACGCACCGATGCCCGCAAACAACGGCATGATCAGATGGAAGTTGTGGGCAATGGCGTGGGCGAGCTTGTTCTTCGCCAGCTGGCGGTTTTCAAGGGCAAGCGGAATGTATTCGATGATGAGTACCGTGCAGTAGCAGGTAATGCAGAAGATAACTTCCGTCAGCATCGAGTGGACGTTCGGATGCCAGTAGCCGAACCACGCGCGCAGCGGCTGGCCGATGTCGAGGACAAGAATCAGCATCGCACCGGAATAGCACAGAAAACCCACCACAACCGTAAGGTTGATGATGTTCTTCAGCGCGTCGATGTTCAGCAGATAGCGCAGCGCGCCGGTAAAGAACGCGCCCGCGCCGAGAGCGATGACGGCAAGGTCGAAGGTGATCCACAGACCGAATCCGAAATAGTCGTCAAGGCCGGTTTCCCCAAGGCCGTGCGCCAGCACGCGGTAGGCGGCATACGCCCCCCACAGGCCGACAAGGGCCACGGGAACAAGATGCAGCAGGAATTTCAGCAGCGAACAACGCGGACACCCTTCGGGAAACAGGGCGGCGTCGGCGGGCTGATTGTAGTTTTTCGCTTCCATTGACCTACCCCTTGGTCTTTTCGTTTTCCAGGTAGTTGTCGCCCTGGCGACGCACCCATTCGCGCTTGCTGATGTAGTAGACCTGCGGATCGGTACCCAGGCGTTCCAGCAGGCGGAACGCGTACGGGCTGCGGATCAGGTTGTACACCTTGTGCGCGGGGTTCTTGGAATCACCAAACGTGATGGCTCCGTTGGGGCAGGCCTCGGTACACGAGGTCACATAGTCCCCGTCAGCCAGATCGTAGGGATTCCGCCCTTCGACGATGGCCTTGTCCTTGGCCTTCATCCAGCGATGGTGACAGAAGGTGCATTTTTCCACCACACCGCGGGGACGCACGGAAACATCCGGGGTAAGCGTCTTTTCCATGCCTTCGGGCCAGATCGGATCATACCAGTTGAAATAACGGGCATGGTAGGGGCATGAGGCCATGCAGTACCGGCAGCCGATGCAGCGGGGGTAAACCTGGCTGACGATGCCGCCTTCCTCGTTCTTGTCGGTGGCGACAACGGGGCAGACAGACACGCAGGAGGGTTTGCCGCACTGCATGCAGGGCCGGGGCAGGTAGGCCGTGTCGTGTTCGGGGAACGGCTTGCCGTTGGTAAGACGGTAAACCTTCATCCAGTTGATGGTGCGAACCTTGTTTGTGCCGTCAGCGGCCGGCGCGACGTTGTTCTCGGCCTGGCAGGCCACCATGCAGGCGCCGCAGCCCGTGCATTTGTCAAGGTCGACGACCATCGTCCACTTGATGTCGAATTCTTTCACTTCGGACATGATTACGAATCCTTATGCTTGGGCGACGTTCACGCGGACATCGTTCCAGACGGAAAGTCCGGAGCCGGGTTCGACAGTCGGCGAAGCGAGGGCCAGGACGTTCGCGCCCTTGCCGTCGTTGAATTCGCCGAACGCCGAATGTCCGAAGCCCAGGGTCAGGGCAACGGTATCATTGGTGACGCCTTCGAAAACGCGCAGCTTCGCCACAACCTTTCCAGCCTGATTGGAGAGAACAACACGGCTGCCTTCAAACAGGCCGAGCTTGTCGAGCGTGGCACTGTTGACTGCGGCAACGAGCATCCCCTTGTCCAGCTCATCGCGGGTGATGAGCTTCGTATTGAAGGGAGGAATGGCGGTTTCGGACGTCCCCAGCCCCAGCTTGCTCACAAAGGCGACGGCGACATCCTTGCCGGAGGCGGCGGCTTCGGCCTTTTCCACAAGAGCCACATCGTCGGGGCCGAAGCGGTAGGCCAGTGTCCTGTTGGGGATCACGGTTTCGCTCAAAAAGACGTTGCCGTCGCTGAGGGAGGCCCAGTCCGCGCCAATATTGAAGGCCTTGGCCTTGAGCATGGTCACGACATCGGAAACGCCGAGATTCATGCCGAGCTTGTAGGCCATGTCGATGATCACGTCACCGGCGGGGCGGGCCTGATGAAGCGGCTCGGCCACAGGCTGCACCAGCGCGTAGGCGAAGGAACCGAAACCGAAGGGTTCGGCCACGTCGTCATAGCGTTCCAGCCCAAGGGCATTGGGCAGCACAAGGTCGCACTCGCGGGCGGTTTCGTCAAAGAAGCAGGTGAAGGCCACCGAGAACGCGCTCTTTTTGAGCACGGCCTCGAAGTTCTTGCCGGGCAGCGCATACACGGGGTTGGCCTCATAGACCATGAGCACGCCCACTTCCGGCATGCGCCCTTCCGCCGTATCGGCGGCGTAGCGGACGAGATCGCCCTGCATGAGCACATCGTAGGAGGCGGCCCCCTTCACGGACGCGGGAGCCAGCGGAAGCATCCGCATCCCGCCTTCCTTGTTCACGCGGTCAAGCAGCATGTTGATCGCGATGCCGAGGCGGACAGGGCCGGTTCCCCCGCCCTGATCCATGTCGGAACCGACGAGCACGAGAGGCTTTTTCGCCTTTTTGAGGCTGTCGATGACGGCAGCGAAACGTTCCGGCATAAGCCCGGTCACTTCACAGGTCTTTTCCGGAGTCCATTTGGAGGACAGCGCGGAAAGGGCCTCGATGCCGGGAGCCTGCGCCGCCACACCGTCCTTGATAAGCTGGCGGGCGATGCCGAGCAGGAGGAACAGATCGGTTCCGGGCTTGATGGGCAGCCAGAGGTCGGCACCGGAGGCGGTGTTGTTCTGCACGGGCCCGGCATAGGCCAGCCGCATGGCAGGTTCGGCCCCCACGGGACGCGCCTTGCCCCAGGCATGGCGGTTGGCGACCACCGTGCCCCAGGTTTCCAGCACATTGGCTCCCACGGCGAGCACATAGTCACTGTTGGCGAAGTCGTAGCCGACCCGTCCAAGCCCGCCCATGAGCTTCCACGCCTTGGCGGTCGTCTGGGCGTCGCCGGGCATGGGGAAGAAACGGCCGGAGCCGCTCTGTGCGGCAAAGCCCGCCAGCAGTTCGTTCATGGTGCCGTTGTCGTCGCCGGAAATACAGACCAGGCTGTCCTGCTCCCTATTCTTGCGGGCGGCGGCGAGCTTTTCGAGAAGGAGCTTTTCAGCCTCTTCCCAGGAGATTTCTTTGTAGCCGCCGTCGGCACTGCGGAGCAGCGGGCGTTTCAGGCGGGCCGGGCTGTAGCGCATCTGTACTTCCGTTGCGGCAAGCGCGGAAACACCGCCACCCAGCGGGCTTTCGGGATCGCTGAGGACACGCACGGGGCGGCCCCCCACGAGACGGATTTTGGTTGCCGCAGCGGAGGGGCACATCTTGCTGACCGTGCGGACATAGGTATTGTCATGATTGCCGTATTGGAGGGAAGGGATCCACGGCCAGTTCTGCGACCAGATGGAGACGTCGTCCAAACCCTTCCAGACCACAGGGGTCGCCAGCGTACCCACGGCAACCCCGCCGATGAATTTCAGAAAGCCTCGTCTGTCAAGCATTGGCTTCTCCTTACTTGTGGCAGACAAAGCATGCGTTGCTGGCATTGGTGCTGCCAAGGTGATTGGGATTGGCGTGACAGGCTTCACACTGCCACATCTTCATGGTGCTCTGGCTGTAGCCGGTCAGCCGGTTCTCGCGGAACACGGGCGGCTTCTTGCCGGAAGTCACGTCGATATGACAGGTGAAACAAAGCTCCCGCTCGGAAAACTCGTGGCAATTGTTGCAGGTAGCCATGGAGTGCACGGCATGGCTGAAAAATACGTTGTCGGGCTGCTTCTGGTAGACCTTCCAGTCCACTTCCCGGCCCTTTTTGACGTATTCTTCAAAGAAGACCCGTTCGGCCTTGCTCTTGCCGAGCAAAACAGCGTGACAGGTCGCGCAGTCGCGCGTGGTCGGCAGGGCGTCAAACGTCCCGTCCGCACGAAGATGATGACAGGTGGAGCATTCCAGAGAGGCGTCCTTCAGATGCGTCTCGTGGCTGAACAGCACTGGCTGCTCCTGCCTGCTGAACAAAAGTTCCGGGAAAATCCACCAGCCAAACACCAGCGCAGCGACAAGGCCGACAATGAACGGTGCGGGACCGAACTCAAGCCGTTTTGCCAGACTGCGGGCCTTCTCGTGGGAAGGCGCGTTGTTCTGCCTTTCCTCCATACCCTTCGCCTCTTGAAATGGTTGTGTTGCTGAAAACCATTCGCCACCTGGCGCGGAGCCATGCGGCGGGGAAACCGTCCTGCCGTTCTTTTCCGCACAAGGAACCGAACGAACTTTTCCACCGTCATCATGGTTTAGGCGACCGGACAAAGACATGTCAAGACGCGAGCCGTGCAAGCATCTGGAAACATGGACCCGAACCGGCCGACATTGGCCGCACATGCCGCTCCGACAGAACACGCCGTGCAAAAAAAGCGAGTATCTCCAACAGGGGGCCTGGCACGGTGCTCTTATGGAACGCCTTCCTTTTTCAGGAGATTCGAATACGCGCCCGAATGTGCTTTTTTTCTCGAACTATGCGAATTCTGTCAAAATCGTCATAACCTACAATATATCACCCGCGTTGGAAAGGCTAAAAAAGTGTAAAAAAACATCCTCCATTCTGTCGAAATCGAAAGTCGGACTCACGGCCTGTTTCTGCATACGCACGGGCGGGCCGTGGAAATACCCTTTGCAACGAGCCTTGCCTCCATTCAGGAGCATCTGCCCCTTCATGTGTGAAGAGGCGAAATCCCCCCTCCGGAACGCACCGGTTTCCCGTGGACGCCCCAGCGGAACGGCGCAATCCGGCGTGGGCTGATGCGAAAAAAAAGCCCATGCCCTCTCGTTACCAAGAGTTCATGGACTAAGACGATTCCAGCTTGTGTCTGGCGGAAGGAGAGGGATTCGAACCCCCGGACGCCTCACGACGTCAACAGTTTTCAAGACTGCCGCAATAAACCGGACTCTGCCATCCTTCCGAGCGCAACAAAAAGAGCCTTTTGTTCCGAAGCAGGAAAGGTAGCCGAAGCGGGCTTAAAAAGCAACCGATTCAGCCGAAACGGGGAGGTCTCCGGCCCAGCCATCCCCTACGGCTTGCGCCTCTTTCCGGGCCGTGCCCGTCCCCTGCCGCGTGTCCCACCGCCGGCAGGAAACAGCCGCCTTTTTTACGTTGAAGAGGCTCTGCCGGGGAAACGTCCCGCGTGCGCACCGCCCTCTAGAATCCCACAAACCCGTGTTTGTTCGGAGCGTTCTTGTGCGGCGGGGAAGGCGGGGTCGACGGCTGGCCCTGCGGCGTTGACGCCGGGGAGGGCTGCCCGCCCGCCATGTTCTTCCCTTTCGCCACATAATAGGTGCGCGGCACAGGCAGGGCAATCGCCTGCACGTCACGCGGCGACTCAAGCACCCATTGGGTCGGGTCGAAAACAAAAGGCTTCGGGCTGCCGTTGGCGATCACGCAGCGGACATGAAGCCCGCCGTCTCCGTTCGCCATGCCCGCAACCCCGTCGCTCCGCAGCATGGAATACCGAAAGGACTGGGGCGGCATGCGCTGGGAAGCCCACAATGCCGGGAAACTTTCCCCGTGCGAATATTGCAGCGGACGTCCGGGCTTCGGATCGCGCATTCGGTGAACAATGCCTCCCATGTCGTCGCTGCGGGAAGCTCCCGCCCGGCGCATGAGTGCTGTATATGCCTGACGCTCCTCGGGAGCGAGGTACTTGCTCATGGGGCGAAAGGCCATCGGATCGTCTTCGGAAGGGACGGCAAGATCCAGATCCAGACAGAAGCCTTCGCAGCTGAAGGAAAGGACTTCGTTGGGAGCCAGCGTAATGATGCCGTTTTTGGTCATGTCCGGCCTTCCTTTGCCCTGCACCGCGATCCGGGAAAAAATACGCTGCGCCCGCGCCGCCTCATCCGGTGTTGAGCCACGGGCAAGGGCCGCCTCGGGCAGAAACAGGGACAGGGACAGCGCGGCGGCAATGCCTGCTGCCGTATACAAGCCCTTCCGCAGGAACGCACGTCTGTCCATGTGGCTACCCCTTGTCTCGCTGTGGTTGGAAGCGTCACTTGTGCTTCCCACAAGTGATTCTGGAGGTCAAGCCGACTCAGGGCAGAAGAACCATCCGGCATAAAACAAAAAAAGCTCTTCCTTTCTGGGCATGCCCCTTGTTGCATACAAAAAAAGGCCCCGCAGCCTTTCGGATGCGGGGCCTTTGGAAGGCATGGTCTAGTAGCGAGAGTAGGAAGGACGAGGCTCGCGGGGACGGGCTTCGTTCACCTTCAGGTTACGACCATTGAAGCTGTAGTTATCCAGAGCTTCAACAGCGGCCTGAACGCCTTCGCTGGCCATTTCCACGAAGCCGAAGCCGCGGGCGCGGCCGGTTTCACGGTCGGAAACGAGCTTAACGGAAGAAACGTCACCGTACTGGGAGAAAAGATCACGAACTTCTTCTTCAGTAGCGGACCAGGGAAGATTGCCTACATAGAGAGACTTAGTCATAAAAGTAAGACCTTTTGAAAAAAAAGAAATAAACGCGAGCGCAGGAACTCCATCAGCCCTCTGCACCTAGCGATTTGTACTTTGCCCTGTTTTCGCAGGAAGTCAATCCTTTTCTCGTTATTTTCGAAAAAATAACCTGCCGAAAATTTTACGCTACTTTTCCGTTTTGCCCCAGGGCTTGAAAACGGAAAGGGCCACGGCTCCGGCAAAGAGCAGTGCCGTCCCAATATTCTGAATAAGATGGTATAGATTGCTCCCGAGGCTTTCCGGCGGCAGGGCGAATTCTGCGGGAAGGCCCGAGGCATAGGAAAGCGTGGACTCCAGATAGGGAACAAACCACAGCAGGCCAAAAAGGATGAAGCCGATGTTGATGATCCACTTGGCAATGATCCATTTGTGCCTGAAAAAACCCCACGGCGTGTAGCGGGCATAGAGCAACCCGGTGAGGAAACAGCCGCCCGCACCCGGCCCAACGACAAGGAAATCTATGAAAAACAAGATTTTGCTATAGACAAGCAGCTCGTGCGCCGTCCGGGGGTGAAACAGGCAGACCACAAGGACCATGCTGACGGCTCCCCCTCCCCAGAGCGAGGCCGAAAGCAGGTGGGCAAGGCGAAGCCATCTTCGCTGGCGGAGATTCCAATGATGCGGCATGCCACACTCCTCGGGGTTGATGCCTGGGAACGGAACCTCCCTCTACCGTGGTTCCGTCCCCAAGGCAAATCAGACCTGCGCCAGAGCCTGTTCGAGATCCTCAAGGATATCCTTGATATTCTCGATGCCGACGGAGAGGCGCACCATGCCGGGGGTAATCCCCGCCTGTGCGAGCTGTTCGTCGGAGAGCTGGCGGTGGGTGGAGCTGGCGGGATGCAGGACGCAGGTGCGGATGTCCGCCACATGCACAAGCAGGGATGCCATCTTGAGGCTGTCGATAAACGTCGCTCCGGCCTCGCGTCCGCCCTTGAGTACAAACGATACGACGCCGCTGCACCCCTTCGGCAGGTACTTGGCGGCGCGCTCCCGGTAGGGGCTGCCGTCCAGCGTGGGGTAGCTCACCGCTTCGATTTTGTCGTGCCTTTCCAGCCAGTGCGCGACGGCATCGGCATTCTGGCTGTGGCGTTCGATACGCAGGGGCAGGGTTTCAAGCCCCTGATTGATCAGGAAGGCTCCGAAAGGCGTCTGGCAGGCTCCCATGTCGCGCATGAGCTGCACGCGGGCCTTGGCGATATAGGCGGCCTTGCCGAAGGCCCGCGTATACACGGTTCCGTGGTAGGAGGCATCGGGTTCGGTAAAGTCCGGGAACTTGCCGTTCGTCCAGTCGAAGGAGCCGCCGTCCACGACCACGCCGCCCATCTGAAGCGCGTGCCCGTCCATATACTTGGTGGTGGAGTGGATCACGATATCGGCCCCGAACTCGAAGGGGCGGCAGAGCACCGGCGTGGCAAAGGTGTTGTCCACAATCAGCGGCACACCGTTCTGGTGTGCGATGCGGGAAAATTTCTCGATGTCCAGAACGTCGATGCTGGGATTGGCGATGGTTTCTCCGAACAGGGCCTTGGTGTTGGGGCGAAAAGCCTTCTGGATGGCCTCTTCGGGATCTTCAGGATTGACGAACGTGACTTCGATCCCGAGCTTCCCGAGGGTCACGGCGAACAGGTTGAGCGTCCCGCCGTAGATGGTCGAGGAGCTGACCACATGATCGCCGGCAGAGGCCAGCGTGAGAATCGAAAACAGGCTTGCGGCCTGCCCGGAGGCCGTGCACAGCGCGCCGACTCCGCCTTCCAGCGCGGCGATTTTCTGCTCTACGGCATCCACGGTAGGATTGGCGATGCGCGAGTAGAAGAACCCGGCTTCCTCAAGGTCAAACAGCTTGCTGACCTGCTCGGTGGATTCATACTTGAACGTGGTGCTCTGGCAGATGGGCAAGGCCTGCGGTTCGCCGTTTTTGGGGGAATATCCGGCATACAGGCATTGAGTTTCGATTTCCATGATGTCTCCGTTCTGGACTGGGGTTCTTCCCCGGAAAGCGGGGATAGGCCGGCTTTGTACGGCGTTTGGGGCGATCCGGCGGCAAACCGCAAATGAGCCGTAAATGAAGCCTGTTGCCGCACGCACGGAGCACTATATCTCTATAGCTTGATATGTCAATTTAAAATGGATGCTCCGGGTTCGACAAGCGGCGTCCTGCGGAGTATGGTCGGACCGTTCTTTTGCGGGGATCTTTTTTGCTGCAAACCGCACTCCCCGCAGGCTCAACCTGTCGGGAGACACATCCATGAATCAGAAACGGACTCGCAAGGCCCCCAGCTGGTGCGGAAGCCGCAAGCGCAGGACGCTCGGCACGCCGTATGACGCACAGATCAGGGAACACGCCCATCAGGGGCACCTCGTCCCGCCCAGAAGCATCCTCAAGACCGCCGAACAGCTCGCGGGCATCCGGGAAAGCGCAAAAATCAATATCGCCGTGCTCGATCATGTGGCGGCGCACATCCGGGAAGGCATGACCACCGCCGAAATCGACCGGCTGGCCTACGAAAAGACAAAGGAGCTTGGGGGCATTCCGGCCCCGCTCGGCTACCGGGGCTTTCCCAGGAGCGTGTGCACATCCATCAATGAAGAGGTTTGCCACGGCATCCCTTCCGACGAGGTGACGCTCAAGAGCGGCGACATCATCAATGTGGATGTTTCTACCATCCTGAACGGCTATTTCTCCGACTCATCGCGGATGTTCTGCATCGGAGACGTCAGCGGGGAGAAGCGCAAGCTCGTGGATGTCGCCCGCGAATGCGTGGAGCTTGGCCTGCAGGAAGTGAAGCCGTGGGGCTTTCTTGGAGACATGGGGCAGGCCATACACGACAACGCGAAGAAGCACGGCTACAGCGTGGTCCGCGAGGTGGGCGGGCACGGCGTGGGCGTGCGGTTCCATGAGGAGCCTTTCGTCAGCTATGTGACCAAACGCGGAACCGACATGCTGCTGGTCCCCGGCATGGTTTTCACCATCGAGCCGATGATCAACATGGGCAGCGACGCCATCGTGCAGGACAAACTCAACGGCTGGACCATCCGCACCGTGGACGGCGCGCCTTCCGCCCAGTGGGAAATCATGGTGCTGGTTACCGAAGACGGACACGAGGTGCTGGCGTACTAGGCCGCCCTTCTGCAAGGCTCCCACGCGGGGAGCCTTCCGCGGCGTTGGCCCGGCTCTATTCGCTTCTGACCCGAATGGAGCCGCCGTAAACGTCGCCTTCCTCGACCCCTCTGATCCAGCGTTCCAGCTGGGCCGACCGCGCTTCGGTCAGTTCCGTCTGCCAGTGCGCCCACGCATCATCAAGGATACTCCCGTAGTAGGCGTGGTTCTTTTCTGCATGGGGGAAGAGCGCGGCAAGCTCCGCATCGCGGAATTTCAGCCATGCCCGCTGGGAGTCACGGAATTTTTCGATGAAAAGGGGATCATCCGCATAAAGCTTTAGAACCGTTTGGTAGCGTTCGTTCAGAATCGCATCCGCGTGCGCCAGACGTTCTCCGGGATTTTCAGGGCCGGCGGCGGAACCGGCTCCGCACATCAGGAAGAAAGACAAGACGGTAGCGGCGATAACAGGGCTGGTTTTCATGAAAAAACTCCTGCGGTGGTAAAGGAGCCTCATAGTAGCCGCTCTGCGTCTGGGGAACAAGTCGCCATGCCTTCGCAGGACAGATCCGTTTCGCAGGTCCCTGTGCCTGTTTCCAGACAAGGAACCGGCACAGGCCACCAACGAGAAAAGGGGTTACATCTTTCGATGTAACCCCTTGAAATCTCTGGAGCCAGCACGCGGATTTGAACCGTGGACCTACTGATTACGAATCAGTTGCTCTACCAACTGAGCTATGCTGGCAGATTGACTCTGCGTCAATACAGGGAGCATCTATAGCTTTTTGGCAGGCGGCAGTCAAGCTTTTTCCTTCCCGCGGAGGCTGAAAAACGGCGATGCGGACTGAAACCACAGCGGCGGAACCACCTCGGCGCACGGCGGCCGGGGGAAAACCGAAAGCACCCGGGACTTGATTCTGCACAGGTCTGCCCGTATCCTGTACGGCATTCCAAACGGTTTCAACCATCTCTTTTTCTTGACCGGAGCGGATTCCATGACGGAGCTTTCCCTTTTTGAACAGGCGATTTCGTTTGTCCTGCATATCGACCAGCACCTGTTCGCCCTCGTCGCCGAATACGGCACGCTGCTGTATCTCTTTCTCTTTCTTGTCGTGTTTTGTGAAACGGGGCTTGTGGTGACCCCCTTTCTTCCCGGTGACTCGCTGCTGTTCGCGGCGGGCACGGTGGCAGGGGCCGGCCACCTCAGCTACCCCGTATGCGTGCTTGTCCTGCTGGCGGCGGCGGTCATCGGGGACGCCGTCAACTACGAGATCGGGCGGCATGTCGGGCCAAGCATCTTCAACAAAAAAACACGGTTCCTCAACAAGGAGCACCTGCTCAAGGCACACGCCTTCTACGAGCGGCACGGCGGCAAGGCCATCATTCTGGCGCGCTTTATTCCCATTGTGCGGACCTTTGCGCCCTTTGTGGCGGGGATTGCCCTCATGTGCCCGGTCAGGTTCCTGTCCTTCAACATCACGGGAGCCGTCATCTGGGTGGCGGGCCTTGTCTCGGCGGGCTACTTTCTCGGAAACATCCCGATCGTCAAAAACAATTTCAGCGTTGTCATCTATGGCATCATCATCGTTTCGATCCTGCCGGTCGTCATCGAGTTCATCAGAGCAAAACTCAAAAAATAACACGCTTTTTTTGGAGGCATCATGCTGCGTACACCCATAGTCCAGGCTCTTGGAGCACAGGCCGCACTTCCTGAAATCCGTATCGGCGGATGGGTGCGGACCCGCCGCGACGCCAAGGGATTTTCCTTCCTCGAACTCAATGACGGCTCCTGCCTCGGAAACATCCAGTGCATCGTGGACGAAGGCACCCCCGCGTGGGGCAAGCTGGAGGGCGTCAACACGGGCGCGTGCGTCGCCGTCACCGGCGAGCTGGTGGAGTCTCCCGGCAAAGGCCAGAAATGGGAAATCCGGGCCAACGACATGACCGTATTCGGATTGGCCGATCCCGAGACCTTCCCGCTCCAGAAAAAACGCCACTCCGACGAATTTCTCCGCACCATTGCCCACCTGCGCGCCCGGACAAACAAATACGGCGCGGCGTTCCGCATCCGGGCCGAGGCGGCGCAGGCGGTACACGACTTTTTCTATCAGAACGGCTTCTACTATGTGCATACACCCATCCTGACCGGCTCCGACTGCGAGGGCGCAGGCGAAATGTTCCGGGTCACGACGCTGCCCCTGAACACCCCGTCCAAGCCCGGCGAAAACCCCTTTGCACAGGATTTCTTCGGCAAGGAATGCAACCTCACCGTTTCCGGACAGCTCGAGGCCGAATCGCTGGCCCTTGGCCTCGGCAAGGTCTACACCTTCGGCCCGACCTTCCGCGCCGAGAACTCCAATACGCCGCGCCATGCCGCCGAGTTTTGGATGATCGAGCCGGAAGTGGCCTTTGCCGACCTGCACGACAACATGGATCTGGCGGAAAACCTCACCTGCTTTGTGATCAACCGGGTGCTGGAACGCCGTGCCGACGACATCGAGCTGTTTGACAAGTTCGTGGACAAGGGGCTTGCGGATCGGCTCCGGGGCATGGTGGCCCAGCCCTTTGCCCGATGCTCCTACCGCGAAGCCATCGATATCCTGAAAGCCAGCGGCAAGCCGTTTGAATACCCGGCGAAATTCGGACTCGATCTCCAGACCGAGCACGAACGCTTCCTTGCGGAAGAGCACTTCCAGCGTCCGGTGGCCGTGTACGACTATCCCAAGGAAATCAAGGCGTTCTATATGCGCCAGAACGATGACCGCGAGACGGTGGCGGCGATGGACGTTCTTGTTCCCCGCATTGGCGAGCTTATCGGCGGAAGCCAGCGCGAAGAGCGGCTCGATGTGCTTGAAAACCGCATCCGCGAGCTGAATCAGGACCCCGCCAATTACTGGTGGTATCTGGATCTGCGCCGCTTCGGTTCGGTTCCGCACGCCGGGTTCGGCATGGGCTTCGAGCGGCTGGTCATGATGCTCACGGGCATCTCCAACATCCGCGACTCCATGCCCTTCCCCCGCACGCCGGGTTCGCTGGAATTCTAGACGCAAAAGGGAGAGGCCCACCGACAAGGCGTGGGCCTCTCCCCTTTCTGCCTCTTCAAAGCCTCCGGGCCTTCCGCAAGCCCCGAAGCCAGCCCGCGCAGGCGGGGAAACAATCCCGGCCGTCTAGTTGTCAAACCGCACGGATTCAAAAGCCTTCCTGATCGTGCTCTCGAACTGCGGCACATCCTTGCTCAAAAACATCGCGGTCGCGATAAGGCCCTTGTCCCCGTTGGGGTAGGACCACGTCATGCTGACAAGCTCGGGGCGTTCGCCTTCCGCGGGGATGACCATGCGTGTGGCGAGAGCTGGCACGCCCCCATTCTCTACACGAACGCAGGCCGCCTCCGCCGCCCCGCTGCTCAGCTCCTCTTCAAGGCTGCCGTTGAATTCCTCGCAGAGGGCCTTGACCTGTGTGGGGTTCAGCTTCCGAAAAGCCTTCTGTGTGGTCGAATCGGGATTTTTGAGGATGGTCAGCTTGGGGAACCCTTCGGCAGGGCCTTCGGCCAGCAGCAGGATATTCGGCCCGCCCTTGCTGGAAAACTGATCCGCAACCCCTCCGGGGAAGACAACCCAGTCCGAGGGAAGGTTGATGACGGCGTCACCCGCCTTGCGGGGAATGACCTCTCCGGCGTAGCTCGAAACGCCGAGGCCAAGAGAAAGGATACCCGTCAGAAACATGGCTGAAATGGGGCGCATGGCTTTTCCTCCTGAAGATTGAGGGAAGAATCCCTTTTTCGAGGCCTACTCTCGGGGCCGCGCCTTGAAAATGATAAAGACACGTCCGGCCTGCCGGACGGAAAGGAACGCACGATGCTCGGACGAAATCTTTTTCTTGCGGAAGGGGAACCCTGCCCCGCTCCCGACCAGCCCGAACGGTTTGACGCCGTCCTCTCGGGTTCGGGGGCCTTCCGGGTGGAGCGCATCGTATCCGGGGGGCAGACGACGCCCGAAGGGGAGTGGTACGATCAGGATCAGGACGAGTGGGTCGTGGTGATCGAGGGTGCGGCGCGCCTCCAGTACGACAACGGGGAGGAAATCGCGCTGGGCAGGGGCGACAGCCTGTTTCTGCCCCGCCACAAACGCCACCGCGTCACCTTCACCAGCGTTCCCTGCCTCTGGCTTGCCGTGCACGGGGACGACATCCGCATGGAATAATGGCGCAGCGGGTCTTTTTTTCGGAGCGAGGCGGCAGCGAGGCTGATTCTACCGCCTCCGAAAACGCAGGGCTTCGGGCATGAACAGCCGGGCCAGCACGACATACGGCACGGCGAAGGCCACGCCCGCCATGCCGCAGATGACCGCGTGGCGCAGGGCGGCGGGAAGCCAGCCGTAAAGCGAGGGGAACCAGACCGGCAGGCGGGCGGGCAAGCCATACACCGCGAAAAAGGCCAGCAGCGTACCCGGCAGCACCAGCGCGATCCCCCGCAGGACCAGCCTTGCCATGCCCTCAAAGGCTCCGGTTCCGTGCCGCCGGACCCAGCACCACGAAAGGGCCAGCGTGTAGGCGAAGAGGCACAGCGTGGTCAGCAGGGCGACGCCGAACGCTCCCCAGAGTTCCACCGCCAGCGGATAGGCCGGCAGGGCGGCAAGCGTCGCCAGCGTGCCCACCACAGCCGGGACAAGCGTATTCTGCCGGGCATAGAAGGCCCGCCCAATGACCTGCTGCACGACCCAGAGCGGCACGGACAACAGGAGCATCTGGAGCAGCGGCGCGGCAAGCACCGTTTCTTCGGCGGAAAAACGCCCCCCCTCAAAAATGAATCCGAGCGTGGGCAGGGCCACGGCCATCATGTAGGCCGTCAGGGGGATGACGACCAGCATGCTCCCGCGCAGGGCCGTGCCGAGCGTTCTGTCAAACCCGGCCTCGTCGCCCCGTGCCGCCAACGCCGCCAGAAACGGGAAGGAGGCGACCCCGGCGGCCTGCGCCACCACGCCCACGGGAACCAGCATGATGCGGCGGGCATAGCTCAGAAGGCTTACCGCACCCTCTCCCGCCAGCGAACCGAAAATACGCACGAACTGTTCGTCCATCGCCACAATCGAAACCCCGAGCATGAGCGGCAGGGCCAGCAGCAGGAGCCGCCGGAGCAAGGGATGGCGCAGGGCAAAAACCAGCCGCAGGCCGGAGGGCACCCCCTCGGGCAGGGCCGCACTCCGGGAACGGGCCGCAAGAACCGGCAGCAGGAAGGCTCCGAGAAAGGCCCCGACCAGCACGCCCCAGCAAAAGCCCTCCATGCCGCGACCGGTTACGAGCAGCCCTCCCAGAATGATGCAGCCGTTGTAGATGAGCGGGGTAAGCGCGGGGGCAAAGAACTGGCGGCGGATATACAGCAGGGCGGACACGCACGCTCCGGGCAGGAAAAACATCTGCGCGGGCAGGATAATCCGCAAAAAATGCGCCAGCCGCGCCTGTTTTTCCGGCGCAAAGCCCGGCCCCACCACGGCGGCAAGCTCGGGCGCGAAGATCCACGCCGCAACCGTCAGCACCGTGATGCCGAGGGCTGCCCACCAGAAGACCGCCGAAAAGAACCGCCAGCCGTCTGCCTCATCCTCCTCGAAGCGTTTCGAGAGCAGAGGGATCAGCGTAATGGAGATGTAGCCGCCCGCCAGCAGGTAGTTCAGGAAGTCCGGCACCACGAAGGCGGCAAAATAGATGTCCGATTCCGCACCCGCGCCGAACTGCCACGAAACGACCTTGTCCCGCAAAAGCCCCATCAGCCGGGACAGGAACACGCTTCCCGCCATGATCAGGGCCGCAAAGCCCATCTGCTGCGTCGAAGTCAGCCGCACTGTTTCCCTTCCTGTCAAAAACTGTCCGTAACAAGGCTCGCGCCTTTCCCTCAGGGCCTGCAAACGCCGCAAAAACCGGCAACGCGTACGCTGCCGGCTTCTGGGGAACGGAGGGAGGCCGTCCCCGCCGCCGGAGCACGGGGACGACGCCCCGGGCTAGTCTTCCATATTCCGCTTTGTCTTCCACCTGTTGTGCATCCAGAACCACTGTTCCGGTGCACGCCGGATCATGCCTTCAATGGCCGTGGTATAGAAACGGGCCGTTTGCAGGGCCTTTTCTTCGGGGTCGCCTTCCAGCAGGGCGGTATCAAGCGGCTCCTCGATAATGAGGTGGTAACGCCCTCCGTCACGCAGCAGGCAGATGGGCCAGACCAGGGCCTTGCCCCGCACGGCGAGGACGGCAGGCCCCTTGTTGACGGCGGCCTCTTCGCCAAGGAAGGGCAAGAAGAAGGCCTCGCTCCGGCTGGTGTTGTGATCCGCAAGAAACGCCGCATAGCCGTTTTTCCTGAGCACGCGCAGCACCGGGAAGGCCGCCTCGCGGTGTCCGATGATCTGTGCGCCGCGGGAAGAGCGCAGGCGCGAGGAAACATACTCCATTGTCTTGTTCTTGTACGTCCGCACCACGGTCAGGCGCGGGCGGGCGGACACGTCTCCCAGCAGGCTGGCCAGCAGCTCCCACGCGCCGAGATGCCCCGTCGTGATAACCGCAGGCCGCTCTTCGCGCTTCAGGCGTTCCAGCAGATCGGGACGATCGGTATACAGCAGCGGGTGCTCCAGCCCGAAATCGGGGCACTGCACGGACTCGAGAAACGAATGGAAATTCTGGGTGAAGCTGGCTCGAGCCAGCTTTTCCGCCGCGGCAGGGGAAACCCGCAAATGGCTGGCGATGCTTTCCGTGGCAAGGCGGCGGCGTTTGGGAAGGCAGGCCCAGACCAAGGCTCCCATCACGCCGGCAAGCTGGCGGATGCCGGAAAATCCCGTCTTGGCAAACAGCCGCGCCGCGCCGTGGGCACCTCGATGCAAGGCCTCGGAACAGGCTTTGCCCGCGCGCCGCAACAGGGTGGGAGGCAGCTCCGGAGCCTTGAGGGCAGAGAGCCTTTCCTCAAGGAGGCGGCATTCCCGGGCCACGGCCTCGGCATCGCGGAGATCGCATTCGACGCGGTAGGCGTCGCCACAGACCATCGAAACGCGACTGAACGGCAGCGGCAGCTGGAAGCGATCCCAGCTTTTGAACAGAACCCGCCGCTCCATGAACAGCCGGATGGGGACAATGGGGGCATCGGCGCGGGCGGCGAGAAACACGGCCCCTTCCTTGACCTCATGGCGCGGCCCGCGCGGGCCGTCCACGGTCACGCAGCCGCAAATGCCGGACTCGCGCATCCGCCGGGCGGCGGCAAGCAGGGCCTTCACCCCGCCTCGAGAGCTGGACCCCCGGGCCGTCTCAAGGCCCATACGCTCCAGCACTCCGGCAAGCAGCTCCCCGTCCTCGCTCTGGCTGACCAGCGCGATGATATTGAGCTGACGCTTCAGGTAAATCAGCGGAAAAAGCTCGTCGTGCCACAGCGAAAGGACCACAGGCCGCCCCAGATTGGTGGTGGCTTCAATGGCCTCGCGGTTGATTTCCGTATAGCGGAGGCTCCCGCACCACAGGCGGTACAGCCGGTAGACCGGAGCGGACAACGCTCCGAGCAGCGATTTTCGAGACTGGGACATCAGGACCCCGCCACGGCGGCTTCATGCGCCGGGATATCCGCATTGGCGCGGAATTGCATGTTGTAAAGGCGCGTATACAGCGCGCAGCGTCCGAGCAGCTCGTCATGCCGCCCGACATCCACGATATGCCCGTTTTCCATCACGACGATGCGGTCGGCTTCGAGGATGGTGGACAGCCGATGCGCGATGATCAGGCTGGTGCGGTTCAGCATGAGGTTGTCGAGAGCCTTCTGGACCATGTGCTCGGATTCGGAATCGAGCGCGCTGGTGGCCTCGTCGAGAATGAGCAGGGGCGCATCCTTGAGCAGGGCGCGGGCAATGGTCAGCCGCTGCTTCTGCCCGCCGGAAAGACGGACTCCGCGCTCTCCGATGGGCGTGTCGTAGCCTTCGGGAAGTTCTTCGATGAAACCGTCAGCGTAGGCGGCCTGTGCCGCGGAGCGCACGCGCTCCATGTCCGGCGCGGACGCGATGTCGCGCCCGTAGGCGATGTTTTCCGCAATGGTCGTATCGAACAGGAAGGCGTCCTGCGAAACCATCGACACGGAGCGGCGCAGGGACGCCAGCGAATAGGCCGTGAGGGGCCTGCCGTTCAGTTCAATCCCGCCGTGCTGCGGGTCGTAGAAGCGGGGGATCAGGTTCACGAGCGTGGTCTTGCCCGCGCCGGAAGGCCCGACAAAGGCAATGCGTTCCCCCGCCCTGACCGTCAGGGAAACGTTGCGGAGTGCGGGGGTGCTCTCGTCGTTGTAGTGCAGGGTCACATTGCGGAAGGCCAGCTCCCGGAAAGGTTCCTCCAGCGGCAACGTGCCGCCCTGCTCGGTCTTCAGATTCGGATCGTCAAGAATGGCGAAGACCCGCTCGGCTCCGGCAAGGGCGTTCTGGACGTTCATATTCGCGCCGTTCAGGCTCTTGAAGGGCGTGTACAGCATGGCCAGCGCACCGATAAAGGAGAAGAACGTGCCGGGGGTCATGTCGCCATGAATGACTTCCCGCCCGCCGTACCAGATCACCAGCCCGATGCCCAATGCGCCGATAAGCTCCATGACCGGAGAGGACAGCTCGGAAACGCAGGACTGCCGGAAGTTGATCTTGATGATGCGGGCGTTTTCGGCGTTGAAGCGTCCGGTTTCCTGCTTTTCGGTGGCAAAGGCCTTGATGACCCGGATGCCGCTGAGCAGCTCCTGCAGCATGCTCGAAATGCTGGCGTTGACTTCGGCGTTCTTGCGCCCGTAGCGGCGCAGGGCCTTGCTGAACAGCGCGAGCGGGAATCCGGCGATGGGCAGCACCAGCACAGCCCAGCAGGCCAGCTCGAAATTCTGCTCGAAGACGACATACAGCAGGCTGAGCATGGTGATCACCTGCCGGATGATCTGGATGAAGGCCGGGAGACTCTGGCGGATCATGCCCACGTCGTTGATGACCCGCGACATGAGTGCCCCCACCTGCGCCTCTTCGTAAAAGTGCAGGGGGAGGGAAATGATTTTGCCGAACAGCTCCTGCCGCATGGTTTCGAGCACGCGCAGCGCGCTGAAATGCATGCACCAGTTCTGCACATAGCGTCCAAGCCCCTTCAGGGCCGTCAGCCCAATGAAGGCCAGCGGCACATACATCAGGGCGTTGGCGTCCTGCCGGATGAAAATGTCGTCCAGCGCGGGCTTGATCAGCCACGCCGTACCGGCCGTGGTGGCCGACACGACGCCGGAAGCCAGCAGCGCGACAACCATCGTCCATTTGTAGGGGAGAAAATACCGAAACACGCGCAGGGCCAGCCGCAATTCTTTCCTGCGGCGTTCCGCGCGTTCCTCACGCGATGCTTTCTTTTTGCTCATTCGTATATTCCTTGACGAAAAGGCACTCTAGCCCACATTATCGGCAAGCGCCAGCGGAGAAATACGCCTCCGCACACGGGCGCGCCCTCAGGAGTATCATGGAAAAAACAATACGAATCAACAAGGCGTTGGCGGACGCGGGCGTCTGTTCCCGCCGCCGCGCCGACGAGCTGGTAGCCGCCGGAAGAGTCCGGGTCAACGGCGAAACGGTCACCTCGCCCGGCCTTCAGGTCGCTCCCGGCACCGACAGGCTGGAAGTGGACGGCAAGCCTGTTGCCGCCGAAACGCAGACGCCCTGTTATCTGCTGCTCAACAAGCCTGTCCGCGTGGTGAGCACGGCCTACGATCCCGAAGGCCGGACCACGGTTCTGGATCTTGTTCCGGCACAATGGAA
Source organism: uncultured Lawsonia sp. (assembly GCA_964538355.1). Classification (GTDB taxonomy): domain Bacteria; phylum Desulfobacterota; class Desulfovibrionia; order Desulfovibrionales; family Desulfovibrionaceae; genus Bilophila. The sequence goes on along the minus strand of CAZIFC010000009.1, from coordinate 34,413 downwards.
ACACCGCAGGCTCTACCCCGCCGGGCGTCTGGACTTCTTTTCCGAGGGGCTGGTTCTGCTCACCGACGACGGCGAACTGACCAACCGCGTGGTGCACCCCCGCCATCACATGCCGCGCGTCTACCGGGTGCTTGTCCGGGGCAATGTGAGCGAACGGGCCCTTGAAACCATGCGCCGGGGCATGACCCTTGCCGAAGGCGAAAAGCTCGCCCCCGTGGAAATCCGGGTCATTCCGGGGCGGACGCACGATCTGTCCGGCCTGTCCAAGACCGCCGACAAGCCTGCGGGACAGCAGGGTACGCTGCTGGAAATGACGCTGCATCAGGGCCTGAACCGCCAGATCCGGCGGATGTGCCGGGACATGCGGCTCACGATCCTCCGTCTTGTCCGCGTGGCCCAGGGTCCGCTCAGGATCGGCGTCATGCGTCCCGGCGAGGTTCGGGAGCTGACCCCCGCCGAGGTTGCCGCGCTGAAGAAGGCTGTGGAGATGGTGTAGGGAACGCCACGTTCGGGAGGGGGAAACGCTGGCGAAGGCTTACCCCCGCCAGGCTTTCCCCTCTCCAGGCCCCCCTTCCAGAGACTTTACGGTTATCGTCCCCAATCGCCCCTTCCGGCGGCGTGAGGGGATGTTTTTTGGAGAAAGGGGAGCGTCTTTTCCTGACGAAAAGCGTTCCCGAAGCTTGATTTGCCGCTCGTGCTATGGGAAAATCGCCTCTTTGCAAAGATGTCGGCACGCCCCCGCCCCAAAAGCTCTAACGCCTTGGGAAGGGTGGGGGTTCGGGGAAAGGGGCCGCCCGCCGGGCCGTTCTCCCTCCCCCGTTCTCTCCCCTCTCAAGTCCTAACCTTTCGAGGCTTGCCATGCGTAACCCTGTTCCCCGAGTCGCAGCCATCCATGACCTGTCGGGCTTTGGCCGCACATCCCTGACGGTCGCGATCCCGATCCTGTCCTGCATGGGCATTCAGGTCTGCCCCATGCCTACGGCGGTGCTGTCTACGCATACCGTTGAATTTACAGAGTATACGCTTTGCGATCTCACCCCCGAGCTGGGCGGCATCCTCGATCACTGGGAACGCCTCGGACTGCGTTTTGACGGGGTCTATTCGGGGTTCATGGCCTCGCCGGAGCAGATGGATTCCGTAGCCCGGTGCATCCGCAACTGTCTGGCCCCCGGCGGGCTGGCGGTGATTGATCCGGTGCTGGGGGACAATGGGGTGCTCGACCCGACCATGACCCCGGAGATGGTGCAAAAAATGCGCGGCCTGATCGCCTGCGCGGATATCGTCACCCCGAATATCACCGAAGTTTCCCTCCTCCTCGACGAACCGTTCAGGCCCCGGCTCACCCCCGAAGAAACGCAGGCGCAGCTGCGCCGCCTCTCCGCGATGGGGCCGAAAACCGTTGTCGCCACCAGCGTTCCGCTGCTGGAAAACGGCATCGATCCCGGCCAGAACACCTCGGTCATCGCCTACGAGCGGGATGAGGATCGCTTCTGGCGTATTGATTGTTCCTATATTCCGGCGCACTATCCCGGCACGGGAGACACCTTCGCCAGCGTGCTTACGGGCAGCCTCATTCAGGGAGACAGCCTGTCCATCGCGCTGGATCGGGCGGTGCAGTTCGTTACGCTGGGCATTCGGGCCACGTTCGGGCAGGGGCTTCCCTCACGGGAGGGCATCCTGCTGGAGCGTATCCTCGGAAGCCTGTTCGCCCCCGTGGTCTCCTGCAAATGCCGGCTTATGGATCGATGCGGCGACTGAGGCAAAGCCCTGCCCGCCATACGGACGAAAAAGGATACATGCAATGACCGCGGAACATAGCCAGCCCGCCGGAGAAACGGCGCGGCTTCCCATCGGCCTGTTCGACTCTGGCGTAGGCGGCCTGACCGTGCTTGACGCCATGCGCCGCCGGATGCCCGGGGAAGATTATCTTTTTCTGGGAGATACGGCCCGTGTGCCCTACGGGGCCAAGAGCCAGAAAACCATCATCCGCTATTCGCTTCAGGCCGCCGCCAAGCTCATCGGGCTGAACATCAAGCTCCTTGTCATCGCCTGCAACACCGCCACCGCCGCCGCACTGCCCGTACTGCGCGAGACATGGCCCGACATGCCCATCATCGGCGTGGTGGAGCCGGGTTCGCGGGCCGCGTGCGAGGCCTCGCCCTCCGGCGACATCGCGGTCATCGCCACCGAGTCCACCATCCGCAGCGGAGCCTACGCCGAGGCCATTCTCCGCCGTCGGCCGGACGCGCAGGTCCGCAGCCTCGCCTGTCCGCTGTTCGTTCCCTTTGCGGAAGAGGGGTGGTTCGACGGTCCCATCGTGGAGGGCGTCGTGGCCCGCTACCTTGATCCACTGTTCCAGAGCGCGCCCGCACCGGACTGCCTTGTCCTTGGCTGCACGCATTATCCGATGCTTGCGCCGTCCATCCGCAAGGTGGTCGGCCCCGCCGTCACCATCGTGGACTCCGCCGCCACCACTGCCGACGTCGTGGGGAAACGCCTCGCCGACAGGGGGCTGGTCAACCCGCAGGCCGACCGCAAGGGGCACATCCGCTTTTTCATCACCGACGACCCGCACCGCTTTACGCATACGGGCAGCCTCTTCCTCAACATGAGCATTACCGACAGCGACGTCCGGCTGGTCGACCTTGAAAACGTAGCCGTCCCGGACAGCGTCGACACTTCTTCAACACAAAGGAAAAATGTATGAGTTACGCACCCATTCCCATGGTTCCCGGCCCGGTTGCCCTGCATGAGGACGTTATCGCCGTACTCGGCAGGGATTACGGTTCCGGTCAGGTCGAATCCGATTTCCTGTGTCTCTATGACGCCACCAGCCGCAGCATCGGCAAGCTCATGGGGACGAAAGACGACGTCGTCCTGATGACCGGCGAAGGGATGCTTGCCCTCTGGGGCGCGCTGAAAAGCTGCCTCAAGCCCGGCGACCATGTCGTCAGCGTCGGAACCGGCGTCTTTGGGGACGGCATCGGGGAAATGGCGGAATCCTTCGGCTGCATCGTGGAAAAGGTGTCCCTGCCCTACGATTGCAGCATCCGGGAAAGCGATCTCGCAGCCATCGAGGAAGCCATCCGCCGCGTGAAGCCGGTCATGCTGACCGCCGTGCATTGCGAAACCCCCTCCGGCACCCTGAACCCCATCGCCGCTCTCGGCAAGCTCAAGAAGGATCTCGGCGTGCCGCTGTTCTATGTGGATACGGTGGCGGGCCTTGGCGGTGCGCCGGTGCACATGGACGAATGGAACGTCGACCTCATGCTCGGCGGCTCCCAGAAATGCCTGAGCTGCCCCCCGAGCATGAGCATGGTGGGCGTCAGCGAGGCCGCATGGGAACGCATGGCGGAAGTGAAGTATCAGGGCTACGACGCTATCCTGCCTTTCCGCAGCGTCCGCAAGGACGGCCGCTGCCCCTATACCCCCAACTGGCACGGCGTCGCCGCGCTGTACGCCGGGGCGCAGGCGTTCTTCAAGGAAGGCATGGACGCCGTCTTTGCCCGCCACGAGTCCGTTGCCGCCCAGTGCCGGGCGGGTCTGGCCGAGCTGGGCATCCGGCTCTGGACAACATCCGACGCCGTCAACGCGCCCACCGTTACCGCCGCCCTGCTCCCCGAAGGCCGGACGTGGCCCGAATGGAAGGAGACGCTGCGCCGTCATGGGCTGATCTGCACGGGCAGTTTCGGCCCGATGGACGGCAAGGTCTTCCGCCTCGGACACATGGGCACGCAGGCCCAGCCCTACCTCATGACGCAGGCTCTCGAAGCCGTTGCCGCGGCTCTGGGCAAATAGCCGGAGCACACCGGGGAAACCGCTCCGGGCGTTCCCTGCTCCTCGCTGTTTCCCATTGTTTTCCGTTGTTCCCCGCGCCCTTGGACAAAGAAAAACCTTCTTGCCCAAGGGCGCGTTCGATAAACCAGCCTTCCCCTCCCGCCTCGCCTCCCTGACGCCGGAGAAGGCGCCCGACACGAGCGCAACCGGCATCCGGTTGCTGCATCAGGGAAAAGACAGCCTCGCCCCTTCCGGCTGGGGGTTCGACAGCCCGAAAACACGGGCTTCACCATACACGCCCCGGCAACCCTCCCCAGAGGCCGCTTCCGGGGCCTAGCGGTCTGCCCATGAAACAGCCCCTGTCCCGCCCCCCGCTCCAGCCACTGCTCTTTTGGGAGGTCTGCCTGCTGCTGTTTGCGGCGGGCATCCTCGCGGCCCGGTTCTGGGTTCCGGCAGCGGCGTTTTTGCTGCTCATCGTCTGGGTGGACAGCCGGATGCGCCGCCCGCTCTCCTGCCTGCTCGCGCTCATGTGCGTGGGGGCCGGCTGGCATATGGGCATCAAGGCAGAACCGGAGGTTCCCCGGCGGTTCCCCGTCTGGCTGGAGCAAAGCCTTGCCGCTCGACGCGCCGTACCCGTCACGGGAACCGTCATCAAGGTTCGCGGCCTGCCGGATCGCAGGCTTCAGATCCTTCTGGAAAACGTCGCACCGGAACAGGGGGAGCCTTTGCCGGGCAAGCTGGCCCTGACATGGCAGGACAGCACGGACGCACCCCGCCCGCTGCCGGGACAGCGGCTCTCCGGAAAGCTGCACATCCGGCCTGTCCGCGGCTTCCGCAATCGGGGAGCCGGGAATATCGAAGACTACTGGCATCGACAAGGCGTTTTCTTTCAGGCGTGGACAAAAGGAGACGAGGCCGGGCTGGTCGCTGCCGGGAAACCGGCCTTCGGTTCCGCGCTTCGGGAGCGGCTGCGCCTGCGCGTGGAACAGGCCCTGAAAAATCAGGAATGGCCCTTGCTTTCCGGTGCGGAAGGGGGAAGGGCCGTGATCCCCGCCCTGCTCTTCGGAGATCGCTCCGGCCTGCATACCGCCGATCTGGAACGCATCAACGCCGCGGGGCTGGCGCACAGCCTTGCGCTCTCGGGACAGCACCTTGCCGTAGCCGGACTGGGCGCGCTGGCTCTGACCATGCTGCTCGGCTTCGCGGCTCCGGGGGTATTTCTGCGCGTTCCGGCCCACAGCCTGATGGGGATACTGAGCCTTCCGCTGGCGGCGGGCTACCTCTGGCTGGGGGATGCGCCGCCCTCGCTGCTCAGAGCCACCCTGATGCTTGCGGCCGCCTGCCTGCTGCGCTGTGTGCCGGATCTTCTTCCTGCACGGGTGGGACGCCTGGTTGCGCCGTTTTCCCTGATCGATTTCCTGCTGATGGCCCTGCTGTGCATGCTGCTGGCCGATCCGCTGTGCCTGTACGATCTGGGGGCGCAGCTTTCCTTTGCGGCGGTGGCGGGCATCGCCCTTGCCCTGCCGTGGTTCCGGGCCGTCTGGCAAGCCGGCCCGTTCTCTGTTTCACCGCTGCACGTCCTTACGGGGGAAAAGCCTGCTCTCCATATGGCGGCAAGCCGTGCCCTCAGGCTCCTCTGGCTGACGTTCGGCTGTTCCGCCGCCGCGCAGCTCGCCACCCTGCCCATCGTTCTCGACGCTTTCGGACGCTCGACCCTGTGGTTCCCCCTGAACCTGCTCTGGCTGCCCGTTCTCGGGGCCTTCGTGCTGCCGCTGTCCTTCCTTGGGCTGCTGTTTGCCGTTCCGGGATCTGAGGCGGCGGCCTCCCTTGCACTCCAGCTTGCCGCCCTGCCCTGCGGCTGGCTGCTGGAGGCCCTGCGCTGGCTCCAGATGCATCTGGGGATGGATACCTTCGTCATGCTGCGCCCGCACTGGAGCTTCCTTCCCGGCCTCGGGGCCATTGCCGCCGGGATGGCCCTGCGCCTGAACAGGCCCGCCTTCCCCGCCGCGTCCTTCCGGCTCTTTGCGGCGGGAGGGATCTTCCTCCTCGCCGGGCCGCTCCTCTGGGCGCACGGCTACTTTTCCCCGCGCATCGCCCTCCGGGTACTGGATGTCGGGCAAGGACAGGCCGTCCTTGTCGAGTGGTCCCACGGCGGCAAGGCCCTCATAGATGGCGGAGGGCTTGCATCCCGGCGTTTCGACACCGGGCGGGATATCCTTTCCCCGATCCTGACGGCGAACAGCCCGCCCCGGCTGGAAGCTCTCTTTCTGAGCCATCCTGACCGCGATCACCTGAAGGGCCTGCTCTACATTGCCCAACAATACGCTGTGGGAAAGGTGTACACGGCCCCTCTCGAAGGCATCGACGCGCCCTCCGGCCCCGCCCGCCCGCTTGCCGAAGCGTTTACAGGCATCCTTGCCGAGCGGGGAATCCCCCGGCAAACGCTCCATGCCGGACACAGCATCCCTCTGGCCGAGGGGCTGGAACTGGAGGTTTTGGCTCCGCAGCCGGGCGTAACCCCCTCAGGGAACAACGGGCTTGTCCTCCGGCTCACCCTGAACGGGCGGGGCCTCGCCCTGCTTCCCGGAGATGCGGAAAAAGCCTGTCTGCGCGCACTGCTGCAAAGCGGCGCGGCCCTCTCCGCAGAGGTGCTCGTCCTGCCGCACCACGGCTCGGCAAAAAACAGGCTCCCGGGCCTGTTCGAAGCCGTATCGCCCCGCATCGCCATCGCCAGCGCAGGAGCCTGCAACGGCTACCGCCTGCCTTCACGGAGCATCCGGGAAGAGCTGGCCCGGCTGGGCATTCCCCTGCGGGTGACCGGGGAAGAGGGCGAGATCGCCGTCTTTTGGAATGGGAACTGAACGCAGGTGCCGGACGGCCCTAGAGCCACGCTCCGGCGCGTTCCCGCAGGACGGGAAGCCCGTATTTTTCAAACATTCCCCATGCCCATGCGTGGGTCATGTCGGGAGGGCAGGAAATATTGGCGTCAGCCTGGGCGGCCTCTTCCCACGGCCCGCCGATACGGGCCACCATATTGGGGATGTCCAGCCATGTGCTCTTGCCGTAGTCGATGTGGATGTTCAGCCAGTGCGCCACGTTGGGAAGCTTTCTGCGGGGCGCGCCCTTGCGTGAGACAGGATCGATGCTGATGAGCAGATCGATGGGCGCGTCCAGCCTGCGGGCCACCAGATTGACCACGGCGTCCCCGCCCCAGCTGTGCCCGACAAGCGTCACGGAATGCCCTCTGGAGGCATAGAGATTCACGATTTCCCGCATCTTGCGGCTCTCGTAATGCTCACGGAACCAGATGTCGTGCTGCTCGCGCAGATCCGCGGGATAGCGGGCAGCGACGGCATAGCTGTTCCCAAGAACCTGATCGAGAAAACCGCCCGCAACCAGCACCAGCGGGCGCAGGGAGGCAGCATCAAGCTCCCTCGCCTTCGCCATAAAAAGAGCTTCCTGCCGGCGATCCTGAACCGATGGCACGCCGCACAGCCCAAGGAGCCGTGCGGGATTGCGCTGAAAGGTAAAATTCATCGAAATCCCCTGAAAAAGAAGCCGATGGCTTCGTATGGCTGTTCTGAAACGACGTGTGCACCATGACAAAGGCCGCCGGGCTTGGCAAGGCTCCCCTGCCTGAAAAACGGAATGTCCCCATGCGCCGGAGGGCACACAGGGACAGAAAACGGCAACCCCTCATCACATCCCAACCCCCGAAGGCATTGGGACGGATGAGGGGCCTGCGTCCGGTGAGGGGGAACCCACTCCTTTTCAGAAGTGGCCTTTCCCCTCATCCCACGGGGATGTTCTAGTTATTCTTCAGTTCGAACGTTCCGTTTTCCTTCTTCACGTCAATGGCGATCTTCCAGAGCACGGAGACGATGATGCCGCCAAGCCCGTACACGCCGAGCGCGATAAGGATTTCAGGAATGGTCGGGGTGTACTCGGTCACGGTTTCGAACATGTTGGGCACGAAACCGCCGACGAGCAGGCCGAGGCTCTTGTCGATCCAGGAAGCGATCACCAGCATGATGAGGGCCCAGGGCAGGATCTTCTCATTGTAGCGCAGTGCCGGGGGAATCAGCAGGAGCAGGGACAGCACGGCGAAGACCACGGCGGTCCACATCCAGCTGTTGATCCACGCCATATGACCATCATGACCGACAAAGAGGTACAGGATGGAGTGCTGGTGTCCGGGGATGCCGCTGTAGAAGGCCGTAAAGACTTCCAGCAGGTAGAAGAAGACGTTGGTGCACATCGCATAGGTGATGATGGTGGTCAGCGTCTTCATGGCGTCGCGGCCGGGTTCGAAGCCGGTGAAGCGGCGCACGGCAAGGAGCAGCAGCAGCAGGATGGCCGGGCCGGAGCAGAACGCGGAGGCAAGGAAGCGGGCGGCCATGATGGCGGTAAGCCAGTAGTGGCGGCCGGGGATGCCAGCGTACAAGAAACCGGTGACGGTATGGATGGAGAAGGCCCAGATGATCGAGATGTAGATCAGAACCTTGATCCACTGGGGCGGCTTCACGTCGTTGCGGGCGGCTTCAAGAGTCACCCAGCCGATGACGATGTTGAGCACGAGGTAGCCGCAAAGCACCAGCATGTCCCAGAACATCACGGAGTTCGGCGTGGGGTGCAGCATCACGTTGAGCGCGCGCTGCGGCTGCCCGAGGTCGACCACGATGAAGAGCATGCACATGATCACCGCGCCAACGGCCATGAATTCGCCGAAGATGATGATCCGCTTGAACTTCTCATAGTGGTGGAAGTAGGCGGGCAGGACCAGCATCACCGCGCCGGCGGCGACGCCGACGAAGTAGGTGAACTGGGCGATATACAGGCCCCAGGACACGTCACGGCTCATGCCGGTGATGGCAAGGCCGATGTTCGCCTGGAACAGGTACACGATGAAGCCGAGGCCGAAGATCGCGCCCAGGAAGCAGAGCCACAGGTAGAAACGCGGCCGGCCTTTGAGAATCAGTTCGAGCATGGCGGCCTCCTAGATGATGTAGTACACGCCGGGCTGGGTGCCCAGAGAGGGCTTGCGGCGGATGGCGAAGTTCTGGGACAGAGCCTGACGGACCGGAGAGCCGGGATCGTTCAGGTCGCCGAAGACCATGGCGCCTTCCGAGGCTTCAACGCAGGCGGGAAGCTTGCCCTGAGCCAGGCGTTCGGTGCAGAACGTACACTTTTCGACCACGCCGCGGGTACGCATGGGGAACTCGGGGTTCACGTCCTTCACGTAGGGCTGCGGATCGCGGAAGTTGAAGCTACGGGCACCGAAGGGGCAGCCGGCCATGCAGAAACGGCAGCCGATGCAGCGGTGGGGGTCCATGACCACGATGCCGTCTTCACGCTTGAAGGTGGCACCGGTAGGACACACGCGCACGCAGGGCGGGTTTTCGCAATGGTTGCACAGCAGCAGGAAGTCGCCGTGCAGGAACTTGGCAGGCAGGAACTCGTTGGTGTCGTCCGGGAAGACATGCAGATACTTGTCCGTCCAGAGCCACTTGATGTCCTGGTTGCCCGGGATGTCCGGCACGTTGTGCGCCTTGTGGCAGGCATCGATAACGCGCTGGAAGTCTTCAGGCTTGTTGAACTTCCGGGTATCAATGACCATGGCCCAGCGTTTGGCGTGCAGGGCATTGGGTTCGTTGGTGAAGCTGCCCTTGACAGGCGTCGTGCCGGCCGGAACAGCACCAGCCTTGCCCCCGGCGGCGAGGGTCAGGGCAGAAGCCGTACCCAGCGCGAAGGCGGAGAGACCGGCTATCTTCAGAAAGTCTCTTCTGCTTTTCATTACTTGTTCCCCCTCGGCGCGACATGGCAGGTCCAGCAGTACGGATCGGCTACGTTGTTGCTGGTATGGCACTTGTCGCAGAACTCGGCCTTGTTCGTATGGCAGGCCATGCAGGTATCCTGAAGGCTGATGACCCACTTGCGGCCGTCGGTAGCGACGTATTCGCGCTTGCCTTCGCGGATGGCTTCATCACGCCAGGTGTTCAGCAGGGCCATGTGTTCGGCGCGCATCCATTCCTTGGATTCGATGCACTTGTCCTTGCCTTCGCCGGTGGGAAGGGTGACTTCGGGGTAGACGTAGGTCTTGCCGCCGAGGTTCAGCCAGAAAGGCGAGGTGAACGCCACCACGGCAATCAGGATGCCGGGGATGATGTATTTTGCGTTATACATGGTTTAGTTGTCCTCCTCGGCAGAAGCGGGGGCATCGGCAGCCACTTCCTCTTCGGGGTCGGGGCATTCGAGGTCTTCCTGACGCAGGTTCATGGTACGGGGCTGTTCGCCCTTCATGACCAGTGCGTTGGCGACCAGTTCGTGCACGCCGCTGACGGTGACGCCGGGTGCCCAGTAGTTGGCAAGGGGCGGCAGCGTGGCGCGGTCGATGGCGCAGACGCAGGACATCCAGTTGACGTTGTTCTTCTCCTGGACATAGCGCAGGGCGTTGCCGCGCGGGAAACCGGCGCGCAGGCGCAGTTCCATGATTTCCTCGGTATTGAGGCCGGAACCGGAACCGCAGCAGAAGGTTTCCTCACGGATGGTGTGAGGCGGCATTTCCACGAACTCGGGGCAGACGGCGCGCAGGATGGCGCGAGGCTCTTCGAGCATGCCCATGGCGCGGGCCGGGTTACAGGAGTCGTGGAAGGTGGTGATGATACCGCTGTTGCGTTCGGGACGGAGATTCAGCTTGTTGTGGTGAATCAGGTCGGCCGTGAACTCGGCGATATGCACCATCTTGGTGGCGCGGGCGTTTTCAAAGCGCGTGCCGGTGATGGGCGAGGTGGGCACGTCCATCATGCCTTCGGGCGCGGGGCCGTTGTAGGTCGCCATGTACTGGTTGATGACGCGCCACATGTGGCCGCATTCGCCGCCGAGGATCCATTTGGAACCAAGGCGTCTGGCTTCCTCGTACATCTTGGCGTTCAGCTTCTTGGCCATGTCGAAGGACACGAAGGAGCCGAAGTTGCCGCCTTCGGAGGCGTAGGTGGACAGGGTGTAGTCCAGGCCCAGTTCGTGGAACAGCATCAGGTAGCCCATGAAGGTGTAGATGCCGGGTTCCGCGAACACGTCGCCGGAAGGCGTGATGAACAGGATTTCATGGCCCTTTTCGTTGAACGGCGGATCGATATGGATACCGGTGATGGTTTCGATATCTTCGCAGAGGAATTCAACGATTTCCCTGAAGGCATGGGGCTGGATGCCGAGGTGGTTGCCGGTGCGGTTACAGTTGGAAACCGGCTCCATGATCCAGTTGATGCCGAGGCCAAGCTCGTGCAGCAGTTCGCGGACGATAGCCGTGATTTCGGCGGTATCGATGCCGTAGGGGCAGAAGAGCGAACAGCGGCGGCATTCGGTGCACTGGTAGAAGTAGACGAACCATTCCTTGATGACGTCCGTGGTCAGCTTGCGGGCACCCGCAACCTTGCCGAGGAGACGTCCGGCGGTGGTGAAGTCCCGGCGGTACACGGAACGGAGCAGTTCCGCACGCAGCACGGGCATGTTCTTGGGATCGCCGGTTCCGAGGAAGAAGTGGCACTTGTCGGCACAGGCACCGCAACGCACGCAGGTATCCATGAAGACCTTGAGGGAACGGTGCTTCGCAAGGCGTTCCTTCAGGCCATTATAGATGATTTCTTCCCAGTTTTCAGGCAGATGCCAGTCTTCTTCTTCGGGCTGCCAGGCATGCGGGTGAGGCATGTGGAGGCCTTCCATGATGTCCACCTTCGCGGGGTAGGCATACATTCCGGCCTTGATCTCGGGCTTGATGTCCATCCAGCTCTTGTCGGGAAAACCCGTGCGGGAGGCAATCATCTCTTCCGGTTTTGGCATTTTGGCCATTATGGAAACTCCTTACTTGGACGGGGCCGAGGCGGCGGGTTCAACATCTTCGGGCTGCTTTTCCAGGGGCAGGCCAGCCTCAGCCATCAGATCGCGGAAGTCATCTTCGTATTCCATGTAGGTACGGAAGGGAGCCTTCGGATTGTTCCACGGATTGACGTGGCGGACTTCACGCGTGTTGCAGCGCATATTGCGGGTGGGGGACATGAAAATGCCGCCCATGTGCATGAGCTTGCTGAAGGGGAAGTAGATGAGCAGCACGCTGACAAGCACGATGTGCGTGAAGAACAGCGGGTTCAGGCCCTCGGCGGACTGCGGCGTGAAGGTCAGGATGCCCATGATGAACACCTTGGCCTGGGCCACGTCGACCTTGTCGAAATAGCGCATGCAGATGCCGGTTCCGACGATGCCCATGATGAGGAACAGCGGGAAATAGTCGTTTGCCAGCGAGATGTAACGCACTTTCTGGTTGACGAGGCGGCGTCCGAACAGGAACAGGACGGCCACGACGATGAGTGCGTCGGTCATGAACAGGCGCGGTACGCCGACCTGCATGATGCCGTCAAGAAATTCCAGCCAGGTCAGGCACACCGGCACGGGTTCAATGAAGAACCGGAAGTGGCGGATGAAGATGACCAGGAAGCAGTAGTGGAACGTCAGAGCGAACACCCACAACCACTTGGACGAGAAATAGGTGACGCGCGGGCCCACAGAGCTGACCTCTGCGGACGTGTTGCGGAACAGCGACCGGAACGTCAGGACTTCGAGAACCATGCGTCCGAACACCGCGGCATCGCTCATCGGCGTGTCGAGGCGGTTCGGCTTGATCCAGTCCAGGGAACGCTCCTGGCCACCCGTCGTCGGGATGGCAAAGGGCACGGGCGATTTTGCCCAGCAGGTGATGCGCCAGATGATCCCGCAGATGAAGACAGCCGCGGCCAAAAGAGGCAGTGCCACACCCAGCAGAGACTGGAATCCGGCGGCCGCCCCCGACCAGGCGATGGCTCCGATGAGCAGGACTGCCACGAGTGAAACTATCATTCCCTACCTCACTCCAGGCTTAAAGTTTGACATATGCAAATCCGTAACCACAATAAAAGGTGAAACACGGAAACAGGCGACGGAAACTACTCCTCGTCCTGATTTTCCACCAGGCCATGTCTGGCCGCCCAACGCTTGATCTGCGATCCCTCCCTGCGCTGCTGGGCCACACGTTCGGCGTAAATCTTCTCCCTGTCCGCAAGGTACATGTTGAAGGCGAGAAGGCAAAGCGAATCCAGGCGATCCAGCATGTCGAGGAATTCCTGAAAACGGCCTGCCGCCAGCATGTCCGGGAGGAGCAGCCCACGAAGCACCTTCTTGTACAGATAAAGCACACCAAGAGCCAGTTCCGGCTTGATGTCCTGCACGGCGCGGACACGGATCAGATCCGCCACGGCAGCGTGTACCTTATCCATGTCAACATCCTGTCCGGTGATCGCGTCATAGATGGCAGCCCCGGCTACACGGGTAGCGTGTCCGACAGGGTTGGCAAACTGATCGCTTTTCGTCCGAATGAAACCGGAGGTTTCAAAGGGATACGTTGCAAACACGGCATCGGTCCATTGCTGGACAGCCATGTCGCGCCGCGCCGAAATGATGTTTTCAGTGCTCATGGTTGCTCACATCGCGGTTGAGAGGGAGGGTGGTTCTCCTGCACTTCGGAATCGAAACGCGCGTCCGCCTCAAAAGATTGCGGCCCGCCTGTTTCGTCGAGTGCCTCCGAACCTGAAAATCATACGCCGTCTGCACCCTTACGCGAATTGAACGGATTTCACAAGACCGCCTTGCCTCCAGATGCTTTGCCTGTTCAGACAAACAATCAGTAATCCATTGAAGTTAAAGAATATAATATTTTCTGCCCTTCTCAACTCCTCTTTCAGCCCAAAAAGGCATAAAAAGAAAAAAAGAATGCGGGTTCCTGACGATCCGCATTCTGAAAAGGACGGGCATCCGCGAACGAGCCTCTCGCGGATGTCCCGTCTTTTTTTGGGCGTGTGCGCCGGGGCGCAGTGCGCCCTCCCGTCCGGAGCGCACGGACTGCCTTTCCCCGATCCCGCTTGAAAAACATGATCCTGCCCCTCTTTTTACGAGGGAGCCTGCCAGCGGGCTGCCTCGCAAACGCCATGACAACCTCGTTACGAGGGGGTCCGGGGGGAATCATTCCCCCCGGGCGGGCCCGGGCGGCAGCCCGGCCTCCCTCCCCTCCCCACACATACACCTAGGCGGGATTCGTGGCTTCCTCGCTGCCTTCGCCGCTGCCGCCAAGAGGGAGCTTGCCCTTCAGGGTATCGCGGAGGCGTCCGGCGATCTGAACCAGAGAAACGTCCGGCCCGACCGCAGAGGCCACGGCCCGCTCCTGCTCCACGGCACTGTGGGCTACGGACATGAACAGCTTGATCCGGTTCAGCTGGTTGGCCTCGCTGCTGCCCGGATCGTAATCCACCGCCATGAGGTTGGCATGGGGCCGGATGCGCTTCAGTTCCTTCAGGACACCCTTGCCGGTGATGTGGTTGGGCAGACAGCCGAACGGCTGCAAACACAGCACGTTCTTCACGCCCTGATCGATCAGCTCCAGCATCTCCGCCGTAAGCAGCCAGCCTTCCCCGGCCTGGTGCCCGAGCGACACGATGCCGCGCACGCTGCGGGCCAGCTCCGCAATCCGCGCAACCGGCAGAAAGCCGGTTCCCGCCAACGCCCGGCGCATGGAGCCGCGCAAGGATTCGATACGCCGCCCAAGCGTCCAGTTGCCGAAGGCGGCAAGCGCACCGCCGCCCATCTTCCTCTTCCAAAGGTACACGGGATCAGACAGGCAATACAGAAAGAAATCCATCATATCGGTAAGGACAGGCTCCCCGCCCTCCTCCATGATATGCCGCACCACATGGTTGTTGGCGTCGGGGTGGTACTTGAGCAGGATCTCGCCCACGATCCCCACACGGGGCCGGGGCGCGCGCTCCACATCCAGAGCCGAAAAATCCCGCACGATGTCTTCGGCGTGTGCCCGGAACAGCCCGTCATCCGCCCGCGCCGCCCCGGAACGCGCCCGGTGCAGCCAGCGTTCCAGAAGTTCGTCGGTATCCCCCGCCCGCCGCTCGTAGGTCCGGCATGACAGCGAAACCCGCTGGAGCAGGTCGCCGTACAGACAGCCGAGCACCAGCCGGTGCAGGAGTCCTGCCGTCAGGCAAAACCCCGGCTGCCGGTTCAGGGAGCCGCCGCTCAGGGTCAGGACGGGGACATCGGCAAAGCCCGCCTCGCACAACGCCTTGCGAAGCAGCGCGGGGTAGTTCGTCGCCCGGCACGGCCCGCATGTCTGGGCCAACAGCAGAGCCGTGCGCCGGGGATCACACTGTCCGCTCCGCAACGCTTCGACAAGCTGGCCGATGACCACAAGGGCGGGGTAGCAGGCATCGTTGTGCACCAGATTCAGCCCGGTTTCGATGGCCTTGCGGCTGACGGTGGGCAAGACTTCCAAATGGTACCCCGCTCCGGCAAGGGCAGGCCCGACGATACCGAAATGCAGCGGTGACATCTGGGGAGCAAGGATGGTGTGCGTCCGGCGCATCGCGGGCGTGAACACGGGCGGCGGCGCAGGCGGGGCCGACGGCACGGGCCTTCTGCCGCGGCGTTCCTCCACGGCGGCGAGCAGGGAGCGGATTCGGATCCGGGCCGCACCGAGCGAGGCTCCCTCGTCAATCTTGATAAGCGTATGCAGCTTTCCGGCGCGGGCCAGCAGTTCCGCCACCTGATCCGCCGTGATCGCGTCCAGCCCGCAGCCGAAGGACGTAAGCTGCACCAGCTCCAGATTCGGACGGGAACACGCCAACGCCGCGGCCCGGTACAGCCGGGAATGGCAGGTCCACTGATCCACCACCCGGAGCGGCTCGGCAAGGTGTCCGAGATGGGCCACGCTGTCCTCGCTGAGAACGGCGGCCCCGAGCGAGGCGATCAGCTCCGGCAGGCCGTGATTGATTTCCGGGTCGGTATGGTAGGGACGCCCGGCAAGGACAATGCCCAGCCCCCCGGTGCGCTCCAGCCCGGCAAGAATCCGCTCGCCTTCCGCCCGAAGCTCGGCGCGGTAGGCTTCCTGCTCACGCTCCGCAACCGCACAGGCCGCGCGAAGCTCCCGCACGGGAATGCCGAACAGCTCGTGCAGCGTCTCCACAATGGTTTCCGGGTGCTCCAGCGAAACAAACGGCGTGTACAGGGTGCAGTCGCGCTCCAGCAGCTCATCCGTATTGAGCCTGACCACCTCGGGGTATCCCGCCACGACCGGGCAGTTGAAGTCCCCGGCGGCGGATGCGGATTCCCGGTGGATGCGGGGCAGGCAGGGGAAGAAAATCCGGCGGAGTCCGGCCCGCATCAGCGCGGCGACGTGCCCGTGCGCGAGCTTGGCGGGATAACAGACCGTCTGGGAAGGCATCGAGGACAGCCCGAGGTCGAAAAGGGCCTTGCCGGAAGGCGGCGACAGCTCCACCCGGTAGCCCAGCTCGGTGAACAGGGTAAACCAGTACGGGTAGTGCTCGTACATGTTGAGCACCCGGGGCAGGCCGATGCGCCCTCGCGGCGCGCTGTCCTGCGGGAGCGGCTCATAGGCGAAAACGCGGCGGTTCTTCCAGGCGTACAGGTTGGGCTGTGCCGGAACCGCCGCGCCGTTCCCGGACGCTCCCCGTTCGCAGCGGTTGCCGGAAACAAGCCGCCTGCCGTTGGAAAAACGGTTGACGGTCAGCAGGCAATGGTTGCCGCACCCCTTGCAGCGATGCGTATCCGTGGCGAGGCCCAGCGAGCGCAGCCCCTCCGCCGTCAGGGAGGCGGGAGCCGCACCGTCCGGAGTCCGCTGCACGGCAAGCAGGGCCGCGCCATAGGCTCCCATCAGGCCCGCGATGTCGGGACGGCAGACAAAACGCCCCAGCAGCCGCTCCATGACCCGCAACAGCGCGTCATTCAGGAAAGAGCCGCCCTGCACCAGCACGCGATCCCCCAGCTCGTCCGGGGTCCGCAGGCGCAGAACCTTGTACAGGGCGTTGCGGGCCACGGCATAGCACAGCCCCGCGGCGATATCCCCTATCGCCGCACCTTCCTTCTGAGCCTGCTTGACCTTGGAATTCATGAAGACCGTGCAGCGCGAACCCAGATCCACGGGGTGCCGGGCAAACAGGGCCGTCCGCACAAAGGCTTCCATATCCAGATTGAGGCTGCGGGCGAAGGTTTCCAGAAAGGCCCCGCATCCGGCGGAACAGGCCTCGTTGAGCGTCACTCCCGCAATGATGCCCTCCCGGGCCTTGAGGCACTTCATGTCCTGCCCGCCGATGTCGATGACATAGCTGGCATCCGGCACAAGGCGGCAGGCGGCCTTGAGGTGGGCCACCGTCTCCACCTCCGCCGCGATGGAACCCAGCGCGGCCTGTGCAAGCTGTGCGCCGTAGCCCGTGCTGACGCTGGACTGGAGCCACGCCCCCTCCGGCAGCCGATCGAGCAGTTCCGCAAGGCGGGGCAGCAACTGCGAGAGCGGGTCGCCCTCGTTGCGCCCGTACCATGATTCAAGGATGGCCCCCTCGGTGTCGGCAAGCACGGCCTTGACCGTGGTCGAGCCAAGATCCACGCCGAGGAACAGCGGCCCGCGGGCAGAATCCAGAGTTTTGCGGGGCACGGCATCGTGATCATGCCGCTCCCGAAAGGCGGCGTATTCGGCTTCATCGGCAAACAGCGGCGGCAAAAATCCGGTGCGTTCCCCGGAGTCCCGCCCCCTGCCCGCCCGCTCCGCAAGCAGGGCCAGCGGAAGAGGCTCCGCCGCCGCCATCCGGGACGCTCCGGGCACGTCCATGAGGCTCAACGCCGTGCCGAGAGCAACCATGTACTGGGCATTGGGCAGCGCAACGACCTCTTCCGGGGCAAGCCCGAGCGTCGCCACAAACCGTTTCCGCAGTTCGGGAAGAAAATGCAGGGGACCGCCGAGAAAGGCCACGCGCCCCCGGATGGGATGCCCGCAGGCCAGCCCGCCGATGGTCTGATCCACCACGGCCTGAAGGACGGATGCGGCGATGTCTTCCCGCGCAGCCCCCTCGTTGAGCAGGGGAACAACGTCGGTCTTGGCAAAGACCCCGCAGCGGGAGGCAATGGGATAGAGCGTCTTGCACCCGGCGGCGAGACGGTTCAGGCCGGCGGCATCGGTATGCAGCAGGGCCGCCATCTGATCGATGAACGCCCCGGTACCTCCGGCGCAGGCCTCGTTCATGCGGAGATCCATGCCCTGCCCGAAATACAGGATCTTGGCGTCCTCGCCGCCAAGCTCCACCGCCACGTCCGTCTGGGGGGCAAGCACGGCAATGGCCCGGGAAGCAGCCACAACCTCCTGCACAAAGGGCACGCCCAAGGACTCGGACAGGCCGAGGGAAGCCGAACCGGTGACGGCGGCGGAAACGGAAAGACCGGGATAGGCGGCCGAAAGCTGGCCGAGCATGGAGGAGAACGTCTGACGGGCAGCCGAGCCGTGGCGCAGATACCGCGCCTCCAGCAGTTTGCCGTTCCCGGCGACAAGCGCGAGCTTGGCCGTGGTCGAGCCTACATCAACTCCCAGAAACACGCCTGCTTCCATCATGCCTCTCCTTGCCGGGCAGACCGGCACTCCGCACAATGCGGCCTTGACCCGAAACGTACACAGTGGATTGCTGCGGAAAAGAATGCGCCTCTCTCATGCATTCGGTCTGCCGCACCGGCCTTTGAAGATACCGTATGGCCTTTTTACGAACCTGTAACAGGAAAAAAGAGCCTTTTCACGGCAAAATGCAGTATTGTTTGTCGACAGTATACACAAAGCGGCATCGGGGGCGTCCTTCCCGCCGCATTCTTTTCAGGACAGCGCGGAAGGCTCGCTCCCGGAACAGACTCAGGCCGGAAAACGGCAAGAAGAGACAAGATACCCGGAAAACCGCTCCGGGAGGAGTATTTTCCTGTTGGGAAAACGCAGGAGAGAGAGAGAGAGAGAGAGAGAGAGAGAGAGAGAATGTGTCTGCGCGGGCTACTCTTTGCCCACATACAGGAGGATGCCGTTGGCGATGCCCCGGGCGAGCACGGCGCGGTAGGCGTCGAGGGAAAGGCGTTCGGCCTCGGCTTCGTTGGTGCAGTATCCCAGCTCGATCAGGACGCCGGGCACCCCCGAGCGGCGGAGGACGTGGAAAGGCGCGGTCTTGATGCCGCCGTCATGGGTCCGGTAATTCTTTTTCCGAACATGTTTCAGGGTCGTCTCGTGGATATTCCGGGCAAGGCGTCGGGATTCCTGCTTCTGGATGGTGAACAGCCTCTGGGGAGGCATGCTTTCCCGCGTGGCCCGGTTCCGGTCACGGAGGGCGTTTTCCACGGCTGCCAGCCGCGTTGCGGCGGAAGTGCGCGAGACATCAAGGTAATACGTCTCGAAGCCCTGCACCCCCTTGGACATGTTCGCATTGATATGGATGGAAATGAACAGATCCGCCTTGTTGCTCCGCACCTTGTCGGCCCGCTGCTCCAGCGAGACGGTCACATCGGAAACGCGCGTATAGCGAACCTTTATCCCCCGTGCGGAAAGAATGGCCCCGACCCGTTTCGCAACATCAAGCGTTACCACCTTTTCCTTGAGGCCATTGTGGTGCGTCCCCGGGTCCCTGCCGCCGTGCCCGGGATCGATGAGCACGGTCCGCACCCCGAGCCGGAAGGATTTGCCGGTTTTCTCCTGCTCCTTGCGGCTGGGAGGCGCAGGCTTTTCCCGCGCCCCGAGGGTTGCGAGAAACCGCGACGACTCCCGCGCCCCGTTGGAAGAGGGGTATTTTCTGATGGCCTGCCGGAGCAGCTCCTTGGCGTCTTCCTTTTTGCCCAGAATCTGGGCCTGAAGCCGGGCGGCACGGTACAGCGCGTCGTCCGCGAGCGAGCTGCGCGGGTACAGGCGCACAAGCTGGAGGTACCGCTCCACGGAACGCCGGGCATCCTTGCCGTTGGAGGCGCAGCGTGCCAGATGATCCAGAGCCTCCGCGGAACGGAACAGCGCGGCGGAACGCTCTTTCCATTTTTTTTCCGTGCGGTACACATTGAGAAGGCGTTCGGCAATTTTTTCCCACGGCTCGCGCTGCAGGCGTTTCGAGGATTTTTGCAGCTGCGCCATGTCGCGCATGGCCTTGTCGTAGGCGGGCGGATTCGGGCCCGCCTCCGCCACCTGGACGGCGGACAGGGCAAGGCATGCCAACAGTAGGATGCACCAAAAAGGACGCAACCTGCGGAGGAAAGTCATGCTGCCGGAAAGGAGTCTGCTCATGCCATGCCGCAAAAGGAATTTTCGGAAGAATCCGAAGTGTCCCCACAGTAGCAACGGAAGGAAGAAAAAACAAGAAAACAGGATCTCAGCCCGACATGGACATTTCCCGGCAACCAAGGCACCTTCTGACGCGCCGTTTTTCCCATTGCATATCGGGGGCGAACGGTCTAAGGTCCGCACCTTCTGGTTGATTGATCAAACAGTATAGAGAGGCGCATTCATGCTGTCCATCCTGTCCACGCTCGTTCCGGTTTTCGGCATCATCCTGTTCGGCATTCTTGTTGACCGCATGGGCTTCCTGCCACAGGAAACTCCGGCCTGCCTGAACCAGTTCGTCTACTGGATCGGGCTTCCGCTCCTGCTGTTCCAGCAGCTTTCACGGATGCAGCCGGGGCAGGTTTCCGGGGCACTGGTCTGGGGCCTGCTCCTCGGCTTTGCCGCCACCTACCTGCTGGCCTGCCTGTTCTTTTCCGGGGGGTTCCGCAAGAAGCCGGAGGAAAGCGCGGTGCTGGCCCTGCTCTCCAGCTTTCCAAACGCGGCCTTCATGGGCCTGCCCATCGTCGTGCTGCTCCTGCCGGGCAATGCCGAGGCCGCCATCGTCGCAAGCCTCGGGGCCGTGCTCCCGTCCGCAACCATGCTCTTCACCGACAGCAAGCTGGAGTGCGGCAGGCACTCCGGCGAAAACCGGCGGCAGGCCCTGCTCTCGGCTTTCCGCTCGCTGTACCGCAACCCCCTGCTGATCTATTCGGCCCTGGGCGCGGCGGTAAGCCTGTTCCAGCTCCCCGTGCCCCGCGCCATCCTGTCCATAACGGGGATGCTGGGTTCCACGTCCGCGCCGTGTGCCCTCTTTTGCATGGGGATGATCCTGTCCCGGCAGATGACCTCCTCGCGGGGCTTCACCAGAGGCTGGCTGCGCCGCCAGCTTCCCATGCACCTGTTCAAGCTGGCGATCCAGCCAC
Source organism: uncultured Lawsonia sp. (assembly GCA_964538355.1). Classification (GTDB taxonomy): domain Bacteria; phylum Desulfobacterota; class Desulfovibrionia; order Desulfovibrionales; family Desulfovibrionaceae; genus Bilophila. The sequence goes on along the minus strand of CAZIFC010000009.1, from coordinate 13,509 downwards.
TGATCATGTTCGGGGTGCTCTCGCTTTTCGGCATCCGGGGGATTGCGGTGGGCGTCGCCACCATCATGGCAGCCATGCCCACCGCCATCGCCGCATACATCATCGCGGAAAAATACCAGATCGCCACAGAGGACTCCTCGCTGGGCATCGTGGTGGATACGGCGGCTTCTGCCGTGACCATCCCCGCGATCATCATCCTGCTCCAGTGGCAGGGACTCCTCTAGGCGCGGCAGAGGCCGGCTACAGGGCCTTGAGCAGCCCGACCACGGCAATGATCATCAGCAGCGCAAGCACGACCTTGCGGAACCTGACCTCGTCCACGCGGGAGAACCAGCGGTTCCCGATCCACATGCCTCCGAACATCGGCAAGGCAAAGATGCCCGCAAAAAGGAAGGTATCGAGGCGGATCAGGCCCTGCTGCCAGTAGAAGAGCGAGGCCAGCACGTCGGTAAACAGGAAAAAGGCAATGAGCGAGGCCCGCCCAACCGCCGCTCCCAGCGGGCTGGACAGAAAAAACAGGATGATCGGCGGGCCGCCGTTGGCGGAGGCTCCGTTGATGACCCCGGCAAGCAGGCCCACGCCCGTGGTCTGGGCCGCCGAGGGGGAGTTCTTCGGGCGCAGGCCGCAGTAGAGCATGCCCGTCAGCACCAGCACCACGCCGTTGATGAGCAGCCGCATGGCGTCCACCGGCAGCGATACCAGGCAGTAGACCCCCAGCGGCGTACCCAGCGCGACCCCAAGGCCGATCCAGCGCAGGGATTTCCAGTGTACCTGGCGGTAGACAAACGGCAGATGCCCGATGCTGGCAAGCACTTCCCAGAACAAAATGACCGGAGCCACCTGCGCGGGAGGAAAGAACAGCGTCAGGAGCACGATCATGATCATGGAAAATCCGAACCCCGTCGCACCCCGGACAACCCCTGCCGCAAAGACAGCCGCAAAGACGTAGAAAGCCAGCAACGGCGTAAACTCGGACATACGCACTCCTGAAACGAAGAGTTTCTTTCCGCAGGCGGCCTTGGGAGAAACAGGCCTTTTCCAGCTCTAGCGTCTCGCAGATACCGCGTCAATCCCGGAAGGCGGGGTTGCGCCCGTGCCAAACTTGCGGGCAACGGCGTTTCGGGTTAACGTTACTTCCTTACACGACAGTACAGCGTTCCGGCACGCCCGACGCGTACGGAACCTTTATACCCTTCCGAACAGATCCCACCTTAATCAAGAGCACTCCATGACCATCAAACGCAATGCTCCCCGTGATTCCCGCAATCCCCGAGATTTCAACGATCCCCGGAACAAGCCGCAGGACCGTTCCGAGCGTCCCGAACGTTCCGAGTGGGCCTCCCGCCGCAACGAACGTCCTGAAACGGCGTCCCGCGACCGCTCCGAGCGTTCCGACCGCCCCGAACGCGGTTCCCGGCCCGACTGGGCCGTGCGCGGCGACCAGCGGCGGCCTCCCCGCGACCGTGCCGAAGGCGGCGACCGCCCCCGGGCCCCGAGAGGAGCCGGGCTTATTGCCGAACTGCGCGAGCTTGACCGCGACATCATCAAGATGATCACCCGGCGCAGCCGCATGCTGACCCGCCTGCCCAACGGCGGCATGTCCGATCACGAGCGTGTGCTCCGTACTTCGTGGGAAGAAAACGCCGCTGCCGTCAGCCGCGATCCCAAGCTTATCCGCCAGATTTTCGCCCTGCTTCAGGAAGTGGAAGTCGCGCCCGCCGATCTCGAACAGCCCTCGGCCTTCAATCTGGCTCCGGCCCGCAAGCCTCTTGCGGTCACCCTTCCCGCACCCTCCTCCGACCGCCTGCCCCGTATCCGTATGACGCTTGCCGCCAGCGGAGCCAGCGAATGCACCCTGTACGGCGTGCCGCTGAACGGCCCGGTCATGGAATGCCTCAAGGGGCTGAACCAGATCGGCGCACGGCTGCGCTGGGAAGAAGACGGACGCATCCTCTGCCAGGGCGGCGAGCCTGTCGCAGGCTACAACAAGCCCGTGCTCGACAAGGTGGTCCATGTCGGAGACGATCCCTTCAACCTGTACCTGATCCTGTTCCAGATGCTCACCCGTCCGGCCCGCCTCAAGATTATCGGGGAAAGCGGCCTGAAATTCGTGGATCTGGCTCCGCTGCGCCACTTCCTGCCGCTGCTCGGCGCGCGCCTGACCAGCGTGGTCCCCGGACAGGAGGGCCTGCCCGCCCGTCTGGAGTCTTCGGCCATGCTGCCTTCCGAAGTGACCGTGCCCGCCGATCTGCCCGCCGACGCGCTGGAGTCGCTCCTCGTCGCCGCTGCCGGATGGGAACGCGAAGTCTCCATTCACCTCGGCGATCATCCCGAAGGCCGCAACATCGTCTCCAAGATCCTGCCCGTGCTCCAGAGTGCCGGCATTCAGGCCGAACTGACCGAAACGGATGACGATGCCTGCCTGCGTGTGGTTCCCGGCAAGGCCAGCTTCCCCGACGGCATCGCGCCCGGCACCAACATCGTCGCCGCGATGACCTCGCTTGCCATGCCTGCTTTCGTCGGCGGGAAAGTGACCCTCTCCGGCGACTGGAACGCCACCGGCGACCCCAAGACCGGAAAAATCGCTACCGACATGTTTGCACGGCTCGGCATGGCCTTTTCCGCCTCCGAAGAGTCCTTCTCCGTTTCCTTCGGGGAAGGCTGCGCCGAAGGCGAGGAGCTGCCCACGGTTCAGCCCCTTGACGACCTGCGCGATCTGCCCTCCTCGCTCCTGCCGCTCGGCCTCGTGCTCGCGCTCATTCCCGCCGTCCGCGCCAAGGGCGGCGTCATGCCGAAGCTCCCGGAAAGCGTTGACAACGTACTGGTGGAAAGTTTCCTCAACCAGCTCGGCCTTTCCCGTGAGGAAGACCGCCTTGTCGCCATTCCCCCGTCCACCACGCCGTGGGCCAGCCCGACCTTCCCGTGGGCGTTGGCCCTCTCGCTGGCGGCCTTCCTGCGTCCCAACATCAAGCTGAGCAATCCCGGCATCGTGATGAACCACCTGCCGCATTACTGGAACATCTACAACACGCTGCCCACGCCCTCGATGATCCGCAAGACCGCCGAGGAAACCGCGGCCCCGGCCCCGAGCCGTCCGACCCGCCGCCGTGTGCTCGCCAGCCACACCCCCGAATCTGAAATGCCCGACGAAATCGTCTATCCCGACGAGGACTAGCCGGGATGCCGGCGGCTGCCGCGTGACATGAAAAGACGCCATGCCTGACCAAAGGGCGGCTTCCACAACGGAAGCCGCCCTTTTCCATCGGCGTCTCGCCCCAAAACGCAGGCGGCGGTCCGCCCCCATTCCGGTGCAAACCGCCGCCTGTGCCCGCAGCTGCGGGCCGTGCCTCAAAACCTTTTTATTTCTGCATGAGGTTGGCTATTTCCTCGCGCAGAACCCGCGCCGCCGCTTCGGCGGCAATGCGATCCACTTCGTCCTGAACCCGGGCCATCACGGTGGCGGTAATGGCCTCGGCATCGGGAAGTTCCGGCAGGATAAGCTGGGGAACGGGGCGCGATTCCAGCGTTTCGACCCGCTGCTGAAGCTGGGACACCAGACGGGCCGAGGCTTCCTGTTCTTCCGCGGCCTTTTCCATGTCTACACGAACCAGAGCCAGCACGTCCTGCGCTATGCCTGCCGTATCGGGAGCGGACGCGGGCTGCTCGGGATGCTGCTCCAGCCGGGAAACCCGCTGCTCCAGAGCCTCCAGCGCAAGGCCGAAAATATCCGGCTCGGCATCGGCAAAGGACGAAAACGCTTCGAGGCCCCCGGAGGCGTCTTCTTCAGGCCTTGCCGCCGGGTGCGGCCCTTCGCATCCATCAGGAGCCTCGGAAGGTTCTGGAGCGGAACCCTTCTGCCGATCCTCCGCAGCGGGAGCACCCGCAGGCTCTTCGGCAAAGGGCATCTGACGGGGTTCGGCCTCCAGCTCTGCCGAAAGTGCCTTCAACTGCCCGCACAGGGCCGTGCCTTCCGCCAGCAGGGACTGGATGTCCCCGGACAGGGAGGACAGAGCCGGCATCTGCCCCTCAGCATCCTCTACGCGCCGTTCCAGACCGGCAACCCGTTCATTCAGACGGCTCACGGCTTCCTCCAGCCAGATAATACGTTTTTCCACACCGGGGACTTCCTGGCCCGCCGGGGCGTTTTCCACGGGCAAGGGCTGCGCCAGACATCCCCCGAGTCCGCCGGGCATTCCGACTCCGAGATACGCGGCCCCGGACACCACATCCCCACCGCTTGCCGGGCCTTCCGGCTGCTCACCGGCGACGGTCTTGGGGCCTTCATACCTGTTCAGCACGGAACAACTTCCTTCGGCTGCGGGCTTGCCGTCCGCAGGCTCCATCTTCTCTTCCTTCCGGCATTCCGCCTCTTCCGCATCAGAAACGTCCGCTGGCTGGGTTTCGGGCTGGGCAGGGAGCGGCGAAACCTCGCCGGATTCCGGATATTCCGGGCATTCCGGGCCTGCGCCCGCGTCCTGTTCTGCCCCGTCCGGATCATCCTTTGCGGGCTGCTGCGGGACATCTTGCAGCCCCTCCGCTTCAGCATCAAAAACGGTTTCCCCGCAAGGTTCGCCGGAAGGTTCGGACGCTTCCGCCTCGAACATTTCCGACCCGGACGTCTCTGGCCCGGACATTTCCGGCCCGGACGCCTCTTTTTCGGAGGGTGCGCCGTCAAAGGCTCCGCAGGCAGGTTCCCCGCCGCAGGCCTGTGCCGCAGGCCCTTCCGCTTCGGGGCTGTCCTCTACAGCACGCTCGGCATCGCTGCCTTCCGCCTCGTTTCCGCCGGAACCGGCCTTGGCCATTTCCTCTTCAAACGCCCGGATCAGGTCGTCTTCCTGCCGGGCTTCCGGCTCGGCCTGTTCGTCTTCCGGCTTTCCAGCCCCTGCCGGAGCAGGATCTTCCAGCAGTCCATCCCGGAAAGCCTCTTCGTTCTCGAAAGGATACCGGGACAGGGGCCTCTCCGTTTCCCCGGACGCCTCATCCTGCGCTGCGGCAGGCTCCCGCGCTTCGAACTCCACGGGTTCTGAAACCTCTTCCCGGAACTCCCCGTACAGCCCGGACTGGGGGGACACAGGATCATCAACTATCTCAAAAAGGTCTATAATGCCTTCTTCCGGGTCGTAGGGAGCTTTTTGTGCCATACCGGCCTCTCGTCGGCAAAAAGATGTTCTCCGCACTCGCCGCGTCTGCGGACGGCCCAGCCGCAAGGCGGGGCAGGCGTCCCGGCAGGGCCGGGCATACGAAAATCCGACGCGCCCTTTCAGGCCGTTCCATCCCCAACAGGGGAAAGAACAAACCGCGACGGATTGTTTGATAAACGGATACGGGCAAGGTACACGCATCCGGCGCAGTCTGGCAAGCGCGAACCGCAGAACAGTTTACAGCCCGGCCCTACGCCTGTAGACTGGCAAAAGCATTCATCCGGTTTCTTTTTCATACTTTTTTGGGGAGATTGCATGGAGCGTCCAGCCACTTCAACCCTTCCGGTAACTCCAGGGGTGTACATCTATAAGGATGCCGGGGGGCGCATCATCTATGTGGGGAAGGCCCGCAACCTCCGCAGGCGCATTCTTTCCTACTTCCGGGAAGCCTCGGCCCTGACCCCCAAGACCGCCGCCATGATCGGACATGCCGCCGCGCTGGAAACCCTTTCCACCACCACGGAAAAGGAGGCACTCCTGCTGGAGGCGAGCCTCATCAAGAAGCACCGCCCGCACTACAACATCGTGCTGCGCGACGACAAGCAGTATGTCCTGTTCCGCATCGCGAAAGATACGCCCTTCCCCCGGCTGGAGGTCGTGCGCCAGACCCGGCGCGACAATGCCCGCTATTTCGGGCCGTTCACCTCGGGACAGGCCGCCCGCGAAACATGGAAATCCATCCACCGGGCTTTTCCCCTGCGCCGCTGCGCGGATCGGGCCTTCAAGAACCGCGTCCGGCCCTGCCTTTACCACCACATCGGGCAGTGTCTCGCGCCGTGTACGGAAAACGTCTCCCCCGAAACCTATGCCGCGCTTGTCCACCGCGTGGAGCTGCTGCTTTCGGGACGCTCGCGGGAGCTGATAGACATGCTGCGCCAGGCCATGACGGAAGCCTCCGAGACGCTGGACTACGAGCAGGCCGCCGTGTTCCGTGACCAGATCCGCGCCGTGGAGCGCACCGTCGAACGCCAGAGCGTCGTCCTGCCGGAAGGCGGCAACATGGATGTGGCGGGGGTGGCTCCCGCCAGAGGGGGGCTTGCCCTCGGGCTGCTCTTCGTGCGTGAGGGACGGCTGGTGGACGGCCGCACCTTTTTCTGGCCCGATCTGGAGCTGGCGGAAGGCCCAGAGCTGCTCTGGAGCTTTCTCGGGCAGTTTTACGGCCCGCAAACCGCTGTGCCGCCGCGCATTGTGGTTCCGTGGCTCCCGGATGACGCCGATCTCCCGGGCGTGCCCGCCGCAGCCGCAACCACCCCGGAACCGGCGGCAAGCACCGAGGAAACCCCGGACGAAACAAGCTCTCTCGAAGCCTTGGAAGCCGCTCTTGCCGATCTGCGCGGCGGCCCGGTGCGTGTCGCCAAACCGCGCAACGCCCCCGAAGCCCGGCTTGTGGACATGGCTGTATCCAACGCCCGCGAAGCCGCACTCACCAAAAGGGAAACGCCCATGTCGGATCGTCTGGCGGCGGCCTTTTCGCCGGATCGCGTCCATTCCGCCCTGCCCGGAGCCGTGCCCGCAGCCTCCCGCCCCATCCGGCGCGTGGAGTGCGTGGACGTTTCGCACACGGGAGGCTCCTCCACCCGCGTGGGCATGGTGGTCTTTGAGGACGGGCAGCCGCAAAAGTCCGACTACCGCACCTATGCCCTTGAAGGCGATGCGGCCTGCAACGGTGACGACTACGCCGCCCTTGCCGAGTGGATGCGCCGCCGCCTTGCGTCAGGCCCGCCGTGGGCGGATCTCGTTCTGATTGACGGCGGACGGGGGCAGGTTTCCGCAGTCCAGCGCGTTGTGCGCGAATGCGGAGCCGAAGGACGCTTTCTGCTGGCGGGCATTGCCAAGGCCCGTAACGACATGGGACGCGCCGACCGCCGCGCCGGAAATGTCGGCGATCGCATTTTCCTGCCGGGGCGGAGCAACCCCCTGCCGCTGCGCGACGGTTCCGCCGAACTGCTTTTTCTCCAGCATGTCCGCGATACGGCGCACCATTTTGTTATCGGCCGCCACCGCCGGGCACGGGCTGGCGCGGCCCTTTCCGCCGAGCTGCTCCGCGTTCCCGGCGTCGGCGCGGTGACGGCCCGGCTGCTCTGGGATCACTTCAAGACGCTTGAGTCCATCGTTTCCGCAACGCCGGAGCAGCTTTGCGCCATTCCCGGGATCGGTCCCCGCAAGGCCGGGGTTTTGGCGGAGAAGCTGAAGGGGCTGAAAGAATGAGCCGAAGGCCCTCCTGATCCCTTTTCCCCTCTCCCGTCCATCCCCCAACGCCCTCACGAGGCATTCATGAAGCGCAATATCTATCTGACGACCATCCCCCCGGCGGAAGCCATAGCCCGCGTGAAAGCCGCCCTTGATCGCGAAACCTTGATCCGCGAAGAGAACATTCCCGCGCACGAGGCCTCCGGGCGGGTGCTGGCTCATGCCGTATACGCCCGCCACTCCTCGCCCACGTTCCACTCGGCGGCGATGGACGGCTACGCGGTCAATGCGCGGGCCACCTTTGCGGCGCATGAAGGCCGCCCGCTCACGCTTCGGGAAGGCGAAACCTGCTTTGCCGTCAACACGGGGCAGCCGCTGCCCGAAGACTGCGACGCCGTCATCATGATCGAACAGATTGTACGGAATGGCGGCGACATTTCCATAGAAACCCCCGCGTTCCCGTGGCAGCACGTCCGCCGGATCGGTGAGGACATCGTGGCTACGGAACTGCTTTTCCCCCGCAACCACCACCTGCGCCCGTGGGATATAGGCGCGCTGCTGTCTGGAGGTATCTGGGAGGTTCCGGTCCGGGAGCGCGTCACCGTCCGCATCATTCCCACCGGAAACGAGGTGCTCGACTTCGCCGGCCGTCCCGATCCCGGCAAGGGAGAGGTTGTGGAGTCCAACTCCCAGATGCTTGCGGCACTGGCCCGCGAGCTGGGCTGCCTTGTCGAGAGGACGGCTCCGGTCCCCGACGATCCCGAGGCCCTGCACGAGGCCCTTTGCCAAAGCCTCGACGCCGGAACGCATCTGACGCTCTTCTGTGCAGGCTCGTCCGCCGGTTCGCGAGACTTCACCCGCGCGACCCTGGAAAGGGAAGGCGACATCCTGACGCACGGCATCGCCGTCATGCCCGGGAAACCTTCCCTGCTGGCAAACTGCCGGGGGCGGCTGGCGGCCGGGGTTCCGGGATACCCCGTCAGTGCGCTGATCTGCTTCAGGGAACTGCTGGAACCGCTCATTGCGTGGCTCTCGCACCGCGAGCCGCCAGCCAGAAACACCGTTCCGGTGGAGCTGACCCGTGCCGTGCCTTCGCACCCCGGCGTGGAAGAACATGTGCGTGTTTCCATCGGCAGGGTGGGCGACAAGCTCGTGGCGACTCCGCTCGGACGCGGCGCGGGCAACATCACTACCGTCACCCGCGCACAGGGCATCCTGCGTATCCCCGAACAGGCCGAAGGGCTTGGCGAGCACGCCACGGTCCCTGCCGAGCTTTCCGTATCCGAAGCCGAGCTTGACCGCATCCTCGTTTGCGTGGGCAGCCACGACAACACGCTGGATCTGCTGGCCGACGAGCTGATGGGCCTGCCCGAACCCTTCCGGCTGGCTTCAACCCATGTGGGAAGCATGGGCGGCATCACGGCACTGAAAAACGGCGCGTGCCACCTCTCGGGGATGCATCTGTTCGATCCCGAAACGGACGACTTCAATTTCCCCTTTCTCAAAAAATTCCTGCCGGATGCGGAGCTTACCCTTATCAATCTCGCCATTCGGCATCAGGGCATCATCGTTCCTGCGGGCAATCCGCTGGAAATCAGAGGGATTGAGGATCTCACCCGCGTGCGGTTCATCAACCGCCAGCGCGGAGCCGGAACCCGCATTCTGCTTGACTGGAAGCTGAAGCAGGCGGAACTTCGGCCTGCGGAAATCAGGGGCTATGACAAGGAGGAGTACACCCACATGGCTGTGGCGGCGAACGTGCTCACCGGAGCCGCCGACTGCGGCATGGGCATCCACGCCGCTGCCAGCGCGCTGGGGCTTGGCTTCGTGCCGCTGGCCCTCGAACGCTACGATCTTGCCATCCCAAACCGCTTTCTCGACGATCCCCGGATTCGGGCCGTACGCAGGCTGCTCGGTTCCACGGCCTTCAAAGCCCGCATCGAGGCGCAGGGCGGCTATGAAACCACCCTCACCGGGCAGATCATGACGGCGGGAGACAAAAGGCTCGGGGAAAGGAAATCCCCCGCGCAGAAAACCCTGTAACCCGGCTGGAGACGTAGCCATGATCCGAGAGGCTGACGAAAGCGACCTTCAGGCAATACTCGCCATCTATAACGACGCAATCCTGCACACCACCGCGGTCTACACCTACCATCCGCACACGCTGGACATGCGGAAGCAGTGGTTCCGCGAACACCGCGAGGCGGGGGTTCCCGTCCTCGTATGGGAAGAGCAAGGGACTGTGGCGGGCTTTGCCACCTATGGGCAGTTCCGCCCGTGGCCCGCGTACAAGTACAGCCTCGAACACTCCATCTATGTGCACCCGGACTTTCAGCGCAGGCACATCGCCAGCCGCCTCATGGAGTCCCTGCTGGAGGCGGCAAACGCGGCGGGCTACGCCACCATGATTGCCGGAATCGATGCCGAAAACGCTGCCAGCATCCGCCTGCACGAACGCTTCGGGTTTGCCTTCGCGGGGAAAATCACCAAGGCAGGCTTCAAGTTCGGGCGTTGGCTCGATCTCGTCTTTTACCAGAAGCTCCTCGACGGCCCGAAACACCCCGCGGACGACAGGCAATAACCACCCGGAAGCCGCCGGACAACAGGCTCTGCCCCCAAAAGGTTCCGGCACAAAAGGCCCCGCCTTTCACCCAAAGCAAAGGGGAGCCTCCTTTCGAAGGCTCCCCAGTCCGCCGCTCTGCCATACGGCGTCAATTGTCAAAGGTCACGCGGAGATCGCTGTCCACAAACACGTCGGCCTGCATGTTCTTGCCGACGGCCTGCGCCGCGGCAGCGGCAAGCTGCGGGAGGATGGCGACGGTATTGCCCTTCGAGCCGCCGCTCCGCACAACCACGCGCCAAAGCACCACCCGGGCCGGAATAGCCGCCGATTCCCCGGGAGCACCCGGGCCGTCCAGCGACAGCGGCGGGGCATACGGCCCCTTGGAAAGATCCCCTGACGGGGTCTTTCCATGCCCCAAAGCCCCCGCAGTGCGCGCCGCAGCAGGAAGCAGTGCCTCCAGCGCGGCCTTGGGCAGGGCATTGGCGAGCAGGGCTTCCACAACAAGCACCCGCGAATAGAACGTCTGGATACGCGGCTCCGGCCGCCGGAACACCCTGCGGGAGTAGCCGAACGGCCCCCTGCTCCACGGATCAGGCCCCCACCAGCCGTACCCCATGCCGAACACCGGGCCGGGGCGATACTGAGGGTCAGCGCGTTCAATAATATATTCGGGGCCTTCCGTCATCCACGAAACGCGGACCAGCACGTCGGCATCGGCAGCCTGGGCGGGGTTGGAAAGCCATGTCCAGCCATAGGCGGAAAGCGCGGACGCCAGCGGCGCAGCCACAGCGTCCACTTCCGCCCGCAGATCCGAGGCGGCATCGGGCACGACCGGAACCGCGGCCCACGAAAGGCGATCCGGCATGGGCATCCGCTCGGCGTTGGCCTGAATCGTCGCCGCTAAGCGGTATCCGCAACCCGACATGGCGGCACAGGCCGCACACCACAAAAGACAAAGGAAAAAAAGGCCGATACGCCGCATGCTCGCCTCCTGCCCCGGCGTTCCGCCGGGACGTTCCGCATCCAAAGTATGTGGAAAGCATACGGGAAAGCACAGGCTCCCGCAATTGGAGCCTGCGGCGTCAGGCCGGAATCATTTTGACAACAGCTCCGGGAGCTTTTCCCAGTACCACGTTTCAACAAGCGTTTTCCTGTCCGCCCATTCACCTGAGCTTTCAAAGAAGTCCAGCACTTGCCTTTCTTCAGCACTCTCTGGAAGCTCGGGAAACGCCAGCCGTTTTGCCCGGAAAATCAGGGCAAGATCTTCCAGCAGGCTCATCCAGTGGCTTCCGTCTTCTTGCGGAAGACTTGTCAATTCGTTGAAAAAATGCTTTGCAAACGGCATGTCGTCGGATACGCAGGAGTCAAGCATCTCACCCAGTTCGCACACGCGGCGCAGCCCGTTCAAGACAAGAAGCCCGATCCCGGCCCGCTCCACCGGCAAATCCAGCAACCGCGTGCCGGCGTTTTCGATAAGATGCCTCTGCTGTCCAAACATTACGGCCTCCGGAGAAGTTATATGAAAAAAAATATCGCATCGATTTCTTTGACTAAAGAAATTCTATATACATTTTCAAATAATATCAACCCAAAGCCCCTTCGCCACGCACTGGCGGGGCTGCTCATGCTTGCCGTGCTTGCCCTGCCGGGATGCTCGCTGCTTGAACCGGAAAAACTGCCTCCAAAGCCCGCCAACCCCACCGGGGTATCCGGGAAATACAACCCGCAGGCAGAGCAGCTTTTCGCAAAGGCTCGCGTTCTCTGGAAAAAGGGAGAAACCTGCTCCCACCCGGAGCTTGCGCTGGAATATCTTGACGAGGCCCTGCAACTTGAACCGGACTATCCGCAGGCTCTCATCCGCCGCGGATTGGCCCTAAGTCAGCTCGGGTATGCGGACGACGCCTTTGATGATCTGACCAAGGCCATCCGTCTGGAGCCGTCCGCGGAGGCCTATCTTTCGCGCGGGATCTGCCTGCTCCAGCAGGGCAACGCCAAAGGCGCACGGCAAGATCTGGAAGAGGCGTTGCGCCGCGACGCAAGCTCCTACCGCGCATGGAACGTCCTTGGAGCCGTGGCCCTCAAGGAAGGCAATGACAAGGAGGCCTGCGAAGCCTTTGAAAAGGCCTGTTCCTCCGGCGACTGTACGGGGATTGAGGCCGCCCGCCGTGAAAAGATCTGCCGCTAGCCGCCCTGCCCGTTCCTTTCGGACGGCACAAGGCCCGGCTTTACCTTGACTATCAAACCCGGTACAGAAAGCGGAAAAACGAGCTTAAAGCGAAGCACGCCGTTTCGCCCGGCACCATTTGAGGTACAGGAATGCTGACGAACCGCTCCAAGAGTCCACTCTATGTCCCCTTGCTGCTCGCCATCTGCGGGATACTTTTTTCTGTCTGGAACGCGCAGGATGCCGGTTCCGTACCCTGCATCTCTTCCGGGTGCACGCTGTACCAGACCTTTTCGGTCAACGGCTTCTCGCTCTGGTGGGGGGGCGTTGTCATCTTCACGCTGCTCGGCCTGCTGGCCCTCACCGGGCACGGCGTTCTGGGCCGGCTGCTGTCGGGGCTTGCCGTCCTGCTGGACTGCGTGCTCCTGGGCATCATGATCCTGACGCTTCCCTGTCTGGCGTGCATGGCGGTTGCCCTGCTGCTCGCGCTTTCCTATGCCTCTTTCCGCTCCGCCACGCTGCCGGAGCCTCGGCGCATCCTGCGCCATGCCTCGCCGCTGCTGATCCTCTGGGGCGGCCTCTTTTTCCTGAATATCGGCGGACTGGCCAAAAGTTCGCTGGAGCCGTGGGCCATCCGCTCTCCCGAAGTCGTCGAGGAAGCCACGGCCCGCGTCTTCTTCTCTCCCTCCTGCAGCGCGTGCCGCCAGCTGGTCATGGGCATGAGCGAGGCCGACGCGGCAAGGATCATCTGGTGTCCCGTTGCCGAAGAGGATGGCGATCTCCCCATCATCATCAACCTGAAACAGCGTCTCGACATGGGCACGCCCATCCACCGGGCCTTCCTGCCCGCGCTGGAGACGCCGCCGCTGTCCCTCATGGACTTGATGAATCTCGACGTGCTGGCCCTGCAATTCCGGCTCTGGTTCAATGGGGCGCAGGTCATCACCGCAAGCAACGGGCGACTCCCTCTGGTGGAGTTCATGGGCGTGCCTTCCGCGCTGGTCAAGGCCAAGGCCCCTGCCGCATCAGCCGCCCGCCCCGCCGCGCCTTCCGCGCCTTCCGCTCCCATGTTTGGCGGGCAATCCATGCTTCCCGGGCATTCGCAGGATTCCGGCCTGCCCTTCGACATGGGCAATGTCGGCAGCTGCGGCGGGCCTAACGCCGTGCCGTGTCCGTAGGCGAGAAGAATATTGGAGGGGGGAGGGGAACCTTTCTGAAGAAAGGCTTCCCCTCCCCTCCAAGCCTCCCCCCTCCCCTCCCAAGACTTTCGCGCGTATCGAATCCCTTTTCCCAGCTTTCCCCGCTTTGGGGGCTTCCAAGCCTTCGGCCCTCTTCCCCACTTGCCCCATCTGCCACCGCGCCTCCTGTCCGCTGTTCCCTCCTGCCTGGCG
>CAZIFC010000008.1:0-70767 GCA_964538355.1 uncultured Lawsonia sp. | reverse complement strand
TGCACCTCTGCGCCCGCTCTGTCAACGACTTTTTGCAAACTTTTTCGATCTTTTTTCGCCGCCAGCTCCTTTACCGTGTTATTTCAGTCTGTTTCAACCCTCTTTTTTTCACACACCCGATTGGGCGTTTTCAAACGGAACAGGCCCTCCACCTGTCGAGCGAAGGGCCTGTTCACGAAATCATCGGATACGGACGTTATTTGATGCGGACTTCTACCGTAGTATCATTGATCTTGACCACCGAGGCGGACTCCGGTGCGCGGGTCAGCTCAAAAACCAGCCGTGTGGCGTTTTCATGCTGTCCCATGCGAATGTCCGAAATCCAAAGATCCTTGGGAACATGAGGAAGCTGAATCCCCCAATTTCCCTGAAGATCCACCACATACCGGTTGGGCTCCTTGAGCAGAAGCGTCTTTGTCTTCAAAGGAGCTGCCCCGGTAATACGGAAGACGACGCTCTTGCCCAGCTCAAGGCGTGTCGCGGTAATGGCTTTTTGCCCCGGAGCCAGCTTTGCCGGAGCCTTGGTCTTCAGGACGACAACGCCATCCTGCGGCTTTTCCTGTTTCCGTTCGGCAGGCTTCTGAGGTTTGTCCGCGGGTTTTTGCGGCTCTTCCCTCCCAACAGCAGGGGCCGTGGCCGGATGTTGGGAGGCATCGCCTGACGTTGCCGTTTCAACGGGGGCAGCGGGAGTTTCAGGCTCGGCGGGCGCAGCACTGTCCGCTTCCGGAGCGGCCGGCTCGGCCTTGCCGGGTTCGGAGGAGGCGTTTTCCTCATCCGGCGGAATGGCTCCAAGGTTCACGGCTTCATTGCTGGTCCGCAGGGTTCCGTTATCAAGCGGCACCAAAACGCCGTTCCCGCTGGCATCCGAAGTTCCCATGCTGGGGAGCTTCGGCAGCGCAGGCCCATCCTTGGAAAGCGAACCCGTCACCATTTGGCCCTCACTGGGCACTTCGTCCTGCACTCGGAACTCAAGCACGGCCAAAATGATCAGCGAGATGATAAAAACCCCTACAACCAGCAGGGTTCTCATACGATTCATGCGTTCAACGCTCCTTCTTGAAGAACAAGGCTTTTCCGCAATCCGAAACGGCACGGGCAACCGGCACGTCCCTGCGCCACCCTGAAAAGACAGACGAGGGGAACTCTGCCCCAGTCTATACAGAATGGGTAGAGGGATACGCTTTTCCCCATAAAAAGCAATGTTCGACAAGACAGGCCGGAACCCTCGAAGCGGGCTGTTCCGACCTGTCCGCTGCCTCGACTACTTGTCCGCCTTTTGGGGGATGAGGGATGCCAGAATGCCGCCCGTCAGCAGCACCATGACCACAGCAAGACTAACCAGCGGTGAGATGTGAACGATACCAACAACATCAAGAAGCATCTTCACGCCAATATAGGCGAGGATGATGACGACGGACTTCTCCAGATGACGCAGATACCGCTTGCCCGCGGCAAGCAGGAAATACATGGAACGAAGCCCGAGGATGGCGAACACGTTACTGGTATACACCAGGAACGGATCGTGCGTGACAGCGATAATGGCAGGCACCGAGTCAAAGGCGAACATCACGTCGGAGACTTCCACAACAAAGAGGCACAGGAACAGCGGCGTGGCCTTCCAGATGAGCTTGCCCGTGCTGTCGGGGGCCTTCACAAAAAAGTCATGTCCGCTCAGCTGGTTGTGCACCGGGATAAACCGTCTGGTATACCTGACCGCCCAGTGCTCGGAATAATCGACAATTTCTTCCTTGTCGCCTTTGTGCATGGACTGCCACATCTTCAATGCGGTCCAGAGCACGAACACGCCGAACCCTGCCAAGGCGTACGGGCCAAAGAGGGCCACAAGCGAGCTTCCCGCCGCAACAAAAATAAGGCGGAGCACCAGCGCGCCAAGGACGCCATAGTACAGCACCCGGTGCTGGAAGGAGTCCTTCACCGCAAAGGAGCTGAAAATCGCCATGATGACAAAGAGATTGTCCACCGACAACGACTTTTCCAGCAGATAGCCCGTCAGGAAAAGCTGCACCTGCTCGGAACCGAAGCTGAAGCCGATGTAGCCAGCGAAAAGAAGAGCCAACGCCACCCAAATACAGGTCCAGATGGCTGCATTGCGGGCAGTGACGGGCTTGTCGGCCTTATGCGCGTGCAGATCGAACCACAGACAGGCAATGACGAGGACACAGAACAGGACAACTTCGGTGATGGAATGTTCAACGGGCATTGGAACCTCCGCAGAAACATCCTGAAAGGACGGGAAAAAGAGGACGCATGATTTTTACTCCTTATGCGTTTGGCCGCCGGAGAAAAAACAAAGACCCTCCGGCAACGTTTATTGCCGTGAAGGTCTCACTGATCAAGCAAGCTTGACGGTAACGCCAGGCCATAAGCCATGCTGTTGACGTTACCCGGGTCTCAGGAACCCAGCTACTCCCCTTTACGTGCGAGTACGATAGAGGAACTCGGGAAGCTTGTCAAGACACCGCCTCCCCCATTGGGGAGACGGCGCATGATAATCGGTCGACAACGGCAAAAAAGGCCCCATCATATTCTGATGCTTGTGCGGCGGCCCTGTTCAGGCAAGCCGTCTGTTCAATCGGCCACCACAAAATTGCCGGGGTATATCCCTCCAAGCTCGGAAGACAGATCCTCGGCCCTGTTCAGCGACTGGAACGGGCCTGCCTGTACGCGCCAAAGCCCCAAAGACGGCGAGTAGAACGCCCGCCCGCCCAGATTGCGGCCCTGAAGCCGCCGCACCAGATCCTGCGCCGAGGCCTGATTGCTGAGTGCGGCAATCTGGATATAAAAGCGTCCGGTCATGTCGTCCGGCTGCGCCCCTCCGAAGGTTTCAAGGGCCTCCACGCGAACCTCGGCCGTACCGGGACCGACAATGCCCAGTTCCTTCGCTCCCGCATAAGACAGGTCAATGATGCGATTTCCTACAAACGGCCCGCGATCGTTGATCCTGACGACAATGGAGCGTCCCGTACGAAGGTGCGTGACCCGAACTTTTGTCCCGAGCGGCAACAGCTTGTGCGCGGCGGTCATGGAATACATGTTGTACCGTTCGCCATTGGCGGTCGTCCTTCCATGAAAATCCTTTCCGTACCACGAAGCCATTCCGTCCTCGCGGTATCCGTCCGCCGTCAGATACGGGCGGTAGGTTTTGCCCCGAATGGTATACGGCTTTGTCCCCCGTGTCCCGCTGCCTTCACCACCGGAGCCGAGAAGCCCGCAGCCCGCCAGAGAAAGCGACAGCAATGCAAGGCCAGCCACGCGCCAACAGGCGGCAAAAGAAAAAGATACGGTACGCATGACACCTCCACAGCATTTGTGTTCATGCGGAATATGCCACACGGACGCACATTCGCCAAGCACACCGCATCTGCCTCCCCTTTTTGGAGAGGTTTCCCCTCATGCAAGCGGTTTCCGCGCTACGGAGCTGGATCTCTTTCCTGAAAATATAATGTGCCGCCCCGCCATGCGGAACTGGATCTTATGCACTCTGATCATTGGAGAATCGGAACAGGACTCCTTGATGCCTCTTTTTGAGGATTTCTCCCGGAAGAACCCGGGACAAACCTCTGAAAGGCACAACCTGCTGCAATTCATGGCATTTGAAAGGCAAAATCAAAACCGGACACATGTGCTCGACAGATTTTGCACACGATGCTACGGTAAACGATACTTTTCACGATCAGATGTACGACAAGGGCGTTTCGCCCTCTTTTTACGCGGCCCCGTATCCTTGAGGATTGTTCATGACGTTATTGCCATCACGCCCGGTTCACCGGTTCGCTCAAATCTTTCTGCTGCTTTCTTGCCTGTCCTGCCTGTTTTTGCTTGCCGCCTGCTCTTCCTCCCAGTCCGTTGCCCAACGTCAGCAGTATTCCATAGTGCGGTATCACGACGCGCTCTCCGACTTTCACGAATACCGCCCGCCGGCGCGTGAAACGCTTTCCTACACGGCCCGGCAGGAGTTTCAGGCCTCGTCAGTCATTGAGCAGAAAGCGGCACAGACCAGATATCAGGCTTCCCAAGCCGATGAATTCGACGACGGCGACCTTGAAGTCACCCCGGAACTGCTCAAGGAACCCTCCCTGTATCCGACCATCTCGCTCATCCGTCCCGTCAAGGATACCATCCGGGTCACCTCTCCTTTCGGAGTCCGCAGACACCCCATCAAGCGCAAGCGGCTCATGCACGCCGGCGTTGATATCGGCGGAGATCGCGGGGACAAGGTCATTGCCTCGGCTCCCGGAAAAATCCTCTTCAGCGGACGCAACGGTTCCTATGGCCTGACCATTGATATTGATGCGGGCAAGGGCGTCGTCCTCCGCTATGCCCATCTCGACAAAATTGCCGTGCGGGAAGGCCAGCGCGTCAAGCAGGGGCAGTACATCGGCAACCTTGGGAGAACGGGACGCGTCACGGCCCCGCACCTGCACTTTGAAGTCAGACTGCGTGACAAGCCGCTGAACCCCATGCAATTCATCTCGCCCCAGCATCAGTGGGCGTCCAATACGGACAGCAAGCAGCGCGGCAAACGCGGGCGCGGCAACCTGTAGAAACGACATGCAAACACAAAGGCAGTTCCTAGGAGCCGCCTTTTTTGCACCCGAAAACCGTGTTGAGCCTTTCTTCGCGAACAGCTCTCTTTTCCCCATGCGCCGAACGGCGGATAGGGCCATTCTGACAGGAACATGCCATGCCCGCACAAAGCCTCCCCGTCCTTATGTACCATTATGTCAGCCGGTTTCCCGGAGCCATTTCCGTCAGCCCGGAACGATTTGAAGAACAGTGCCGGGGCATGGCGGAGCACGGCTGGCGCGGAATAGGGCTTGATGAAGCGGAAGCCTTTTTGCGTGAAGGCAAGCCCCTGCCGCCGCGTTCCCTCCTGATCACCTTTGATGACGGCTATCTGGACAACTATGTCTACGCATGGCCCCTTTTACAAAAATACGGGCACAAGGGTGTCGTCTTTGCCGTTACGGACAGGATAGGTTCCGAAAAAGACGTCCGCCCCACTCTGGCCGATGTCTGGGGCGGCCTGCCGCAGGACACACTGCCACCGGTGGATGCCCCCATGCACGAAACGCCCTTCGGCTACAGTGAACGCCGGGATCTGTTCTTTTCGTGGGAAGAGGCCAGACGGATGGAAGCCAGCGGCGTCATCGCCGTAGCCGCGCATTCCGCCCGCCACCTCGCCGTTTTCGCAGGTGCGGAATGGGGACCTGTGAACCGGCACGACCGCCACAAGAAAAACACGTCCGTACTGGAAGACGCGGGGTCGCGCTATCACGTTCCCGGAACCCGCATGAACACCTTCAACAAGGTTGCCTTTCCGGTCGTATGGGGACTCCCCCGCTTCAAGGAACGCCCTTTCCTGCACAGCCGGGCCTTTCTTCCGTCCCCGGCACTGGTCGAAGCCGTCCGCGGCCTTGTGCCGCAGGAACCGGGGGAGGCCCGGGAGTTCTTTCGTTCCCCAGAAAACATTGCCAGGCTGGACGCTCTGATCCGCTCCTTTGCCGGACGCCTCGGCACCCTGGAGCCTGAGGCCGAACACCGCGAACGCATTCGGAAGGAACTTGTTTCCTGCGCGGAAACCCTGCACCGGGAACTGGGGCACCCCGTAGGCTCGCTCTGCTGGCCTTGGGGAAGCGGTTCCGGGCTTGCCGTCGAAGAAGGGAAGCGCGCCGGCTTTTCCGTTTTTTTCACCACCCGCATGGGCGCGAACCCTCCGGCCTTGCCCGAGGCGGTACATCGCTTCAAGGTCCGCAATGCGGGCTGGGCATGGCTGCGGCTCCGGCTGGAAATCTACTCCCGTCCGTGGCTGGCGGGGCTGTACGCCGCCTGCCGTATCTGAACGGCTGGACAAAAACGGGCAGGAATGGCATTCCTCCCGCAGAACTCACTGGACGAAAAAGGATTCTTTGATGCGCTACCTTGCTTGCCTTCTTTTGCTGTGTTGCTCCGTCGCGCTGGCGGCTTCCGCTTCCGCCGCGCCGCTGTCCGAACGCGACGCCGTTCTTTCCTCGCAAACCGACAAGCTCCACATCCGCGTACACTATCCCCGTATCGGCAATGCCGGTGTCGATGCCGATATTCTGGCGTGGGCGCAACAGGTTGTGGACACATTCCAGACAACCTATGCCGAAGAGCAGGAACATGATCTGGCCTACGAGCTGGAGACAACCTACAGCATCACCCGCTCCTCCCCCTCCGTGCTTTCCATCGTCTGGAAAACAGCCAGCTATACCGGCGGAGCGCACGGCAACCTCGATATCAGCTCGACGACCTACGATCTCAAGACCGGGGAACTCATCGATCTCTATGATGTCTTCCAGAATCTGGATGCCGCCCTCGACATCATGAGCCGCTTCTGCGCCAAGTCGCTGGTACAGTCCCTCGGCGACATGTACAACGATGACATGCTGCGCGGCGGCACGGCCCCGGAAGCGGAGAACTTTTCCAGCTTCGCGCTGACGCCTGCGGGTATTCGCATTTTCTTCCAGCCCTATCAGGTGGCTCCGTGGGCCGCCGGGCCGCAAGTGGTGAACATCCCTCTCGATGCCCTCGCCGAAGCAGGCCCGAAGCGTTCGCTCTGGGGCCAATAGCAACCGTTCCAAGCACCGCAAAAAGGGCAGGGTTCCCAACGGAACCCTGCCCTTTTTCCTGTCTCGAAAAGAGAAAAGGCGGGATAGTCCCGCCCCTTCCCATCACAAGAAAACGTTATTTCCCTTGCTGCAGGGAGGCATGGAACAGGTCGCACCACTGATCGAAGTTCTTGGGCTCCTGATCCAGCATTTCCACGTTGTCGTTGAGCCACTGGTGGAAGTTCCCCACCATGTTCTGGAAATCGGCATGGTCGAGCACCGCCATGCTGTGTTCGCCAAGCGTGGCATGGGCATAGCCCAAAATGGCGGAACAGGCCATGTCCGCATCAACGATAGTCCCGTTGAGCTGGGCAATCAGGCCCTTGTATTGGGGGTAGTCCGCTTCCAGCTCTTTCACCGTGGCTTCAGGAATCTGCACGCAGAAGTCCCCTTCCTCGTCCTCCTCAATCCAGGAAAAACGGAGCCACTGTTCAAAAATGACCGCATCAACCAAAACGGACATAGCTTGTTTCATTTCATCGGAAACCGCAGGCGTGTTCATGAAAACTCCTTGGAGGGAAAATATCCCTCTTAGTATGGTCACGCCGAGGCACGAGTCAAGCCCCGTTTCCGCGAAACGCGCACCGCTTCCCCCTACACCGCCAGAGGCGATACCGCCCCATTCAAAATCAGTTGTCTCTCTTCCCAAAAAAGCATAGCTTGGAACAAGCCCCCTCGATGCGTGACCCCCTTCAACCTACCAAACAGACAGAGAATCGAGTGCCAGAATACGCATCCCTCATTGCCGCGGAACTGCATATCCGCCCCCAGCAGGCCGAAGCCGTCATCCGGCTGCTTGACGGCGACGCCACGGTCCCCTTCATCGCCCGTTACCGCAAGGAAGCCACGGGGAGCCTGGATGAAGTGGCGGTGACTGCCGTCCGCGATCGGCTTGCCTCCCTGAAAGAGCTGGACAAACGCCGGGAAGCCATCCTCGCCTCTCTGGACGAACGCAAGCTCCTCTCCCCGGAACTGAGTGCCAAGATTGCCTCCGCCGCCACCCTGACCCTGCTGGAAGACATCTACCTCCCCTACCGTCCCAAACGCCGTACCCGCGCGCTCATAGCCAGGGAACGCGGACTCGAGCCGCTGGCGGATCGCCTCTTCCGGCAGGATCGCATCGATGCCGGGGGGCTGGCCCAGCCCTATGTCAATCCTGAAAAGGGAGTTCCCGATACGGAGGCCGCCCTTGCCGGAGCACGCGACATCCTTGCGGAACGCGTTGCCGAAGACCCCGCCGCCCGCGAACGGCTCCGCACCCTTTTTTCCCGTGAAGGGCTTCTGAAGAGCAAAGCCGTGCCCGCCAAGGCGGAAGAGGCGGACGCCGCCAAATATCGTGACTACTTCGCGTGGGACGAACCCGCGTCCAAGGCTCCGGCCCACCGCCTGCTGGCGATGTTCCGCGGCGAGGAAGAGGGCTTCCTGCGCCTCTCCCTCCGGCCTCGCGACGAGGCGCAGGCGGAAGCCCTGCTGGTACGCCTTTTCGTCCGCAACGACGGCCCCTGCGGACGCGAAGTCCAGGCCGCTGCTCTGGACGGCTACAGCCGCCTCCTTGCCCCGGCACTGGAAACGGAACTCCGCAGCAGCCTCAAGCAGCGGGCGGATGCCGAATCCATCCGGGTCTTTGCGGAAAACCTGCGCCAGCTCCTGCTGGCCGCGCCTCTTGGTGCAAAAAACATGCTTGCGGTGGACCCCGGCTTCCGTACCGGGTGCAAGCTCGTCTGCCTCAACCGTGAAGGCAAACTCCTCGACTACGCGACCATCAATCCCCATGCCGGTTCGGACAAGGCCAGAGCCGAGGCTGGAGACACCCTCTGCCGCCTCGCCCGGAAACACGGTGCGGAAGTCGTTGCCGTCGGCAACGGAACAGCCGGGCGCGAAACCGAAGCCTTCATCCGTGCCCTTCCCGGCTGGACACTGCCCGTGGTCATGGTCAGCGAAAACGGGGCCTCCGTCTATTCGGCCTCGGAAGTGGCCCGTGCCGAGTTCCCGGATCTCGACCTCACCTACCGGGGTGCGGTGTCCATAGGCCGCCGCCTTGCCGATCCGCTGGCGGAGCTGGTCAAGATTGACCCCAAATCCATCGGCGTGGGGCAATATCAGCACGACGTGAACCAGACAGAGCTGAAACGCTGCCTCGACGACGTGGTGGTAAGCTGTGTAAACGCCGTGGGCGTGGATCTGAACACCGCCAGCGAGCAGCTTCTTGCCTATGTTTCCGGCGTCGGCCCCACACTGGCCCGCAATATCGTGGGCTGGCGGCACGAAAACGGCGCGTTCCAGACCCGCCGGGATCTGCTCAAGGTTCCGCGCCTCGGCCCCAAGGCTTTCGAGCAGTGCTCCGGCTTTCTGCGTATCCGGGATGGCAAGCAGCCGCTTGATGCCAGCGCGGTGCACCCGGAAGCCTATGCCGTGGTCGAGCGCATGGCGAAAGATGCCGGAGCCAGCGTCTCCGAACTCATGAAAAACCCCGAACGCCGCAAGAGCGTCCGCCTTGCGGATTACGTTACGGATACGCTCGGCCTGCCCACGCTCGCCGACATCATGGCAGAGCTGGAAAAGCCCGGACGCGACCCGCGCGGCCCCTTCAAACCGTTCTCCTTTGCCGAGGGCGTCAGCACGCTTCAGGATCTCAAGCCGGGAATGAAGCTTCCTGGCATTGTTACCAACATCACGGCATTCGGGGCCTTTGTGGATATCGGGGTGCATCAGGACGGGCTGGTCCACATCAGCCGTCTGGCAAACCGCTTCATCCGCGATCCCAACGAAGTGGTGAAAGTGCATCAGGAAGTGCTCGTCACCGTTGTCGAGGTGGACACCCCCCGCAAGCGCATTTCATTGACGATGCGGGAAGAATAGCCGAGAACAGCCCAAGGCGGAACGCTCTGCGGAGCGGAACCCATGCAAGGCCCGGAAAACCACCGCGGCAAGAACCGAAACCAACCGGCGGGAGAACACCGCCGAGCAAGGAGCCATAATGAAGACCATCGCAAGCAAGCCGGAATTCATCGGCCTGACCGAAGACAAGGTGCTCGACGCCATTGACGCCTATGAAGCGCAGGTGGATGCCTATTATGCCGAAAAGGGCGAACCCTGTGGCTGCGGATGCGGGCAGCATGAAGAAGGATGCTGTGAAGATGAGGACGTCATTCCTTCCGATGATCCCATCGTGCAGGAAGTGGAACGCCTGATTGCAGCCTATTCCGACCGCTTTGACGAACTTTGCAAGGAACACGGCGAAGTGCCCGAAGAAGCCCTGACCTACAAGCCCGCCGCACCTATCGAACAGATTGCCTTCGACATCTTTACCGATGCCCTCCACGACTCCCTCATGGACGAAGACGACGAATAGCCTTCCGAAGACAAAAAGCCCCCTGCCACACATTGCAGCAGGGGGCTTTTTTTACGGGCATCAAAAAAATACTTTCCCTGTTCAGGCCCGATGCCGCTTTTTTCAAGGCGGCACGCCCTGTTCCGCACGCCTCCACGGCGGAAAAGCCCAAAGTCGGAAGAAACGGAATACTTGCTAATCTAATGGGTTTGCGTCAAAAAGCGTTCTCGGGACTCGTTATGGCCTGTTCCGTTCATCAAGAGCCTTGGGATCGTCCTTCCCCCTGTTTTCCGGGGAAACCTCAATGGTGTATTCATCAGGCGAAAGCTCGTAGGTTTCGGGAGCCTGCTCCCGCTGCCGGGATGGATTGCCCGAGTCGGTTCCGGGAATATTGGTAAAAATGATGAAACGGCTGCCGTCCTCCCCGTATTGCACATTCTTTCTGGCCCGCCGCATGGCAATGCCGAAAACAACGAAGAGCACCAGAAAAACGACAAGGGCAACGACAATGCCTACCGTAGCCAGCAAGAACACGATTCCGGCAATGGCTACGGATGAAATACCGGCAATGATCCATCTCAAGAAATCAGGCATGGAAGAATACTCCGATCAGGTGGGTTGACTCCTCATCCCGATGAGATAAAGCCTCCTCCCGGAATTGACAACCCCACCCACTCACCCCCAAAGGATGGCCTCATGGTATCACACGATCTCATCAAGCGGTTTTCCGCCGGATTCCAGCGATTCCAAAAAACGTGGTATTGCCCTGAAAACAATCTGTATGAAGAACTGCGGCAAGCCCAGAACCCCTATGCGCTGGTCATCGCGTGCAGCGACTCCCGCGTCGATCCGGTACTGCTGCTCGATGCCACCCCCGGCGATCTGTTCGTCATCCGCAACGTGGCCAATCTCGTGCCCCCCTACGAACCGGACAGCCACCACCACGGCGTCAGTGCCGCGCTGGAATACGCCGTCCGCCATCTGCACATAGGCCACATTCTGGTCATGGGACACGCCCGCTGCGGCGGATTCACCAGCCTTCTCGAAGCCTCGCATACCGACGACGAGTTCCTCAACATCTGGATGAACCTTGCCTGCCGGGCCAAGGCCGAAGTGGATCGGACCCTTCCGGACGCCCCGGCGGATGAACGACAGCGGGCCTGCGAAATGTGGGGCGTGCGCTTCTCGCTGGAAAACCTCATGGGCTACCCGTGGATCAAGGACGCGGTGGAACGGGGGGAACTGCTGCTGCACGGGCTGTATTTCGACATGAGCACGGGAGAGCTGCTTTCTTTCAGCGACAGGCAGCAGGCCTTTCTGCCTCTGGTCGAAGGGTGCGTCGCCGGGCCATCAGCCGAACAGCAGCGGACGTTCTCCGTATACTGATTTTTTTCTTATTCGAATATTTCTTTCGAAAAAGAACATGGGCTTTTTTCTCCAAAAAATTTTTGCCCATGTTTTTTCTGTCTGTTAATCGGTTATTTTCTTTCAAAAAAACGTTACACTCCCCTTTTTAGGGAGAAAAAGCACGGTATACAGTCGACTTGTTTCCCGCTAGCGTCCGGCTCAAAAAACATAGGGTGGACGCCATGTCTTTCGGAATCATTCTTCTCATATTGCTGGCCGCGTTGCTTCATGCCTCATGGAATGCCGTTATCAAGGGCGGCTCAAACAAGCTTTACGAGACGGGTCTCAACTGTTTCGGAGGCGGTGTAGGGGTCTTTTTCATCGTCCCGTTCCTGCCGCTGCCCGCCGCCGAAAGTCTGCCCTATCTTCTGGGCTCCTGCACGGTGCACATCGCCTACTACCTGTGCATCGCGGCGGCCTACCGAAACGTGGACATGTCCTTCGCCTATACCATCATGCGCGGAACAGCCCCGCTGCTGACCTCGCTGTTTCTGCTGCTTTCCGGGCACGACATGCCGCTTTCCGGCTGGCTCGGCATCCTGTTCCTGTGCGCGGGGGTGCTCACCCTTACCCGGGACAACATCCAGCACGGACGCTTCAACGCCGGCGGTGCTCTGGCCGCCATCGGCACCGCCGTTGTCATCATGAGCTACACGCTGTTTGATGGCTACGGGGCCCGCGCCAGCGAAAACCCCATAAGCTACGTCTGCTGGCTGTACGTCATCAACACCTTCCCCATCAACATCGTCCTGCTGCTCCGCCAGCGCAAAACCTACGTTCCCTACTTTATCAGCCGCTGGAAAATCGGGCTGTTCGGCGGGCTATGCAGCCTCGGCTCCTACGGCGTCGCGCTGTGGGCGATGACCAAGGCCCCCATCGCCATGGTCGCCGCCCTCCGCGAAACCTCCGTCATCTTTGGGATGCTTCTTGCCGTGCTGTTCCTTGGAGAAAGGTTTTCCCTCGTCAAGCTGACCGCCGTTATCCTCGTAGCCGCGGGCATCTTTTTCATGCACTGAACCGACACGTCCGGCGAGGCGAAAAATCCCGCCGGACGCCTTCATTCCGAGGTTGACAGAGCGGTCCGAAGTCATCACAACAACCGGATCGCTTTCTGCAACCTTCAACCTTCCTGACACCTATGAGCTTTCCAGAACTTTTCGCCCTTGCCGTGGCACTGGCCATGGACGCCTTTGCCGTAGCCGTATGCGCGGGGTGTGCCATCAAACGTGTCCGCATGACGCATTTTCTGCGCCTTTCCCTCACCTTCGGCTTTTTCCAGTTCGCCATGCCGGTGATCGGCTGGATGCTGGGCCTGACCGTGCGCGGCTTTATCGAATCGTGGGATCACTGGATTGCCTTTGCCCTGCTCGCGTGGATCGGCGGCAACATGATCCGGGGCGGCGGCGATGATTCCGGCAACGACGAGGACAGCTGCACCGTTGATCCCACCAGGGGGCGCAGGCTGATCATCCTTGCCGTGGCAACCAGCATTGACGCGCTGGCGGTGGGGCTTTCCTTCTCGCTGCTCAACATGAACGTCTGGGGGCCGTCCATCCTCATCGGCGTAGTCTGTGCGGCTATCACCGCCATCGGCCTGCTCGCCGGGAAGAGCCTGTCCCACGCGGATCTTTTCGGACGCCGGGCGGAGCTTGTCGGCGGCTGTGTCCTCATCGGTATCGGCCTGAAAATCCTGTACGAGCACGGCGTCCTGAGCTGACGCCGGTTCTTTCGCAATCCGCCGCCTCAGGCGGCCTTTCCCGGAGTGTCATCATGACAGAAGCGCATATCGACGCCCATTCCGAAAAAAAACATGCGGCGATTTCCTCTTTGTTCTGGGCCCTCTTCCTCACGCTCATCAAACTGGGGGCCGGACTCGCCACCAACAGTCTCGGCATTCTTTCCGAGGCACTGCACAGCAGCCTCGATCTCGTGGCGGCGGGCATCACCTTTTTCGCCATCCGCATTGCCGCCCGGCCCGCAGACAAGGCCCACCCCTACGGCTACGGCAAGGTGGAAAACCTCTCCGCGCTGGCGGAAACCATCCTCCTGCTTGTCACCTGCGGCTGGATTGTCCATGAAGCCGTAAACCGCCTTTTCTTCAACGCGCCGGAAATAACCCCCTCGTGGTGGGGTGTCGGCATCATTCTCGTGTCCCTGCTCGTGGACGTAAACCGTGCGGCGATGCTCCGCAGGGTCGCGAAAAAGCACAAGAGCCAGGCTCTGGAAGCCGACGCCCTGCACTTCACGACAGACATCTGGTCTTCCGGGGTCGTGCTCATCGGCCTTTTGTGCGTGCAGGCAAGCGAATACCTGCCGCAGGGCAGCACGTTCCGGGGCATCCTGCACATGGCGGACGCCATCGCCGCGCTGTTTGTCTCCGGCATCGTGGTTGTCGTCGGCTTCCGGCTGTCCTGCCGTGCCGTCACCACCCTGCTTGACGGAGGCGGCAAGGAACACACGGAAATGCTGGAACAGGCCCTTGCCAAACAGCTTCCCCTGTGCCGGGTCCGCCAGCTCAGGGTGCGGGAAAGCGGCGCGGATGTCTTTATGGACATTACGGTGGAGGCCCCCTCCACCCTCCGCCTCGACGCGGCGCACGACGTTTCCTGCGTCATCGAGGATATCGCCCACGAGATTGTTCCCGATGCCGACATCACCGTACATGTGGAACCGGCTCAGGAAGAGACGGAAACCATGCTTGAGCTGGTGCGGGCCATCGCCGCGGCGCACGGCCTTTCGGTGCACAACCTCATCCTCTCCAAGCAGGAAGAGGGGCTTCTCGTCTTTCTGCATGTGGAAGCCGCTCCTGAAATGACGCTCCGGGATGCCCACGAGCGGGTCGTCCTCTTTGAAAAGGCTCTCGGGAAACGCCTCAACACCACGCGCATCGAAACCCACATCGAACCCGAGGATCGCATCGGCAAGCCGGATACCGACCTGACCTTTGACGCGGATCTCCACTATGTCCGCGCCGCAGTGGACAGCATCCTTCCCGAGTTCCCGATGGTGTCCAACGTGCACAATCTGCGGCTGAACCATATGGGCGGAACCCCGCTGGTCAGCTTCCATTGCACCGTCGATGGCGATCTTTCCATCGCCGCGGCCCACGACATCGCCACGAACATGGAACGCCGGCTCCGCACCTGCGCCCCCAAGCTCGATCGCATCCTCATCCATACGGACCCCTCTGCGCTCATCGTCATGCCTTCCGGCAAAGCCTAAAAACAAGGGCGGGGTGCCCGCAAGCTCCCCGCCCTCCAGCCGTCCGCTCCAAAAAAATCCCTCCAGAGCCTCGGACGGGCTTCTCACATCCCCGAAGGCACCGCCTCCTCCCTTCCCCCTCTCAGGCTTTCCTGTGCCTGCGGACGGTTATAGAGATAGCGAACCGGATCATCGCAAGCGAGGGCTGGCGGGCTGCCGCGTACGGCAAGGCTCCTTTCCCCGGCTTCCGCCAAGTTCCAAGGGCATACAAAAAGCGGAGAACTGTGCAGTTCTCCGCTTTTTGATGAAAGCCATACGAACGGTTCAGAAACCCGATTCCCCTGAAAAGGGACTTGAAACCGTGGGAATACGCCGTGGCGTCCCTTCCCGGATATTACACGACGCCGTGTTCGCCGGGACGCTCGTATTCCACCTTTTTACGCGCCACCATGTACTGGCGGGTGTCGCCGAACATCAGCAGGATCGGATTTGAAACGAAAACCGAAGAGAACGTACCGATGAAAACACCGATCGTCATCGTCAACGCGAAGTCATGGATAGCTCCGCCGCCGAGAATGGTCAGGCTGAGAGCCGCGATCAGGGTCGTGGCCGAGGTCATGATCGTACGCCCGAGGGTCTGGTTCACGCTTCGGTTGATGATCACGGGAAGCTCTTCGGGGGCTTCCTCCGACTGGTTCTGCAAGTTTTCGCGGACACGATCATACACGATAATGGTGTCGTTCAGCGAATACCCCACCAGCGTCATCAGCGCGGCAATGATATTCAAATCGATTTCCTTGCCCATGATCGCCAGCAAGCCCAGCGTAATCAGCACGTCGTGCAGAAGGCCGACTATGGCTCCGAGGGCATAATTCAACTTGAGTTTCCACGAGATGAACACCGTCAGGGCCAGTGCCCCCACGACGCGGTAAACCATGCCCATGCCCACCAGTCCCATCACATACATGGCGGAACCGAGCGCGGCAGCCATGATTGCGGCGATCATCCAGCGTTGTTCGAAACGCCCGGAGATGTACACCGTGATGAGCAGAATGGCAAAATACATGGCCTCAAGAGCCGCGTTCCGAAGATCCGCCCCAACCTTGGGGCCGACCATTTCCAGACGCTGGATGCTGGCGGGGTTGCCGCTGAAGCTCTTTTCCAGAGCGGACAGGACACTTGTGCGGATGCCCTCGCTGCTCAATGCGGAAGAGGAGAAGCGGATCAGATAGTCGCGCCCGTCTTCTCCATACTGCTGGATGGCCAGGCCGGGAAGTTCCAGCTCGGCCAATGATTTTTTGATGGCCTCGTCCTCTACCGGCTTTTCAAACTGGAGCTGAACCGCCGCACCGCCCGCAAAGTCCACGCCGTAGCGCAGCCCGCCGTGCATAAGGATGGCGACCATGCCCACCACAAGAAGAAGAGCAGACAACCCGTAGGCATAGCGGCGCATGCCCACGAAGTCGATGTTTGTCTGCTTGCTGAACAGTTGAAAACTCATGCCAGAACTCCTGGTATCTTAAATGCTACAGATACGGCGACGGACGCCAGATCCGCCCGAAGGCTAGATGCTGAGCTTCTTGCCGTCGTTCCCGCCAAGCCACAGCCCGAACGCCGTGCGCGATACAAAGATGGCCGTAAACATCGAGGCCACGATACCGAGGCTCAGGGTTACGGCAAATCCACGCACTGGGCCGGTGCCGAACTGGTACAGGATGGCTGCGGCAATGATGGTGGTCAGGTTGGAGTCCACGATGGATATGGTAGCGCGATCAAAGCCCACGGCAACGGCCTCAAGCGGTTTGAGCCCCTGGCGGATTTCTTCGCGGATACGTTCAAAGATAAGCACGTTGGCGTCTACCGACATACCGATGGTCAGCACGATGCCCGCAATGCCCGGCAGGGTGAGGGTCGCGCCAAACGCGGCGAGGCCGGCCATCAGCATGGAGATGGTAAACAGCAGCATGACGTCGGCCAGCAGCCCGGCAAGGCCGTAATACAGCGGCATGATGACCATGACGGCGGCACCGCCCACGGCAGCGGCGAGAATGCCGCTTTCGATGGATTCCTTGCCGAGGGAAGGGCCAACGGTACGTTCTTCAAGCACGGTGACCGGAGCCGGAAGCGAGCCCGCGCGGAGCACGATGGCAAGGTCCTGCGCTTCGGTCGGCGTAAAGCTGCCGGTAATGCTCGCCTTGCCGCCGCTGATCTTGCTCTGGATGGTCGGCGCGCTGTGCACCTTGCCGTCAAGCACGATAGCCATGCGCTTGTGGATGTGTTCTCCGGTGATGCGTTCGAACATCGCGCCGCCGCGCGAATTGAAGGAAAGCCCCACGCTCGGCTTGTTGTCGCGGCTGTCAAAGGTAGGACGGGCGTCCGAAACGTCTTCGCCGGTCATGAGCGGTTCCTTGTCCAGCACGATCTGGCTTTCGGAAACCGAACCGTCGGGGCGGACCGTGACCATCGGGTACACCGCAACACCGGGAGGCAGCAGCCCCTGCGGGTTCACGTCATCGCGCACGAGATGGAACGTCAGCTGCGCGGTCTGCCCCACAAGCTGGATGGCGCGCTTGGAGTCGGTGAGGCCGGGAAGCTGGATCTGGATACGGAAGTCGGCCTGCTTGCGGATGTCCGGCTCGGCAACGCCGAACTGGTCGATACGGTTACGGATCGTGCGGACGGCCTGATCAAGG
This sequence comes from uncultured Lawsonia sp., assembly GCA_964538355.1. GTDB lineage: Bacteria > Desulfobacterota > Desulfovibrionia > Desulfovibrionales > Desulfovibrionaceae > Bilophila. The sequence continues at coordinate 53,482 of CAZIFC010000008.1, read as the reverse complement.
GCCATGTCCTCGATCTGGGTCTTGGCTGCGGGCGTGAACGTGGCGACAAAGCGCAGGCCGCCGGACTCCACGGGCGTGGGCGCGTCAACGGCGAGCTGTGAAAAATTCTTGGAGAGCAGCTCTTCGAGCGCGGCCCGCTGTTCCGCTCTGGGAAGAAGAAATTCCAGACGGTTGTCCGGGGTCAGACGGGAACGCAGAACCGTAATCCCCTTTTCGGAAGCCGAGGCACGCAACTCCTGCCCCGTCAGCGACAGGGAGTTGATCACGGCCTTCTCCACGTCCACTCCGAGGGTGAGATGCATCCCGCCCTTCAAGTCCAGCCCGAGGCTGATTCGCGCATCGGGCAAAATCTTCCCAAGCGAAGATCCGCCGATTCCCGGCAGGCTCGGCAATACATACATGATACTGGCCAACAGCACCAGCAGCGAGACGATTATCCGCCAACTCAACGATTTCATGGTGTTCCCCTGAGAGCATCAGATTCGGCACATCCGCCCCCCGGCCGGATACGCCGCAACGTTGGCGAGGCCCCCGGCTTCCGGCTGGCCACGCGGCGCGAAAATGTTCCGCGCACAAAAAGAAGAAAGGCAGACATACGCAGGCCATACGGCAAGCGCATGTCTGCCGACAAGGAAAAGAAGGCTACTTCTCTTCCTTCACAGTCTTGGAACGGGGATCCATCACGCTCACGACATAGGCACGGCCGAGATTCACCGTAGTGTTGCCGAGATCAAGGGAAAGGATGTCGCCGTCGATGTCCACGATGCGGCCCACAAGCCCACCGGTCGTCAGAACCTGATCGCCCTTCTTCAACGCTTCCAGCATGGCCTTGTGCTGCTTGGCGCGTTTCTGCTGGGGACGGATGAGCAGGAAGTAGAAAATGGCGAGCATGGCAATCAGGGGGACGAACTGCATAAGGGCGTCAGCACCACCGGCCTGACCGGTGCCCGCCGTACCCATTGCGTGGGCAACAGAAGCAAACATAGGGCCTCCTTGGGAAAAGGGGTTTGAGGACAAAGCAAAAACACGGCCCCTGATACGTCCAGGGCCACAAACTCCATATACTATAGCGTCTATGCAAGGTTGGCAAGTATGGATGACGCCGGGAAAGGGCCTATTTCGACTTGTCGCTTACCGTTTTTTCAAAGCCTCCCGCCTTCCAGACATAGCGCACGGAGCGGGCCACCGGGACATCCACAGGTCCCATCTGGCCCCAGAACAGCGGACGGGCCTCCAGCGCAGTGCCGTCCAGACACAGCATGAAGGCCGGAGACACATCGGCCGGCACCCGTTGCCCCCGGGCCAGAAAATCGGAAATGAGGGGATCTTCCGGCGGGTTGGCAGGAACAAATCCCCCGGTCGCATCTTCCTGCCAAAGCTCCAGCGCGCAGACGGATCCGTCATCCGAACCCAGCGCGACAATCAGGGACGGGCCGCCGCGAAAGACGCGCATGGAAACCTTCGTTTCTCCAAAGGGCCTCGAAACCAAGACAAAGCTGTCTTCGTCGAACCGCTCCACCTCCCAAAATTCGCTCTCGCCAACTTCTATCAGGCGAAGCTTTTCCTCTTCGGAAAGGCCCTCCGGCGTATTTTCAAACAAGGTGATCGGAAGCCGGGCAAACAGGTCCAGCGCAGACAACCTCCGGGCAAACGCCGTGTGTTCCCCTGCAAGCAGGAAAGACAAGCACAGCAACGCAAAAAACAACCGCGGGAAAGAATTCCTCACGCCATTCATGTTTCGCCTCCCATAACAGCCCCGCTGTCCGATGTCCGGCAAGCACCGGGCAGCGCACCCTGTCCGCGCCCCAGGAACTGATCGAGGGTTACGCTTTCCAGAAAGTCCCGCATTCTCTCATCCAGAGCCTTCCAGAACCACTGTGTGGAGCACAACGCCTCCCGTCCGCACGGGTTTTCGCTGCACAGGCAGTCCACCGGGGCTATGCGCCCCTCCAGCCGGAGAAAGATTTCGCTCATGCGGATGTCTGCCGGAGCCTTTGCCAGTGCGTAGCCGCCCCGCGCCCCACGGGAAGAACGCAAAATGCCTTCCGGACGCAGGACGCGGACAATCTGCTCGAGATACTTGACGGAAACACCTTCTTCACGAGCTATTTCAGCAAGCTGCACGCAGGAACCGGCAGGGCGTCCCGCCAGATTGATCAAAAAACGCAGCCCATACCGGGTACGGGTCGAATACCGCATGATGCCCCCAAACCTTCGGTATAACGTCTAGGCCCGCTCAAGTGCCTGTTCAAGATCCTCAAGGATGTCATCGATATGCTCAATGCCGATGGACAGGCGGACCAGTTCCGGCGGCAACCCGGCGTCGCGCTGCTGTTCTTCCGTCAGCTGGGCGTGGCTGGTACTGGAAGGATGCAGCGCAAGGCTTTTCGCATCGCCCACATTGGCAAGATGCGAAAACAGCCCAAGCCGTTCAATAAACCGCTGCCCTGCCGCCTGACCACCCTGAATGCCGAAAACCACCATGCCTCCAAATCCGTTGCGGAGCATCCGGCAGGCCACAGAATGGGAGGGGTCATCCGGCAGCCCCGGATAGCGCACCCAAGCCGCCTTGGGGTGCTGCTTCAGATAATAGGCCACCTTCAAGGCGTTGGCGCAATGCCTTTCCATGCGGAGGGGCAGGGTTTCCAGCCCCTGAAGGATCATCCAGGCGTTGTCCGGCGAAATGCAGGCTCCAAGATTACGGAGCGGAACCAGCCGCATGCGCGTGATGAACGGCGGGTAGCCTTCAGGCAGGTCATGCCCCCAGCGGAGATTGTGATAGCTGGGATCAGGTTCTGCGTACAAGGCAAACCGCGCATCCGTCCAGTCGAACCTGCCGCCGTCCACCACGATGCCGCCCAGCGCAGTGCCGTGCCCGCCAAGCCACTTGGTCAGCGAATGCACCACAATATCCGCTCCATGCTCGAAAGGCCGAAGCAAAAACGGTGTCGTGAAGGTGGCGTCGACGACCAGAGGCAGCCCATGCCGCCGGGCAATGGCTGAAACCGCGTCCAGATCCGCCACGTCCAGCGCGGGGTTGCCGATGGCCTCCACATACAAGGCCCGCGTCCGCTCATTGATGGAAGCCTCCATCTTGGCGAAATCATGCGGCTTTACAAACCGCGTCGTAATGCCGAACTGGGGCAGGATATCATTGAACAGCGTAAACGTGCCGCCGTACAGATTGTTTGCCGAAACGATCTCGTCGCCGTGCTTCGCCAGATTGATGATGGTCGAAAAAATCGCGGAGGTGCCGGACGAAGACGCCAACGCCCCGACGCCGCCCTCCAGCAGGCTCATGCGTTCTTCCAGAACCGCCTGCGTCGGATTGCCCAGCCGTCCGTAGATATTCCCCGGCTCGGCAAGGCCGAACAGGTTCGCGGCATGTTCGGAACTCTTGAACAGGTAGCTGCTGGTCCGATGGACCGGAACGCCACGGGAAAGAGCCGCCGGATCGGGCTGCTGCCCGCCGTGGACGGCAAGCGTTTCAAAACGAATGGCCATTTTTGTCTCCGTGCCGGCGCAGGGCCGGACGCCTCGGTTCGGAAACCTGTTTTCAAAAAGCCGGGCCTGCCCTGCGGCTGCCCGGAGCTTCGGCAGGCTCCGGCCCGAAGCCGAAGCCCGCACCCGCCTAGTCGCGGATATCGTCAAGGCGGAAGGGTGTCGCCTGATAAACGCAATAGTTCAGCCAGTTGGAATAAAAAAGATGTGCATGTGCCCGCCAGCTTACCAGCGGTGACCGCGCGGGATCGTCGTTCGGGTAGTAGTGCGCGGGCGGAGCGATGTCCATGCCCTTGGCGATATCGCGGCGGTATTCCCCGTCCAGCGTTTCGCGATCGTATTCCAGATGTCCGGTGATGAACATGCTGCGCCCGTCATACGTTCCCGCCACCAGCACGCCCGCTTCCTCGGATTCAGCAAGGATTTCAAGCTCCGCAATCCGTTCGATGTCTTCTCGGCGAACTTCCGTATGCCGGGAGTGAGGAGCCGGAAAAACGTCGTCAAACCCTCGGAACAGCTGATTTGTCGGTTCCATGATGGTGTGGCTGAAAATGCCCGATATCTTCTGCGGCAACTGATGCTTGGGAATGCCGTAATGGTGATAAAGCCCGGCCTGGGCAGCCCAGCAGATGTACAAGGTGGCGTGCACATGCCTTTTGGCATAGTCCATGATGCCCACCAGCTCGTCCCAATAGTCGACTTCTTCAAAGGGAAGCTGCTCCACCGGCGCACCCGTGATGATCATGCCGTCGAACGAACGATCCCGAACCTGAGAAAACGTCTTGTAGAACCGCTCCAGATGCTGGGGCGCGGTGTTTCTGGACTCGTGCCCTTCGGCCCGCAGCAGGGTCACGTTCACCTGAATCGGCGAGTTGCCGAGCAGCCGCAGCAACTGGGTTTCCGTGGCTATCTTGGTCGGCATCAGGTTGACGATGGCGATTTCAAGCGGACGGATATCCTGCCGGCTGGCTCGGCCTTCCGTCATGACGAAAATATTTTCGCCCTCCAGTATCGGGCGGGCGGGCAAATCTTCGGGGATATTGATGGGCACGGGAAGCACTCCTTTATTAAGGATATGAGAATCGGCAACTTTCCTACTCAAACGATAGGGATTGTGTCAAGCCGGTCAGGGTGGCTCCGCACAGCGGCAGCCGCGTTGCCAGCACGCAAGAACACACGCCATACATTGGCCTAAAAACGGCGGGCATCAGCTGACAAGTCCCCCGATGGCCTCATGCAGCACTCCGTTGGAGGCCAGCACCGAGGAGCGCAGATCAAACGGTGCGCCGTCCAGATTGCTGACCCGGCCACCCGCCTCGGCAACAAGCAGTGCCCCGGCCGCCATATCCCACGGCTTGAGATCATCCTCAAAGAAGGCATCAAAACGCCCGCAGGCAGTCCACGCCAGATCAAGCGCAGCCGCACCGCACCGCCGGACACCCTGACAGGCGGCCAGCACAGGCCGCAGCCGGGCAAGGATTTCATCCACTCGGCTGCTGATGGCATACGGAAAACCGGTGGCCACCAGCGCGTTTTCACAGGCGGCGACGGATGAAACCCGGATCGCCTCACCGTTGCGCCACGCGCCTCTGCCCTTTTCCGCAACATACCACTCCCGAAGGAGCGGCGCGTTGATGATCCCGAGCACCACTTCCCCGTTCAGCCGATACGCCACGGAGGTCACACTGAGCGGCAGGCCATGTGCAAAGTTTGTTGTCCCGTCAACCGGATCGATGATCCAGCAGGTATCGGGAAGCTCAAGGCTTGCCGCGCTTTCTTCTGCAAGGAACGCCACCCCGGGCGTCAAGGCCGCAAGGCGTTCCTTGAGAAAGGACTCGACCGCGAGATCCGTCTCGGTCACAAGATCTATGCGCCCCTTGTGCCGGACAGTATGCGGCAAGGCATGGTTCGCGGTAATGATGGAACCGCTTTCCTCGACAACAGCGAGAGCCTGTAATGCCAGTGTGGAAAGATGCTGCTTCATGATACACTTTTCAATTTGAAATACAATAGGTTACGATACAGTTTCAAAAGGTGGCCCGCCGGTTCGACCGCGCGGAGCATCAACGGATACACAGCTTGCACGGTTTGTAGCCGCTCTTTCTGGCTTCATCGGCGGTCCTGAACTGTTCGGTGCAGGATTTGCAGTTGAAATAACGGCAGTTTGCCGCATGGAATACGCGGCTTTTCGTGTTCCCGCTGTACGAAGCGGCCCTTGCAGAGGCCGGGGCGGAACCCGCGTTCTCCCCGGCGGGAGCAGGCTGGCTCTCCGGCGCAGAAAAGGCGGGCACAGCCAGCAGGCAGACGGCGGCAAGAGACAACACGAACGAAGACAGACGACAACGCATGGAACCCCCCAGTATTCTTTTGGTACGGGACACGCCCGCCCGCATGGGCGGACAAGGCCGGTACAGATGCCGTCCAGAATTTCATTGAGCCAGATGATTGTCAAATCCACTGGCTGATTTTCCCGGAACCGTCCGCGCTGCCGCCCCTTTTACGAACAGCACGCTCTTCCCATCCCCATTGACAGGAATACAAAAACCGTCTAGCCTGCCCGGATGAAGATACGAATCAGCAATGCCCATACTTCCTTATGGCTTCTGTTGCTGGCGGGCCTCGTCCTTGCCGGGTGTACTCCCAAGCAAAAGGCTCTCGACGATTCGTTTGCCTTTCCCCAGTATGTCGAGCCTGAACCCGGGCCGGACAGGGCAAACATGAGCCCGGGGGAACGTTTCGCCTATGACTACCGCTCTCCTGCGGTAGCCCGCATAAGGGACGAGTCGGTTTCCCTGTCAAGTGACGATCTTATCGCCCGCGCCAAAACAGCCATCGGCACCCCGTACGTCCGGGGAGGAACCAGCACATCCGGCTTTGACTGCTCCGGGTTCGTGCAATGGGCCTATCGGTACGTCGGCGTTCAGCTGCCGCGTACGGCACGGGAACAGTCGGTGCTCGGAGTCGCCATCGATGCCGACGAGATGGAAGCCGGCGATATCGTAGCCTTCAAACACCCCCGCCGCGGATACCATACCGGCATCTACATCGGCGACGGAAAATTTATCCACAGCCCCCGCCGCGGCAAAAGCGTAGAAATCACTTCCCTCAGCGATCCCTATTTCCGCTCTACCTTCCTTGGGGCACGCCGCGTTGATATTTCGGAAGCAGACGCCGAAACGGCACAGCGGCTGGTAGCCATGTACGAATCGCGGGCGCATCGGCAGAAGACCAATACGGACGCTTCCTTTTCGAGCCAGAAAAAATCTGGGAAAAAGGCCTCCTACACCTCTTCCAGAAAATCACACCGCCAGACGGTATCTTCGCGGAACAGCCGTTCCCAAGAAAAGAAATCTGCTGTGAGCAACAGCCGAAAAAAAGGGACGCAGGTTTCCCAGCCTTCGAGAAAGAAGCACTCGGAACAAAAGGCCTCGGCCTCACGCTCCAAGAAAAAAGAGAAGGCTTCTGCAAGCAGCTCCAAGAAGAACGCCTCCTCCCGCAACGCCTCCACAAAAAAGAAATCCTGACAAGGTATCGCCCGGCTCCATCATCCCCGATGGATTCACGGTATCCCTCTGTTTTCCAAAGGCGGAACCATCCTCATGGTTCCGCCTTTTTCGGTACAGGTCTCTGCCGCGATCTTTGTGTACGGCCCCTGTTGAAAATCCCCTTGAAACACTCTAGAGCAAGACAGAGGCAAAAGAGACCGGGCCTGTCTCATGAACGGGCTGCCCACCATCAAAACGGCTCCACGCGGGCCGTCGCGTACAACAGGAGAGGGACATGAACTATGCTTCCGTGTTGGCATCTCTGGTCGTAGCGGTAGGACTGCTGACCGGCGGAGCTTCCGCCGAAACCTTTGTCGTGGGCTTCCAACCCTATGATACGATTTCTTATCAGGCCATCATCAATGCAGAGCTTGGCCTTTGGAAAAAATACACGCCGGAAGGGACGGAAATCGAGTTTCATCCTGCTGTGCAAGGCACTGTCGTTGCCAACAATATGCTGGCTGACAGGGCGCAGATCGGCTACATGAGCATCATGCCCGCCGCCGTGCTGTGCTCGCGGGCGAAGGGCATGGTCAAGATGGTTTCCACAACGGACATGTCCGAAGGAACCCGCTGCTCCCTGCTCCTTGTCCGCAGCAACGCTCCGGCATTCAAGGATAATGAAGAAATAGCCCGCTGGCTCGACGGGAAAACCATTGCGGCCCCAAAAGGCAGCGCGTCTGACCAGTTCCTGCGCCGCTTCTTTAAAAAGTACGGCGTCAAGCCAAAGGAATACCTGAATCAGAGCATCGAAGTCATCTCCGCCCAGTTCCGGGCCGGAAAGCTCGATGCCGCCTCTCTCTGGGAGCCTACCCTTTCCGGCCTGGCTTCCGAAGTCGGGGATGGAAGCGGGCGCATCGTTGCGGACGGTTCCGCCTGTGACAACAAGGATCTGGGGATCATGGTCATGCGTTCCGATTTCATGGAAAAACATCCGGCCGTCGCGGAAGGCTACCTGCGCTCGGATCTGGAAGCCCAGCTCTTCATGCTCAATCCCGACAATTGGGAACAAACCATCAATATGGTTTCCCAATACGCTACCGGAGTTCCGAAGCGAGTCTTATGGTACGCCATCTACGGCAAGGTTCCGGCCAACAACCCCAATCCGATCCGCGAATGGATGAATTTCTATTTTGGAGAGCGGGAAAGAGAAAACATGGAGGAAGTAACGGCCTTTCTGCACAATGAGGGCCTGATCCCCGATGCAACGCTCCCCAAGGGGTGCATTGATGACAGCCTGACACGCAAGGTCTTCAAGGATTCTGGCGTCAAGCCCGCCACTCCGTATGCGGCATTGGGCCTTATCGAAGCCAAAAACGTTGCCGACTGCCCCTTCAAGGAATAAGGGCTTCGCCCCGGCGTTCAAACGGTCCCTGAGCATTCGGGGGCCGTTTTTTGTGCTATCCCTCCGGGTTGGGGGGAATGCGATGCCGGAACAGGGATTTTGTTCTGTTTCGTCACAAGGAGCCTCCCCCCGCGTCGTACGGGGAGAGCGTTTTTACGAACCTTTTTTGACGGTGCGGCATACCTCTTCAAACGCTTTTTTCATATTCGCTTGAAACAAAACACAGTATGCGAATGGCAGCCTGACGGTTATCGGTATCAGGCACGAATATCATTCTCATAAGCACAAAAAACGGCTCTTTTGGGCCAGAATGAACATTCTTTCACAATTTTTTCACTTTTTTTTAAAAAAAGCGTTAACAGCTTGATATAACGCTTTATCTTTGTGGATATACCCCCAATGAGTATATCCCTATTACGCTCAAAACGTGTACGCCCATGAAGTATTTTAATATTTTCAACATGTTCCGAATTACCAATACAACATATTGTAATAATTTATTATTTTACAGCGAGTAAACTTTTGGGGTACGAACCGGAGAACTGTTCGTGCGTTCAATCGTGGTACGTTTTTTGATAAACGAGGGGGGCTTCCCTTTTTTTCTGCACATGGTGTACAACAAGAATATACCCCTTTTGGCGGGGATACTTTTTTTCACGTAAGGAGACGTGTGATGAAAAAAGTACTGTACACCGTAGCTGCCCTTCTGGCCTCTTCCTGCATGGTTCTCGGAATGAGTGCCAATGCACAAGCCGAAAAGCCCCTGACCCTGCGCCTTGGCCACCCCATGGCTCCGGGCAACAACGTGACCGTTGGGTACGAAAAGTTCAAGGAGCTCGTCGAAAAGAAGAGCAACAAGAAAATCCGTATCCAGATTTTCGGCAACTGCCAGCTTGGCAGTGACCGCGTGACCACGGAAGCCGCCCAGGCCGGCACGCTGGACATGTCCTCCAGCTCTACGCCGAACCTCGCGAGCTTCTCCAAGGCCTACATGGCCATCGACCTTCCTTATGTGACCTCTCCCGCCAATCAGGAAAAGCTTTACAAGGCTCTTGATGAAGGCGAACTCGGCAAGGCCCTCGACAAGGTTGCCGAAGGCATTGGTCTGAAGACCATCATGTTCAGCGAATACGGCTACCGCAACTTCGTGTCCACCAAGAAGCCCCTCAAGGACGTGAAGGATCTCATGAACCTCAAGGTTCGTACCACCGACTCCCCCGTTGAAGTGGCCGTGGCTACCGAACTGGGCATGAATCCCGCTCCCGTGGCGTGGGGCGAAACCTACACCGCTCTCCAGCAGGGCACCGTTGACGCGGAAGGCAACACCTTCTCCCTCCTCAACGACGCCAAGCACACCGAAGTGCTCAAGCACGCCATGAACTCCGAGCACAACTACTCCATGCACATCCTGCTGATGAACAAGAAGAAGTGGGACAGCCTTACCCCTGAACAGCAGCAGATCATTTCCGAAGCGGCGAAGGAAGCCCTTGTGTGGCAGCGCGCCGAAACCAGCAAGCTGGAACAGAAGGCCTGGGACGCATTCAAGGCCAAGGGCATCGAAGTGACCATGCTGACTCCCGAACAGCGCATGGAACTCTACGCCAAGACTCAGCCCGCCCGCGACAAGTTTGCCAAGGAAATTCCTGCCGAACTGATGCAGCTCATTGCTGACACCCAGAAGTAAGTCTGTTTCTTGATGTCCGGTCTGCGGTATGTTGTATGCCGCAGACCGCTTTTCTTGTTTCCCTCTAGGCCCACAGGAATCTCATATGGAAAAGACCAGCACTTCTCAGCAGGGCGTGCTTCACTGGCTTGATGAAAATTTTGAAAAAATATTTCTGGTCACCGGCCTTCTCTCTATCATCCTGTTCATCACATGGCAGGTCATTTACCGCTATATCATCACACAGTTCATCGAGCGTGCCGGTGCCGCCGTATGGACTGAAGAAATTTCGCGCTATATCTTTATCTGGATTTCCTATCTTGCCCTGAGCGTCGCCATCAAGAAGCGGTCGTCCATCCGCGTGGACATGCTGTATGATTGCCTGCCTCCCCGTCTTCAGCAGATCAGCTGGATTGTGGTTGAGGTGCTCTTCTTCATTCTGACCGCGACCATCGCCTACTTTGGGTGGGGCCAGATCGAACGCCTTCAGCAATTCCCCCAGTACACCACTGCGCTGCGTATTCCGTTCCTCATTCCCTATCTGGTCCTTCCCCTCGGATTCGGCCTCATGTGCTTCCGCCTGCTGCAGTCTCTGTACAAGCAGGTCAAGGTGTGCGGCCTGCTGGATACGCTGATCGGCCTCGCCGTCGTTTTCGTCGTCGCCTCTCCGGTGCTTTTCTGCGACTACATCGAACCGCTTCCCGCCCTCTTCGGCTACTTTATCGTCCTGTGCGCCATCGGCGTGCCCGTCGCCATCAGCCTTGGCCTGTCCACGCTGGCGACCATCATCTGTGCCGATACCCTGCCCATCGAATACATGGCGCAGGTAGCTTTTACGTCCATCGACAGCTTCCCGATCATGGCCATCCCGTTCTTCATCGCTGCGGGCGTGTTCATGGGTGCGGGCGGCCTTTCCCATCGCCTGCTCTCGCTGGCTGACGAAATCGTCGGCGGCACCTACGGCGGCATCGGCCTGACCGCCATTGTTACCTGCATGTTCTTCGGCGCGATTTCCGGTTCCGGCCCCGCTACCGTGGCTGCCATCGGTGCGCTTACCATCCCCGCGATGGTCGAACGCGGCTACGACAAGTACTTCTCCGCCGCGCTCGTCGCCGCCGCCGGCTGCGTGGGCGTCATGATTCCCCCGAGCAACCCCTTTGTGGTGTACGGCATCTCTGCCCAGGTCTCCATCGGCGACCTGTTCATGAGCGGTATCGTCCCCGGCATCCTTGTCGGCATCGTGCTGATGTCCTACTGCTACTTCTACTCCCGGGCCAAGGGCTGGCGCGGACAGGACAAGGTCCGCAACCTCAAGACGCGCATTCAGGCCGCATGGGACGCCAAGTGGGCACTCATGGTTCCGGTCATCGTGCTCGGCGGCATCTACGGCGGGATCATGACCCCGACCGAAGCCGCAGCCATTGCCGCCTTCTACGGCCTGATCGTCGGCCTCTTCCTGTACAAGGAAATGGATTTCAAATGTCTCATCAACTCCTGCATCGAGTCCTGTGAGACTTCCGCCATCATCATCGTGCTCATGGCTATGGCGACGCTGTTCGGCAACATCATGACCATCGAAGACGTGCCCGGAACCGTGGCCCGCGCCATCCTGAGCTTCTCGGAAAACAAGATCGTCATCCTGATGCTCATCAACGTGCTGCTGCTCATTGTCGGTACGTTCATGGAAGCTCTGGCCGCCATCGTCATCCTCGTGCCCATCCTGCTGCCCATCGTGACGGGCGTGGGCGTCTCGCCGCTGCACTTCGGCGTTATCATCGTGGTCAACCTTGCCATCGGCTTCGTCACTCCGCCCGTGGGCGTGAACCTCTTCGTAGCCAGCGGCGTTGCCAAGGCCAAGCTCGAAAACATCGCCGGTCAGGTTCTGCCCATGATCGCCCTGATGCTCGTCGTGCTGCTTGTCTGTACCTACATTCCTGCCGTTCCGCTGTTCTTTGTCGGCGGAGCCCAGTAAACGCGCCTTCTGACAGATACCCTGTGGAAAAGGGGAGTCCTTCGGGGCTCCCTTTTTCATATCCGGCAACCAGAAGCCAGCTCCCCCCTTGCAATACGCCTTGCCCGCCCGGGTTCCATTCCCGCAACTTCCCAGAGATACAGCGACGCCAGCGAACCATACGGCGAATACCGCTTGCGCCTCTGCTCAAACCGTTCCCTCGTCAGGGTGCGATCCCCGTACAGCCGGGCCATGCCCTGCCGGATGCCGAGATCTCCCCAGCTGAGCACGTCAGGACGGCACAAGGAAAAGATCAGCAGCATTTCCGCCGTCCAAACACCGATGCCGCTCAGCGCGGACAACCGGCGGATGACCTCCTCGTCCGAAGCCTGATGCAGGGCGTGCATGTCCAGACTGCCGGACTGCACTGCCTTCGCGACGCCCACCAGATACCCGGCCTTGCGCTGGCTGAGTCCGCAGGCCCGGAGGCATTCCGGGTCAAGGGCAAGAAGCTGCTCCGGCGTCAGCCGTCCTGCCGCGGCCCTCACCCGTCCCGAGATCGTCCGGGCCGCCTTCCCCGAAATCTGCTGGGAAATGATGCCGTCCACCAGCCCCACGAACAGATCCGGCTCCACCGGACGCCGCAGCGGGCCAAGATGGGCAATGACTCTGCCAAGCCGCCTGTCCCGCCTGCCCAACAGCCGCATCCCTTCCTCCCGGCAGGGGAACACGGTTTCCCGCGCCCGCAATGCCGCCCTGCCCTCCTCCGCCTCGCCCGATACGCCGCAAAAGCTCTTTTCAGGCACGTCCATGACGCCGCTCCAGCTCAAGCAGCTGCCGTTTCATATCCAGACCTCCGGCATAGCCCACCAGAGAGCCACCGCTGCCAATGATGCGGTGGCAGGGAATGATGATGGCTATCGGATTCCGGTTGTTTGCCATGCCCACGGCCCGGCAGGCTCTGGGATTGCCCACGGCCTCGGCAATGGCCTTGTAGCTCGCCGTACTGCCGTAGGGGACAGCGCAAAGAGCTTTCCAGACCTGCCGCATGAACGGCGTACCCTGCGGGTTCAGGGGCAGGTCGAACACCCTGCTCTTTCCATCCAGATACGCCTCCAGCTGGGCAAACGCCTCACGCAGCAGCGGTGTTTCAACGCCTTCCGATGCGGTCTGGCTCCGTCCCGGCAGCCAAAGCCGGGTAATGGTCCCCTCCGTTTCCTCTATCCCGATTCGCCCGATGGCGGTTTCGCGAAAACACAGCATGATGCCCTCCTTTCAGTGCTTCAAGCCTACAGGAAACGTACAGGGACGTCATCGCGGCGTTTCCCAAAAGAAAAGGGCAGGCTCGAAAGCCCGCCCTTGTTGCAGCCGTCTTGCCTCAGGCTACTTCATGAGGAACTTCATCGGCTCAATGGACAGCGAGGGGAAGAACAGCAGCAGGAACAGCACGCAGACTTCCACCAGCAGGAAGGGAGCCATGTTGCGGACCAGATTGCCGATCTTGATATTCCCGATGCCGCACACCACATAAAGAACCGTGCCGACGGGAGGCGTGATCACGCCGATGCCGAGGTTCAGCACAAACAGCAGGCCGAAGAAGTACGGATCAATGCCCGCCTGCTGGATGAGGGGATAGAACACCGGCGCGAAAATGAGGATGTTCGGCGTCAGGTCCATCACCATGCCGGCGAAGAACAGGAACACGTTGATCGACAGCAGCAGCAGAATCGGAGAATCCACGAGCGGCTGGAAGATGGATGCCACCTGCATGGGGATCTGTGCCGAAGTGATGAACCAGCCCACAGCCGTCGCCGTGGCGACAATCAGCATGACCACCGAAGTGGTGCGGGCTGCGCGTGCGCTTACGGCAAGCAGGCCCTTGAAGGTCAGCTCACGATAATACAGGGTGCACACGGCGATGGCATACATGCAGGCGAACGCGCCGCCTTCGGTCGGCGTAAAGATGCCAAAACGGATGCCGCCAAGGAGCAGCACGGGCATCATGAACGCGGGAGTCGCGTCAAAAATGATCTTCCGGGCCTCTTCTCTGGTGAAGGTGATCTTCTCATTGTAGCCGTCGACGCGGACAATGAAGAACCAGGTCACCATCAGGCACAGGCCGATGATGAGGCCGGGAACAAGGCCAATCATGAACAGCTTGGTGATGGAAAGGCCTACGGTGGCACCGAGCAGGATGAAGTTCGTGCTCGGGGGAATGATGGGGCCAAGAATGGCACCGGACGCGATGACGCCCCCGGCACGGCCGGGCTTGTACCCCACCTGCGCCATCATGGGCAGGAGCAGGCCGCCGAGTGCCGCGGCTTCACCCACGGAACTGCCCATCAGACCGGCGAAGATCACGCTCGAAACGATGGCGGCATAGCCGAGTCCGCCGCGGACACGCCCAATCATGAGCTGGGCAAGCTGCACCACGCGCTTGGACAGGCCGCCCTCGGTCATGATTTCACCGGCAAACACGAAGAAGGGAATGGCCATCAGCGGGTAGTTGTTCGCGCCATCCAGCATGGACTGCGGGATGATCATGACAAACATGCTGTCCCACATACCGCCGTAATACATCAGGGTCATGGAGCACAGGACGAGCACGATGGCAATCGGAATGCCCAGAGCAAGGAAGCCGAACAGGCTGACAAGAAAAACGAGAAGTTCCATGTTCTCTCCCTACTTCGCCAGAGGCGCAGCTTTGAACTCGCTGGCAGGCGTGCGGATCAGGCGCACGAAATCGCGCAGATGGATAATGATCGCGGCAAAAGCCATGACGGGAAGCGTACCGTTGATGAAGGCCATGTTGACGTTGGTGGCTACCGAATAGGTATCGAGCGTCTGGAGCACGACGGAAACACCGCCGAAAAGCAGCAACACCAGCGCAGCCAGCATAAGCAGGGAAGCGACAATGTCGACCGTCTTGCGCGTCGCGCCGCTGACCATGCTGACGAACATGTCCACGGCGATATGCTTGTGCCGATAAAAGGCTTCGATGCCGCCGATAAACGTAATGTAGATGAAAAGGAATCTGGCCCATTCCTCACTGGGGGGGAAGCTGGACCGAAAAACGTAACGCAGGAAGGCATTAAAGAACACAAGGCCGATCATTCCCAAAAAGATGGCGGCGCAGAAAAATTCGAAGGCACGCTCTCCCCTGCCTTTCGTGGCTTCCTCTTGGCGGAATTCTTCCGCAGTTTCCTCTATATGTTCCGGCGGCATGGCCGGTCTGTGTTCACTGCTCATCATGTACCTCAGTGCGTGATATGGAAAAAAGGGCCTCCGACCAGACAGGCCGGAAGCCCCAAAAGAGTGACGAACCTTTACTTCGCTTCGCGATAGGAGGCCGCGCTGTCAAGGATTTCCTTGGCATTCGGAACGGTATCGTAGAAAAGCTTCCAGCTGCGCTTGCCGGCGTCCTGCATGAAGGTACGCAGGTCGGCGGAAGGTTCGCTGACGTGTCCGCCCGCATCGGTGATGGTCTTCACGGCCTTGGAATCCATTTCCTCAACGAGATCCCACACATACTCAGCGGAACGCTGGGCGGCTTCGTCAAACCACTTCTTGTCCTGTTCCGGCAGGGACTGGTAGAACTTCTCGTTGATGTAGAGGGAGTGGATGACGAGGATATGCCCGGTGAGGGTGATTTCAGGCGTGGTTTCGTACATCTTGATGCTGACGATATCGGACAGGGGGCTGTCGCCGCCGTCGATGACACCCTGATCAAGCGCGCCGGTCACTTCGGCGAACGGCATGGGCTGGCCGCTGATGCCGCATTCCTTGGCAAAATTGATGTACAGGGGGATGTTCGGCACGCGCATGCGCAGGTGCTTCATATCGTCGATGGTCGCAACCGGCTTCTTGGTGTAGAAGTGGCGGAAGCCCAGAGGGAACGCATTCATGACGCGCATGCCGGACTTGGCTTCAAAACCGGCGGTGATCAGCTCGAAGGTCTTGCCGCCGTGCATGGCGCGGCGGGCATGGGCGTAGCTGTCGAACAGCATGGGCGTTTCCAGCATGGCCATGCTGGGCTGAATGGCGGACGTCTGGGTGCCGGTGGCGCACATCTGGATGATGCCCTTGCGCGTGCTGGCGATGTAGGCGTCTTCCTTGCCGAGCTGGCTGTTGGGGAACACCTGGACATCATACTTGCCGCCGGAAAGTTCCTTCAGGATTTCTCCGAACTTGCGCATGCCGAGGGTTTCAGGCTCTCCGTCGGGCTTCATGCCCGCCATCTTGATGACAACCTTGTCGGCCGCAAAGCTGGACGTAGCGGCGGCACCGAGCAGCAGACCACAAGCAATAAGCAAGGCCAATGCACGTTTCATTTTTCTCCACCTTGTTTTGGTTCGGATGTGAACATTTCCTCCCCCACCTCCTCTCGGCCAAAAAAAGGGTTTCTTGGCAACATGGTACGGGGGAGACCTAACGTCTTTCGCTTTCGAAGCTTCTTTCGGCGGCCCGGCTTCCAAACCAAAAAGCTCCGCAACCAAGAGGAGCGGAGTCCGATTCCTCTCGGTTCAGCCTTGTTATATAGGCATGATAGCGCAGGAAGAAGACGGGCCTGAAACGACGGACACCCCCATGTCCACTTTCTGTCATTCCCGGCCGAAGGCAAGCAAAACTATCAGGAAGCGAAAGACAAGCCCCGTTCAATAGCAGGAATTATACTAATCTGAAATCATTTTGTTGGGAATAGAGAAACGGGACTGTTCCGCATCATTTTTCCCCGAACCCCGCGCTGAAACGGCTTTTTATTGTGGGATTACAGTAGATAAAGCAAATAAAAAAATTTTGCCCGCGCACAGCCGCCAATCGGGTCGGGGCAGCGGCGAACCATGCCTTGCCTCCTCAGCGGGCTGTCTGGCCCACGGGCAAAGGCACCTTGCGCCGCTTTCAGCGCACCAAGATGCAATCCGCTGGATTCTGTCGCAAGATTGTGCGACACTCGCGCGGAAAAAGGCCCACTCCCCAAGACCACAACAAGGATAGCCCCATGTCTCAAGCACAGATGCCTCAGGAAATGGAACAGTTCCTCAGTGAATGGACGACCGATCCCAACAAGGCAAAGGATGCCTTCATCAGCTTCAGGGACTTTCTGCTCTCCACCCCGGACGTACACTTTGAATTCAAGGCTCGTCCCGGCGTGAGCTACTCGCTGCGTGCCGCCAACACACATGCCGAACGCCCGCTGTTCGTTCTGGTGGACGTGGTGGACGACGAACCCGAAGCCCGCTGGCTTTCGGTCTGCTTTTATGCGGACATGATTACGGACCCCGACGAGCTTGGAGACTTTGTTCCTTCCGGGCTGATGGGCAGTGACGCCTGCTGCCTCAACCTTGAGGAAGACGACCCCGCCATGCGCGACTACATCCTCGCCCGTCTCGGGGAGGCCGCCGCTGCCGCCGCGAAATAGCTTTTTGCAGGAAAGACAGCCCCGGGAGCATCCGCTTCCGGGGCTGTCTTTGCCTGACGGCGGACACGCACCGATCCTGATCTGCGTTCATGGACGCCGAGCTTGAACCTGACGAGGAAGCCGGTGCCGTTCACTGCGCCTTCCTACAGCGTAATGGCGGGAGGAACAGCGGAAACCGGTTCCAAAGGCAGGCCGCTCAGATACCGCCGCACCATATCCAGCGCGGTACCGGCTGCGCGATCACGAAGCCATTCCCGGCCCAGCACCCTGCCCTGAGGGGACATTTTGCGGACTCGCGTTTCCTT
This sequence comes from uncultured Lawsonia sp., assembly GCA_964538355.1. Taxonomy (GTDB): domain Bacteria; phylum Desulfobacterota; class Desulfovibrionia; order Desulfovibrionales; family Desulfovibrionaceae; genus Bilophila. The sequence goes on along the minus strand of CAZIFC010000008.1, from coordinate 35,753 downwards.
TCCGTCGGCAAGCGCGATATAAATCAGGCCAACGGGCTTTTCCTCCGTGCCCCCGGTCGGCCCGGCAACCCCGGTGATGCCGATCCCCAGCTCGCTCCCGGATACACGGCGCACACCTTCCGCCATCGCACGGGCCACAGGCTCGCTTACGGCCCCGTGTTCTTCCAGCAGCGCGGCGGGGACGCCCAGCAGATCCCTTTTCGCTTCATTGGCATAGGTGACCAGCCCCGTGCCGAACACGTTGGACGCGCCGGAAACATCCGTGATGCGCTTGGCAAGCAGCCCTCCCGTACAGGATTCCGCCGTTGCCAGATGCAGCCCTTTCTCGGCAAGCAGCCGAACCACCACGCTTTCCAGATTTTCCACGTCCACACCGTAGACCACATCCCCGTAGCGGCGGCAAATCTCCTCCACCACGGGGCGGCACAGTTCCTCGGCGGACGCCTCGTTCTCCGCCCGGGCGGTTACCCGCACGAACATTTCGTTTTCCTTGGCATAGGTCGCCGCCGTCGGGTTCGCCGCGCCGACCAGATCGGCAATCTTCAAGGCTCCCGCGCCCTCCCCCAGCCCAAAGGTACGGATCATGTGCGAACGGATCACCGCGTGCCCTTCGCCCTGCAAAAACGGCGCGGCGTACTTCTTGAGCATGGGCAGCAGCTCGGAGGGAGGCCCGGGCAGCATGATCACGATACGGCCCTGTGCCGTCCGCACGCCGCACCCCGGAGCCGTGCCGACTTCATTGGGAAACGCCGTCGCCCCCTCGGGAAGAAACGCCTGCTTGCGCTGGTTCTCGCTCATGGGGCGGGAACCAAAATATTCCTTCAGCCGCCTCAGGCTGTCTTCGTGCAGCACCAGCGGGGCTTCCGCCACTTCCGCAATGATCTCCTTGGTCAGGTCGTCTTCGGTCGGTCCCAGGCCGCCGGTGGTAATCACCACATCGCTGCGGCCCAACGCCTCTTCCAGCGCGCTTCGGAGCCTTCCCGGATTATCCCCCACGGTACAGGCAAACAGCAGGTTCACCCCGATGGCGGAAAGCTCCCGGGCAACAAAGGCCGCGTCCGTATTGATCGTGTGTCCGAGCAGCAGCTCGGTGCCTACCGAAATGATTTCAGCATTCATGGCTATACCCAATGAAAAAGGGGGAAGAACGGAAAAACGGGGAGGGAACCGTCTCCCTCCCCGTTTCCAGGGCTAGTTTGCCGTGGTCTTCTGGGCGTCCTTCCTGCTGCGGCGCGTATGCACCGCTTCAGGCAGGCAGAGGTTCAGCAAAACGCCGGTAACGGCGGCAAGGCCGATCCCGCCGAGACGGAACGAGCCGATATTGAAGGTCATGCCGCCAACGCCGAAAATGATGATCAGCGCGACAACGGCAAGATTGCGAGGCTCCATGAGATCGTCACCGGCGCGGACCAGCGTGTTCAGCCCAACCACCATGATGGCCCCGAAGAGCAGGATCATGATGCCGCCCATGACGGGCACGGGGATGGAGCTGAGGAACGCCCCCAGCTTGGTCACGCAGGAAAGCGCGATGGCGCAAATGGCGGCCCATGTCATCACGCCGGGATTGAAGGCGCGGGTCAGGGCCACGGCTCCGGTCACTTCGGAATACGTCGTGTTCGGAGGCCCGCCGAGGAAACTCGCGAACATCGTCGCGATGCCGTCACCAAGCATGGTGTTCTTGATGCCGGGATCTTTGAGAAAGTCCTTTCCCGCCACCGAGCTGATGGCGATAACGTCCCCGAAGTGCTCAATGGCCGGTGCCAGCGTAATCGGGATGATGAAAAGGATGGCTTCCCAACGGAATTCCGGGAATACGAAATTCGGCACGCCGAACCACGGCGCGGCGATAATCTTTGAAAAATCATGGATGCCTAAGGCGATGGCGCACAAATAGCCTACCGCGATACCGCACAGGATGGGAATCAGGCGCAGCATGCCGCGTCCAAGCAGGGAAACCAGCACCGTCGTCGCCAGCGCGGCCATGGAAACAATCAGGGCCACGTTCTCGGGAACAAGAATGGCACTGCCGTCTCCGGTCTTGCCAAGGGCCATGTTCACGCCCACGGGGGCCAGCACAAGCCCGATCACGATGATCACCGGCCCGGTAACGATGGGCGGCAGCAGGCGCATGATGATTTCAGTGCCCCGCCAGCGGATGACGAAGCTCAACACCACATAGACCATGCCGCCTACCACCATGCCGCCAAGCGTGGCAGGCAGGCCCCATGTCTGCACGCCATAGATGATCGGCGCAATAAAGGCAAAAGAAGAGGCGAGGAAAATGGGAACCTTGCCCCGGGTACACACCTGAAAGATCAATGTGCCTACGCCTGCCGTAAACAGGGCCACGTTGCTGTTCATCCCGGTCAGCAGCGGCACGAGCACCAGCGAACCGAACGCCACAAACAGCATCTGTGCACCCAGCAGGCAGTCTTTCAGCCTGAAGGAATACGTCGTTTCCGAATCCATTTCTCCTCCGTGTAAAAAGAATACGCTCTCGCCGAGGCCCCGGAGACTCCGGATGCCCCTTGCCTAGCGCGTGCCGAAAATACGGTCGCCGGCGTCGCCGAGACCGGGAATGATATAGCCGCGCTCGTCAAGGTGCGAATCCACCGACGCCGTATAGATGTCCACATCGGGGTGGGCCTCTTCAACCTTTTTTATGCCTTCAGGAGCGCACACGAGGTTCAGGCTCAGGATGTGCTTGCAGCCCCGCTTCTTGAGCAGATCGATGGTCGCGATGAGCGAGCCGCCGGTAGCCAGCATGGGATCAAGGATAATGGCAATGCGCTGGTCGATTTCCTTGGCAAGCTTGACGTAATATTCAACGGGTTCCAGCGTTTCTTCATTGCGGTACAGGCCCACAACGCTGATCTTCGCACCGGGAACCATATCAAGGACGCCGTCCATCAGGCCGAGGCCCGCCCGCAGGATGGGAACGATGGTAACCATCTTGCCGGAAATGGATTCCACCTCGACAGGCCCGGCCCATCCCTTGATGGTGCGCTTTTCCGTCTTGAAGTGCTTGGTGGCCTCGTACATGAGCAGCCGCGCGATTTCCTTCGCCAGCATACGGAATTCGCTGGTGGAGGTGGATTCCTTGCGCAGGATGCCGAGCTTGTGACGCACGAGGGGGTGATCGACTACATGAACCGCCATACCCATTCTCCTCTTTGAGAATAAAAGATTCCGAAAAGCTTCCCCCGAAGCGGAAAACGTCGGAGAGCGGGAAGCAGGCCCGTCAACAGGGCAAATAAATGCCATGACTTTAAAGCGAGGCTCCCCTTTTGTCAAAAACAGCCCCGGAAGGCGTGCCCGGCAAAACGGCCGCACGGCAGCCCCCCCTCCCCTCAGAAGGACACCGCGCGCACGAAAGAGGATTTACCCCCTGTTTTACATTTTTGTAATAAACAGTATTACCATTTGAATCTGCATAGTTGCATGTAAACAGCAAAACACCTTGCCAGAAGTGTTAAAAAGGCGTAAACGTGCCCCATCTTCCTTCAGGAACACCCTTTGAAGGGACACAACGAGATCGTGTGTTTTCGCAAATTGTCAAAAACAGGAGTTCTCTTCCTCGGAGAAAGGGAGGAGGCCCGCCAAGGAGCACGCATCATGGCTTCGAGCTACGTACAGAAAGTTATCCGCAACGTGAAGAAGAGCAACCCCCACCAGCCCGAGTTCATTCAGGCTCTGGAAGAAGTCCTCAACTCGCTGGAACCTCTCTTCCTGAAGGACTCCAAGTACCAGCAGAACGGCATTCTGGAACGTATCGTCGAACCTGAGCGTCAGATCATGTTCCGCGTGGCGTGGACCGACGACAAGGGCCGCGTGCAGGTGAACCGCGGCTACCGCGTGCAGTTCAACTCCGCGCTCGGACCCTACAAGGGCGGTTTCCGCTTCCATCCCAGCGTGAACCTGAGCATCCTGAAGTTCCTCGGCTTTGAACAGATTTTCAAGAACAGCCTGAGCGGACTCGCCATCGGCGGAGCCAAGGGCGGCAGCGACTTCGATCCCAAAGGAAAGTCCAACGCCGAAGTGATGCGCTTCTGCCAGGCTTTCATGACGGAAGCCTCCCGCTACATCGGCAACACCATTGACGTGCCCGCCGGCGACATCGGCGTGGGCGCGCGTGAAATCGGCTACATGTTCGGCCAGTACAAGCGGCTGACCTCCAGCTTTGAAGGCGTGCTGACCGGCAAGGGCCTCAACTGGGGCGGCTCGCTCGCCCGCAAGGAAGCTACCGGCTACGGCAGCGTCTACTTTGCCTCCAACATGCTCAAGGCCCGCAACAAGGATATGGAAGGAGCCACCTGCGCCGTTTCCGGCTCCGGCAACGTCGCCATCTACACCATCGAAAAGCTCTACCAGCTCGGCGCAAAGCCCGTGACGGCCAGCGACTCCAAGGGCTGCATCTACCATCCCGCCGGCATCAACCTTGACGTGCTCAAGCAGGTCAAGGAAGTGGAACGCGCCTCCCTTACCCGCTACGCCGAGCTTTGCAAGGATGCCAAGTACATCTCCGTAAAGGACTACGGCAAGGATCAGCATCCTGTGTGGAACGTGCCCTGCCAGCTGGCCTTCCCGAGCGCGACCCAGAACGAACTGACCGGAACCGACGCCGCCAACCTGCTCAAAAACGGCTGCTGCCTCGTCTCCGAAGGTGCCAACATGCCCTCCACCCCCGAGGCCATTGAAGCCTTCCTCGCCGCCGGCATCGCCTACGGACCCGGCAAGTGCGCCAACGCGGGCGGCGTTTCCACCAGCCAGCTCGAAATGGCCCAGAACGCCAGCATGCAGGCGTGGACCTTTGAAGAAGTGGATGCCAAGCTGAAGGATATCATGGCCAACATCTTCAAGTCCGCCCACGATACCGCCGAAGAATTCGGCGTGTCCGGCAACTATGTGCTCGGCGGCAACATCGCCGGTTTCCGCAAGGTGGCCGACTCCATGATCGAGCAGGGCCTCTACTAGTCCGACTGACGAGCAGATGTTTTCAGCGGGGAAATCGGGGCGTTGCCCCGAACCCCACCGGGGAAAACGATTTCCCCCGGCCCCCTCGTAAGGGGGATAAAAAGGCTGCAACCGTTTGGATGTCGGTACGTTTCAGACCGTACCGCCCCCAGACATCGACCCCGCTCTTCCAGCTTTGACCGGAGGGGAGGTGCGGTACGCGATCCCCGCGCCTCTGCCGCGATGACATTCCTCCCTCCCCGCCCTTCAAAAAACGGAAAAGGGTTCGGCCGCACAACGCAACCGAACCCTTTTCCCATTTCCTGCCACCGATCGAAGGCGAGAAACTCGCCCGCCCTCACATGCGGGCTTCAAGCGGAAAGGCCTCCCATGCCTCCATGTCATAAACGCTGGTTCCGGGATTCAGCGCGCAGGCCGAGGCATGGTCATAGGTTTCAACCACGGGCCAGCTCGTGAACCGCCCCAAGGCTTCGTTGAAAGAGGGGGCCTCCACGATCTGTTCCTGGCTGATGCGAACCATGCCGTTGGGAGCCTCGATATAGTGCACCTTGTACTGCTTCATGACCTTCCATCCCTTTGTGAAGTAAAACCGAACCGTTCCAGGGACAGCGCACCTGCATGCCAAGGTGAATCTTCACCCCTTACAAACGGCAAGAGCAACCCGGCTGCCCCATTCCGAGGGGGACCGGGGGAAATCATTTCCCCCGGTGGGGTTCGGGGCAACGCCCCGATTCTTCTCCCTCCCCCTGTTGCAGATGCGCTCTACCCGTGCGCGCCGGGAGCGATATAGTCGCTGAGGAAATACAATGCCACGAGCAGGAAGAGGCCGAGTGCCCAGCTCCAGTGGATGAGCTTCAGCTCGGTAGCGTCGAGAGGCTCATACTCCATCTTCTGCACTTCTTCATGAAACTTCACGTTCTTGGCGTCTGCCATGATCAGCCTCCTGTAGTGTCAAAAGGGAAAGGGGTTAGCCGGCGATGATCGGGGGGGTCATACCGTGGAAGAACAGCCACGAGATGAACAGCCCGAGCCAGATGATGAAGCCGAAAAGACACACGACATACACGATGGCCAGCCTTCCGATGCCTTCCTCCATCAGCTTGTGGAAGTTGGAAACCATGCCGATGGTGAAGAAGGTCAGCGTAAAGAAGATGGTACGCAGCGGCCCAAGCGTGCTGATGACGCTCTTGCCGAGCGGCTGCCAATCCACATTCACGCAGATGAGCAGCATGATCACGAAGGTCATCAGGTAGCCGAGCACAAAGCGCGGGAACCGGGCGAGCACGTCGCCGAAGTGCATGGTGCGTTCGCCGTTCGTCTTGTCAAACTTGGCGGTCCACACCCACGCCAGAACCAGCGACCATACGCCGATGAAGACGTCAATGAAGATCTTCACGGTCGTGGTGACCATGGTAATCCACCCGGCCTCCCAATGCACGCCCAGCAGCTCAAAGGCACGGGCACGGATCAGGGAGTCGGCGATCGCGCCGGAGGCAATGGCTCCGCCGTCCGACTTCACGGCAAGGCCCATCCAGCCGCCAGCCACCATCGGCTCGTTGTACAGGAAGTGCGAAGCGATGAAGGGCAGGATCAGCATTTCGATGCAGGTAAACACGACGACCAGCGAGGAAACCATGATGGGGACCACAGGCCGGGCACGGATGGAGCTGCCGGTGGCGATGGCGGCGGACACCCCGCAGATGGAAATGCCGGACGCAAGCGGAACGGCCCATTCACGGCTGAACTTGAAATACTTGCGGGCAACGTAATACACAAAGGCCCAGTACAGCAGATAGGCTTCGACAATGGCGCACAGTCCCCGGAAAATAATCGTTCCGGCCATGCCCGAAGCGGCGGCGGCCTTCACGCCAAGCTCCGCACCAAGCACCACGATGGCGATCTTGACGAACAGCTCGGGGCGGCAGGCGTCATGCAGCTTTTCGGCAATGCTCGGAAACACGTTGCTGATAAAAATGCCCGCCAGCAGCGCGACGATAAAGCCCGCCTCCGTAGTCAGGCCGATGGACCAGCTGATGCCGAGCTTGGCCTGTGCATCCGGCGTTGCCGCGATATGCGCGTTCGCGCCCAGCAGGTAGCAGATTTCACTGATAAAAAAGACAATGGTGAACGACTTGACGAACCGGATGACATCCCCGCCCAGCAGCTTGATGCCGAACGACAGCAAGGCGGTCAGCCCCACATAGGTAAACAGCAGCGACACGATGCCGGGCAAAGCCTCCTTGTATGCGCCGGTTGTCGCCGTAAACGCCTTCTCCGGGCTGGTCCACATGCTTGTGCTCACAACCCAGCCCAGCACATCGATATGCGCCAGATTCAAGGCAGCCAGCAGGAAGATGAAACAGCCGGAAAACAGGGCTATCTTGTCTTCAGTCAGATTGCTCTTTGCCATAGCCGTATCCTCTTGTATGACAGTCCAGGACGACTGACTCCGCCACCATGACGAACGCGCCCGCCACAGGATATATCCGGTCCAAGCCCGGAAACCGTAACCGGAGCTTGACGAGATCCATGAGTATCCGTTTCCAGAAAAGGAACATGCTTTTCTGAAGCCGTATCAAAGGAGAGCAGGAAGCGAGGGAGAGCGAGGTGTTTTCGCAGGCAAACACCCGGCAGGGACTCAGGCGAGGCGGGGAGGAGCGAGGGGGAAAGGCAGGAGGCCCCATGCGTCAAACTGCCGCAGCGCGGGCGCGGGCCGCCGAACAGGCAGCACCAGCCGCGTAGGGAGATTGAACCCCGCATGAAGCCCCAAAAGCAGGATAGGGAGGACAAGCCTTAAAAAAAGATTGGCATCAAGGCCCTTCAGGTGTTCGGGCGATTCCGCCAGAACAAGGCTCTGCTTCTGCATGTCGACAATGGCATAGCCGGAATCGTATACAACGGACTGTTGCCTGTCCGCACGGAGCATATTGGTATCTGCCAGAAAGGCACATACAAAGATCAATGCCATGAAAGGAACAAGCATCCTTCTCATTACGATTTCGCGGCGTTGTCTTTCTTGAGCGTTCATGGCATTCCCAATTGCAGAAACACAGTGTCTTTTCAAGGGAACCATTGGCCGATACCGGCAAATGTTCCTGCAATACCATAGCGTGACATCCAGATTGAACAGTCCGCCGCCGTGCAGGAACCTTTACGATTGGAAAAACCGTATCACTCTCAACAGGGCGTGACAAGAGATCCACCTTTTTTTCTCTTGTACGACAATACGCAACAGGAACAGCCGGTTAAACGGTATTTTCCTGCAAGCACCTCCGCGGCATCAAGGAAACCGCAGCGCGGTATTTCATTTTCAACAATAAAAACAATGCATTGATATAAAAATTATAACACACTTTATCATACCCCGCGTGACGTTCTCCCCTGACTGGGAGGTTTTTCACATCACAGGCCCGCCGCTATTGTTTTCTGCCCGTTCCGTCGATGCCGAACTGCTTGTCCAGCATGAGGTTATCCCCAGGCTTGTTGAAATAGCCGTTCCGCACACGCTGCGGCTTCCCGAGCTGCAACAGCTCATCGACGGTTGCAAACCGATAGCCCTTCTGGAGCAGGCCGGCGACCGTTTCCTTGAGCAAGGCGGCGGAACCCTGAGGCACGCGGTTGGCATGAAACAGGAGGATGGAGCCGGGGCGCACCTGACCCAACACACTTTCCGCTATCCCCCGCGCCGCGTTGTTTCCTGTCGTTTCTGCCACCACGTTCCACTGGATGACCTGCAAGCCTTCCCGAGCCAGCAGGGACAAGGCCCTGTCGGAACACCTTCCATAGGGAAGCCTGAACAGATGGATGCTTTCGGGAATGCGGACAGCCCTCCCCTCTTCCGCCGCCCGTCTGAGCACCTCCTCCCGCAAAAGCTCATACTGTGCCTGTGTCCAGCGAACCTGCTCCAGCATGGCCTGCTCCCCCATGATTCCGAAATTGCCGTGCGACCATGCGTGGTTTCCGATTTCAAACAACGGATCGGCAATCAGCTGCATGGCCCTTTCGCTGTGGGAACGCATCCACTTTCCGCCCATGAACAGTGTTGCCGGGATGTGTTTCTCTCTCAAGAAATCAAAAATCTCAGCATCATATCCAGTGCTGACCACCGCCATCTCACAGAGGTCGAAGGTCAGGGCCACGACCTTTTCCCGCGTGGCAACGCTGCGGATGGTCCCCTCATCCGCTACCGGCAGCGCGGAGAGGCGATGCTCGGGAACCGTGCGTTCCGGCGGCGCGGGGTTGTTGGGAACGGCGCGGCGGGCATCCGAAGGCAGAAAGCCCGGCTGAGGCTCCCACAACGATCCGGCTCCAGCGGGAGAACTCAAAAACAGCACAGCAAGACAGCTGACCAGTACATTACGGACCATCTTTCCCTCCCCGGGATTTTGGAACATTGGCACAGACAAAAACGCCCCCGCAGGCAACCCGGCAACAAGCAGCGGGCGACAGCGGGGGCGCATGGGCATTCCGACAGATTCTAGCGCGAGGCTTTCACGACAGCTTCGGCGGAGGGCCTCAACAGTTCCTCAAGCCGGGCAAAGGCTTCCTCGGGAGCCTGACCGCGCTTGGCGGCAATGGAGGCGAGGTTGTCCACCGCATCGCAGGGGCGCAGATACAGCGGATCGAGATCCGCATGCACCCATGCCGACTCGGGCAGGGCCAGCGTCAGATCCAGCAGGGCCTGAGGCGAGGGCTGCAACGGAGCGGTCAGGAAAATCGGAGCGGGCGTTCCAAACAGCTCACGCAAGGTCTGGAGATTCCGAACGACCCCGCTGCCGAGCATGACGTCGGGGCGTTCCCCGCCGCAGGCTGCCGCAAGCTCCCACATCGCTGGCTCTTCCACCGGGACGGGAACCGCCGAGCCGGGACCGAACACGAAATCCTGCCCGTGCACAAGCCCTCTTCTGGCGTGGGTGACAACCCGCACCCGCATGGCCTTGCTCGGGAACAAGGCCCCAAAGGGAACCGAGGCCGCCAGTGCCTGCAACACATTGAGCGGCGCAACCGCAGCACCGGTCGCCCGGCGGAAGGCCGCAGCCGTTGCCAGTACCAGCCGCAGCCCGGTAAAGCTTCCCGGGCCGGCAACGCAGGCAATCCGGGACACCTCGGAAGGCCGCATTCCGAGCCGCCGGAACGTATCCGCCAGCACCGGTGTCAGCAGCTCCGTCCCCTGCGAGGGGGCACTCCACTCCTGGGCGCACAGAACGTCCCTTTCCCGCACGACAAGAAGCTGGATGCGGCCTTCGGCCGCGTTCATGATCAGCGTATTCACGAGAAGAGCCTCACAAGATCATTCCATGTGGCGAGCAGCATCAGGCAAAGGAGGAACGCCATGCCCACCTTGGCGGCCCATTCCCGGGCCTTCATGCCGACAGGCCGCCCCATGATCATCTCAAGGGTGAAAAACACGATATGCCCGCCGTCAAGGATGGGGATGGGCAACAGGTTGAGAATCCCAAGGTTCACGCTGATCAGCGCGGAAAGCAGGAGTACGGCGGAAAGCCCCTGTTCGGCCTGCTGCCCTACCATTTGTGCGATGAGGATGGGACCGCCCACGTTGTCCAGAGGCACCACGCGCTGCACCAGCTTGACGAAACTTTCGAGAGTGAAGGCGATCATGTCCCATGTCTGCTGGAATCCCGCCCCAATCGAAGCCACCGGGCCAAGCGGAATGTGCCCGGTCGCGCCGGAAGCCCGGATGCCGATAAGCCACGCGGGCTTCTCTTCGCCAAACAGGTTCTGGCGGGTCTTGGCCTCGGGAGTCAGCGTAAGCGTGGTGTCCACGCCGCCACGCGAAATCACGATGGTCACAGGCTTGCCGTTTCCGGCTCCAACGCCCTCGGCGACGGCATTCCAGTCCTCGATGGCCTTGCCATCGATGGAAAGGATGCGGTCGCCTTTCTGGATGCCCGCGGCAGCGGCAGGCGTCCCGGCAGAGACATCGCCCACTTCGGGCAGCAGGTAGGTTTGCCCCTGCGCCCACGAAAGGCCGCAATAAATCAGCAGTGCCAGCACAAAGTTGGCAACCGGCCCGGCCAGCACAACCAGCAGCCGATGCCAGGCCGGACGCCCGGAATACAGCTCTTCCGGCGCGAACAGCACGCCTTCGATCTCTTTTCCTTTTGGATCAGGCTCTTCCGCCTCATCCTCCTCGCCCGCAAGGGCCACATACCCGCCCAGCGGAATAAGGGAAAGACAATAGTCCGTCTTGCCCCGCCGCCACTTCACAAGCTTGGGGCCAAATCCGAGCGAGAAGGTCCGAACCCCGATACCCAGCATGCGGGCCACGCTGAAGTGACCGAGTTCGTGGAAGAAAATAAGGCCGCCAAGGACAAGCAGCACCGCAAGGACGCTTTCCCAGTGCGAGAGCATATTGAGCAGAAAATCCATTTATACCTTCTTTATCCATTGGCCGACGCGGAGTCGGGTTTCATGATCCAGCATTTCAATCGCTTCCAGCGATTCAGGGTCTGGGGCCAAACAGCCGTCCATCGCCCGTTCGATGAGCTCGGGAATAGCCATAAAACCGATGCGGCCCGCAAGAAAGGCCTCCACCGCAACCTCGTTCGCCGCATTGAGCACCACGGGAAGGGCAGCCCCCTTGCCGATGGTTCGGCAGGCAAGTTCAAGGCATGGAAAGGAATGTAAGTCCGGCTCCTCGAAGGTCAAGCCGCCGGAGCGGGCCAGATCCAGCGCGGGAACGCCCGCATCAAGGCACAAAGGCCATGCGAGACAGTAGGCGATGGGCATACGCATGTCTGGAGTTCCGGCCTGCGCCATGAGCGATCCGTCCTCGAACTCCACCAGCGAGTGCACCAGAGACTGGGGATGCACCAGTACCCCGATGCGCTCCAGCGGCAGGCCATAGAGATGGTGCGCTTCGATGACCTCAAGGCCCTTGTTCATCATTGAGGCGGAATCAATGGTGATTTTTGCGCCCATGCTCCAGTTGGGATGTTTCAGTGCCTGCGCGGGCGTCACGGCGGAAAGGAAATCCCGCTTCTTTCCCCGGAAAGGGCCGCCCGATGCGGTCAGGATGATCCGGCGAACCGTCTCGGGCTTCCGGCCTCGCAGCCCCTGAAAAACCGCGTTGTGTTCGGAGTCCACGGGCAGCACAACGGCCCCGGTGCGGGCGCAGATCTCGCGGAGCATCTGCCCGGCGAGCACCAGCGATTCCTTGTTGGCGAGGCAGATGACCTTTCCGGCCCGGGCCGCTGCCACCGTCGCACGCAACCCCGCCGCCCCCATCTGGGCGGAGAGTACGGTCGAAGCCTCGGGCAGGGACGCAAGCGCGGCATACCCCTCCGGCCCCACCACGATTTCAGGCGTATAGCCGGCGGGGAAACGTGCGCGCAAGGCCGCCCTGCCCTCTTCCGTAAGGACGCCGAGATACGGCGGACGCCAGCGCAACGCCTGCTCAGCCAAACGTTCGATATTCCGTCCGCCTGCCAAGGCCACGACCCCAAACAGTTCGGGATGCCGTTCGATGACGCGCAGCGTATTGACGCCGATAGAGCCTGTACTGCCCAGCAGCACCACCGAACGGGGAAAATCCGTTTCCCATTCGGAGGAAGGGAGTTCCGTAATATACTGAAGCATGCTTTTCCCGTGCAAAAAAGGGGAAGTCCTGAAACTTCCCCGGTATGGCGCGGCGGCGAAACGCCCCGCCGCAGGAAGAAACAATGAGCCGCTCTCTTCCGTTTTGCGAGGAAGAGAAAAGAGGGAAACCCGTTCCCTCTTCACGGCATCCTAAAAAAACGCCATGACGATTCTGGCACACTCGTAGGTGGGGATGACAAACAGCAGGCTGTCCACACGGTCAAGCACGCCACCGTGCCCCGGCAGGACGCTCCCGGAATCCTTGACGGAACGGGAACGCTTGAGCGCAGATTCGAAAAAGTCGCCAAGCTGGGCCATCACGCCGAGCACAAGGCCAAGCAGCGCGAACTCGCCCACGGCAACGCCCTCCACCCCAAACGCAAACCCGAAACCGATCGCCACCAGCACGCTGGCGCACAGCCCGGCGATGCTGCCTTCAATGCTCTTCTTGGGGCTGACGTTGGGCCAGATCTTGTGCTTGCCGAAGCGCATGCCGAAAAAGTAGGCTACGGTATCCGAACCCGCCGCCGTACAGATGAGCAAGAGCTGCTCATGGATGGAAAAATTCAGGGCGGGCATGATCAGCATGGGAATGTACAGCAGGCCCCCCGCAAGCACCGCCACCCGCGTAAAGCGGTATTTGGCGTCATGCGACCAGCTGAACAGGAAAAGGCAGGCCAGAATCAGCGTGGACAACGCCAGTGCCGAAACAATCAGCTCGGGGCGGAGCCAGGCCGCCGTAATAAGCAGGCCGCCAAGAACCAGCCCGAGAATGCGCCCGCCAAGGTTTGACCCCAAAGGCCAGAACATGGCGTAGAACTCCCACAGCCCCACAAGGGTAAACAGCAGCAGCAATCCAAAAAGGTACGGCCCGGAAAGATACAGAGAAGTGCCGAGGACGCTCAGCAGGACAAGCCCTGTTGCAATCCGGGGAAAATGTTTTGAGGCGATATTCATTGGATCTGCTCCTGTGTCAGCCCGAAACGGCGATTCCGGCCCGCGTATTCGGCGAGGGCCTTGTGGAGGGCTTCGGGCGTAAAGTCGGGCCAATAGGTGGCCGTGAAATACAGTTCGCTGTAGGCACTCTGAAACGGCAGGTAGTTGCTGATGCGCTGCTCTCCGCTGGTTCTGATAACCAGATCAGGGTCCGGCTGCCCCGCCGAATAGAGCCGTGCCCGAAAGGTTTCTTCCGTCACGTCCTCCGGCTTCAGCCCGTCACGCATGAGCTGCCGGGCCGCGCGAAGGATCTCTTCCCGCCCCGAATAGTTCAGGGCAAGATTGACGATCATGTCGGAACAGCACGCGGTGCGGTTCATGGCGTGGCGCAGGGCAGTGCGCGCCGGAAGGGGCAAGCCGTCGATGTCCCCGAACACGCGGAGCCTGATGCCGTTGCGCTCCATTGAGGCAAGCTCGTCTCCGAGAAAGGTGACCAGCAGCTGGAACAGCAGGCTGACTTCGTCCTTGGGGCGGCCCCAGTTTTCCTGAGAAAAGGTATAGAGCGTCAGATGGCGGATGCCCAGTTTGCGGCATTCGGTAACGATGGCCTTGGCGGCCCGGACACCGGCCTTGTGCCCCTCGCTGCGGGACAGGCCCCGCTCCTGGGCCCAGCGTCCGTTGCCATCCATGATGACGGCAATGTGGGCCGGAAGCGTTTCGGCAGGGATGGAATGCGGTGAAGGTTCGGACATGGAAATCGAACAGCCTCGGCAGCGTAAGAGAATTGGACGGAAACGGCTCGGAAGGTTCCGCCTCCCCAGCGCATGGAGCTTCCCAGACAGGATACGGCATCCGCCGGAGGGAGACGGGGTGCGGAGAGGCAATCCCCCTCCGCACGCGGATCCGGCTTACAGATCCATGATTTCCTTTTCCTTGGCCGCACACTTTTCGTCGACCTTGGCGACGTATTTGTCGGTCAGCTTCTGAACGTCTTCAGTGGCCTTCTTAAGCTCGTCTTCGGAGATGGCCTTGTCCTTTTCCAGCTTCTTGAGCTGATCGTTGGCGTCACGGCGAACGTTGCGGACGGCGACCTTGGCCTCTTCGCCGGACTTGCGGGCGAGCTTGCCAAGTTCCTTGCGGCGGTCTTCGGTCAGCGGCGGAATGGAAATACGGATGATTTTACCATCGTTCACGGGAGTCAGGCCGAGATCCGACTTCAGGATGGCCTTTTCGATGAGCGCAAACGCGCCGCGATCCCAGGGCTGGATGGTAATGGTGCGGCTGTCCGGCACGGCGACGGAAGACATCTGACCGACGGGAGTGGGCGTGCCGTAGTAATCCACCTTGACGTTATCCACAAGGCTGGTAGACGCGCGGCCCGTGCGGAGGCGGCTGAAATCGCGATCCAGAGCGACGATCGCCTTTTCCATGCGCTCTTCGGAATCCAGCATGATGCTTTCTTTATCCATCTTACTCTCCTTCGACAGTGGTTCCCGGGTTTTCGCCCATGACCACCTTTTTGATGCTGCCGTTGAACATGTTGCACACGATGATCGGAACCCTGTTTTCCTGAGCCAGGGTCACTGCCGTGGAATCCATCACCTTGAGGTGGCGGCGCAGCGTCTCCTCATACGTCAGATTCTTGAACATCACGGCGTCGTCGTGCTTCATGGGGTCCTTGTCGTACATGCCGTCGACCTTGGTGGCCTTGATAATGGCGTCGCACTTGAGTTCCATCCCGCGCAGGGCCGCCGCGGTATCCGTCGTGAAGTAGGGGTTGCCCGTTCCGGCGGCACAGATGATCACGCGGCCCTTTTCCAGATGGCGCATGGCGCGGCGGCGGACATAAGGCTCACAGACTTCCTGCATGGCGATGGCGGACATGACCCGGGTGGGATGCCCGGACTTTTCCAGCGCATCCTGCACGGCCAGGGCGTTCAGCACCGTGGCAAGCATGCCCATATAGTCGGCGGACGAACGCTCCATGCCTTCCGCAGAGGCGGAAAGGCCGCGGAAGATGTTGCCGCCGCCGATGACAAGCGCGACCTCAAGCCCCATATCCACCACATCGGCGATTTCTGCACATATCTTCGAAACCGTGTGAGGGTCAATACCTATCTGTTTGTCTCCGGCAAGTGCTTCGCCGCTGAGCTTGAGCAGCACGCGTTTGTACTTGAGTTCAGCCATGTTTTCTCCCTTTTAGCGGTGGTTGTAGGGAAAACCCCAATCTCCCTCGTCGACTCTCACATACTTGAGAAAGGCGTAAAACGCGCCATGAGCCGCGTTGATGAACCCGGCTCTGCCATCGAGGAAACCTTTTTTAAACAGGTAAATACGCAGGAAACGCCCGAATCCGTGGAGCAGTCCGAGGGCAATGCCGCCCTTTTTCCCGCGTGCCGCGAGATCGTCCGCGCCCTGCTGGGCATAGGAGTTGATCTTGTCCAGATGCTCCCGAAAATTCTGGTAGGGATAATGCAGGATATCGCCTTCGAGCGTCTGTGTGCGCCCGTTGGGATCGATGTGCTCATGCGCGCCGCTCTGGGTAAAATGGACTCCGCCGCGCCGGAATACGCGCAGAAGGCGATCGGGATACCACCCGCTGTGTTTCAGAAAGCGATCATAGTACCACGAACGCCGCGCCGGATAGTACCCGCAGACATCGGCCGGAGCAGCGGGCAAGGCCTTCAGGATGGACTCCCGCAGCTCCTCGGAGCAAATCTCGTCCTGATCAAGCGAGACAACCCAGTCTGTTTCAACCTGTCCGAGCGCGTACTCAAATTGCGGAAGCGCGCCGCTCCACGGGTGCTGGAGAAAGGTTGCCCCGTAGCGTCTGGCAATGGATTCCGTCGCATCCTTACTGAAGGAATCCACAACAATAACGGCATCACAGAATGAAAGCGACTCAAGGCAGCGGTCAAGCAGCCGCTCGCCGTTGTACGTCAAAACCAGTCCCGTGACAGTCGGTTTGCCGGACGGTTCGGAACTCATGCGCGCTCCTTGGTCAGAGTGGAAAGCTCCTCACGAACGGCCTCGGCCACGGCAAGGGCATCGGCGTCGGAAAGCTCGGGATACATGGGCAGGCTGAGAATCTGAGGCAGGAGGGTTTCCGTAACGGGCAGCCCTGCGGGTGCAAGCGGCACCCTTCCACGGTAGGCATCCTGAAGATGCACCGGGCTGGGATAGTGGACTGCCGTTCCCACACCCCGTTCACGGAGCCGCTGCCTGAGGGCCTCGCGATCCGCGCAGCGGACAACATAAAGATGGTAGACCGGCTCGGCCCATTCCGGAACGGAAGGCAACACAAGCCCGCCGCACCCGGACAGTTCGCGGCGGTAGCGTTCGGCAATGGCCCGGCGTCTGGCGTTCCGCGCAGCAAGCGAAGGCAGCAGGATATTGAGGAACGCCGCCTGCATCTCATCCAGCCGGGAGTTGATGCCCGGCTCGCTGCTCAGATAGTGCGTCTTCCAGCCGTATTCGCGCACGCTGCGTAGCCGCCCGGCAAGCGTTTCGTCGGACGTGACCACGCAGCCACCATCGCCGATGGCTCCGAGATTCTTGGTGGGGTAAAAGCTGAACGTCCCCATGATGCCCATGCTTCCGGCGGGCCGCCCCTTATAGGCCGCCCCATGCGCCTGAGCGCAATCCTCAATAATCGGAAGATCTCCCGCGACCTCGCGAATGGCATCAAAATCAGCGCACGTCCCGTACAGGTGGACAGGGATGATGGCGGCGGGGCGTCCCGGATAGCGTCCGGCGCGGGCCGCATCAAGCGCGGTACGCAAGCTTTCCGGGGACATTGTATAGGTATCGGGATCAATATCCACAAGCACAGGCGTTGCCCCCGCACACTCGATGGCGGCAACCGTAGCCACGGCGGTATGGGACACGGTAAAGACCAGATCCCCCTTGCCGATGCCAAGCGCGCGCAGGGCGACCTCTATGGCATCCGTACCGTTGCCCACGCCAACGGCAAAGCGGGCGGAACAAAAGGCGGCAAAGCGTTCCTCGAACTGCCGAACCTGCGTACCATTGATGTACCAGCCACTGTCGAGGACGTCTGAGGCGGCCTTGAGCAACGCCTCGCGGTTGGCTCCAAACGTTGCGCCGGGGTTTGCCTGTGGAATGAAAGTTGGGGTCATGGCAATCCTCTAGAGGTATTCCTGAAGCCGCGGACGGTAGTATTCGACAATACGCCGCAATCCGTCGGCAAGCGGCGTGCCCGGCTCCCAGCCGATGAGCTTCCGCAGGCGGGCATCGTCGGCGTAATAGTCGCCGATGTCGATTTTCTTGCGATCGGCAGGATATTCCCGAATGTCATACGTCCCTTCTCCCGCCATGTCCACGAGGAGATCGGCCAATTCGAGCAGGGAAACACGCTTTCCGCCGCCAACATTGAAGATCTGCCCGAAGGCTTCGTCGTGCAGGGCCACGCGGATCATCGCTTCCACGCAGTCATCCACATAGGTGAAGTCGCGCAGCTGTTCGCCGCCCCAGACCTCGAACGGCTTTCCGGTCAGGATCTGCCTGATCCAGACGCCGAGAAAGGTCTGCCGCGCGTCCTTGATCCGCATCCGGGGGCCAATGGTGTTGGTCAGGCGCAGCGAGCAGGCGCGGATGCCGTACACGTTGTTGTAGAGGATGTGGTACCATTCCCCCGCCATCTTGTTGATGCCGTTGACATCCACAGGGCGGACGGGGTGGGCTTCATCCACGGGAAGATAGTCGGGCTTGCCATAAATCTGGCGGGTTCCGGCAAAAACGATTCGTATGCCCGGATTGGCATTCCGGCAGGCTTCAAGGATGGAAAGCTGCGCCCGGCAGTTGATGTCCAAATCCGTATAGGGATCGGCCATCGAGTCCATGTGGCTGGTCTGCCCGGCGAGATTGAAAAGAAAATCCTGCCCCTGCACCAGCGTTTTCATGCTGTAGGGATCGCGGACATCGGAAATATTGACCCGAAGGCGGGATTCATAACCGCGGATATTGGCCTGATTGCCGCCGTATTGAGGAATAAGGCTGTCGATGAGCGTAACGCTTGCGCCTTCCTGAAGAAGGCGAACGGCAAGGTTCGAACCGATGAAGCCCAGCCCCCCCGTAATGAGCACATGCGCGCCGGAATAAAGACTCACGAGCGAATCCTGCGGTTGCGACTACAAAAAAGGGGGGCATAGCCCCCCTCTTGCAGACAGTGGCGGAAACTATTCGGCGCCGAGCTGAATCCGCACGAAGCGGACGACAGTGACGGGTTCGCCGATGGTCTTCGCGGCGGCCTTGACGAGATCGTTGATCGTCATCTTGTCGTCGCGGATGTAGAGCTGATCGAGCAGGCAGACTTCCTTGCAGAACTTCTTGACCGCGCCTTCGGCGATCTTTTCGATGATCTGTTCGGGCTTGCCTTCTTCGCGGGCCTTCTGGCGGTACACTTCGCGTTCGTGTTCGACAGCGGCGGGGTCCAGTTCGCTTTCGGAAACGGCGAGGGGGGCGACAGCGGCGATCTGCATCGCCACATTCTTCACCAGATCCTGGAACGCTTCGGTAGCGGCGGCGGCTTCGCTGCCGGTCTGAACTTCGACGAGCACGGCGAGCTTGCCGTTGGAGTGCAGATACCCGCCAACCATGCCGGCCTTGCCAGCGGCGAGTTCCATCTTGACGAACTTGCCAAGGCCCATGTTTTCGCCGGTGGTGGCGATGACGCCATCAAGGGCTTCCTTCACGGACACGGAAGCGTCAGCCACAAAAGGAGCGGCCAGCAGCGCGTCGCCGTCGGCGTATTCGCCCTTGGCAACCTGAGCGACCATATCCTTCACAAAGCCCTGGAACTTGTCGCCGCGAGCCACGAAGTCGGTTTCGCACTTGACTTCGACAGCCACGCCGGACTTGCCGTCAGCGGCAACTTCGAAACCAACGAGGCCTTCGGAAGTGGCACGTCCGGCCTTCTTGGCGGCCTTGGAAAGACCCTTCTGGCGGAGCCAGTCAACGGCCTTGTCCATATCGCCGTCACATTCGGTGAGGGCCTTCTTGCAGTCCATCATGCCTGCGGCAGTCTTTTCGCGCAGGTCTTTAACCATAGCAGCAGTGATGCTCATGTGAATCTCCGAAAACGTTGGTTATTCGGCGGCAGCTTCGGCAGCGGGGGCTTCTTCGGCCTGGGCTTCGGCGGCGGCAGCCTTCTTCAGTTCTTCCTCGGCGTCCTTGTTCTTGGAGTCCTTGCGCATGGCTTCGCCTTCAAGGCAGGCTTCGGACATGGCGGTGACGAAAAGCTTGATGGCGCGGATGGCGTCGTCGTTGCCGGGGATGATGTAGTCGATGACGTCGGGATCGCAGTTGGTGTCGGTGACGGCCACGATCGGGATGCCGAGCTTGCGGCATTCCTTGACGGCGATTTCTTCACGATTGGGGTCGATGATGAAGGCGAGCTGAGGCAGGCGATCCATGTTCTTGATGCCGCCAAGGGTCAGCTCAAGCTTTTCCATTTCACGCTGGAGGGTCAGCACTTCCTTCTTCTGGTAACGGTTCACGGAACCGTCGGCGAACATGGCTTCCAGCTTCTTGAGGCGTTCGATGCTCTTCTGGATGGTGGCGAAGTTGGTCAGGGTGCCGCCCATCCAGCGGTTGGTCACATGGAACTGACCGGCGCGGCCGGCTTCGGCGGCGACAGCTTCCTGAGCCTGACGCTTGGTGCCGATGAACAGCACGCGGCCGCCGTTGGCGACGGTTTCCACGATCTTGTCGTGGGCGGTGCGGTACAGCTTCACGGTCTGCTGGAGGTCGATGATATGGATGCCGTTACGGGCGCCGAAAATGAACGGGCGCATCTTGGGGTTCCAACGACGAGTCTGATGACCGAAATGGACGCCGGTTTCCAGCATCTGCTTCATGCTAACGTATGCCATGATATGTCTCCTTGACATGGGGGTTTGCTTCCACCCCGGCCCTGACCCTTCTACCCGCCGTGTTTCCGCAGCCCATGCCGCGGGACAGGACGAGCACCCCAGGCCGCTGCCAGAGTGTGCTTGATAAAAAGCTGTTTATCTTTACGGCAGCAATGGGTATCTGTCAAGGGCAGTCCCGGTTTTCATGGCCTCCGGGCCGGCTCCGCCGCCTTGCCGCAAGGCCCCGCCCCGCCCCGGGCTTCACGGAACGGCTCCCGCAGTGTACAACCACGCCCTGCAATCGTGTTCAAACGCGGGGCGAACGCGCCCGCTCCGGGAGGATTTCCATGAAAAGCAAGCTCGGCATGGCCTTGGCCCCGAAACGTCCCGACGCCCCAAAGCTCACGCCCCGCCAATGCGCGCGGGCATGGTGGCAGGCCCTGCGCCCGCCCTTCTTCATTGTCGACCTCATCCCCGTGGGGCTTGGCGGAGCCTTGGCAGCCCGAGATCTCGGCGCGTTCCCGTGGGGCATCTTCGCCGTTGTCATGCTCGGCTGCTTCTGCCTGCATACGGTCGCCAACATCGCCAACGATCTCTTCGATTATCTTGAAGGCGTGGACACGGACGACACCATCGGCGGGACGCACGTCATCCAGAACGGCTGGATCAGCCCGCGCCAGATATCCATGACCATCGGCGGGCTGCTGCTCGCCACCGTGCTCATCGGCTGGTGGCTCATCGAGCACAGCGGGCAGTCATGGCTGTGGGGCCCGGTGGTCTTCGCCGTGCTTTCCGCCGTCTTCTATGTGGCCCCGCCCATCCGGTACGGCTGCCGGGGGTACGGCGAGCTTTTCGTCTGCCTGAACATGGGTTTCATCATGGTTTCCGGCTCCTACGCGGTCATGGCAAACGGCTTTTCGGCGCAAAGCCTTGCGCTGGCCCTGCCTGTCGGCCTGATGGTGGCGGGCATTCTCTACTACCAGAGCCTGCCCGAAATCGAGACGGATCTCGCCGCCGGAAAGCACACGCTGGCGAACATCCTCGGCAAGGCCAAGGCCGAGCTGGTGTTCCGCATCTGGTGGCCCGCGGTCTGGGTATTGATGGCGAACCTCTGGGCCTGCGGACTCGTCGGGTGGCCCGTCTTCCTCGGGCTGCTGACGTTTCCGCTGTACTGGAAAACCTGCCGCCTGATCCGCAATACCGTGGAATGGCTGGAGCTTGATCAGCACGGGCACCTTGTCCGCAAACTCTACCTCGTCAACGGCGCGTTGCTCATTGCCGGGGTGCTCTGGGCCTGAAAAGGCCCTCTCCGCCAGGTTTCCCGCCATCGAGATTATCACGGCACTCTCAACGGAAAACCCGTATAGGGAGCGTATCATCCCTTCCAAGGAGAAGAGCCATGCAAAGCCTGATAGCCGTGATTTTCAAGAAGGATATGGATCGTGCGGCGGCCTGCCGCGCCGAATTGCAGGGAGACGGCAGCCTCGCCGATCTCCTCGACAGCGCGAACATGGTGCTCGCGGTGTGCGGCGAGGACGGCAAGACCCGCGTCGTGGAGCCGCACGCGATGAGCAAGGACGGCGCACTCGTCGGCGGCGTGTGGGGCGGCATCATCGGACTGCTGTTTCTGAACCCCCTGCTCGGGGCCGTCGCCGGAGCCGGATTGGGTGCGGCAGCGGGTGAAATGGGGGACTTCGGCATCAGCCACCGGTTCATGAAGGAGCTGGCGACCCATCTGAAGCCCGGCACGTCCGCCCTGTTTGTGCCGGTGCGCCATAAGGATGTCGACGAAACCGTCCGCCGCCTTGAAAAAACCGGCGGCATCGTGCTCAGTACCGACCTCAATCTGGAGGGCGAGCAGCAGATGGAACGCCTCTTTGACGAGTTGACCGCCGAAACGCCCAAGCCTGCCGCCAACAGCTAGCTGTTCCGCCCGCTTCGGCACATCAAAAAAAGAGGGGAAAGGCGTTGTGCCTCTCCCCTTTTTCTCGTCTTTTGCGCTGGCTATTCTTCCATCTGGAAGTCGACGCGGATCTTGTACAGGTGCGTTGCCGGCAGGTTCAGAATGGGAATGCCCGTCTTGGCGGTGATATCGTCCAGCATGGCGCAGACCGCCTCCCACGAGGGGCCGATGGCGGAAAACCAGACGTTATAGGCATGACGCCGCAAGTAGTTGTGCGTCACGCCGACATGCTGGTTGACCTCGGCGATAAAGGCATCCATCTTTTCCTGCGGAACCTTGGCGGCGCACAGCGTTGAGCGGAATCCCAGATTCTTCGACTGGAAATTGGCACCCAGACGACGGATGAGCCTGGATTCCCGCATCGCGTTGACGCGATCCAGCGCTTCCTGCTCCGTAATGCCGAGCCGTTCGGCAATGATGGCGTAAGGGCGCGACTCCAGAGGAAAATCCGTCTGGATAATGTCGAGGATGCGCCTGTCCATCGTATCGAGGGTCGGGCTCATTCCGCCTCCTTTGCCTTGCGCGGCTGATAGGTGCACAGCGGCTCCTCGCCCATGTAGTCGCCGTCCATGCTCCATGCACGGGCACGGCAGCCGCCGCAAACCTTGTGGTATTCGCAAACGCCGCATTTGCCCTTGTATTCGGACTGATCGCGGAACTGGCGGAAGGGCTTTGCCGTGCGCCAGATTTCCGGGAACGGGGTTTCGCGCACATTGCCGCAGTCAAGGGTCAGATAGCCGCAGGGCTGCACCTGACCGACATGGCTCACAAAGCAGAAGCCTGTCCCGCCGAGGCACCCCCGGGTCATGGCGTCCATGCCGAAGGTGGCTGGGGTCACGGCCACGCCTTCCTCGCGGGCACGCTGCCGCATGATGCGGTAATAGTGCGGTGCACAGGTCGCCTTGAGATGCATGGAGGTCGTCTTGCGGAAGTCATAGAACCAGTGCAGCACGTCCTCATACTCTTCGGCGGTGATCACCTGATCGGCAAGCCCGGAAGCCCGGCCCATGGGCACCAGCAGGAAGATATGCCACGCCGCCGCGCCGATGCGTTCGCAAAGCTCAAAGATCTTCTTGAAGTCGTGGAGGTTGCTCCGGGTGACCGTCGTGTTGATCTGGAACTCCACGCCTTCCGCCTTCAGGTATTCGATGCCGCGCAGGGACGCCTCGAACGCTCCGGGAACGCCCCGGAAGGCGTCGTGCGTCTCCGCGTTATAGCCGTCCAGCGAGATGGAGCACCGCTGTACGCCGGCTTCGCGGATCTTGCGGGCCGTCTCCGGCGTGATCAGCGTCCCGTTGGGGGACATCACGCAGCGCAGTCCCTTCCCGTTGGCATAGGCGATCAGCTCGTACACGTCGGCGCGCATCATCGGATCGCCGCCCGTAAAGATGATGATCGGATTCCCCACGCTCGGGAAGGTATCGATCAGGGCCTTGGCTTCTTCGGTAGACAGCTCGCCGGGATACGGCTCCGTATGCGCTTCCGCCCGGCAATGCTTGCAGGCAAGGTTGCAGGAGCGGGTCACTTCCCACGCGATGAGGCGGCACACGGGAGAGCCGTCTTCAAGCGTGCGTGGCCCGGCTGGCATGCCGCCGGGGTGGCCGCCCGAATGCGCTGCCGGATGCGCTGCCGGATGCTCGGCGGGATGGGCCGCCCCGGGATGCCCAAGATGGGCAGGCTTTCCGGAACGTTCGCCCTCCTGCCCCATTCCGCAGGGTGGTTCATGGCAAATCATCAGCGCACCAGCCCTTTCTTGAGCAGATCCACGGCAAAATAGGTCATGATGATCTTGGCTCCCGCACGGCGGATACCGAGGAGCGATTCCATGACCACCCGATCCTCGTCGATCCAGCCGTTGATTCCGGCGGCCTTGATCATGGCATACTCGCCGCTGACCTGATAGGCCGCGACCGGCACGTCAAAGGTATCGCGGACCATGCGGATAACGTCCTGATACGGCCCGGCGGGCTTCACCATGATGATGTCCGCCCCCTCGTCGATGTCGGCGGCGGCCTCGCGCAGGCCTTCCATCGCGTTGGCGGGGTCCATCTGGTAGGTCTTGCGGTCGCCGTGGTGCGGGGCGGAGTCCGCCGCATCGCGGAACGGGCCGTAATAGGCGGAGGCGTATTTCACCGCGTAGGACATGATCGGGATGTTCACATGCCCGGCCTTGTCCAGAGCCTCGCGGATGGCGAGGATGCGCCCGTCCATCATGTCGGAGGGAGCCACCATGTCCGCGCCCGCCTCGACATGGCTCAGGGCCGTCCTGGCAAGCAGATCCAGCGTGGCGTCGTTGACCACCTCGCCGCAGGTGTCTCCTTCGCAGAGGATGCCACAATGACCGTGCGACGTATATTCGCACAGACAGACATCGGTCACGACCTGAAGATCGGGCCAGTTGGCCTTGAGCATCCGCACGGCCCGCTGCACGATGCCGTTCGGCGCGTAGGCTTCGCTCGCCACGGCGTCCTTGTGCCGGGGAATGCCGAACAGCATGAGGGAACGCAGGCCCGCCGCCACGGCTTCGGCCACGCTCTTTTCAAGCTGCTTGAGGGAAAGCTGGTACTGGCCCGGCATGGAAGCGATTTCCTTCTTGAAATCCTCGTCCGGGGTATCCACCACAAAATACAGCATCATGAGATCAGCGGCAGAGAGCTGCGTCTCGCGCACCATTTCACGGATCACGGGATTGCGACGCAGGCGACGCCCACGATAAAACTCATTCATAATACACTTTCCTTTCTATGATACAAAGGCAGGAACACGTCCTGCCGCATGCCGCCGCACCCCATCCCTGCGGCATCCTTCCCCCCGGAACGACGAACGCGGGAAGGGTTGTCCCTCCCCGCGCACAAGAACTATTCGGGGCGGCGGATTTCTTCGTCGGTCAGGTAACAGGCGGGGTCCTGCGCCCACTCGTCGCCATAGAAGGCTTCGGCGCGGGAACGGAAGTTGCCGCCGCAGATATTCAGGAAGCGGCAGGCCGCGCAACGGCCCTTCACATGGGCCTTCTTGTTCTTCATCTTGTGGAGCAGCTCGATGTTCGGGTCGTCCCAGATTTCGGAGAACGGGCGTTCCAGCACGTTGCCGAACGTATGGTTGCGCCAGAACTGGTCGGCGTGCACCTTGCCGTCCCACGAAATACAGCCGATGCCGCGGCCCGAGCTGTTGCCCTCGTTGAACTGGAGCAGCTCGAACACTTCTTCGGCGCGCTTCGGATCTTCCTTCTTCATACGCATCCAGACATAGGGGCCGTCGGCGTGGTTGTCCACGGTGAGGACTTCCTTGGGCATGCCCGCTTCAAACAGGGCGCGGGTTTCATCCATGATCAGGTCAACCACGGCGCGGGTTTCGGTGTGGTTGAGATCTTCCTTGATCATTTCGGAGCCACGGCCCGAGTACACCAGATGGTAGAAGCAGATGCGCGGCACTTCGAGTTCACGCAGCAGCTTGAAGACCTTGGGGATTTCAACCACATTGCGCTTGTTGATGGTAAAGCGCAGGCCCACCTTGAGGCCTTCGGCCTTGCAGTTCTCGACGCCTTCAAGTGCTTTCTTGAAAGAGTTGGGAACACCGCGGAACTTGTCGTGGATCTCTTCCGCGCCGTCGAGCGAAATGCCGACATAGGACAGGTTGATGGCCTTGAGTTCGCGGGCCTTTTCCTTGGTGATCAAGGTGCCGTTGGTGGAAATGACCGCACGCATCCCCTTCTCGGTGGCGAAGCTGGCAAGTTCCGGCAGATCCTGACGCACCAGCGGTTCGCCGCCGGAAAAGAGCATGACCGGCGCGCCGTACGCGGCGAGATCGGAAATGATGGCCTTGCCCTGTTCCGTCGAAATTTCGTCCTTGCCGTCAGGATCAACGGCCTGAGCGTAGCAGTGCACGCACTTGAGATTGCAGCGGCGGGTCATGTTCCAGACGACCACGGGCTTCTTGTCCTCGGAGAACTGAAGCAGGTGGGAAGGCAGCTGGCTGGAGTGCCGACCGTAACGCAGCGCGTCGGAAGGCTCCACCTGTCCGCAATACAACTTGGAAATGCCGATCATGGGGACTCCTTGAGAATGAAGAAAACATCTAGAAAGAAACGCCCCTTTCGGGGTGTCTGTCAGCCTTTTTCGACCGCAACGGGCACGCAGGCCAGTTTACGGTAATGCAAAGGAATACTATTCCCTGCCATACGGGTCAAGTAGGCGGATCGGAGAGAACACCCCTCCTCTTTTCCTGTCAGGCTACACGGCATCCGCCCACCGCGCCGTGATCGCCATCACAGCTCAGCTGGTGAGGATACCGCCGGCAAGCACATGACCATGCTCGTCGAACACGGCGGCGAGCTGTCCCGGAGCGGAAGGAAGCTGCGGCTGATGAAAACGGATAAGCATCTTCGCCGTGCCGTCCATGCCGCTCTCGCCGCCGCCTACCAGCCGCACATCCGCCGGAACAGCCTTCTGGCGGTACCGCGTCCGCACACGCAGTTCGTGGGGCCACTGCGCCGGCGGAACCAGAAAGTTCAGCTGACCCGCCGCACAGCCGTTGACAGGAAGCTCCGCCGCCGTGCCGAGCACCAGCGCATTGCGGGAACGGTCCTTGCCGATGACGTACAGCGGTTCGGCCCAGGACACGCCAAGCCCCCGACGCTGCCCCTCGGTATACTGCCAAAGCCCGTTATGCCTGCCCACGACATGCCCGTCGACAAGAACCATCGGCCCGCCCCCGGCAGGGAGCCGGACTCCGGTTTCCCTGAGGAACGAGCGGTAATCGTCGTTCGGGACAAAGCAGATTTCCTGGCTCTCCCGGGGGATGGGGACGGGAAGGCCCCATGCCTCCAGCGCGGCCCGCACCTCGCTCTTGCGTATCTGCGCCAGCGGGAACACAGCATTCCGCAGCCTCTCAATGGGCGTCAGCGCAAGAAAATAGCTCTGATCCTTGGCTTCATCCGCGCCCTGATGCAACGCCATCCCGTAGCGGGGGTGATCCACCAGCGATACATAGTGTCCCGTGGCGATCTTGTCTGCCCCGAGCTTACGGGCTTCATCCATCCACAGGCCGAACTTTACCAGCGCGTTGCACCGGACGCACGGGTTCGGCGTTTCCCCCCTGGCATACCCTTCCGCAAACGGCCGGATGACCCTATGGAAAAAAGCCTCTCGCAAGTCGATGACATGAAAGGGAATACCCATGCCCGCGCACAACGCCGACAAGCCCGGTACGGGATCTTCTTCCGGCAGCGCATCCTTGAGGTGGGCATGAAAGGCGATCACCTGCCCCGGATATTCGCGGTGCAGGGATGCCAGCGCATAGAGGCTGTCCGCTCCACCGCTCACGGCTACGGCTATGGTCATGGGAGTGTTCCTTGAAAAGGGTTGCATCGGTCCGGATCGGGGGACAGGCCCCCGCGCCTCCGCAGGCCCCGCCTGCCGGCAGGTTCCGGCATCAAGGCATCGGGCATACACAGCGGACATGTATTTTGATAAAAAAAGGAGATCGCCGTCAAGCAATCTCCCCAGCAGCGGAAAGCCTCGGAAAAGGAGGCGGTTCGGGGGGAGAAAACCTTCTTCCCCCGAAAAACGCCCTTTTCCGAGCCTCTTGCCTATCTGAAAATAGTCTGATTGCGGTCAGGGCCGACGGAAACCATGCTGACCGGTACGCCGGAGAGCTGCTCCAGACGCTGCACATAGGCGCGGGCGGCTTCGGGAAGCTCGTCCCAGGTCTTGCAGCTGGTGATGTCTTCCTTCCAGCCGGGCATGGATTCGTAGATCGGGGTCACAAGGCCAAGCGCGCCCTGCTCCTGCGGAGGATAGGCGATGCGCTTGCCGTTGTATTCGTAGGCCACGCAGATCTGGATGGATTCAAAGCCGGAAAGCACGTCGAGCTTGGTCAGGGCGATGTCGGTCAGCCCGTTAAGGCGCGCGCTTTCGCGCAGCACCGGGATATCCTGCCAGCCGCAGCGGCGCGGACGACCCGTGGTGACGCCGAATTCGCCGCCGTTGGCACGGAGCAGCTCGCCGGTGGCGTCATTCAGCTCGGTCGGGAAGGGGCCTTCACCCACGCGGGTGGTGTAGGCCTTCAGGATGCCGACAATGCGGTCGAGGCGGTCAGGCCCCACGCCGCAACCGGCAGCCGCGTTGCCCGAAACGGTGTTGGACGAGGTGACGAAGGGATACGTCCCGTGGTCCACGTCCAGATGGATGCCCTGCGCGCCTTCAAACAGGACGCTCTTGCCTTCGGCCCATGCCTGTTCGAGATCCGAGGACACATCGGTCAGGTGGGGGATGATGCGGGGCGCGACAGCCATCACTTCGTCAAACACGGCTTCCACGGTGAGGGCGTCGACGCCGTACAGGGCCGTGAACAGGACGTTCTTTTCCTTGAGGGCGGCGGCAATCTTGGCCTTGAGCAGCTCGGGGTCCGTCAGATCGGAGGCACGCACGCCCACGCGGGCCACCTTGTCCTCATAGCAGGGGCCGATGCCGCGTCCGGTCGTGCCGATCTTCTGGCCTTCGAGCTTTTTCTCGCGGGCCTTGTCCAGCACCTTGTGGTAGGGCATGATGAGGTGCGTTTTCGCGCTGATCTTGAGGCGGCTGGGAGAAACGTCCACATCCTGCCCGATGAGCGTGTCGAGTTCCTGCACGAACACGACGGGATCGAGGACGACGCCGTTGCCGATCAGGCAAATCTTGCCTTTATGCAGGATGCCCGAGGGAACAAGATGCAGCGCGGCTTTCTTGCCGTCCACGATTACGGTGTGCCCGGCGTTGTTGCCGCCCTGAAAGCGCACCACATAGTCGATGTCCTGCGCCAGAAGATCGACAATCTTGCCTTTTCCCTCGTCGCCCCACTGGACGCCGACGATCACCACATTGGACATGGGTTACTCCTTGCTACCTGTATTCACTGTATTCGCGTTTCCGTTCCGCCAGGCCCGCCGGGAAAAACCGCAACGGCCCGTGGGCAATCCGCAAAAAGCCCGCCCGCAGGCCAGTGCCGCAGGAGGATGCCGGGGCGGATGCCCTTCCTGAAAGGAAACGTTCTCAGACCACAAAGGGATAGTTTGCTGAAAATCCAGCGTTGGAGTCTACAAAGGTTCCGCAGGATCGTCAACGTGAAAGCCCTGAAAAAAGTTTTTCGCAACGCTTTAGCTTCGTTCGCCGGACTCCGGTTCGGCATGGCGGCGGGGACGGAACGGGATGACCGCGGCCTTGCGCCTCGGCTTTTCGTTTTCGGGAAGCCGAGGGGCGGCTTCCGGCTGTTCCATCTCCAGAAAGGGCGGCTCATCGGCTCCGGGCCTGACCTGAGACGACCAGCTGTAGTTGAAAAGCTGGTTTTTCCAGCGTTTGGCCTGAATGAAAGAAAGCACCAGCGCGGCCTCTTCCCACCGTTTCGTCGGCTCGAAATGCGAGGCGATCACGGCGTATTTTTCCCACAACGCGAGCAAAGAGGCTTCGTCCAGCGCGTCGAGCTGGCGGGCCATCTTGATCAATACCTGTTCCATCAGGGGATTCCTCCTCGAACGGGATGCCGGAAGGCGCAGGCTCCGCCGCCATGCGGCACATCGCAGGCTCCGGCGTGCCCCTGACCTCTCGCGATCAGGGTCTCCTTCCTCTCGCACCCGTTTGACATGCTACGCCAATCGGCCAAGGGGTTCAAATGGAATTTGCCCGCCAGCGCAGGTTATGATAGGGAACTCCGATTCAGTTCCATCCGCCCCCAAAAACAGGAGACGCCATGTCCAGCCTCAAAGATATGTATCGGACCGTTCTGAAAGACACCTTCCCCGACACCATGACCATCACGCTCGGCGACGCGGTGCTGACCTACAAAAAGCGCACCTGGCACATCGACGGCGAAACCAAGGGCCTGCGCTATGGCGAAAATCCCGACCAGCCCGCCGCCCTTTACCAGATGGAATCCGGCAGTCTCGTCATCGACGGGGTGGAATGGCGCGGTCCGCAGGGCATCATGTCCGCCCTTTCCGAGGCGCAGATGCTTCAGGCTGGCAAGCATCCCGGCAAGACCAACCTCACCGACGTGGACAACGGCTGCAACATCCTCCAGTATCTTGCGGAACGTCCCGCCGCCGTCATCCTCAAGCACAATAACCCCTGCGGCGCGGCATGGTCCAAGGAAAGCGTGGGCGACGCCCTGACCAAGGCCTTCTGGTGCGACCGCATCGCCGCCTTCGGTGGAGCCGTGGTGGTCAACCGTCCGCTGGACATGAAGGCCGCCGACCTGATCGCCGCCAACTATTTTGAAGTGGTCGCCGCACCCGACTTTGAGGAAGGCGTGCTCGAAAAGCTGGCCACCCGCAAGAATCTCCGCATCTTCAAGCTCCCGGCCCTCGCCAACCTCGGCGTCTTCGCGGGCGTTCCCTTCCTTGACGTGAAGAGCATGGCCGATGGCGGCATCATCCTTCAGCAGTCCTTCGTGAACCGCATCCGCTCCGCCGAGGACTTCATTCCCGCAGTCGCCACCACCAAGGACGGGCTTACCGTCTCCGCCCGCAAGCCCACTCCGCAGGAAGCCGACGACCTCGTCTTTGCCTGGGCCGTGGAAGCGGGCGTGACCTCCAACTCCGTCATCTTCGCCCACAACGGCGCGACCGTCGCCATCGGAACCGGCGAACAGGACCGCGTGGGCTGCGTCGAGCTGGCGATCTTCAAGGCATACACCAAGTACGCGGATACGCTGGCCTTTACCCGCCACGGCAAAACGCTGTACGAGCTTAAGCTTCAGGCGAGGGAGAATGCCGAAGCCGCCGAACAGCTTGCCGCCATCGAAGCCGACACCCAGAAAGCCAAGGGCGGGCTCGCCGGAACGGTGCTCGTTTCCGACGGATTCTTCCCCTTCCGCGACGGCGTGGACGTGTGCATCGCCCAGGGCGTCACCGCCATTGCCCAGCCCGGCGGCTCGCTCCGCGACTTTGAAGTCATCGGCGCGGTCAACGAAGCCTCCCCGCAGGTCGCCATGGTCTTCACCGGACAGCGTTCGTTCAAGCACTAGTTCATAAGGTCATCGGGGAAGGGAGCGGGGCCTCCCTTGAAAAAGGATCGCCTTCTCCCCTCCCCGTCCCCCCTCTTCCCCAAAAACGTTTGGAACATCCGCAGGGGGCGGGATTTCCCATTTTTTGCAAGGCTACAGTCCGCAGGGCTGTAGCCCTTGCGTGTACGGAATCTTTTTCAAGGATGAAGAGCCTCCGCCCTGCCGAAAGCCCAAAGGCTACGCCCGGAAGGGTGAAAGGAGGGTGCTCTCTTCCCACCCCCGGCAACAGAAGGACTCCCGATGGTTCAAGGATTGGTACGCTACCCCGGTGCAGGATGTGTGGTTGAATTCATGCAGGGCAACTCGCCCCAGATCGCCTGGGTTCTGGAAGAACAGAACGGCAGGCTCCGCCTGCTGCTCCCGAACCGGCGGGAAACCTCCCTTCAGGCTGCGCGCATCCTGCCGTGGCCCGGCCCGGCCTACGACAGCGGCTGCTCCCGCGACAAGGCTCTCGAAATCCTCGAACGCCACAAAAGCCGCCGCGAGGTCGCCAACGTCGATCCCCTCGAACTCTGGGAAATGGCTCATGGAGAAGTGGAACAGGCTCCGGCCCAATGGTTTGCGGAGCTGGCCCTGAGCGATCCCGATATGGATGCCGTAGCCGCCTGCGGGCACGCGCTCATGCAGGCCAAGACCCATTTCAAGTTCAATCCGCCGAACTTCGAAGTCTATTCCGAAGCCGTCGTCGCCAACCGCATCGCCGAGCAGGAAGCCGCCCGCAAGCGTGAGGAACTGGTCAACAAGGGGAGCGCGTTCATCCGCCTGCTGTGGGATATCCATCTGAAAAAGAACAGCTCCTCGCCGCAGAAAGCCGCCGATGGTCTGGAATCAGGCGTGCGGGAACGCCTGCGCCACACCATCCTTTGCCGCATCGCCGACCCGGAAACCACAGAAGACGACGGGCTGTGGAAGCTCATGATCAAGGGCCTTCCCGACGATCCGTTCATGCCCCTGCACCTTGCACAGGCATGGGGGCTTGTGGAGCCGCACCACAATTACTGGATGGATCGGGCCGGATACGCTCCCGGCGACGGCTGGAGCGCGGAACACCGCGAAGAGCTGGACGCCCTGCTCGGCGAGGCCGAACACGACGAGCAGCTGGAGCCGACGTTCCCGGACAGGCCGATCATCAGTATCGATGCCCCCACGACCCGCGACGTGGACGACGCCTTTTTCATCGCCCCCCGGCCCGAAGGCGGCTGGAACGTCACGCTTGCGCTGGCTTGCCCCGCCTTCCGCTGGAACTTCGACGGAAAGCTGGACAAGGCCGTATTCAACCGCGCCACCAGCATCTATCTGCCGGAAGCCACCCACCACATGCTGCCCGAAGCACTCGGTACCGGAGCGTACAGCCTGCTGGCCCAGAAGACCCGCCCCGCCCTGCTGATTGAGTGCGCCATCGGCTCCGACGGCCTTGCCATCTCCTGCGAGCCGCGCCTCGGATACGCAAGGCTCGCCGCCAACCTCTCCTATGAGGCTTGCGAAGCCGCCCTGAACGGTGAAGAAAACGCCGCCTCCCCCTACGCCGAACAGCTCCGGCAGGCTCTGGCCCTTGCCGAAACCCATCAGGCGCGGCGCATCGAACGCGGTGCGGTCATCATCGAACGCCCTGATCAGATCATCGAGCTGGAGGGTTCCGGCGAAAACGTCGCCGTCTCTCTGGCGGAAGATGCCCCCGCGCCCAAGGCCCACCTCCTTGTCTCGGAGATGATGGTTCTGACCAATGCGGCACTGGCGGCATGGGCCGGAGAACGCGGCGTCACCCTGCTCCACAGGACGCAGGACGTGGCCCTGCCCAAAGAGTGTTCCGGCATCTGGAAAACCCCGCTCGACATTGCCCGCGTGGTCAAGGCATTGGCTCCCGCCGTTCTGGAAACCAGCCCCCGCCCGCACGCCGGTCTGGGTGAGCCTGTCTACGCGCCGTCCACCTCGCCGCTACGCCGGTATCCCGACATGATCAACGAAACCCAGATCATCAGTATGCTCCGGGACGGCAAGCCCCGCTGGAGCAAGGAAGAGCTGGATGCCCTGCTTCCGCTGCTCAGCGCGCGCCTCGACGCCGCGGGGCAGGTGCAGCGGTTCCGCCCGCGCTACTGGAAGCTGCTGTACTTCAGGCAGCAGGGCGATCGCTGGTGGCCCGCCGTCATTACCGATGAAAACGACGCCTTTGTCACCGTCAATCTGCCCAGGGAACAAATGATCGTCCGTGCCCGCCGCCAGTTCTTCGGGGAACGCGCCCACCCCGGACAGGAACTTGAAATCCGGCTTGGCAAGGTGCATCCTCTGCACAACGAGATCCAACTTGTGGAAACCAGAGAAATCTAAGGAAACGCCATGATCGACATCTTGTGGATAGGCCTCACCTATTGTATAGGCTCCATTCCCTTCGGGCTGGTTTTTGCCAAGACCTTCTGCAATGTGGACCCCCGGACTGCCGGCAGCGGCAACGTCGGGGCCACCAACGTGGCCCGGCTCTGCGGCAAGGCGTGGGGCGCAGCGACGCTTGTCTGCGATCTGCTGAAAGGGACCTTGCCCGTTTTCGTCGCCACCCAGCTTTCGGATTCGGGCCTGATCTGGACCCTGACCGCGCTGGCGGCGATACTCGGCCACCTCTACTCCTGCTTCCTCGGCTTCAAGGGCGGCAAGGCGGTAGCGACATCCATCGGCGTGCTCATTCCGCTGGCATTCTGGCAGCTGCTTATCGCCGTTGCCATCTGCCTTTTCCTGATCTGGCGTTCGGGCTTTGTCTCGCTGGGTTCGCTTTCCCTCGTGACGGCCATGCCCATCCTGCTGTTCCTGTCCGGAAAATTCAGCATCCTGCCGCTCTCGCTGATCATCCTTGCACTGGTCTTCTGGAGCCACAGGGAAAATATCCGCCGTCTCGCCAAGGGCGAGGAAAAAACGTGGATCAAAAAGAACTAACAACAACCTTCGGAGCATATTCATGGCACTGAGCATCGGCATCGTCGGACTGCCCAACGTGGGCAAGTCCACCCTCTTCAACGCGCTGACCAAGGCCCAGAACGCGCAGGCCGCCAACTATCCCTTCTGCACCATTGAGCCGAACAAGGCCACCGTCCCCGTGCCGGACAACCGCCTGAACATGCTTGTGAATCTCGTGCATCCCCAGAAGACCATCAATGCCACCGTGGACTTCATCGACATCGCGGGCCTCGTACGCGGAGCCAGCAAAGGCGAAGGACTCGGCAACCAGTTCCTCGGCAACATCCGGGAATGCGCCGCCATCCTTGAAGTCGTGCGCTGCTTTGAAGACGACGACATTACCCATGTGGACGGTTCCGTGGATGCGCTGCGCGACATCGAAACCATCGAAACCGAACTGCTGCTGGCCGATATTCAGGCCGTGTCCAAACGGTACGAACGCATGGTGAAGATGTCCAAGTCCGACAAGGACGCCCGGGCCGCCGCCGAAGAAATGAACCGCCTGCTGGAGCACCTCAACAACGGCAACCCGGCCTCGACCTTTGAAGCCAGGGAGTGCCCCGCCTTTATCGCCGCATGGAACGAGCTGGGGCTGCTGACCGCAAAAAAAATCATTTATTGCGCTAACGTGGATGAAGAAAGCCTCGCCGAGGACAACGCACAGGTGACCCGCCTTCGCGAGTTTGCCGCCGCCCGCAACATTGAAGTCGTCAAGATCTGTGCCCGCATCGAGGAAGAGCTGCAAGGCCTTTCCGATGAGGAACAGAAAGAAATGCTCGGTGCCTACGGTATTTCCGAAAGCGGCCTGCTGCGCGTCATCCACTCCGGCTACAAGGCGTTGGGCCTTGCCAGCTACTTCACCGCCGGAGAAAAGGAAGTCCGGGCATGGACCATTCAGGATGGCTGGAAAGCTCCGCAGGCCGCGGGCGTCATCCATACCGACTTTGAGCGTGGCTTTATCCGCGCCGAAGTCATTGGCTTTGAAGACTATGTCAAGTACCAGACCGAAGCCGCATGCCGCACCGCCGGCGTCCTCCGCACGGAAGGCAAGGAGTATGTGGTCAAGGACGGGGATGTGATGCATTTCCTCTTCAACGTATAATCAATTCCCCCGGCATATCTTGGCACAAACGGTATCATAACGTATAAGCCCCCACGATTACGTCTCAAATCGGATGTCAGACCATAATGCCTCGTGTATAGGTCAAGGCAGATTTTAGACACAAAAAGGAGTGGTCCGGTCATATTTCGGACACATTCCGAAAGCCAATCGTGGGGGCTTTTACCATGTCCAAAGACAAGAATAAAACTCGCTTCGATGGGGTATTCCAGCGAGAATGCCCAGCTAGGTCGTTCAAGGGCAAGCCTGACGTCTCGTATAGCCCTTTTCGATTTCCCAGCTGATAAAAAAGGCTCCCCGCCCTGCAACA
>CAZIFC010000007.1:70286-83270 GCA_964538355.1 uncultured Lawsonia sp. | reverse complement strand
CATCTATAAATATGCAATATATTGTTGAAATCCCATTTTTTCATCTTAAATAATGAAGAGGAATGCAATATACTACTCAAAGTGTCCTGATCTAATTTAAAAATATCAGGGAAATAAATGAATTCATCAGCCATGCTCAACGCATTTGTAAATATGGTCGTTCCCGTTCCACAATGCTCTCAGCCCTGCTCCACAACTCCCGATTCTGCGCATTCCGCTCCAAGTCCCTGTCCCCGGCCGAACCGAAGGCGTAGCCCGCAGTGCGCTCGGCGTAGCGTTGCCAATTGCGCCCTTTTTGCGTTTCCCGAATAGTCGGGGCGCAGGAACGAATAGTTTCAGCTACAGCCTCTCGACTACGGCCGTTGGAGCGCAACCGCAGGGCGATCATGGCATCTACACGGGAATAATCCTCAATCGTCAGATGACGGCGTATATTCTCCAGATGGGCATAGTAGGCCGATGTCGGATCACCGGGCTGTGAAATCTGTGGTTGGAACGTCTGGGACTCGAGCTTTCGCTTAGCGGCGGCCTCTGCGTATTTCCGTTCAATCTTTCTGCCCAGTTCCTGTGTCTTGCCGCATTCCCGACATTCTGCGAACAGCAGTTTTACTTGGGGATAGCCGCCGTCTTCTCGCCGATGTTTCGGCTTACGATTCTCAAATCCCGGCGCACGGTGCGGGTGAATACAGCCGGATAGTTTTTTGTCGCCATACACCCTGTTCAGGTGCTCCGTAATACGGTTGGCCACCTCTTGGTCAAACTCCGAACCCAATTGGGGAATGGTCAGCAAACACTGGTAATTTCCCGGCGAGCTTTCCAGAATGACAGCGGGGCGGTAGCCGTCTTCCTGAAATTTTTTCAGGCTGTCACGGGTCATATCGTCAATAAGGATATGATGCTTTTCATCAGAGAGAGGCGTGTAATACACATTTTCGCCCCTCCGCTGGAGCCTGAGCATTTCCACCATGTAAATCCCTATTTCCTCTGGAGTGAAGCCCCTGCTTGCGCCGCCTTTCTTGTCGAGGATGAAGGTCTTTTTGCCGCCGTCCTCTTCCATTTTGATACAGGTCACGCGGTAGCGTTCTGCACCCACCGCAGCGGCATAGCGTTTGAATTCCAGCCATTCTTGACTGTTTTCC
Source organism: uncultured Lawsonia sp. (assembly GCA_964538355.1). Lineage (GTDB taxonomy): Bacteria > Desulfobacterota > Desulfovibrionia > Desulfovibrionales > Desulfovibrionaceae > Bilophila. Next base: position 82,131 of record CAZIFC010000007.1, on the reverse strand, counting down.
GGCATGCTTTTCTCCTGTGGCGCGGGGCTGTGTCTGGCCTTCTCCAATCCGGCACGATGCCTCCAGCGTTCAGCCTGCGTGTGCAGTCCACGCGAATGCAGCCATGTTTCAAAATCCGGCTTGCCCTTGCGCTTTCGAGAATTTCCTAATCTCTGCCGCAACTCCAGAAATTCCCGCTTCTGTTGCACCTTGAGGCAGTGACTGGCAATATTCAGGATGGGGAGGCCGTGTCTCGCTAGACGGGCCAGTGCCTTTTCCCGTTCCGCTCTGTGACGTTTTTTCAGGAGGATAACATCGGCTTGTACGTCTGCCTTTTCAGTCTCTACAGTTTCGGCGTATTCCGCCTGATACATTTGCCATTCCGCAAGATTGACGGAACTCACGGGTTCGGGCGGCAGTTTCACCGTCCCATCCTGCCCGTCATTCGGATAGTTCCCTTCCTCAAAATTTCCCAGCCTCTTGCAGAGCTTCCCCATGCTGAAAGCGCGATCCACGGAAGACGCTTTCACGGCAATATCGTCTACGAAAAGAATCGCGCCGGAGCCTTTCTTTTCAAAACGCAAGCCTGCCTGCGCCAATTTTTTATGCAGTTCGGCCCAAGATTGTGCGTTTTTGATGATGCGGTGTCCGCGCTCTTGGGCGATTCTTTGGGCAGATTTTTCACCGGTAGCTCTCTCAAAATCCAAAGCGGGAGGCTTCGGTTGCACTCCCCGGCGAATGCGCCGTCGCGCCAGTTCTCCGTTTTCTAAAACCGAGTACAGGGCTTTTTCCTGACTGGCCCAGCCCTGTGTATACTCAATGAGTGCCAAGATTTTGTGTGCTTCTTGAATGTCCAGACCGTTGAACGGCAGTACCACCTTTTCAGTTTCCGGGTTCATCCGGTTGACCGCGATATGCAGGTGATAATTGTCCGTATCGTAGTGCAGGCCATAGACGGTTTGATGCTCGGTAAGCCCCATTTTTTCGAGGAACATATCCACAACTTCTTCCACCTGTTCCCTGCGGGGCTGCTCGCCTTCCTGCCAAGAAAATATCCAATGCTGCACCGGCATTCTGCTGCGGACGGATTCCCTCGCCAGAGCGATCATTTCCGCTTTCTGACCGACATGGGTGGAGGAAAGAAAATTCCTGCCGCCAGCATATTCAATTTTTTCCTGCGGATTCTTGTTGTGGGGAAAGCGGATGTAGTCCACCAAATCGCCAATCTGCCATGCTTTTGGTTTCGTATCCTTCTGGTTCTTTATTTTCTTAACGATCATGGGCGGACACGCCTATTCTATCAATGGCGGACACGAGTTTTCTCAGTGTCTCCTCCTGCTGCATAAGCACCATTACAGAGGCTCCGGCCAACCGGAGGGTTTCAAAATGATGTTTGAGCAAACCGCCGATGCGCCGCAATTCCCTGACCATGAGCGCATCCGTATGCGCAACGAGCGGCCTGCCACCGAAAAAGCGTCGCCGCATATATTCCGACAGGGACAGCCCAGCCATTTCCGCCTGTTCTGTGAGGCGGGCTTTTTCTTCTGAGGTGACGCGGATCGTCACCCACTGCCGTGCGGCGCTTCGTCCGCCGCCTTCCGTTTTCATGTCTTTCATGCTTCCGCCTTTGGAATGCAAGAAGCGCAGCGCCGAGCATTCCGAGAGTCCAGAGGGCGTAGCCCTTTGGCAGGATGGGGTTTGTGTGTAGCACAACCCCCATCCTGCCACGAAGAACCCCTGTCGTGCAGTGGCCAGATTGTATATATGGAGAAATTTCATCTATATTGAAGGCGCTATTTCCACAAGGAGGCAACATTATGGCCCACAATGCTACAATCCGTCCCCAACAGATAGAGCGGGCAAAAAAACTGCTTCAGGATTTACCGGGGAAAGAAGACAGGAAAACACGCACGGAGGCAGCGGAACTGTTGGAGAAAGATTTCAAGAAGGCATTGAAAAAAGGATACGGCCCCAGTGAATTGAGCCAAATGCTCAAGAACGAGGGCATCATCATTCCAGCCTATCTCATAAAACGATTTCTTGCGGAAAATGGGAATGCTTCCATACCCCAAAAAAAGGAGACCATGCCTGTGAAAAAGCAATCACCCGAAAAGACATCTTTTATTGTTCCCGATACTCCAGGAGGAGAAGCGCACAGACTGAATTGCCCCTCAGGGAGAACATGAAACTGCACAGTTGAAAAAATGCCTATACGGACATGTCCGCAAGGCAGTTACGAAGGAAAGCAAGGAAGCTCATATGCTGAGACCTATACACAGGAACATCCATATTTGACATAAGATATTCAATAGGTTGGGATGCCTTTCTTGAATAAAATATTCATTTTTTCCCATAAAATGACACGGACGATCCCATACGGCCAGGTCACACAATACTTTACCCTTAACATCTTATCAGGAGAACTCCGCATGCCCCGTCGTCGTCCGTCAGTTTCTTCCGCAAGTTCACCTTCGCTGACCAAACAGCATGGCGGACTTGAGAAACGCGCTGCCATCAACCTTGATGCCTTTGTTTCAGACATTTACCTGCCACATGTTCAGTTACGCAAGCGAAGCTGGAAAGTGGATGAGCGCATTGCTCGGCAACATCTTTCTTCGGCTTTTGGAGATCGCCGGCTTGACGATATAGAATGTCGCGAAGTTGAAGCATGGTTGCGGGATTTGTCGGCCAAAGGACTGGCTCCGGCCACATGTAACCGTATTCTTGCCGTATTCAAAAGCGTCTGTTCTCTTGCCACGGCACACGGCCTGTTGCCAGCCGGTAAATCACCCTGTGCGGGAGTGCCTTCCTTCAAAATTCACACTCTGCGGGAACGTTATCTCACTCAGGATGAAGCCCGAAGGCTCATGCGTGCATTGGAAAAAAGCGACCGCCTTGAGGCTATTGCCATCCGCCTGCTCCTACTTACCGGCGCGCGCAAAAGCGAAATTCTCAAGGCCCGCTGGGAACACGTCCGCTTAGATTTGCGCCTGCTCATTGTGCCTTTATCCAAATCCGGTAAGCCGCGCTATATTCCGCTCTCTGATGAAGCCATCATGCTCATCCACGCCATTCCGCATGTACCCGGCTGTCCGTGGCTGTTCCCCGGCCATGCACCGGGAAAGCCACTCAGTGACGTCTATATTTTTTGGAATAAACTACGGCGAGATCTGCGGCTTGCCGATGTACGCATCCATGATCTGCGCCATACCTTTGCCAGTTTTCTGGTCAATGCTGGGCATTCACTGTATGAAGTACAAAAACTACTGGGGCACAGCGACCCCCGGACGACCATGCGCTATGCCCATCTTGGGCAGGCGTCTTTGGTCGCGGCAGCGGAAACCGTGAGTAGCTTTCTTGCCAGTTCCAGCAGGAAAGACAGTGCAAAAAACAACGGAGGGAGTTTCGTTCCGCCGTCGCAGGGAGCATGCAGTGGGAATCGCTCAAGCCCTCTTACCCTGTAATGGCAGGCGGTCAAAAAGACAGAAAAAACAGAAGGGACGAAAAAGGATAAGGCGGGATGGGATTGGCTGTTTCTGAAGGGGAACGGCTTTCTCTGGATATCAATTACCCCCTCATTGACAGATGCACTGTCAATTTTTTACGGCTCGGAGGTGTGGATGAGAAATCTATTGCAGTAAATTATAAAGACTTTTTTTAGAGGGGTCGTATAAAAAACTTTTTTTAAAAGGATATCTTGCCATTTTGACTGGTTAGATATATTGTCAGCCCTATATTCATTGACAGTGCATCTGTCAAATTCATCAAGAGTACCAATTCCCTAATATACATAAGGAACTGATATGCTTGATGCTATTCTTATGCCTGTAAAAGGTTTCGGAGAAAGATGCCCCATGAGCGTGGCCCAGATAGAAAAATTTCAAGAAGTTACCTTCGCAGCTTCCGTGCTGCAACAAGAAGCCCGCGCCCTGACTTTACTGGCGAGCGGGTTGGATACCGTGTTTTGCGAAGTTGTGGACTGCTTATACTGCATACATGGACGTATCGCAGTCACAGGCATGGGCAAAAGCGGGCATGTGGCCCGCAAGGTGGCCGCCACACTGGCGTCCACGGGCTCTCCCGCTTTTTTCATCCATCCCGCCGAAGCCAGCCACGGCGATCTGGGAATGCTTACTTCCGAAGATGCCGTTCTGGCCTTTTCCAATTCTGGTAATACAACGGAACTTTCCGACATCGTACTGTACGCTGCGCGGCGCAGCATTCCTCTAATAGGTGTGACCCGCAACGCGGACAGCATGCTCGGTGGGCGTTCCAACCACCTTTTGTTGTTGCCGCTCGTGCCGGAGGCCGATCCGCTGGACTGCGCGCCTACCACATCTACAACACTGCAAATGGCTCTGGGAGATGCCTTGGCCCTGACATTGATGCGCCGTCGCGGCTGCTCCCCGGAAGATTTTCACCGCTGTCATCCGGGCGGTTCGCTTGGCCGCAAATTGCTGACGGTCAGGGACATCATGCACAAGGACGAGGAATTGCCGCTGGTTCAGGCATCCACACCCATGTCTGATGTTTTGTGTCTGATGACCGGCAAAGGTTTTGGTGTAGCGGGTATTCTTGAAAGAAATATGCTGATGGGCATCATCACCGACGGCGACCTGCGCCGCCATATGGGGTCATCCCTTATGGATAAAACGGCCAGACAGGTCATGCATCCCGATCCTGTAGTGGTTAGTAAAGATACGCTCGCTGTGGCGGCACTACGGCTCATGGAGGAAAGCAAGGTCACTTCATTATTTGTCACCAACGCAGGAAAACCAGTCGGTATTCTGAACATACACGACTGCTTGCGTGCGGGGGTGGAATAATGCGTTTGCGAAAGGTCATCTCTCTGTTTGCTCTCTGCGTCGTGTTGTCTGGCTGTGCCGGTCGCGGCTTTATGACGAAATCCGAGGTGTCTGCGCTGAAGGCCGACCCCGTTGCCGAGTCCTTTACCAATCGAGTCGTGGCTTTGCCAGAGGGAGGCGTGGAATACTTCGCCGAAAGCCCGCTCGGCCAGGTCACGATTGATGCAGGCACTTTTTATCTTTCAGGTCTGGGCAATAAATGCCGTTCTGTCCGCATCACGCGCGAAACCATACGCTATAAAGCTGCCGTATGCCGGGAAGAAAACGATACATGGCGTTTTATCCCCATCATTTTTGAGAGCATGCCGTGATAAACGCCAACACCATTCCAGCACCCTCTGTATCGCCCGCGCTGACCGTTCAGGGAAGAGTGATTTATGCCCTGGCCATGCGGGAAGTGCATACGCTGTATGGCAATACAAGACTGGGCTACCTTTGGGCCATCATACAGACGGCGTTCAGTATCGCGGTATTCTGGCTTTTCCGTGAATTTCTCGGGGCGCACGCACCTCACGGTATGGGGATGGCCGTATTCCTGCTTTGCGGCTTTATTCCCTGGTATATCTTCAGCGATACGTTAAACCGCTGCATGAGTGCCGTCCGTGCCAATCAGGCTTTGTTGACCTTTCCCCAGGTGACGGAGCTGGATCTGATGCTGGCCCGCACAGTGGTGGTCTGGGGGACACAACTTATTTCCGCCATTGTCATTCTGAGCATTGCCGCTGCGCTGGGACAGCCAGTGGAACTTCGTCACCTCAGTGCATTGGCTGCTTCCCTGATTTTCGCGCCTCTTCTGGGCATGGGTATGGGGCTGGTCTTCGCGTCCCTGGCCCGTCTCTGGCCTACGCTGGAACGGCTCGTTCCCATCCTTATGCGCTTTCTGTTCTTTGCATCCGGTATCTTTTTTCAGGTTTCCGAACTGCCTGCACGATTTTCGGATATCCTGCTGCTGAACCCCGCGGCCCAACTCATCGAATGGCAGCGCTATGGTTTTTCCGCCTCCTCCTCTGCGCCCGTGTATGACAGTACCTATGTGGCCGTATGGTGCATGCTCTCGCTCTGTTTTGGCCTCTTGCTTGAACGCTATGCCCGCGGGAGAGAACTCAAATGATCGAGCTTTCTCGTATCAATAAATCGTACCGCCTGCCGCATGGTAAGCACAAAAACGTACTTCATGATGCCAGTATCACTTTCCGACCCGGCGTGAACATGGGCATTCTCGGCTTAAACGGCGCGGGGAAATCCACACTTATCCGGATCGTTAGCGGTTCGGAACGTCCGGACAGCGGCACGGTGACTCGCAAGGGGCGGGTGTCTTGGCCCATCGGCTTTGCCGGAGGTTTCAACGGCAGCCTGACCGGGCGGGAAAACCTGCGCTTCACCAGCCGCATCTACGGCGCGGATATTCGGAATGTAACGGAATTCGTGGAGGGATTCACGGAACTCGGGCCGTACATGGATATGCCGGTCAAGACGTACAGCTCGGGCATGCGCTCCAAGCTGGCTTTTGGCCTGAGCATGTCCATTGGCTTTGATTTCTACCTCATTGATGAAGCCTGGTCCGTCGGCGACGCCTCTTTCCGGGCCAAAGCGGAAAAACTCTTTGAGGAGCGCAAAGCACATGCGACCCTGATTGTGGTGTCGCACAGCATCGCGACCATACGCAAGAACTGCGACAGCGCGGCGGTGCTGCACAACGGTGTGCTGACTGTTTATGACAAGCTGAATGATGCCCTGCGCGTCTATACTGGAATTTGCCATGCCGGATAGTAAAACAGGTATCCCCGTAACGCAGCCTTCAAACGGAACCCAGTCGCCTCTGCCTGACGCTCCAGCCGATCAGGCTGCCTCACAGGCTATTCCCGACTTGATTCTAACCACACCTGCTGTTTCCACGACGCTCGACAAGATACGCTCCCGCCTTTCCCCGACCATGAAGGCGCTGTTGCTTGCCGTGTTGCTGCCCACAGTCCTGTCCCTGCTGTACTTCGGTCTGTTGGCCTCGCCCATGTACATTGCCGAAGCTCGTTTCGCCGTGCGCGGTGCGGAAACCGGCGGCACGGCGACAGGGCTTGCCTCACTGCTGTTGTCCTCTGGCACGTCTGTAGGGGCAGATGCGCATATCGTTGCGGAATACATTCAGTCCCCCGACATTATGGAAGCCATTGATGGAGAACTGCACATTTTTCAGCATTTCTCCAGCCGCGACTATGACCTGCTCAGCCGCCTTACCGCCAATGCCACACGAGACGAACGCCTCTCCTACTGGCAATGGGCGGTGAAGCCCTCCTTTGACCCGGAAACCGGCATTATCGCCCTGAGCGTCAAAGCCTATGACCCAGCCACGGCCAAAAAGCTGGCCGAAGCCGTGCTCGCTAAAAGCGAAGCTCTGGTCAATGCCATGAGCCGCCGAGCCCAGGATGACGCCATAACCTTGGCCATGAGCGAAGTGAAGACGGCAGAAGCCCGCGTGAGCAGAGCGCAAGAGGCCATGCGCGCCTTCCGTGATCGCAGCGGCATGCTCGACCCGGCAAGCACGGCAGGCGGACTGCAAGGTATCGTCAGCCAGTTGGAAGGCGAGGTTGTGAAAGTCCGCGCTGAAATTGCAGAAGCCTCCACATACATGAGTAAAAATGCGCCCGCGTTGGTGGGACTGCATGCACGGCTGGCGGCGGTGGAAAAACAGCTTGCTTCAGAAAAATTGCGTCTGGCTGGTGAAGCACGGCCCGATAGCCTGACCTCCTTTGCCGGAGAGTATGAGGAGTTGAAAACAGAGAGCGAATTTGCCCGCCAGCAGCTTGTATCGGCGATGACCTCGCTGGAAACCGCCCGCGTAAAAGCTGAAGCAAAATCGCGTTATGTGGTGGCTTTCCAGACCCCGGCTCTGCCGGATGAATCCTTGTATCCCCGCCCATTCCTGTTTACGGCCTACGTCCTTGTCAGCACCCTGGTGCTGATGGGACTTTGTTCCTTGATTATAGCCGCCGTGCGCGAACACGCGGGGTTCTGAGACAGACATGAATAATACATGTATTTTTTCCGCAATACTGCTTTTGGCGCTTACCCTTCCCGCCCACGGGGCGGAGGTTTCCCCATCTGCTTCTTCCGCATACGGCGGCAGTCTTGGTAAATCCGGCAACCCCAATCCCGGCGGAAACGGCAGCATCCAAGGTACACCTTCGACCCGCCCCCCGTCCTATCAGCCAGGTGGCTACCAGCGGGAAGCCATCTATCAGCAAGAAAGGTATCAGCGGGAAGTTCCTTCTTTGCGTGAAGACCGTCAGTCCATGCCGGGCTTGCCCGCCTGGGCGCAGGAGCGCTACCGACCTGACAGGGTGCAGGGTTTGCAGCCCTTCGGGGCTAGTCTCTTCCATGGCAATTTCGCGTCTACCTACGGCAGTGGAATGAATGACGATTATGTGATTCTGCCAGGCGACCGGATCACCGTGCGCGTCTGGGGTGCACGCAGCTACGATGACGTGCTGTTCGTGGATCAGCAGGGTAATATTTTTCTGCCAGAGGTCGGCCCGGTACGGGTAGCCGGCCTGACACAATCCAGCCTTTCTGGTTCGGTACGGACGAAACTGGCCACAGTTTTTCCCGAAAATGTGGACATCTATGTGAATCTGCAAAGCGCACAGCCAGTGGCCGTCTATGTGGCCGGAAATGTGCCTAATCCGGGACGCTATGCGGGCGGGCCGCAAGATTCGGTCATGTCCTATCTGGATCGAGCCGGGGGCATTCTTCCCGAACAGGGCAGTTATCGAAACATCAAAATTCTGCGCGGCAAACAGATTATCGGCAGAATGGATCTCTACCAATACATGCTGCGCGGCGAACAGACGTCCATCCGCCTGAAAGACGGCGACACAATTCTGGTCGAACCTTTCGGTGTGTCGGTGGCGGCGTATGGCCTGTTGCGTCAACCAGCCCGGTATGAATTCAAGGGAGCGGCCAGCGGCAAGGAGCTGCTAACCTACGCCCTGCCCATGAACGGCGTTTCCCACGTCAGCGTGGGTGGCATGCGCAACGATGAACCCTTCAATGTCTATGTAACTCTGGATGATTTTCGCAACTTACGACTTGAAGACGGGGATCGTGTGGAATTTGTAGCCGACACACGGGGCAAGACCATCCTGGTAGCTGCGTCTGGGGCCATTCATGGGGCATCGCGTTTTCCGGTATTCAAACAGACCAAACTGAAGACGCTGCTGGAATATATCGCCGTGGAACCGGAGCTGGCGGACGTCAAATCTATCTACATCCGCCGCAAGAGCGTAGCTGCCGAACAAAAAGTGATTCTCGCTGACGCACTGCGTCGTCTGGAGCAGAGCGCGTTGACCGCTACCTCCGCTTCTGTGGATGAGGCCAACATACGGGTCAAAGAAGCCGAGCTGATCCAGAACTTTGTGCAACGTGCTTCACAAATGGAACCGGACGGCGTGCTGGTGGTGTCCCGCAACGGAAAGCTCTCCGATGTGCTGCTGGAGGAAGGTGACGAAATCATCATTCCCAGGCGGACGGATGTGGTTCACGTCTCTGGCGAAGTGCTCATTCCCACGGCTGTGACCTGGGAAAAAGGCCTTTCCCTGAAAGGCTATCTTAGCGGCGCAGGCGGGCTGTCTGACCGTGCGGACTCGAGCAATATTCTGATCGTGGGTCTGAATGGAGAAGTCGCGCGAGCAAAAGGACAAACCATCGAACCCGGCGATCGCATTCTGGTCATGCCCAGGTTTGATTCCAAAAATCTGCAATTGGTCAAAGACGTGAGCCAGGTGCTGTACCAGATGGCCGTGGCCGTCAAGGTCGCCGTGGGGCTGTAAGGGGGGATTATGGGGTTTTCTTTTGATTTTCAGGGAAAAGCGTTTGGGCCGGTGGACAACGCTGCACCGCTGTTCTTCATTGCTGGGCCGTGCGCTCTGGAGAGCCGCGCTCACGCTTTGGAAGTTGCTGCCGCGCTCAAAGAAATTTTTACGGCGGCAACTATACCGTTCATCTACAAATCGAGTTTCGACAAGGCCAACCGCTCTTCCAGCGCATCCTTTCGTGGAGTGGGCATGGCCGAAGGTCTCTCCATTCTGGCGGAAGTACGTGAATGCGTGGGCGTGCCCGTACTGACCGACGTGCATACGCCGGAACAGGCCGCACCAGTGGCGGAAGTGGCGGATATGCTCCAGACTCCGGCCTTTCTCTGTCGTCAGACCGATCTTATTGAAGCCGTGACCGCCACGGGCAAGCCCGTGAATATCAAAAAAGGTCAGTTTCTCGCCCCGTGGGAAATGAACAATGTGCTGCAAAAGGCCAAATCAACGGGCAATGACCGTATCTGCCTGTGTGAACGCGGCACGAGCTTCGGTTACGGCAGTCTGGTGGTGGACATGCGCGGACTGGAAATCATGAAGCGCACCGGCGCACCCGTCATCTTTGACGCTACGCATTCCGTGCAGCTTCCTGGCGCATTAGGGAATCGCAGCGGGGGACAACGGGAATTTGTGCCCGTGCTGGCCCGCGCCGCCGTGGCCGTGGGCGTGGCCGGACTGTTTATGGAAGTACATCCCAATCCGGATAAGGCCCCCTGCGATGGCCCTAACATGCTGGCGCTGCGTGATCTGCCTCCTCTGTTGGAACAGATCAGGGAATTTGACCGGGTGGCGAAGGAGGTAAAGGCATGAAAGCTGTTGCCGTCATTCCGGCGCGCTACGCCTCTACCCGCCTACCCGGCAAGCCGCTGAAAGATATTTACGGTAAACCGTTGATTCAGCGCGTCTGGGAAGTTGTGTCTCGTGTGCAGGGCCTGGATGAAGTCGTGGTGGCTACGGACGATACACGCATAGCCGATGCAGTGCGGACCTTCGGCGGAAAAGTCTGCATGACCTCTCCTGATTGTCAATCCGGTTCCGACAGGGTGCGTGAGGTGGCCGCGTCCCTTGCTGCTGACGTGTACGTCAATGTTCAGGGAGATGAACCGCTGTTAGAACCTTCAGCCATTGAAAAGCTGCTGGCTGTCTTCACAGAAGACGAAAACGTTCAGGTGGCGACGTTATGTAGCCGCATCAGCGCGGAAGAAGCCCGTTCCCCACATCAGGTCAAAGTGATTCGTGACCATGCAGGAAACGCACTGTATTTTAGCCGTGCGCCCCTCCCCTTTGTCCGTGATGCGTCCGAATCCGCTGTCTTTCTGGGCCATATCGGTATGTACGCCTACAGGGCCAGAACCCTGCACGGTTTTACCTCCCTGCCGCCCTCTCCTCTGGAACAGGCGGAAAAGCTGGAACAGCTCCGCTTTCTTCAGGCCGGTATCCCCGTCCGTGTACTGGAAGTGCCTCCAATGGGCGCGGGCGTGGACACTCCTGAAGACTTGGAGCGGGTACGCGCAATGGTCAGGGAACGCTGTCGTACGGAAGCTCTAAAAAAGTTGAAGCATATCCGCCTGGTTATCACCGATGTGGACGGTGTACTCACCGACGGCGGGCTGTATTACGGGCCTGATGGCGAATGCCTGAAACGCTTTCATGCCCGCGACGGTCTGGGCATGAAAATGCTGCAACAGGCCGGAATACAGGTGGCCGTACTCTCCGGGCGAGATTGCCCTGCCCTGCGCAAGAGGCTTGTCGATCTGGGTATTACCGAAGCCGTGTTGGGGCAGCTTGATAAACGGGCGGAACTGTTGGGCATCATGGAACGCTGTGGCGTTACCGCTGCAGAAACAGCCTTCATCGGAGATGATATCCCCGACATGGAAGTCTTTGGCCTTTGTGGGGTGTCTGTGACTGTGGGGGACGCGCCGGATTACGTGAAAGCCAAGGCTGATTTGGTACTGGAGAGTCTGGGAGGGCATGGGGCTTTGAGAGAATTGATTGATAAGGTGTACTAATAATTTTTACTGTAAGGATATTGAGAGTGCGTTTTAAATTTAATATCTTGTAAATTATAAATAAAATAATTTTAAAATGTTATACCTTAAAACACACTCTTATATAAATAATCATTATAATGGCAGC
>CAZIFC010000007.1:0-70276 GCA_964538355.1 uncultured Lawsonia sp. | reverse complement strand
ATATAATGAATATAAAAAAATAGAAGCTGTCATATATGACAGCGATATAATCAGCGCTCGCAAACATGGACTATACGAAACAGCAACAGCACTTCAATGTTCAAAACATAATTCTTTACTTAACATAGATGCAATACCAGATATTAATATTGACTTTATATTCTATATATCTCCACACACGCAAATTCCTATCATAAATAGCAAACACGATCTCATAGCAATAGTTAAACATAAACGTCCTCTTTCTTACCCTATAAAGAAAAATTGTGTTGTTCTTATGGCAGGAGGGTTGGGTATGCGTCTCCGTCCGTATACGGAAAAAATACCAAAGCCTCTACTTCCCATCGGAGGTATCTCTATATTAGAACGAATTTTAGCTCATTTTCGCTACTATGGATTCCGCAATTTCTATATAAGTGTTCATTATCTTTCAGAACAAATAGAGGAAACACTCGGAGATGGTTCACAATTCGGATTAAATATACGTTACCTACATGAAGAAGACTGGTTGGGGACAGGCGGTGCCATCGCACTAATGCCTCAACAGGAATTACCTTGTCTAGTATGTAATGGAGATCTGCTTATGGACGTGGATTTAGACAGATTTTTGTTGCAACATATCGAGACCCGTGCCTCTGGAACCATGTGTGTCTATCGCCATGCCCATAGCCTCAATTATGGTGTTGTTCAGTCTTTAAATAATAAATACTGCGGCACAGTCGAAAAACCTACACATTATTTCTCTATTAATACAGGACTTTACTGTATTTCTTCAGAAATATGGAACTATCTTTCTGAAGTAAAAAAGATAGATATGCCTACACTATTTGACAAGATGTTGTCAGATAACAGGAAGGTATGCGTATACCATCACTCTGGAAAATGGATAGATATAGGAACGCGAACTGAGTTCGAACGATTATCCAGTAAAAGCAAAAATAGCTCCAGCAAGGAGGCCATTAATGCATGAGCAGAAAATAGTCGCGTGTATTTTTGCACGAGGAGGATCCAAGGGTATTCCTCGTAAAAACATTAGAGAATTTAACGGGAAACCTCTAATTGCCTGGACTATAGAACTGGCTCATGACCTTAAAATTTTTGATCATATCTATGTTTCCACGGATTCCTGCGAAATAGCGAACATTGCTCGACAGTATGGAGCAGAAGTCCCATTTATGAGGCCTGTAAAACTTGCTTCGGATACCGTGTCAGAACGCTTAGCTTGGCGTCATGCTGTGCAAAACTTGCCGCCTTTTGATATAATGGTGAGCCTATCCGCAACGGTTCCGCTCCGCAGACCAGAAACAGTTGTGAAATGTGTGGAGCTTTTTAAGCAGGGCAACGCAGAAATGGTAATTACAGTCACTCCTTCTAAACGGCATCCTTCCTTTGATATGGTTAACGTGGACGAAGCAGGTTTTGCGCGCCTACTCGACTCCGTGGAGAAAATGATCCTACGCAGGCAAGATGCGGTGAAAACCTACGACATGACTCCAGTATGCTATGTGGTCTCTCCAGAAATAATCATGACACATAACCGAATCATGACCTGCAAGGTGAAAACTGTGATTATCAATGATGTTGAAGCAGTTGATATTGACAACATGCTAGATTTCGAAGTCGCTGAATTTATTCATGCTAAAAAGCTCAAAGGTGTTATATAAAAACAAGACATAGAGAACGACCATCTATAATGTATGTATGACAATAATCATATGTCATTCAGCAGTTATAAATAAAAAAGGGAAATTATGGTTGACGACCTCTATACAGTCAATGGGAAAAATTATACGCGCACAACTCAAAATCGACGACAGCTGAAACTCAAGGAGTGGGGAATCAACGAATCTATCTATCGCGAGACATTAGGAAGTTCCGCAGAAAAGGTGTACCCAGAGAGAAAGTTTTTTTTTAACACCGATTCTTATGGTTTTATAGATAACGAAAACGATATAAAATCGGAAGAAAAAATCGCTATCTTGTCTGGTTCCTATGTGGAATGCATGTTTATGCAACCTAAGGAACGCATGATCTCTCGTATGGAACGGCGTTTGAATGAAAAGCTCCACACACACCGCAGATCTGTGCAATGTATGAACTGCGCCATGAGTGGTATGCACATACTCCATGCACTATTTGTTCTACTTGCCAAGATTATTCCCATTAATGTAAATGCTGTTGTTTATGTTATAGACATCAACGAATACAGGGCATCTTCTATGTCGGATGGAGGGTACTATACAATGCATAAAAACCTTTCTATTTACACTACATCCAAAGATTCTCCATCAAGAAAGAAAATAAACTATACACATTTCAGAAAATTCATTAGGGACTTCTGGAGTATCTGTAAAATCCATGGCATCCGCTGTATTTTTGTCGGAAGGACATATGCGAACTGTGATAGCCGTTCCTCCGCGAATAAAGTCGCAAGGAAAGTATGCGAAAGTTTGAAGTGTGACTATATCGATATAGGAGAAAATATTAAAGCAAACTATAATCCAGCGCCGGAAGATTATGATGAATATATGAACTCCCTTACTTACGACGGGACGCATTTGACCCCCTGTGGTGCGTCTATAGTTGGGGATGCCCTTGCGGATGAAGTGTATCGAATACTCTTCGAAGAAAGGACTAATATGGAGAGAGCATAATGGACAACACCAGCATTGCAATTTTTGGTTCGTCAGGAATGGCACGTTCCGTCGTTGATATTGCCGATACCATGGGTTTTTCGGAGATAGTGTTTATCAACCGTCAAGACAGTGTCGAACCGATAACTGGTATTCCTATTGTTAGTGAAGACAAAACATCCCATCTTGCAGAAAAAGGTTTTGTTTTCGGTATGGGCATAGGGAACAACAATGTGCGACGGAAGATCGCTGAAAACTTCTCCAACCTTCCCTTTGTGAACATGGTGCACAATACTGTAAGCTTCGGTCGTGGTAGCAAGGAGCTACTCTCTAAGACGCGCGGCAATATCATTATGGCTGGCGCAGTGCTTTCCGGAAACATCACGTTTGGAAATTTTGGTTTATTCAATTTTAATTGTGTGGTCGGGCATGACGTCCATTTCGGCGAATATGTCCATCTCGGCCCTGGTTCCTTTGTAGCAGGAAATGTCATTGTGGAGGACAGTGCCTATATTTGGGCAGGAGCCATGGTTCGCAATGGAAGTGGGAATGACAGCCGCCTCCGGATTGGAGAAAACGCTGTCCTAGGCATGGGGGCAGCCGCAATAAGCAGTGTCCCCGTGGGGATAAGCATTCCACCCAATCGGGTGTATGTCTCAAGAAAGAAGGATTGAGGAAAACAGCATGCTGAAAGGAAAAAATGCCATAGTTACTGGCGCAGGCGGTGGCATAGGGAGGGCAATTACGGAGGAGTTCGCGCGCTGCGGTGCCAACGTATGGGCCTGCTGTCGTGGACCGAATGGGAATTTCGCGGCATGGCTCACTGAACTTTCGTTGCAATATAGGGTATCCGTTGTCCCTTGCTTCTTCACCCTTGGAGATGAAGATTCCATGCGTCGGGGGCTTCAGGATATTTTTGATACCAAGCAGCCAATACACATCCTAGTCAACAACGCCGGAACAACAGCCGTGGGCACAGTACTGGAAACTTCCATGGAAACATTGAGGCATACATTTGAAATAAATTATTTTTCACAAGTATTCATCTGTCAAAAGGTCCTTCGAAGAATGATGCGAAGCAGGTGCGGTTCCATTGTCAATATTTCCTCCGCGCAAGCCATCAGCCCGCAGACAGGCCGCCTCGCCTATGCCTCAAGCAAGGCGGCACTCTCGCTTGCTACTCAACTCATGGCTAGGGAATTCGCTCCCTTCGGCATCAGGGTAAACGCGGTCGCTCCTGGTGCTGTCAAAACGGCCCTGCTGGACAATTACCCCAAAAAGGGGCTGGAAGGTTATATTGCCGCCTCCCTGCTCAAGCGACCAGCGGCGGCGGAGGAAGTCGCCTCTGTCGTCCGTTTTTTGGCATCTGACGAATCCTCTTTCATAACAGGGCAGATCCTTCCGGTCGACGGTGGAAAAATTTAACAGTAAGAGAGGACTTTTATGACTGCAAAAGAAAAGTATCTATCTGTATTAATGGAAGTATTCATAATAGGTGAGGATGAAGTGGAAAACGCTTCCGCTGCGACCTTGCCCGCTTGGGACTCCGTCGGGAAACTCAATTTGGTCGTCGGTCTGGAAGAGGCATTTGATATTGAGCTAGATACAGAGGATATTATTGCTTTTAATTCCTATGAAGACGGCCTGCATATACTACACAAGTATAACATCGAACTGTAAATATTCGGAGATGAGGAAATGCTGCTTCAGAAAGGAAAGTACAATCCCGATATAACCGCCGCCATTGATGACCGCGGAGGCCATATCACATATAAGAAACTAGTGGAGGAAGGGAAAAAACTTGCCTCGTACATTCCGCTTCGCGCCGTCGTCATCTGCCTCTGTGAAAATACAATAGGAAGTTTAATAGGCTTGATTGGGTGCTATGATAACGACCGTATTCCTCTGCTTTTGGATGAATCACTTGATCGTGGCCTGCTTTGCTCCCTGATGGAGACATACACGCCCGCCATGCTCTGGGTACCGCGTCGTATTGCTGCGGAATTTCCCTATAAGGTGGTCTACGAGACCGATACCTACACGCTTCTGAAAACTGGACACGAAGTCTATCCCGTGAATGATCAGCTCTCCATGTTGCTCACCACGTCCGGTTCGACTGGTTGCCCCAAGCTCGTTAGACACAAATACGGCAACATCGAGGCCAACGCGCGCAATGTGGCCGTGGCCTTCGGCTGGACATCCGAGGAACGTCCCATCTGTTCCTTGCCTATGAATTATACCATGGGCCTGAACGTAATTAACTCCCACCTCTATATGGGCTGCACTGTCCTTCTGACTTCAGCCAGCCTTGCCTCACCTTTGTTCTGGGATTTTATTAAGCGAGAACGAGGAACCAATTTTACGGGTGTCCCCTTCAGTTATGAAATCTTCTTTAAGCTGCGCTTCCAGCGTATGAAACTGCCACACTTGACCACGCTGGCCTCCGGCGGTGGCAAGCTGACTGATAAAATGTTTCTAAACCTGGCCGACTATGCGCAAGAGCAGGGCAAGCGATTCATTCCTTCCTTTGGCACCACCGAAACTTCAGCCCGCATGGCTCGCCTTGAACCGCAGTATGCTCACAAAAAGATTAATAGTATAGGTAAAGCAATTCCTGAAGGAGAGCTAACGCTGCTGGATGAAAACGGCAATATTCTGTCGAATCAAGAAGGCGACGGTGAGCTTTGCTATCGCGGGCCCAACGTCACCATGGGCTACGCCGAGTGCAAGGAAGATTTACTGCTTGGCGACGAATTCCGAGGAGAATATAGGACTGGCGACCTAGCACACCGAGATGTTGATGGCTTTTATTATATCACTGGCAGGCTAAAACGTTTCGTCAAGATTTACGGACTACGTATCAGCCTTGATCAGTGCGAGCAACTCATACGCAGTGAGTTCAATTTGGAATGTGCCTGTACTGGTGATGATAACATGCTCAAGGTGTACCTTGTCAATGAGGACTCGCCAATGGTGAAGATATGGATATGCAAAACCCTTCACCTTGCACCTACGGCGGTGGCAGTCGTGGTTATTCCCGACATTCCTAAAAATTCTTCAGGAAAAATAGCCTACAGCCAGCTGCGATAAACGATGACTCTAAGGTCACTCTATCGCAAAAAGGCCGTCGGAAAACGAGAGTTATTTACGGGTATGTTTATAAAAATTTTGTGTTCCATAAAAAAAGCGATTGTGAATGGTGCTTATTCCCTACAAATTCGGAAGAAATCCCCCCTGTTCGGGCGACGCCTCTCCGGGAGGGCACTCTGGAAGAAGGTCAAACTGACGGTGCTTTTCAAACTAGCAATTTTTTTTGCACGTTGTTCATTTCTGCATCGCTATTTCATCCTTGCCATGCATATGCAGCCTAGGGCCATGGCAAAAGGAACACTACCCCGCATCGTTATTTTTGGCCTTAGTATGGATGAGCGAAAAAAAATTCTTTCTTCAAAAATAGGGGAACTCTGCGCGGCTGCCTATACTAATACCCCATCCTTTGTTCAGTGTGTTTTTCTTTGTATAGTTAAGCCACGGCTTATTCTCTTACCTTCTGGAAGGACAAAGCAAATTCCGCCTACGACAAGGGAATTCTTTCGCACAAAAAATATTCCCATCCTTGCGATAGGCAATGCCTCTTCCTTCAGTAGCATCATAGGCAAGATAGATGTTGCCCGGACGGCAAAATTTTTTCCTGCCCTATTTTTCACGGACACAGGGCATGGTGATGCAGAAAAATTTATCCTGATACTGCACCACTCCCGCAAATTCATGTGTGACGTAGCGGACGTAGCCAAGCTCGACAACATCGTTATGCTGCCGTCTGAGGACATGAACGAGGCGTGCCTGCGCCATATACTACTCCACGTCAAGGTAGCGTGCTGTCTGGCACCCGAGCTGGATACCGTGCCGAAAAACCTGCTTTCTTGCTTGGAGGAAGCGGGGGTGATGCTAAGTCCCCTTTCCAAGGAGCTGATAAGACAACTTCTGCTTACCCCAATAACCCCGAATCCCCCGTTCCCCAATGCGCCCAGAGCTGTGCTACTCAATATGAAAAACACAAGCATGCTTGCGGATAAATTGAGGACTTATCATGTGTTTTCTCTCAAGACCAGCACGTTTCACACCGCCATCAATCTGTTGCGCGATTGTACCGTTGTCTGGGTGGGGGACAACGTACCAAAACAGGTACGCGAGACCGCAGCCCGCAACTCCCTTCCCGTTCTTCATTTCTGTGAATCCGTGCTCAGCAGCTACGGTTGGAGGAAGAGTTATCCCTCCCCGTTGTGGTTGACCCAAGTTAGAGGGCGCAGGAATGTTGATGCAGTCCGGGATATGCAGATGCTCTCGTTCGTGCAGAGACACGGCGACAAGTTGAATTCTTCTCAGGAGCTTGAAAAAGTAGAATATTTTCTTCAAGAACTACAAAAGTTTCAGGCTATTCTGTACGGGGCGACG
Organism: uncultured Lawsonia sp.; assembly: GCA_964538355.1. Classification (GTDB taxonomy): domain Bacteria; phylum Desulfobacterota; class Desulfovibrionia; order Desulfovibrionales; family Desulfovibrionaceae; genus Bilophila. The sequence continues at coordinate 63,188 of CAZIFC010000007.1, read as the reverse complement.
TTGGAGGCTTCTGGCAGAAAGATTAAAGATTACGGCAAGACTACGATCCTCGCCATCTGGCAAAATCATCTGGACGGCCTTTCCTTTAATCAGTTTATCCTATCGGTCGCTAAAAAGGAACAGGAGGGTAAAATCCTTGCCCTAGCATTGAGCGGCTATACCGTGATTGCCCAGCCTGACCTCCCGACATCAATCAAGCGGCGTTGCGTCCTGTTGAAACATCTCGCCGACATTGACGACTATCTGGAAGGTGCCCGCTCCGTACATGTGCACGGTGTCTCTCAGGGGGTAGAAGCCATCCTCCGGGGAAAGCATACCGTAGCGTACACTCCGGCATGGTACACGGGCTGGGGACTCACAGAAGATACTTTCATCCATGAACGACCGAGGTCTTTAACTAGAAAACAGTTTGTACTCGCATCGTTTTTAAGCACTTCGTACATGGCACCGTATTCCTTTGAGCGCATTACTCCACAGTCCGCGCTGGCCTTCTGGTATACGCGCCAGCGTCCCGACCTCGGTCGTTTTTACGAAGCCATCCAAGAAATATTCCAGCCTGATAGCCGTTTTGGCGTCCTTGACATGCGCGTCAGCTTCCATAACGAGCCAGACATAGATCCTATCATCGATGAACACCTGAGAACATCCATATTCGGGCATATCATGGCCGACATGCTCTCTCTTTCCATACAGATGCCGAAGCTTTCGGAGTTCCTATCGCTTTTTCCGATATACAAAGCAATAAGCGTATTCTATGCACTCATATTACAGGCTTACTACCAGCTCAACTATGAACAACTCGATTATATCCTGCATCAATCTTCAGGATGGTTTGGAAGGCTTGGCGTCCTGAGCGATAAGGACATCATATATTATTATAAAGTTTATCATGACTCAGTTATCAAAAATTGGTTTCATGATTCCCATCCACCAGTGCTCCGGCTTCCCGTTAGCTTCAAGCCACGCAGTAGAGCTTTACTCTATTACACCAGAATACTCATTATGTGCTTCGCGTATGACGAGCTTAGAAGGTTAGTCAATGACGATGCGGCCAGCTGCACGCCCGAATGGTATGCCGAACTGCTTTTTTCTCTATACAACAACAGGCGTTCTGAAATTAAGGAAACATGCATTGAAAAGCATGTCGAGATGCGCCTAATATTCTTCGATTTGTATAGGAAAGCGCGTATCGCCAAGGGGTGTAAGGATTTTTCCGAGCTCTTCGTCATGTTCATGCACGAGAGCCTGAAGGAAAACCGCGTCCGCATGCGTGAGCTTGCACAGGAAATTGCAGATGGAAACAGCCGTGAAGGCATGGGCAAAGATGAGTACGATATGGTGCTTCTGGTCGTGAATATGCTACGAGAAAACCTTGAGCAAGAACTCGCGTATATTCTAGAGGCTTCACTTCTACCCAGAAATATCGCCTGCCCAATATGGGATAAACAAAAGCTTGCTGCGCAAAAAGACAACCTACGAGGACAACGCGCCAAGAAATGGCGCGTAAATATGCTAAAGGGGAACCTTCAGGCACATCTTCAGAGGAACGATAGTACCGTTCCATTCGTCTCAAAACTTGCCCGAGGGAACGATATCAGTATTTACCGTCATTACTTGGAGAGTGCGGCCATTGTCAACAACGCTCCTACTATCAACCATCCAAAAGGTATTATTTTTTTCGGAAACTATGGCACTTTCTTTTCAGCCATCCTCCCCGTAGTGCTATACACCCTGCGTAAACGTGGTTACGCTGTGTGGCCTATGTTCAATAACCATATTCCTTTGAATGTTCCGCTCTTCCACCCCCTAGCAAAGTTTGCCTATGCCCTTCCGCACACATCGGGGACACTTCAACTTGAATGGACGCTGGATTACGACAGCAAGCGCATCGAGGCTGTGGGCGTCAATTTCTATGGCTGTTTTTTTGAGGCCATCACCATTCTTGTCCGGCGATACGAATTCGATTGGGAGAGTCCCGACATACAGCGGCAGTTCAGACGGTTGCTGAAGAGGACTGACAGTGTAGTTGCATGGATACATGCCCTGTGTCGACAGTTAGAAGATATGCACAGGCCACCAAAAATCGCAGTAATGAGTCAGTTCGCCTATAACCTGCCAGAGTCAGCTCTACGCAGATATCTTGCAGAAAAGGGATGTAATCTTGTTCATTTTATCTATTATAAAAATGTGGCCAATTACGATCTTGTTCACTCCCGTTCGGACATAAGCACACGGGTTTCAGGACTCGATATGACGCTCTGGCCCGACTGCCGTCTTTCTTTCCTCCCTACGAGAAGCCGCTTTGAACCATGGTATACCAAAGAACGGAATTCTCCAAAATTCCTTGCCGCACTGGAACAGATACGCCAGAATTTACTGGCGGATGTGATCGTGACACATAACGAAACATTAGACTACCTACGGGAACAAAAGGCCAAGAGCAAGCGCATCATCTGCTGCATTGGCAGACTACTTTTTGACCAAGCCGAACATAAGCTAGGTGGTCCCGCCCACGAGGATATCTGCGACTGGTTGCGCCATTCCATCGAGGTAGCGGTCAGCAATCCCAACATTATCGTGCTGATTCGCCCTCATCCTCATGAAAGCAACCCCACTGCCTCGGTTCGTGCCAGACAGACATTGCGCGATGTCTTGCCCCGCGAATTTCCGCCCAATGTCCTGTATATCAACCCACAGGAAATGACGCTGCAATCCCTCATAGGCATCATGGATTTGGCAGTTCTCTGGCTGGGAACTGCTGCGTGGGAATTGTCTGCTCTCGATGTCCCTTGCGCAGTGATGTCCCATGCTGGGTATGATCAGGTGCCTTTCAATGCCATATTCCCCAAAAGTAGAGAGGACTATACCCAGCTCCTCACCTCTCCGTCTTTTCCTCAACCCGATGCGGAAACACGGCTAAGAGGAGCGGCCTGCCTACACTATGTAAAAACTGCCAACTTGACTAGGCCATATCCGTACGCCTTTGTGCGAGGTAGCAACTCTTTCCGTACCGTCCCTTGGTATCGTAATGATTTAATCAGAAGATTTATGATAGAAGGGGATAAGAATATCGATTTTGTTGTTGATCAAATTACTGAGGGCATTCCTATTCACTAATATGGAGAAAAATATGAAAAAAATTCTTGTTACAGGAGCGGACGGCTTCATAGGCTCCCACCTTACTGAATATCTCGTTCGCAAAGGATATTCAATACGAGCCTTTGTTCTTTATAATTCTTTTGATTCCTGGGGCTGGCTTGACCATTCCCCCACTGAAATCAAAAAGGAACTCAGCATATTCGCAGGTGATGTGCGCGACCCCAATGGGGTGCGTACTGCCATGAAGGGCTGCGACACAGTGCTGCATCTTGCCGCACTCATCGCTATCCCTTATTCGTACCATTCCCCCGACAGCTATGTAGATACCAACATTAAAGGAACATTGAACATCCTGCAGGCAGCGAGGGATCTTGGCGTCAAGGTCGTGCATACCTCCACCAGCGAAGTCTACGGTTCCGCTCAGTTTGTGCCAATTACCGAGGAACATCCCCTCCAGGGGCAATCACCATATTCCGCTACCAAGATTGGAGCAGACCAACTGGCTCTTTCGTTTTACCGAGCCTTCGAAATGCCGGTGTCAGTCTTGCGGCCATTCAATACCTACGGCCCTCGGCAATCGACGCGCGCCGTCATTCCCACCATTATCACACAGATCGCCTCAGGAATGAGAGAAATCCGCCTGGGTAGCCTACGCCCCACGCGCGACTTCAGCTTTGTCATAGATACCGCGAGTGCCTTTGAAGCGGTGATGAACTCGGAAAAGAGCATTGGCAAGGTACTGAATGGCGGTTCCGGTTTTGAAATCTCCATCGGTGATTTAGTTTGTCTCATCGCAAAAACCATGGGAGTGGAAGTCTCCATCACCTGTGAAAATGAACGCCTGCGCCCCAGCAAGAGTGAGGTCGAACGTTTGTGGGCCGACAACTCTAGGCTGAAGGAACTTACTGGGTGGAATCCTGCATACGGCGGCCAAGAAGGCTTTAAACGCGGATTGAAGGAAACCATCAATTGGTTCTGCAACAAGGATAACCTCGCCCAATATAAAATCGGGCAGTACACCATCTAGCACGAAGTGAAACTTATGTTTAAACAGCTCATCAGCGATATGCGGCGAGTGCAGAATTTTCGGGAAGGGCCAGTCTCCCTACATGCTCCCATTTTTATGGGTAATGAAAAAAAATATCTCATAGACGCAGTGGACTCGACGTTTGTCTCCAGCGTGGGTGCCTATGTAAATAATATGGAGCACATGCTTGAAGAATATACGGGAGCAGCTCGAGCCGTAGTCTGCGTGAATGGCACTTCTGCGCTTGAGGTAGCTCTGCATATAATCGGTGTGGAATACGGTGAATATGTCATTACCCAATCCATATCATTCGTCGCCACAGCCAATGCTATCTCCCATACCGGGGCAAAGCCCATATTCATAGATATTGATCCCATTAACCTCGGAATGTCCCCCCTTGCCCTGAGGACTTTCCTTGAAGAAAGTTGTCGCGTGGAAGACCGTAAATGTGTGCTCAAAGAAAATGGCAGGCGGGTTGCGGCCTGTGTGCCCATGCATACCTTCGGTCTCCCCTGCGCCATCGACGAAATTGCAGACATCTGCGCTGAATGGCATATTGAACTTATTGAAGACGCGGCGGAAGCCCTAGGAAGCTGGTATAAAGAGAAGCATTGCGGTCGATTCGCTCGATTGGGTTGTCTATCCTTCAATGGCAACAAGACCGTTACGACGGGTGGCGGCGGTGCAGTGCTCACCGATGATCTCGAGCTTGGCAAGCTTGTCAAGCATCTGACGACTACAGCGAAGCTCCCGCACAAATGGGAATATAGGCATGACCATGTGGCTTGGAATTTCCGTATGCCCAATATTAACGCTGCATTGGGATGCGCCCAAATGGAAATGCTGGAGACTATCCTAGAACGGAAGCGTTGGAGGGCTGAGCGTTACGCTGAGCTGATCCACAGTACTCCTTGGACATTCATTAGGGAACCAAAAAACTCGCGTTCCAACTACTGGCTTTGCGCCATTTTATTCAATAATAGGACAGAGCGCGACACCTTTCTTACGGAAACTTACAATTCCGATTTCATGACCCGCCCTGTGTGGACTCCACTCAATACGTTGCCCATGTACGAGAACTGTATATGCGGCGATCTTTCTACGGCGAATGACATCGCGAACAGACTTGTTAATATCCCTAGCGGATTCAATCAATAAAAATGGAGAATTCTGTTGTGGATGTAAAGAAAGCTATTACTATCATCGCAGAAGCTGGAGTTAATCACAACGGCGACGTCAACCTTGCGTATAAACTCATTGATCTCGCTGCAAACGCCGGTGCTGATATTGTGAAGTTCCAGACGTCTATCCCCAAAGCACATATCTCTAAATTCGCCCAAAAGGCAAACTATCAAAAGGAAAACACGGGTAGCGAAGAGAACCAGCTGAAGATGATCAACAAAATCCGTATGCCCCAAGAGCATCTTCCCGCTTTAAAAGCGTACTGTGAAAAACGGGGGATCATGTTCTGGTGCACCGCATTCGATATCCATTCTGTGGCTCTACTTCATTCTATGGATCTCCATTTATGGAAAATACCTTCTGGGGAAATCACCAATGTTCCCTATCTGCGTAAGGTCGCCTCCTATGGGGAACCGATCATAATGTCCACGGGGATGGCTACACTGGGGGAAGTAGATACGGCCCTAGGTATTCTCGAAAAGTCTGGAACTCCCCGTAGCCTAGTGACCTTGCTTCATTGCACAACGGAATACCCGGCCTATCTTGATGATGTGAATCTCAATGCCATGACCGCCATGAAGGCCGCGTTCCCCGGCATTGCGGGCATAGGTTATTCCGACCACACGCCTGGTATAGAGATTTCCGTGGCTGCCGCAGCCATGGGAGCCAGCATTATTGAAAAACATTTTACGCTGGACAAGAATATGGAGGGCCCAGATCATAAGGCCAGCTTGAGCCCCGACGAACTGTACAGCCTTGTCCGCTGTGTGCGAAACGTGGAAAGAGCCCTTGGCAATGGCATAAAAAAACCCGCTCCCGAAGAAATAGCAAATGCCGTTGCAGCGCGAAAGAGCCTCGTGGCCGCCAAGGATATTGAAAAGGGCGAAGTGTTCACCACCGAAAACCTCACGACTAAGCGTCCCGGCTCTGGCATCTCCGCCATCCACTGGGATGAATACCTTGGTCGCACTGCGGAACGTGACTACAAAGAGGACGAGTTGTTATGAGCAGAAAGATAACGGTTTTTACAGGCACTAGAGCCGATTATGGACTTCTTCGCGGAGTTATTGACGCAATTGCTCGCAACCAGTCTGTTGCGCTCAGCATTCTTGTCAGTGGAGCACATTTGTCCAATGCCTATGGTAATACCCTAGCGGAGATTGACCAAGACGGATATGCCTCGATCTATAAGGTAGATATGAAACTGGTAGATAATTCTCCTGTTGGAATATGCGCCAGTATGGGAAGAGCCATGGAAGGCTATGGTAAGGCACTGCGCGACCTGCAACCTGATCTACTCGTTGTACTGGGTGACCGCTACGAAGCATTTTGTGCCGCTTCAGTCGCTACTGTTATGCGTATACCCGTAGCTCACCTTTACGGAGGAGGCACGTCACTGGGTGCTATTGATGAAAATTTTCGCCATGCCATTACCAAAATGTCTCATCTTCATTTCGTCTCGTGCGAAGTTAACCGTCAACGAGTTGTACAGATGGGAGAAAACCCAGACCATATTTGGCTCGTTGGTTCCTCAGGCGTGGAAAATACCTATACTCTGCCTGTATTGGATGAAAGGGATGTCAGGAAGCGTCTACAGCTGCCAGAAAACGTTCCCTATGTAGTGGTTACATATCATCCTGTGACCCTAGAGAGTCAATCTTCAAAAACACATGTGGATAACCTTTTGGAAGTTCTGCGCGCACAGGAAGACTGGTATTATGTTTTTACCGGTTCCAATGCCGATGCAGGAGCGGAAGAAATTAACATGTTCTTACGAAAAGAAGCCTTACGGGATTCCAAAATGCGTTTTTTCATGTCTCTTGGCGCTGAATTATATATCAATGCAGGCCGCTATGCAGATGCCGTTATAGGTAATTCTTCTAGTGGAGTAGCGGAAATTCCTAGTCTTGGTATCCCCGTACTAGATATTGGTAACAGGCAAAAAGGGCGCGAACGTTCGGTTGCAGTATTACACTGTTCAGAGCGAAAGGAGGATATTGCCTCGGCAGTTGCTTGTCTACGGCAGCCTGAGACAGCTGAAAAAGCGCGTACAACAAAAAATCCATTGGATATTCCTGGAACATCGGCCCAAATAGCCAGTGTGCTTACCAGCTTTCCTCTCGAGGGCTTGCTAGAAAAAAACATCCCACACACGGAAGAAACAAAACGTCGAGCACACATTCTACGAGATGAAGCGGATACCGCCAGAGGAAATAAGATGATTTCAACACTTCGTAAATTGTGTAAAAAATCCTCTGTTCTAGAGGATGGTTATGTCTCGAATTCGTCTGAACAAGAAGCAGTGGTCGAAAATTCAGCCGCATCTCTCGGGTAGGGCCGCCACTGGCCGCCCTCCTGCCGATGACAAGAGACCATCGAAGCGATTCTCTTTGTTTGACAACGGGATGTCGATGGGCCGATCTTCCGCGAGAATATGGCAGTTATGCCACGGCATGGCGAAGACATAGGCGATGGACACAGGATGGAACCTTTGCCCGTATTGCTTCTTTTTGAACTGGAATTCAAGGGAAAACTTGATCTCGAAAAGTGTGCTCTGAATGGCTCGTTTGTGCGGGCAAAAAGGGGGGGCAACGGGTTGGCAGAACCTGTGGAGGCTCAACCAGTAAGTGCCATGCCGTTGTAGACGGGAACGGATTGCCTCTTGCTGTGGTGCTGTCTGATAGGCGATATCACGACAGTACCCGTGCCATTGCTGCGGCGGAAAGCATCCGGATAGGTTGCTTGAGCCGCCGTCCGTGTGGCCTTGCTGCGGACAAGGGATACGATAGCAGGGAATTTCATCAGTATCTCTCCATGCGGGGCATACGGCACAGTATCCTGGAACGGAAGAAGGCAAAGAGAAGACCAGGAGGCCTCCCGTTTTTCATAGAGACCTGTCCTCAAATCGTTGGAAGGTGGAACGTTTCTTTGCTTGGCTGGACAACTTTCGTCGCTTGGCAACTCGATTTGAGCGGCTTTGTATGATGCATCTTTGTTTTATTCAGCTGGCTTGCATCATAATTCTGCTCAGAAATATTTTGAAATAGCCTCTAAAATTAAAGATATAAATTTTCATGAATCTATATAGACGATGGACTCTGATTAAAATTGCAAATATGTCATAATAGATATATAGTTCTATTTTATTATTAATATACACTATCAAATCGCCAACAAAGATAAGGAAGCACAAATGCCAACATCATATAATTTTGAATCTGCAAAAACAGAATATATTATTTTAAGAGAAGAAATACAACATTTATTTGATTCAAAATCAAAGCTAAAAACAACATTATTTAGTATATACAGCATCATACTTGCATACCTATGATCACACGAACACGTCAATCCTCTTTCTTTTTTAACTCCAATTCCATTAATTTTTTTGTTTTTCTTATTAGACTATGATATATCATTATATATATGGAGAAGCGCATCATACTGTATTATTTATTTCTCAGAATACAATTTTCTATGAGAAAAACGTTTGTCAATATATAGAGATAAATATAAAGATGAAGATTGTAAAAAAGAAAATTCATATTTGAGTACGTGGTTTATATATTATATATTAATTATAATTTGTCTATTTTTATGCATAAATGATTCAAAATCAAATATCAAACATATAATTATATGTATTTTTATAGCTATTATTTCATTTATTTTTCTTTTTTACCGTAATAAAATTTATATGGAAAGACACCAAGAGGTATTTGAAAAAGAAAAACAAAAATGGAGAGCTGTAAAAGATCTTGAATTAAAGCAAAATAGTTCAACACTCTGATACGATTACCTACAACAAATAAAAATGATTATATTATTCCAGAATAAAACTAGTCATATACCGTTTATTGAGTCATTTTTAGAGGATGTGGTATATTTCTATAATAAAAGATATGAGCCTCTGTGTGTTACAGGCTGGGGCCACAAGCCCACAGCCGAGAAGGCTCGCCGTTACGCGGCGGAACACAACCTCTCCTATATCGCTCTGGAGGACGGCTTTCTGCGCTCTCTTGATCTCGGCTGCAAGGGGGCGCAGCCTTTGTCGTTGGTTGTGGATCATACCGGCATCTATTACGACGCGACGGAACCTTCCGATCTGGAGAATCTGCTGAACGGTGAGGGCTGGGAAACTGAGACGGTGTTGCAATCCGCCCGGCATGCCATTGAAACTATCAAACGTCATGATCTGAGCAAATATAATCATGCCTCACGGGCGTCCGATACACTGCTCGGTGATGCTTCGTGTCCCCGGGTCCTCATTCTTGATCAGACGCAAGGGGATACCAGTGTTACGCTTGGCCTTGCTGATGCTGAGAGTTTCATAGCTATGCTGGACGACGCGCAGATGCGGTTTCCCAACGCCCGTTTGTTCGTCAAGACGCACCCCGATGTGCTTGCAGGGAAAAAACAGGGATATTTGACGGAAGCTGCAAAGCAAAGAGGCATTGTGATCATCGCGCAGGATGTTTCGCCGCTTTCCCTTCTTGCTCAAGCTGATGTTGTGTATACCGTCACCTCGCAGATGGGTTTTGAAGCCTTACTGCTCGGCAAGGAAGTTCATTGCTTCGGCATGCCTTTCTATGCTGGGTGGGGTGTGACGCACGATCGGCTTACCTGTCCACGAAGGACAAAACGGCGCACAGTGGAAGACATTTTCGCGGCGGCATATCTCCTGTACGCCCGCTATGTGAATCCCATACGCGGCGAACGCGGCGACATCCATGAAAGCATCGAACTGTTGGCCGTCCAGCGTTTCCAGAATGAACGGAATAAGGGCTTTCATGCCTGTGTCGGCTTTTCCTGGTGGAAACGTCCGTATGCCCGAGCTTTTTTACAGTCTACTGCGGGGACAATCCGGTTCTTTTCGGACTGGTGGAGCGCCGTCAAATGGGCACAAGGCAATGGTGGCGATGTCGTGGTATGGGCCTCCCAATACACAGCAGGGCTCAAAAATTGCTGTCAGTACCTGGGCGTTCGACTGACACGCATGGAGGACGGTTTCATCCGCTCCATCGGCCTGGGGTCGGATTTCAACTGGCCCTATTCCCTGGTGCTGGATAGAAAGGGCATTTATTACGATCCTTCTCAGCCCAGCGAGCTGGAAGATATTCTGAACGCCATGCCGAAACATCCCGACCATACCGCGCTGCTGGAACGTGCCGCCGCCATACACTCCCTGATTTTGGAAAAAAGGCTGACCAAATACAACACAGGCTGCGGTGCAGCCCTGCCGCCAAAGTTCCCAGAAGGGAAAAATATCGTGCTTGTGCCGGGTCAGGTTGAGGACGACGCCTCCGTGCGCTGTGGCGGCTTTGGCATGACCAATCTGGATTTGCTGCGTGCCGCGCGTGAAGCCAGACCTGACGCCTTCATCATCTACAAACCGCACCCGGATGTGGAGAGCGGCAACAGGCAGGGTGCATTGCCCGACGCAACGACCTTACGCTACGCGGACAGCATACTACGGGATTTTCCTATGGGCCGTCTTCTGCCTTTAGTTCATGAGGTGCACACACTGACCTCCCAGACGGGCTTTGAAGCCTTACTGCGCGGCGTCAAAGTGTTCACCTACGGTGGGCCGTTCTATGCGGGGTGGGGGCTGACGGAAGACAGGCAAGCCTTTCCTCGCCGCAAGGCTCGCCTGACGCTGGATGAACTGGTGGCCGGAGCCTTGCTGCTTTATCCCTCCTATTACGACTGGCAGACGAAAAACTTCTGCCGAGCGGAGGACGTCTGCTTCCGCCTGCTCCAGCCGAATGGGCAGATGCGTGGACGTGTCTGGGCACGACTTATCGCTGCCGCACGCGGACTCCTGAGAAAGGCCATACGATGAAATCACATCTTTTTCTTCAGGGGCCACACGGCCCTTTTTTTCAGCAGCTTGGACAGGCGTTGACCCGACAAGGAGATACAGTCATTCGCGTCAATTGCTGTGGCGGCGACGTGGTGGACTGGCCCTGGCCCCACACCCGCCTGTTCCGAAAAAAAGCCATCGTCTGGGGCGCATGGATCGCCAAACTTATGGACAAGGAACAGGTGACAGATATTCATGTCTTCGGAGACTGGCGTCCCCTGCACCGCGAAGCCGTTCTGTTGGCCAGAATCCGGGGTATCCGGGTTTGGGCCTATGAGGAAGGCTATCTGCGCCCAGACTATATAACAATGGAACAGGGAGGTGTGAACGGCCTTTCCTCTCTGCCGGATACCAGGGAAGGCATAGCGGCGTTGGCCGCGTATTGTCCTATAGCGCCCGAAACCCGCAAGGTCGGCAATTCGCAAAAAGCTAAAACATGGAGAGCCATTGCCCATTATGCAGGCACAATCTTTCTTTGGCCTCTGTTCCGACATTTTCAGACACACCGCCCGCAAAGTGCCAGCCGCGAAGTCTGGGGCTGGTTCCTGCGTGTGCTGAGCCGCTCAGCCCGACGGAAATGTTCCGCCCAAGCCCTTCGGACTGCTTCACGTTCTCGTGCACCCTATTTTCTCTTTCCCCTTCAACTTGACGCCGACTCACAGGTTCGGCGCTATTCCCCGTATAGCGGCATGAAAGAAGCTATCGCTTGTGTGCTGACTTCTTTTGCCCAAAGCGCTCCGGCGGCGACCCATATACTTATTCGTAATCACCCGCTGGATAACGGTCTTATCGACTATGCGGGCTTCATTGCCTCATTCGCCAGGGCCTGCCGCATCAGCGACCGAGTGCACTTCCTCGAAGGCGGAAAGGCGCATCAGATGATCAATAAAAGTCTAGGCGTGGTCGTTCTGAACTCCACCATAGGGATTTCGGCCCTGCGACAAGGCAAGCCGGTCTATTGCGTGGGCACGTCCATCTACGCCATGCCAGGCTTGGCAGTGAACAGCACGGAAATGCCGCTGGATGCCTTCTGGAACAGCCCGCGCGGGCCAGAAGAGCGTGCGCTGACGGACTTTGAATGTGTGCTCAAGACCCATGCCTTAGTTAATGGAAATTTCTATACCCAGAAAGGCATTGATACAGCGAGCAGCGGTGTTCTACAAAGATTGGCGACGATATCTGACTTCCACGGGCATCGTTGGTAGCATGAATCTCAACCGCTTAAAATATTCAAAAAAGGTAAAAAGTATATAATTTGGCCACTGCCCGGCCTGATTTCTCCATGCTACACAAGACTCAATCCCATTTGAGTTGGTTTAGCAATCATTAGGAGAAGTTATGCTGGCACAACTGACCAGAAAGGAACAAAGTATTGTTGTCCTGCTGATGCAAGGATTAACGCCCAAAAAAAATAGCCTGTGAACTTGAAATATCCTATAACATTATAAACTTACATCTTTCACACATTAGAAAAAAACTCTCCGTACACAGCACGATAGAGATTATGCGCTGTGTAGGCGCGGGAATGGCCGTTCCCAAAAACTCCATTATACTGACACGACGAGGAAGGGAAGTTTTTCAACTCACTCTCGCCGGATTCAGAACCAGCCGAATTGCTCTCTGCCTTGAGATTTCTCGTAGCGGTGTTCGACGTCACAGGGAAAAAATGCTCCAGGCAAATGGGTGCGATTCCATGTTGGAGTTGATCGCAAAATATTACGGCACATATACGGAACAACTTCCATAAGGGATTTCTCATGGAATCAGAAAGACGTACCATCATACTTTCCACACCTGAAGAGTTACTCCCACTCATCGTAGAAGCTATCCGCGCTGCTGAGTGTGAAAAAATACCTCCTTCATATGATATTGGAGCAGCAAATAAGAAGCTCCTTACTCCAAAGGACATTGAAAAAGAGTTTGGCATCCACAGGAAAATGCTTGCCTACTGGCGCATGGAAGGCATCGGGCCGACCTATATCACGTTTGGCAGGCGTATTTTTTATGATCGCACGGAGTTTGAGGAGTTTGTCGCCTCCGGCAAAATCAAAACGACTGGCTATGTCGATCGATAGTCCGTCAAGCCAGAAGATCATCTATAATGGAAAGTTTCTCAGATGGCTGATCTGGAAATAAGTGTGCGTACCGCATTGTCATTTCGATGTCTTCGTGGCGCATGAGCTCTTGGAGTTCTTTTAAGGAAACCTTGCCGGATTGCGCCAACCACGAGGCGAATGTATGTCTGAATGTATGAAATGTGACCGCATACAAGGTATCCCCGTCATCGGGAGCCAAGCCGAGCTTCTGCACTGCCGTCCTGAAGCAGGCAGGAGTCTTGGTGAACGCAGTTCTCTTTTGGGGAGTCTGAAAGATGGGTTCACTCGGCTTGCGGCCATAGGCTTTCAGCATAGCGATCATGTCAGCCGAAACACGGACAAAAACGCGCGTCCCTCCCTTTTGGATGATGTGGAGGCCGCAGGCGTTGCCGTCCACATCCTGCCCTCGCAGCTTGAAAATCTCCGTGGCGCGGAGGCCGGTCTTGAGCGAGAGCAAGCCCATGTCGTGCAGTTGATGATGCCGAAATTCCAGATCAGCCAGCAGAGCCTTTGCCTCATCACGGGTGAAGAAACGCAAACGCTTGTTGTTGACCTTTGCCATTTTCCAGACGCTGCCTCTCGTAGAGAGCGGATTGCTGCCGATCCAGAGTTTGGTTGCAATGGCGTGGTTGACGGCAGAACGCATGAAGCTGAAGATGTTATTGACGGTCTGGGGAGCCAGCAACTTGCGTGTTTTGGTGCTGGCCTTTTTGGCGTTGCCCTTCACGGCTTTTTTGGGCTTTGTGTTCCCGGCGGGCGTGTTCAGCAAGTCCGCCTTGAGGCCGGAGAGCAGATTGGGATTCAGCTCTGCAATGGGCAAGGTGTGGATTTGGGTCTTCAGGTGGGCGCGGTATTGGCTGTAGTGCTGATCGACGTACTTGCCCTCGCTTCTTCCCCAGTGCACATAGCCATCTACGGCCTGACCGATGGTCACTTTTCCTTGTTCGATGGGATTGATACCCGTCGCACCGAACGTCGCCAGGAATTTTGCCCGTTCATCTCTTGCCACCTTGGGGGAACATTGCGTACTCTGTCTCCCGACGGTCTTCCAATGGCCCTTGCCCTCGGTGTCGGCGTACCAGAAAGCGTAGATGCGATCTGGCTCACCGGTACGGGGATTGCGCTTGGTCGAACAGCGGTAGAATACGCCTTCGTACTTTGTTTTTATGTATTTTCTGCTAGTTACGTCACTCATAAAAGAACTGTAGCGAGCAATAGCAAGGAAAGCAATATGCTTATCCAAAACTTATCCAAAACAGAATTTCAAAAGAATATTTATCAAACTAATATTTTGATATTATTCTATTTTTTGTGTGCTACAGTAGTGACGTGTGACCGAGAGAGAGAGAGAGAGAGAGACTTTCGGTATAGCCTTGCGTGAGGCTTCGAGGCTGCCGATTTTCGGCGTGAAGGCCCGGCACGTTGGCACACTTCAGCCCAAATGGGGCTTTTTCGCCCCTTTTGGCAACGGCTCGAAACAAAAAAGAAAAGCCGTCGCAGTATGTTACTGCAACGGCTTTAAAATATGGTGCCGAGGGCGGGACTCGAACCCGCACAGGAATCCCCACTACCACCTCAAGATAGCGTGTCTACCAATTCCACCACCTCGGCGCAGGAAGAGGTATAGACAAAACAGGACTCCCTTGCAAGTCTTTTTTATCAAAAATCTCAAAAAAACTTTCAGCCGTATTTTTTTCTTGTATCTATAGACAGATAAAACCTTCACCACGTCTTCCCGCAGGGCATTTCCAGAATGCGCCGCAACAGGGCCGCCAACGCCGAGGCTGGGGAAGAGGGTTGCCTCCACATTCTTTCCATGCCATGCAAGGAAAACGATGCCACGGGGGAAGCGTATGACTATTTCTCTTGAATACTACAGGGTCTTTTATCAGGTCGGACGGCTTGGAAGCATCACGCTGGCCGCCCGCACGCTCTTCCTCTCCCAGCCGGCAGTCAGCAAATCCATCAGCCATCTTGAAAAACTGCTCGGATGCGCCCTCTTCTACCGCACCCGCAAGGGGATGCGGCTGACGCCCGAGGGGGAAGTGCTCTACCAGCATGCCTCACAGGCCTGCGAACAGATCGCCCTCGGGGAAAAAAAGCTTCGGGACATGCTCCATCTGGATTGGGGCAGCATCCATATCGGCTCGTCCGACATGATCATGCATGCGTTTTTGCTTCCCTGCCTTGCGCGGTTCCACAGAGACTACCCCAAAATCCGCATCAGCACCATTACCGCTTCAACCCCGGAAACCCTCGCCGCACTGCGTGAACGCAAAATCGATCTCGGAGTGACCTTCTCATCCAGAGAAGAAAATGAAGATCTGGATATCATCCCGGTCTGCTCCGTTCAGGATATCTTCATTGCAGGCCCTTCGTTCCTCCATCTCAAAAACAGGGTGCTCCCGCTGTCCCAAATCGCCGGACTCCCCATTGTCTGCCCTGAAAAGGGCACCGGAACCCGCAGCTATCTGGATAGCTTCTTTCAGGCGCACGGAATTGTGCTGGCCCCTGAATTCGAGCTGGGCACCACGGTACTGATCGTTCCCTTTGTCGAACGTGGGCTTGGCGTGGGGATTACCGTGCGCCGCTTCGCAGAGGCAAGCCTCCGGGCCGGAAGCATTTTCGAGCTTCAGCCGGAGCACCCCATCCCAGAACGCTCCATTGTTCTGGCTACACGCAAAAAGCACCAGCTCTCCCCTGCCGGAAATGCCCTTATCCAGTACCTGCTTCATGAAAAGGATGCGGAATCCAGGGCATCCTCTCGGGGCAACAGCCTTATTACATAATATAAAATTATATCACTCATGAGTATATTTCACTTTACTCATGCAAAAGCATGGCGTACCACCCGGTCACAGGCAGATTTCCGGTGCGGTGCCGGAGGAAAGGCGGCAACACGAAGCGTCCCAACGCCGCAATCCGCCTGTAGAAGAGGGAGCCATGCAACGAGGTTATATCTTTATCGCTCTGGCGACGCTGTTTTTCAGCACAATGGAAATTGCACTCAAGGAAGTTTCCGGGTTGTTCAACCCCGTGCAGCTTAACCTGACGCGCTTTCTGATCGGCGGCCTTGTGCTTGTCCCCTTCGCCGCCCGCATGCTCAAAAAACGAAACGTCCGGCTTGACGGGCGCAGCCTCGCAAAACTCGCGGGACTCGGCTTGTTGGGCATAGCCATCAGCATGACGTTCTATCAGCTCGCTGTGGAGAAAGCCAACGCCTCCGTCGTTGCGGTGCTTTTCAGCTGCAATCCGGTATTTGTCTTGGCTTTTTCTGGACTCATCCTCCACGCGCACATCCAACGGCAACACATTATCGCGCTTGTGCTGGAATGCCTCGGCATCGTCATTCTGGTCAACCCGTTGGATACTTCAATCAATCCAGCCGGAATTCTTTTTATCCTGCTGTCCACAATGACCTTTGCCCTGTACGCCGTACTGGGGACCCGGCTTTGTGCGAAATATTCCGGGGTCGTTGTCACCTGCGGCAGCTTTCTGTTTGCCAGTGCGGAAATGGCGGGCATCGTCCTCTTGAGCAGGATTGAAGCTGTGGGAGCACTCCTCACAGAAGCCGGGCTTGGGCTGTTCGCCGATATCCCTCTGCTTTCCGGATACACGCCTTTCAGCACCATGATGATGCTGTATATCTGCATCGGTGTGACAGGTGCAGGATTCGCCTTTTATTTCATGGCAATGGAAGCGACATCCCCCTTTACGGCCTCTCTGGTCTTCTTTTTCAAGCCAGTCCTCGCCCCCTTCTTCGCCCTGATTTTTCTTCACGAGAACATTCCATTCAGTATGGTAGTCGGCATCCTGTTCATCCTCACCGGTTCCCTGTTCTCGCTGATGCCGGCTCTCATGGCCCTGCCGAGCATGATCGCGGGGAGGGTATGGCACTGGAAGCACGGCTGATTTCCCTTTGCGGCTTTCCATAAAAGAAAGGCCCGGGCAGACTGTCCGGGCCTTTCTCCGATGAGGCTTTTAAGGCTAGTTCCAGGGCTGCTTGCCGCAGGACTTCAGATATTCATTGATGGCATCCTTGCCGCCCACAAAGTCGGCCATCTGGGGCCACACCTTTGTAAAGGCAACTTCCTTCCAGTGAAATTCGTCGGTCAGCTGGGAAATCTTGACGCCGCTTGCCAGCAGCTCACGCTTGGCGGCTTCGGCCTGCTCGATCTGGAAGATGAGGGAACGTTCCTGAGCATACCGACCGGCATCAATAAGGATCCGCTGGAGTTCGGGAGTCAGCTTGTTGAAGATACGCAGGCTGATCACCAGCGGCTGAAGGTTGTAGTTGTAATGCACTTCGGAAATGAAGTGCTGATCGGCTTCGTTAAACTTCATGGCGCGGAATCCGATGTAGCCGTAGCACTGGCCGTCCACGTTGCCGCTCTGCAATTCCGTATAGGTGGAAGCCCACGGAATAACGGAAGGAATAGCTCCAAACGCCTTGTAGGTATCGACCATGACGGCATTCTGGGGCACACGAATCTTCAGGCCCTTCATATCCGTAAGGTTGGTGATGGGGTGCTTGCTGTTGGAGATGAACCGGAAGCCGGTGTAGGTCCAGGTCAGAACACGGAAGCCAGCTTCGGCTGCATACTTGTTCAGCAGTTCCGCGGAAGCACCGTTTGTGCCCGCCACCACTTCATTCAGGTTGTTGAACAAATACGGCAGGGTCAGCAGGCCGAGCTTCTTTTCCAGAGGCACGATGTTCGCCACGCCTCCAAGGGCCATATCAAGCGTACCCTTCTGCACCTTGCGGAAACGTTCGCTTTCATCATCGCCGGGAGTTCCGCCATAAATGCAGACAACCTGCACGGCACCATTCGTGTTGTTCTCGACATACCGCTTGAAGGCATTGCCCACAACGCCCATTTCAGAGCTTTCCGGGTCACCCATGGCGATTTTCAAGGTCATCTGAGGAGCCTGGGCAGAAGCGGCGGAAGCCGACGATACGCAGACAAACAGGCTGGCCAGAAGCAAGGAAACAAATTTCTTGCAGCTCATAATGTTCTCTTTTTTCGTCTTTTTACAATTGCTGATGGTGGAAGCAGAGGCGGCGGAGCATCCGCCCCGCCGCCCTCAGCTTACTCGAGGCCTGTGCCCATCAGGTTGGGCAGGAAGAGCACGATATCCGGGAACAGAACCA
This sequence comes from uncultured Lawsonia sp., assembly GCA_964538355.1. Taxonomy (GTDB): domain Bacteria; phylum Desulfobacterota; class Desulfovibrionia; order Desulfovibrionales; family Desulfovibrionaceae; genus Bilophila. The sequence continues at coordinate 44,769 of CAZIFC010000007.1, read as the reverse complement.
AAATCGCAATAACAGCAATGTTGACCGCCACGAGCGGCAACGCGCGCAGGGATATTTCTTCAAGAGAAATATTGGCGATACCGGAAGCGATAAACATGTTTTCACCCAGCGGCGGCGTGGAGAATCCGATACCGCAGCAGCAGATGAGAATAATACCGAAGTGGATCGGGTCGACGCCATACGCCGTCATGATGGGCAGCAGCACGGGCGTAACCAGCATGATGATGGCGAGGGTTTCCATGAACATCCCCAAGAAAAGCAGGAGGACGACCACGAAGAACCAAACCAGATGCACGTTGTTGGTGAAAGAAAGGATCCAGTTGGCGATTTCCACCGGGATACGGTAGGACGTAAGCAGATACCCGAAGGCAGTCGCCGTGAAGACGAGGACCAGAACTCGGCCCGTCAGCCATGAGGTGGTCTTGAGGGAGGCCATGAAGCTCTTCATCGTCAGTTCCTTATGGATGAAGATACCCACAAGGATCGTGTAGAAGATGGCAACGACAGCCGCTTCCGTCGGCGTGAAGATACCGGCGTAGATACCGCCAAGAATGATGACGGGGGCCAGGATGGACCAGAAACCGTCACGCAGGGAGTGCCAGAAAGAGTTGATGGACCAGTCCAGCCCTTCTGTCTTCAGATTGCGGCACAGGAAGAAGTGCATCAGGCTGAGGCCGATGGCGATGAGGAAACCGGGAAGGATACCGGCCATGAACATCTTGGAGATACTCTGCTGGCCGGATACGCCGAAAATAACCATCGGGATACTCGGCGGGATGATGATGCCGATACCGCCGGCGGTAGCCGTGGCCGCAGCCGCATAGCCGATGTTGTAGCCGCGCTTGGCCATGGCGGGGATCATGAGCATGCCCACAGCGGCCGTCGTAGCGGGACCGGAACCGGAAATGGCTCCGAAGAACACGCAGGAAAGCGTTGTGGAGATGGCAAGGCCGCCGGGCGTGGGCCCGACAATGTTTTCAGCGACATGCACAAGGCGTCTTGATACGCCTGCCGCTTCCATCAGTGACCCTGCCAGGACGAAGGCCGGCAATGCCATAAGCGGGAAGGCCGTCAACGAGGCAAAGGCACGTTCAATCATGAGGCTGAGGTCAATATCCAGAACAATGAAGCAGGTCATGGTGGCCACGCCGAGCGCAACCATGATCGGGCTGCCGATGAGCAGCAGCACAAAGAAGATGGCGAACAGCATGAGGCCGATGTTCGCGGGGGAAAGGGCTTCCATCATTCCTTGTCTCCTTCTGTCATAAGCGTCTTCTGGCTTTCCTTCATGGCTTCCTGATCGGGGTCAAGAATTTCCTCCTTCAGGATGAACTTGATAACGTTCACCTGAACAATACGGATGGCCATCAGCAGAAAGCTGAGCGGGAAGACAAGGTAGACCATGCCCAAATCCCAGTCGAGGGCCGGGGTCGCGTAGGGGAATTCAACGAGATCCATAACCGCGATATATCCCTGCCACGCCATGATGAGCGAAAAACAGAGCCAAATCACGTCGCCGATGAACAAAAACATGTCGCCCACCCACTTGGGTGCCTTGGAAAACTGGAGCGTCACGCGGTTCAGGGCGCACAGACGCGTAGCGTAGCAGGCACCGAACAGAATGAACCAGATAAAGGCGAAGCGGGCGATTTCTTCCGTCCAGGGAAGCGACATGTTGATCTGACGCAAAACAATCTGAAGGAAAATGATGATTACAAAGAATACGAGCAAAACCTGACACAGATAGCTTTCGAAGTGGTCCAAAAGGGCCAGAACTGCTTTTTTCACGCTTGCTATTCCTCCTCCCAAAACCTTTGAAACCGCAAGGCCATACGGTTCCCGTTACGGCAGGAACCGGAGCGGGTTACGGCCCGCTGCACAACCTTGAGTCAGGGAAGACCCGCGCAGAAGGAATCCGTGTTGCCGTCTCCGCTATCCCGATAACCGGGGCCGATAGACGGCTCTACACGGACTCCTTCACAGATGCGCAGTGGTATCAGGCCCGCCCCCGCAGGCCCGATACCCTGTCTTCATCAAGAACGACTTACTTCCATTCAGGCTTGCCGCAAGCCTTGAGGTATTCGTTGATAGCAGCCTTGCCACCCACGAAGTCGGCCATTTCGGGCCATACCTTTTCAATGGCGGCCTTCTTCCACTGGTCTTCGTCTTCAAGCTGGGCAACCTGGATACCGCCAGCGATGAGTTCCTTCTTGGCGGCGTCAGCATTTTCGATCTGGTACTTCAGAACGGTGTCCTGAGCGTACTTGCCGGCGTCGATCATCAGCTTCTGCATTTCGGGGGTCATCTTCTTGAACACGCGTTCGCTGATGACCAGAGGCTGCAGCTGATAGGTGTAGTGGACTTCGGTGATGTACTTCTGGTTGGCTTCATTGAACTTCATGGCCTTGAAGCCGATGTAGCCGTAGCACTGGCCGTCAACAACGCCCTGCTGGAGAGCGGTGAAGGTTTCGGCCCAAGAGATAGGAGTCGGGCTGCCGCCGAAGGCCTTGTAGGCAGCGATGAGCACGGCACTCTGGGGAACGCGGAACTTCAGGCCCTGGATGTCGGCCATCTTGGTGATGGGACGCTTGGAGTTGGAGATGTAACGGAAGTCGGTGTAGGTCCAGGTAAGAACGCGGAAACCGGCCTTGGTGGCGTACTTGTTGAGCAGTTCGGCAGGAGCACCGTTGGTGCCGGCAACCACTTCGTCAATGTTGGCGAAGAGGTAGGGAAGAGTCAGCATGCCAAGCTTCTTTTCGAAAGGCACGAGGTTGGCGATGCCGCCCAGGGCCAGAGGCAGGGTGCCTTTCTGCACGTTACGGAAGCATTCGCTTTCGTCACCGAGGGAGCCGCCGTAGAAGCACTGGACTTCCACTTTGCCGTTGCTCTTTTCTTCCACATACTTCTTGAAGGCATTACCCACGACGCCCATTTCGGAATCTTCGGGGTCTCCCGCCGCGATTTTCAGCGTCATTTCGGGAGCGGCCACTGCAGGAGCAGCAGACCACAAGAACAAAGCAGCCAACACCAGGGGAAGAATCTTCTTGCAGGTCATCAACGTTCTCCTCTCACTCTGTTAATGGATTGTGAAAAAAAACCTAATGCACTGACTAGCACAAAAAATAATCGAAGGCTAGGGGAAGTTCAAAACAACATAGAGAAAGCATTGTAAAAAGCGGGGAATATTGCAGATATAAATTTTGGTCAGAATTTTGAATAAGCCCCTCAGATTGTCACAAGAGTCACAATCAAAGGGCTGTTTGTAAAGCCAAACAGCAAAAATATACTTTACTTTTCATGACTTATAACCTTGATTAGAAAAATGGCAAAAAATCCATTTCGGGGCGGCTTTCAAAAATTCCTGGCCCATTTTTTACATTTTTTTGCAAAAAAAAGAGAAAAAGGGATATTTGGGCACAACGGAAACCTCGCAACAGCGTTTTGGCAACGTTTCTGGAGCCGAAAAAAGGCAGGCCATCCTTTGTCCGCGCCCCGACTACACGGCGCAACCGTTTAACAATACATAAAAAAAGAGACATCACTAAAAAAGTGGTGTCTCAGCAAATATTTTTTTGCAGGCCGAATCCGCAGTGGCCCGCGCTCCAGCCAATCCCTCTCGGCTCCGTTTCAGAGGCCCAAGAGGACTTCGAGAAAATTTTCAACAGCGGCTTCAAACGCGCTTCCTCAGCAGGGGACAGCTCTGGAAAAGACGCCGGACGTACAGGAGGCCTTGTCCTGAAAGCAGGGAAGAAGCTCCCGGGGACTCCATACGGGAAACCCGGCCCGCTCCCATGCGAGGATGCCCCCATCAAGCTGATAGGCTTTGCTCCGGACACTGTTTTCCAGCAGCTCGGCCTTGTCCCGGGTGCGGTTTCCCGAGCGGCAAAAAAAGACCACCGGCTTTTCCCCAAAACGAGCCTCAAGCCCCCTCTCCTGCTCCAGCCGATCAAGAGGAACCAGCGGAGAACCGGGAATGGTACGCTTCAAAAACTCCTTTTCGGTACGGACATCGACAAAAAGAGCCTCTCCGCTACGAAACAGCGAAACGGCCTCGGAGGGAGAAATCGTTTCAAGCATTGAAAACCGCCTGGATGAAAAGTGGAAACAAAGCGTTTCGCATTTTCCATACACGTCCCGACACAGCAGGTCCAGAGCCTTTTGCAAAAACAAAAGCGGGACACCGTTTCGGATGCCCCGCAGACACATTATTTCAGATGTTCGCCCGAAAGCTTCTGTTCTCTCGAACGCTGGGCCTTCTGGACGTTTTCCTGAAGCTTCATCAGCAGGTTGTGGCTGATCAGCTTCTGTTCGGGGGCATAGCCGCAGAGCTTCTTGTATTCGTCCACGGAAATGCCGTGGGAAAGAAGATGCTTCGCCGTCAGGTTCTGGAAGGCACGACCGCACAGACAGCACTGCACGGTGTCGTCGCCGATGGCTTCTTCGGGACGCACCACGAGACTGCGTTTGGTAAATTTCTTTTTCGGCGCAGCCGCGGGAGCTTCCTCGGTTTCGGCGAGAGCTTCTTCAACGGCAACGGTTTCGCAGACGATTTCTTCCATATCCATGGCGGCAAGCTTATTGTTTGCCTGAATCAGACCTGCCTTGAGCACCGTAAACTGGTCGATGACAAAAGAAGTGGGCTGTTCGGGATATCTTTCCATGACCAACTTCAGGAGTTCGGCATCACTAATCATTTATATACCTCCAAAGTGGATTTCTTCAAATCCCAGTTGATTTTCAGCATCCGATACATGGATTGACCGTATGTCGATCGTTTTTCTTTTCTGAAAGCCAAATACGGAAGCTGTACAAAAATCTTTTGCAATACAATCAGGCTTCTGTAAAGAAAAAACTATCAACTCAAAATACATTTGCAGCATACTCACAGAAAAAGCCAGGCCAAGGTTTCATGTTTTGGGGGATGGATGAAACCTCCTAAAAAGAGAGAACTATTTCCATGATAAATATGGGCACTTTACACTATAAATCACAAGAAACACTAACCGCCTAAACTTACAAATAATCAACTTCAAAAACCATGATTTTATACTGCCGTGGGACATCGTTCCATGCCTATCCTTACCTTTTTATAATATGCCATTCCATGCTCATGCCTGAAGGAGCCTCTGCATCCACCGCAAAAAAACTTTTTCATGCTTTCCAAAAGCAGAACTCCCGAAACGCTTTCAGCCTGTCCGTTTCCCTTTATGGAGCGTCTTCCCGTCGCGCCGGCATGGAAAAAGGCGGCACCGGAATGTCCCGATGCCGCCTTTTGTGCGTATGGTGAGAAGGCTAGTTCTTTACAGCCGTTCCAGCCACGGGCTGGCCGTGCCATTCGCCAGTCAGCGTCCGCAGGAAGCCAACAATAAGCTCGCGATCCCCCTTCGGGATATCCATCCCGGAAAGATATTCGCCCATGATGCCTACGGCTTCATCAAGCGTCGTTACCGTACCGTCATGCAGATAAGGGCTTGTCAATTCAATGTTGCGGAGATTCGGAACCTTGAAGCGGTGCAGATCTTCCGCCTTGCCGGTGAAGCCCTTGAGCCCTTCATCCGATCCCAGCGGATTGCCGCGTACCGCAAAGTAGTCCTTCTTGAGATCCATATATTCAAAGGACTGCCCACCCACAGACTTGCCGACGTGGCAGCTGGAGCAGCGGTACATCTTGAAACGCTGATACCCTTCGATTTCCTGTGCGGTCAAAGCCTTGTCATCACCCTTCAGCCACTTGTCGAAACGGCTGTCCGGCGTGATCAGGGTCTTTTCATATTCGGCGATGGCGTCGGTGATGTTCTTTCCGTTCCAGCCATCAGGGTAAACGGCGGTAAAGGCTGCGGTCAACGCTTCATCCTGCGCGAGCTTGGCACTGATTTCATCCCAGTCCTTGCTGCCCATTTCTATGGGATTCATGGGCGGGCCGCCGGCCTGCTCCTGAAGATCCGCGGCCCGGCCATTCCAGAACTGCCTGGTATTGAAAACCGCGTTGAACATGGTCGGAGCGTTGATGTCCCCGAACTGCCCGCGGATGCCTTCGGCAAAACGCTTGTTGTCCGTTCCCGCCTTTTCATAATCGTGGCAGGTCAGACAGGCTACGGTGTTGTCACCAGACAACCGCTTGTCAGCAAAAAGTTTTTCTCCAAGGGCAACCTTGGCGGCGTTGGTCTTGACGGAATCCGGCAACGGCTGAAGCGGCTCATTGGCGTGCTTCGGAGCCGCAAGGCCGGTCGCGTAATGGGCGGCGCGAGAAGCCTTCACCCATTCAAGGATAGCCTCCTTGTCGACGGCGGAAACACGGCTGCCCCAATGCACGGCGGTAAACTTGGCGGGCGGCATGGTTTCATTGGCGATGACCCATTCCATCTTGGCGAGGGTGGCTTCCCCGACAGGCTTGTCCTTGGCGGCTTCGATCAGCTCAATATTCAGATCCATCGCGCGCAGGCCGTCCCTGAAATCCTTCTCGATGATTTCCTTGATGCCCGGAATCTTGGCATAGAACGGAAGATCATAATTGCGCGAATGACAGGCCATGCATTTTTCCATAACAATGCCGGACACCTGAGAAAATTTTGCCATTTGCGGGTGATTGGCCGGCACCCCCTTGTCGGCTCCGATACTCTCGGTCAGGGCACCGCCTGTAGCCACCGTAGCAGCCAGAACGCAGCTGGCTACCAGCAAAGCGGAACGAGTTCTCATCTTTCCCTCTCTTGTTATATGCTTGAAATAGTTCCTCTGCTCCTGTTTGCGTATTTTTGGACAAATCACGAAAGAAGTCAATACTAATAGTAACTGTTTTTATATTATCGGCGGGCCAGTTACCGGTAGTCCCGCATTCTCCCCTGAAATCATTGGCTATCCTGAAAAAGATTCCGTACAGGCTCTCAGGCCGACGGCTCACGGCCTTTCAAACAGTTCCCGGTATTCCTCATCAAAATCCTCAAACGACAGGCGGCTTGGCTTTTCCCGGGCGGAACCGGCTCTGGCATGCACGAGAGATGGCGCGGGGTCGGAAACATCATTGAAGCCTTCCCGCGTATAGGAGACCTCCACAGGCCGCCCGTTTTTCCAATACCTGCAAATAACAGGATAGGTCTCATCGGGATTTCTGATCACATCGCATACCATGCCATACCCGTATGCGGCATCAAGCACGCTGTCTCCGGCAATGAACGCCATCTCCAACCTCCTTCTTGCTCAAGCGAAACGGTATATCACCCGGTTTCAGGCTCCCAGTTCCTTGCGTTTGCGCCAAAGCGTAACCGTATTGATCCCCAAAAGCTCCGCAGCACGCTCCATGCTGACCCCAAGCCCCAGCACTCGCCGGACATGTTCCGCCTCCAGCTCCTTCAGCGTCAGGATATGCGGCTCCGCGCCCTGCTCCGCCGCCACTCCCGCCAGCCCTTCCGTCAACGCCGGAGGCAGATCCGCAAGGGTTGCCTCCCGCCCGGAGGCCAGCAGGGCCAGCCGTTCCATAACATTGCGAAGCTCGCGGACATTGCCGGGCCAGCCGTACCCCCGCAGGGCATGCCGAACCGCCGGTGAAAGCACGGGGGGTTCCCCATACCGTGCGGCAGCGGCATGAAGCAGCCTCGCGGCGAGCGGCTCGATATCCTCGGAACGCTCGCGCAGCGGAGGAACCACACATTCGAACACGTTCAGCCGATAGTACAAATCCTCGCGGAAGGTTCCGGCCCGGATCATGGCGGCAAGATCCCTGTTGGTGGCGGCGATGACACGCACGTCCAGCCGGATGGGAACATTTCCCCCGACCCGCTCGATAACACGATCTTCAAGGAACCGCAGCAGCTTGGCTTGAGCCGCCGCCGAAAGCTCCCCTATCTCGTCAAGAAACAGCGTTCCTCCGTCAGCCAGCTCGAACTTGCCCTCCCGGTCGCGCACCGCACCGGTAAACGCGCCCTTCACATGCCCGAACACCTCGGACTCGAAAAGGTTTTCGGCAATGGCGGTACAGGTCACCTCCACAAGCGTCTTGTCGGCCCGCGAAGATCGCCGATGGATGGCGCGGGCCAGCTCCGTTTTGCCAGAACCCGTCTCCCCGGAGAGCAGCACCGTCGCCTCACTCGGGGCAACCCGCTCGACCACGCTCCTGAGGGCCTGAATCTTCGGGGAGGTCAGCCCGTCAAACCAGTCTCCGATACCGGCCCGAAGCCGGGCATTCTCGCGCTTAAGCTCCACCAGCAGCTCCACCTTGCGGACAAGATGCTCCAGCTGATCCGTCGTGAACGGCTTGGGGAGGTAGTCGTACGCCCCGGCCTTGATGGCGGATACGGCATTTTCATAGGAGGCGAAGGCCGTCATCACCACGCACACCACACCGGGCCAGCGGTTCCGGGTTTCCTGCACCAGCTCCACCCCGGAAAGGCCTTCCATACGCATATCCGTCAGCAGGAGATCGGGCTGCCCGCCCTCCAGCGTCCGCAGTGCAGCCTCTGCGCTGTCCACGCCCACGGGAGAACAGCCCAGAGCCTTGAGGCTCAACAGCAAGGTGCGGACAATCCCCGGATCATCATCAGCAACCAGAACGTGCAGCATGGTGCGTTTCCTCCTTCGCCAGCGGCAGCAACACGGTAAAAATCGATCCGCCTCCCGCGCGGCGGGCATACTGGATCACCCCGCCATGCGCCTCCACGATGTCCCGGGTGATCGCCAACCCCAGCCCCGCCAGCCCGAGCCGCCTTCCGGCAGTGCGCCCGTGCGAGAACGGCTCGAACAGCCGCTCTTCCAGCTCGGGAGCAATGCCCGGCCCGTCGTCCTCCACCCGCAGGACGGCCTCGTCCGCCCCGCGTGCGAGAACAACCCGAACCGTGGAGCCTGCCTTGCCCATCCGCAGCGCGTTGGAGACAAGATTCGAAACCACCCACGCAAAACGGTCCGCGTCTATGGTCACGATCAGCGGCGTTTCGGGAACCTCCAGCTCCAGCCGTTCGCCGGACTCCCGGGCCACCAGACGAAACGGGGCCAGCCACTCGCGCACCCTGTCCGCAAGGGGCACATTTTCAGGAACAAGCTGAAGCATGGCCGGACTCATGCGGGCGATGTCCATGAACTGGCGGGCCACGGTACGCAGGCGGGCGGCGTCCTGCCCCACGGTTTCAACCAGCATGGCCATTTCCTCATCCAGCCCGGAACGCCGGGCCATGAGATCCGCCGCCAGCCCGAGGGACTGCATGGGGGTCTTCAGCTCGTGGGAAATCCAGTCCATCATTTCGGAACGCAGCACGTCACGCCGCCGCCGTTCCGTAACGTCGCTCAACAAAAAGACCTGCCCCGTCTCCGTGCCCTCGGCATTGATCAAGGCTCGCCTCCGGGCCGCATACAGGCGTTCCTCGCCCTCGACGCGCAGGGCAATTTCCCGCACGGCCTGCATATCCACGGAAAGCCCCTCCCGCAGGGCCATGTAGTTGGGCGACAGGGTAGACAGGTCATTCCAGGGCCTGCCCTGCACCTCCGAAGGCTCCAGGCCCAAAAAGCCGATCATCCTGAGGCTGACCAGAGCCACCAGTCCAGAGGCATCCAAAACCAGCACCCCATCCTCCACAGACTCAAGGATGATCTCCAGCTTCCTTTTCTCCGCCACCAGCTTGTGGACATTCAGGGCATCCAGCTCGCCAAGGCGTTCCCACAGCCGCGACAGCTCGTCGAACAGCAGCCGGACTTCCAGCGTCTGCGGTTCCGGCAGGTGCAGGCTCCCCCCAAGCTGCGGACGGTCGCGGAACAGCTCCGCCGCCCTCCTGAGCGGATGCGCCAGACGCTGCGCCACGCTGTCCGCCATCAAAAAAGCCCAGAACGTCCCCAGAACAAACGCCGCCGCCGTCACCGCCAGCATGATGTTCCGAAACCGGGTGTTCCGATCGAGCCGGTGGAACATGCCCCGCTCATTGACCCGCACCAGCTCCTGAATCTGTTTTTCCAGCGTCCGGTAGTGCGCGTTGTCCGGGGTGTCCCGGTATGCCTCCCACGCGGTCCGCAGATCCGCGACGATGCCGCGCTCGGCCGTTTCGCTCACGTTGGCCTCGGCGCGTTCCACGGCATCGGAAAACAGCCCGGCCCAGCCGGAAACGCTGTTCTCGGGATACAGATCGGGAAAGCGGATGCCGTTCATGGCCTGATACATCGTCTGCGCGTAGGAAATGGAATCATAATTCATGCGGATAAGCTCCGCAGGCACGCGCCATGCAACCGTAATCCCGGCAACCAGCAGCAGGCCAAGCGCACCGAACAGCAACACAAGACGCAAAAAGGAACGCCGTATTCCCTTGTGCATGGTAGGCAGAACAATCATGGCAGGCTCACTTCATGTGCTTGGGAGTGACGTTGGCGACATGGACGTCAACGCCCACGGCCTCATACAGGAAATCCAGCAGAAACGAACCGCGGATCCGCTCCCGCAGGGGCGTCAGCCGGGATTTTCCGAAAATGGCATGGCGGACGTTGCGCTCGCTGGCAAAATTGACCAGCGTCTCGGCAATATCCACCCCCTCAAGCTGCACGACCTCCGCGCCAAGCCGGGTGGCGAGCTGCAAATTGTTCTGAAGCAGCCGCTGGATTCCGGCATCGATGCGGGTAGGGCTTTCCTGAGGCCTGCGGACATACACCACATAGCAGGGCGACCCGAGCTGGTTCGCCATCCGCACGCCTCGGCGGACCAAGGCCTCGGCATCCGTGGGCACGGAGCTTAGGGCCACCATGACGGCCTCCACCGCACAGCCCGCCAGCGCGGGGCGGAGAAGCTCCTGCGCCTCAATCTTGCGGACCTGATCGCCCGAAGCCTCGCGCAGGCACAATTCACGCAAAAACGACAGGTTTTCATAGGTAAAAAAGGCCGATAACGCCCGCTCCGCCTGCTCGGGAGCATAAATCTTCCCCTGCCGCAGACGCTCCCGCAACTCTTCCTTGGTCACGTCCACGTTGACCACCTGATCGGCCCGGCGCAGCACCGCATCGGGAATCCGCTCCCTGACGGCAATGCCGGTCGCGTCCTCTACCCGTGCCGCCACCGATTCCAGATGCTGGACGTTGAGCGTGGAAATGACATTGACACCCTGCGCCAGAATCTCCAGCACATCAGCATATCTCTTGGCGTTGGGCGAACCGTCGGCATTGGTATGCGCCAGCTCGTCCACCAGAGCCACCTGCGGCCTGCGGGCAAGGATGGCCTCCACGTCCATCTCCCGGAATACGGCGTCCCCCACCCGCCACTCCCGGGGCGGAATCGTTTCCAGCTCTTCCCCAAGGGCCTGCGTTTCCGGGCGGGCATGCGGCTCAAGGTAGCCGATTGCCACGTCCACATGCTGCTGCCTGAGCCGTATCCCTTCCTGCAGCATGGCGTAGGTCTTGCCGACCCCCGCCGCGTATCCCAAATACACCTTGAGCGAACCCTGCCGCTTGCGCTCGATCAGCTCCGCAAAACCATCCATAGGATCACCTTTCAAAACGTTTTTCCGTTCCTGCTCCCAGAACACCGCACCCGTCCGGCACAAAACCGGAAAAACCTTTCAAACGCCATGCCAGGGCAAAAAACGCATGATCCCACACCACTGCCATTCCCCCGCCCGGGCATCTCCGTGCAGGATGCAATCATTCATTACAAACCGCAATGCATGATTGGCTTCCTGCTTTCCGCACCCGGCCTTTCCCGCCATCCGCTCATTGCCATTTTTACAAAAAGACATACCTCTCTGGCATACGACGCATTCAAGGAGGCATCATGCGACCCTTGACCCACAATGAAGAACAAGTCATTGCCCACGGTGCGACGGAACCCCCGTTCAGCGGCCGCTACTGGAACCACAAGGCCGACGGAACCTATGCCTGCCGACGCTGCGGGGCGGCCCTGTACCACTCCCAAGACAAATTCGATTCCGGCTGCGGCTGGCCCTCCTTCGACGAGGCCATCCCCGGAGCCGTCATCCGGCGTCCCGATCCTGACGGGCAGCGCATGGAAATCGTCTGCGCCTCCTGCGGCGGGCACCTCGGACACGTTTTTGAAGGCGAAGGCTTTACCTCCAAGAACACCCGGCATTGCGTCAACTCCCTGTCTCTGGAATTTACGCCCGAAAAGCCGCAATCCTGCACGGAAGAGGCCTTTTTTTCAGGCGGCTGCTTCTGGGGGGTGGAGGATGCCTTCCAGTCCGTTCCCGGGGTCTGCGATGCCGAATCCGGCTATGCCGGCGGCACGGTTCCCAATCCGACCTACGAGCAGGTCTGCACGGGACGCACAGGCCACGCGGAAACCGTCCGCGTACGCTTCGATCCGGCACAGGTTTCCTACGAGACGCTGGCCCGGCTGTTCTTCGAGATCCACGATCCCGCCCAAATCGACAGGCAAGGCCCGGATATCGGCCCGCAATACCGCTCCGCCATTTTCTATGTAAACGAGGAGCAGAAACAAACGGCTCTTTCCCTGATGGAACAGCTCAGGGCACGCGGCTATGCCGTGGCAACCGAACTGCTCCCCGCCGCGGCTTTCTACCCTGCCGAGGCGTATCATCAGGATTTTGCAGCCCGCACCGGACGCGGAGGCTGCCACCTGCGCGTCCAACCATTCGGGAACTCGTCCTGAGGCCCCACAAACAGAAAACGCCCGAACCTTCCGTTCGGGCGTTTTTCCTATAGCCGCACATTCCGCAGCCCTGAGGCAAGGGAATCCTCCCCGCCTCCGCACCGGAAAGCGCACAAAAAAGGAAGGGTCCGTATTGCTACGAACCCTTCAAAATCTGGTGGAGCTGGACAGAATTGAACTGACGACCTCTTGAATGCCATTCAAGCGCTCTCCCAACTGAGCTACAACCCCATGCGTGAGGAATCTTCTACAAGACCCCATTGCCGAAGTCAACACTTTTTTCCCGCTCTTCCGATTTTTCATGCGTTCCCCGAACGCCGAACAGGGATTCGACAAGCACGAACGCCTTTGGAAGAGGAGGGAGAGCCTGGGAAAGGGAGCACCTCGCTCCAGAAAGGTGTTCCCTTTCCCCGCAAATCGTTTCCCTATTTCCCCTGCGCGGCGATCCAGTCCATCGCCTCGCGGAGATCCAGCGTGCCTTCATAAATGGCCCGACCGCTGATCGCGCCTTCGAGGTTCGCGGATACGGACAGGGGATACAACGCCTTCACGTCATCCAGCGTGGCAACGCCGCCCGCGGCGATGACCGGCACGGCACTGGTCTGGGCCAGATGCGTCAGCGCGGGCACATTCACGCCCGTCTGCATCCCGTCGCGCTCGATATCGGTATACACAAGGAACGCCGCGCCGTCGTCGGCCAGACGGGGAACGACATCATCCACCGTGTACGGCGTATCGCCCACCCAGCCGCGCGTCTTGAGGCGTCCGTTTTCGGCATCGAGCGAAACCCCGATCCGGCCGGGGCAGGCATGGCACAACGCCGCGAACCTCTTCGGATCTTCCAACGCCAGCGTACCGATGATCAGGCGGGTCACACCGGCATCAAGCCAGCGATGGGCGGTTTCCTCGTCCCGGATACCCCCGCCAAGCTGCACGGGGATGGACAGGGCGGAACAAATCCGGCTCACCAAATCCGTATTCGGCGAAACGCCCTGAAACGCACCATCCAGATCCACAAGGTGGAGAAACTTCGCACCCTGTTCCTGCCATTTCAGCGCAGCCGCCACCGGATCATCAGAAAAAACCGTGGAGTCTTCGGCACGCCCCTTTCTGAGGCGCACGGCCTGCCCGCCCTGAATGTCTACCGCGGGAAACAAAATCATAAGCCAAACTCCTTGATCATCTTCTGGATGCCTTCCGCCGCAAGCTCCTGAGCCGTAAGCCACTTGGCTCCACGCTTCAGGAACGTGTCAAAATTCATCAGGTTGTCGCTCAGGCCGATCTGCTTTTCCTTGAAGTGCGACCGGGACACCAGCGCACCGTCCGCCTCGCGCACGTCAATCAGATAATAATCCATATTCACCGCAGCGGAGGTCGTCACGCCAGCCGCACTGCCCGCCCGCTCGTGCCAGTCGAGGACTTGCGGAACAATGAGCAGATCCACGCCCATGTCCTTGCCCACCTTGGTCCAATACGCCAACGCACCGCTGCGGGCGCGGGGATCGGCTCCCGACACGCTCGGAATAAACACATAGGAACGGCGCGTTTCGGCCTTGAGCTGCTTCATCAGGTTTTCATTCAGCTCCGTGATGGCCTTGTCGGAAGCCAGCACCCGATCCTCGGGGATGAAGCCGGCCAGCAGGTCCGTTGTCCCCATAGGCTGGACGGCTCCCACGACGCCGATCTTCAACGCGGGAAGATCCGGCACGATATTCGGAGCCGACTTCTGGCAACCGGCAAACAAGCCCAACGAAACGGCCAAAACCGCCAGACAGAACAAACGACGAGTCAGTCCGCGCATCAGTCCAGACTCCCTTTGGTGCTCCGCACCACGTTACCTGTGAGCGAAACGGCCTGTGCCAGGGCAAGCCCCAGCCCCTTGGCCGCGGATTCCAGCAAGTGATGCCCGTTCCGGCCATACAGAAAAGCCACATGCACGTTCATGCGGGCGGCGGCGGCAAAGCTCTTGTAAAACTCACGCCAGAGATCGCGCTCTTCACCGGCAAGGACAGGGGGCAAAAGCTCGTCACCCCGCCACTCCAGCCACGGACGCCCGGAAATGTCGAGCGTGACTTCCGCCAGAGCCTCATCCATCGGCACGCGGGCGAAACCGACCCGCGCAATGCCTTTCCGGTCACCGACGGCCTGCGCCAGGGCCTGCCCGAGGCACAACGCGATATCCTCGGCGGAATGGTGCGCGTCGATGTGCAGATCACCCTTGCAGGACAGGGAAAGATCAAACCCCGCCCAAAAAGCCGTCAGCGTGAGCATGTGGTCCAGCAAGCCGAAGCCTGTCTTTACGGCAATGTTTCCACCGCCTTCAAGACAAAGAGTCAGGTCGATGTCGGTTTCCGAGGTCGTTCTGGCGATATGTCCGATCCGGTTCATGCGTTCTCCTGTCCCTTTTCCGCTTCTGCCTTCTGCATCTTTTTCTTGCCCACCAGCGCGGCGACGCCGATGCTGATTTCATACAGGATCAGCATGGGGCCAGCCATCATAAGCTGGGAGAAGACATCCGGCGGCGTCAGAATAGCCGCAATGACAAAGACTGCCAACACCGCGTACTTGCGGACATCCCGCATTTTCTGCGCGGTAATGATGCCCATGCGCGACAGGAAAAAGCTGAACAGGGGCATCTCGAACACCAGCCCGAAGGCAAGCATCATCTTGAGCGCGAAGCTCAGATATTCGTTGATCGACAGCATCGCCACGATGTTGCCGGTCGAATAGCTCATGAAAAATTCGAAGGCGAAGGGGAATACGCCGAAATAGCAGAACACCCCGCCAAGCAGGAAAAACGCCGCCGAAAGCAGGGCCAGAGGCATGACATACCGCTTTTCCTCTTCATACAGCCCCGGCGCAATGAACGCCCAGATCTGATAGAACAGGAACGGGCATGCCACAAAAAGCCCCGCCACAAAGGAAACCTTCAGGTCTACAAAAAAGCCTTCCGCAACCCCCGTATAGATGAACTTGGAGTCGGCGGGCATGACCTTCAGGAGCGGCAGCGACAGGTAGTAAAAAAGCTGCTGGGCAAAGCCGTAGCAGGCAAAAAAGCCCACCAGCACGGCAAGGAATCCCCGCACGAGCCGCTTGCGAAGCTCCCCGAGATGTTCCAGAAGCGTCATGGGAGCTTCTTCCTCGGGTTCCTCTTCCTTTTCGGCGGGCGGGTCCACGGGGGCTGGCGGTTCGCCGCCGGACGCGGCAACGGGCAGATCCTCCCGAGGCCACGGCGACGACGCGCCTTCGGCGGGTTCCGCTACTTCCGCAGACTCCGCAGATTCCGGGTGCTCCCCATCGGCAGGGGATGAACCCTCCGGCCCTGCCGCCACAGCGGAGTCCGCTTCCGCGGACGCAACCACGGCGGCATCTCCGGCAGAGGAAGGCCCGCCCGATACGGCAGCCTCTTCGACCGCCCCGGAACCGGAGACGCCCGGAGCGTCATCCGCCCCGGGCACATCCTTGGATTCCTCTATCGGGGAATCCAGCAAGATTTCCACTTCTTCCGCCGCACCGGAAGGCGCGGCGGAAGGCTTTGCTTCATGCTCTGTCATGCCTGACCCTTTGCGGAAGGCTTTTCAGTCTGGGGGGCTGCCGGAGTCGCAACGACCGTTTTTTCGGCAGGCGAAACCGTTTCCGAGGGCTTCGCAGCCGCGGCAGGCTTCTGCTCGGTTCCGAACAGTTCCTTTTCCGCTTCCTGCTTGCGCTTTTCGTGCTCCTCAAGCTCGATTTCCGTATTCAAAGTCCGCTGGAATTCCGTAGAAACCTTACGGAATTCGCCCATAGCCCTGCCAAGCGTCTTCGCAATCTGCGGAACACTCTTGGGACCAAGGACAATCAGGGCCACGACGAGAATCACCAACAGCTCTGTACCGCCAATACCAAACATGACAGTTCCTCGCTATTCCCATTCAATGGTGCTCGGAGGCTTCGACGAAACGTCGTACACCACGCGGTTTACACCCTTGACTTCGTTAATAATTCTTCTGGAAATCCGTTCCAGCAGATCATAGGGCAGGCGCGCCCAGTCAGCGGTCATGGCGTCCACGCTGTCCACGCAGCGCAGGGCGATGACATGCTCGTAGGTGCGGCCGTCGCCCATGACGCCCACCGTCTTCAGCGGGAGAAGCACGGCGAAGCCCTGCCAGATCTTGCGGTACCAGCCGGCTTCGCGCAGTTCCTGCTGCACGATGACATCGGCCTTGCGGAGGATATCCAGACGCTCCCGGGTCACTTCGCCGATCACGCGGATGGCAAGGCCGGGTCCGGGGAACGGCTGACGCCAGATCACGGATTCGGGCATGCCCAGTTCCGCGCCGACCTGACGCACTTCGTCCTTGAAGAGTTCGCGCAACGGTTCGATGAGCTTCATGTTCATCTTTTCCGGCAGGCCGCCCACATTGTGGTGGCTCTTGATGACCGCGCTCGGCCCCTTGTGGGATACGGACTCGATAACGTCGGGATACAGCGTGCCCTGGGCCAGCCATTCGACATTGCCGATGGCGCGGGCCTCTTCATCGAACACGTCAATGAAGGTATGCCCGATGATCTTGCGCTTCTGTTCGGGATCTTCGACGCCGACAAACTGATCAAGGAAGCGATCCTGCGCGTTGACCAGCTTGAGGTTCAGATCGAAGTGCTCGCGCAGGTAGTTGACCACCTCGTCGCCTTCGCCGGAGCGCAGCACGCCGTTGTCAACGAAAATGCAGTGGAGGTTCTTGCCGATGGCCTTGTGCAGCAGCACCGCCACCACGGTGGAGTCCACGCCGCCGGAAAGGGCGCAGACCACATGCCCGTCACCCACGGTTTCCCGCACGTCCTTGATCACGCGCTCCACAAAGGAGGACATGGTCCAGTCCGGCGTGATCTTGGCAATCTTGAAGAGGAAGTTGCGGAGCATGGTGGTTCCGTCCACGGAGTGGTGCACTTCGGGATGGAACTGTACGGCGTAGATCTTGCGGGCTTCGTCGGCCATAGCCGCGACTTCCAGATTATCCGTGCTGCCGGTGACCACAAACCCCGCCGGGGGGGTCTTCACGGTGTCGCCGTGGGACATCCACACACGGGAGGGCTTGGTCAGATCGATGCCGTCCCACAGGGCGCAGGAACGCACGAACTTCAGATCCGCCGGGCCATATTCGCGGACTTCGGACTGTTCCAGCCCGCCGCCGAGGTTGAAGGCCAGCAGCTGCATACCGTAGCAGATGCCGAGCACCGGAACGCCAAGATCAAGGAAGCCCTTGTCCAGCGCGGGAGCATCGGCTTCGCCCACGCTGGCGGGGCCGCCGGAAAGAATGATTGCGGAAGGCTGCATGGCCCGCACCTGTTCGGCGGTCACGATGCAGGGATGGATTTCGGAATAGACGCCGGCTTCGCGCACCCGGCGGGCAATAAGCTGGGTAACCTGGGAACCGTAGTCTATAATAATAACTTTACTGGGCATCACATGTCCTTTTGTTCAAGAGGCAGCGTTGTCTCAAAGCACTTCATCCGTCAATGAGATTCCCCGGAACACGGGGAAACGGTACGGGGAGGGAACCCTCCCCGCCAAAGGGGGAACTAGGCGTTGTCCACGCGGTAGTTGGGAGCTTCCTTGGTGATGATGACGTCGTGGACATGGCTTTCGCGCAGGCCCGCAGCGGAGATCTCCACCATCTGGGATTTTTCGAAGAGTTCCTGAACGGTCGCCGCGCCGCAATAGCCCATGCCGGAGCGGACACCGCCCACAAGCTGGTAGATGGTTTCGCTGGCGGGGCCACGGAAGGGCACGCGGCCCACAATGCCTTCGGGCACGAGCTTTTTGCTCTTCTGCTGGAAATAACGGTCGGAGCTGCCTTCCTTCATGGCGTCGATGGAACCCATGCCGCGGTAGATCTTGTAGGTACGGCCCTGATAGAGGATGGTTTCCCCCGGGCTTTCCTCGGTTCCGGCGAGCAGGCTGCCGATCATGATGCAGTTCGCACCGGCGGAGAGGCCCTTGACCACGTCGCCGGAGAACTTGATGCCGCCGTCGCCAATGCAGCAGCGATCCATTTCACGGGCGGCGCGGGAGCATTCCATGATGGCGGTAACCTGCGGCACGCCCACACCGGCGACCACGCGGGTGGTGCAGATGGAGCCTGGCCCGATGCCGACCTTCACGGCATCCGCGCCAGCCTTCAGCATGGCACGCGCGCCTTCATAGGTCGCCACGTTGCCGGCGATCAGCTGGCAGTCGGGGAAAGAGCCCTTGATGGCGGAAACGGCGTTCAGAATGTTCTTGGAATGGCCATGCGCGGAGTCCAGCACGAGCACGTCCACGCCGGCGGCGATGAGCGCGGCGGCGCGCTTTTCGCCTTCAGAACCAACGCCGATGGCGGCACCGACACGCAGGCGGCCCTTGCTGTCCTTGCAGGCGTTGGGGTACTTCTGGACCTTGTCGATGTCCTTCATGGTGAGCAGGCCGGCAAGCTGGCCCTGCTCGTCGACCACAAGCAGCTTCTCGATGCGGTGAGCGTGGAGGTGGTGCTTGGCTTCTTCAAGGGTTGTCCCGGTAGGCACGGTGATGAGGTGTTCGCTGGTCATCACGTCGCGAACCTTGGTTCCGGCGAGATCTTCGACAAAGCGCACGTCGCGGTTGGTCAGGATACCGACCAGCTTCTTTTCCCGCACAACGGGGAGGCCGGACACGCGGTAGGCGTGCATGAGATCAAGCGCGCGCTCGACGGTGTCCTCCGGCTCCACGGTGATGGGGTCGATGATCATGCCGCTTTCAGACTTCTTGACCTTCTCGATTTCCAGCTTCTGCCGCTCAATACTCATGTTCTTGTGCACGATGCCGATACCGCCGGCGCGGGCCATGGAGATGGCCATTGCGGACTCTGTAACGGTATCCATCGCTGCGGAAACCAAAGGAATATTGAGAGAGATGGACGGGGTGAGCCACGCGGTCACGTCCACCAGATCCGGCGTGACTTCAGAATAGGCGGGCACCAACAACACGTCATCGAAGGTCAGGCCTTTGCTCAAAATTTTGGACATCGTGCCCTCCTGAGGACAAAGACGCTCCGGGGGGTCGCGCACACCGGAGGCCATAAATGTAGGATATAAAAATGGAATGGATAAATGTACTCTGACGAGGCGGCCTTGTCAACGTGAGAGCCTTTCCGGAACGGCAGCTCCACAGGCTCAACATGCCGACTTTTCGACGTATCTCGACCTTCTGCAAAACAGAAGCCTTGTCACTTTCTTCTGCAAGGTGTATTCTGCGGGCGATTCCACCAACCTGACGCATCCGCGTCAACCCAAGGAGCTCGTATGGCCTACAAACGCATTCTTTTGCCTGTCGACGGTTCCGAACACTCCATGCACGCCGTGGCCCATGCCGCCGGACTCGCCAAGAACGGCGAAGTCGTCGTGATCACGATCCTGCCCCCCATTCCCAACGTCATCGGCGGCGAAGCCCGCAAGGAAGCCGAGGCCGCCGTCAAGAGCGATGCCGCCCTCATCACCAAGCCGGTCATGGACATCCTCGCCAAAGAAAACATTGCCTGCACCGACAAAATCGTGCTGAACAACTCCACCGCCGACGGCATCATTGAAACCGCTGAAGACATGAAGTGCGACCTCATCGTCATGGGTTCGCGCGGCCGCAGCGAGATCGAGGGCCTGCTCCTCGGCAGCGTCACCCACAAGGTGCTGACGCTCGCCCAGATTCCCGTGCTCGTCGTGCGCTAGGCCAACCGCCTCTCCCCCTGTCCCCTTCCCCCCTGCATGCAGGCTCCGGGAAAGGACCCCCTGACGCAGGGCGGAGGGCCTGACCCAGAACAATACCGTGTATGGGAGGAGGCTCCCCCTCCTCTCCCCCCCTCTCTCCGGCGGAAGGCTCCGAGGCAACCCTCGGGGCCGACCGCCCGCCTCTCCGTCTGCCCCGGGCGGTCACGGGGAAGACGCAACATCCCGCCCCCCCATTTCCTCCTATGGTCGCCATTTCCTTTCTGTTCGCGCTGCTGGCCGTGGCCTGCCTCGTCTTCGTCCCGGATACGGTGCTTATCCTGACCCTTGCCGTAGCCATGCACGGGGTCGCCCTGTTCAGCGCGGGCCACGCCCTGCTCCGCAAGCGGGACTCCCGGGCGGCACTCGGCTGGATCGCCATCCTTCTGCTCATGCCTCCGGTGGGACTGCCGCTGTATTGGCTGTTCGGCATTGCCCGCATCGACAGCCAGGCCGTGCGGCTTATGGAAAAGGCCGCCCGGAACGTCATCGGCGGCCTTGTGGACCTGCACGGCAAGTCCCTGAGCGAGAAGCCCTACGGTTTTATCGATCACAGCGGCCTGCCCGAGGCCTGGCATTACCTCTCCGCACCGGGAAGCAGCATCTCGGGCCGCTGCATGATCGGCGGCAACCGGCTGGAGGTTCTGCACAACGGCGAAGCCGCCTATCCGGTCATGCTGGAGGCTATCCGTGGAGCCAGGGAAAGGGTGTACCTCTCCAGCTTCATTTTCGGCTATGACGAAGTGGGAAAACGCTTTGCGGCGGCCCTGCGCGAGGCTGCGGAGCGCGGCTGCGACGTGCGCCTGCTCATGGACGGCGTGGGTTCGTTCCACCTGTGGCCCCGCTGGGAAACGCTCCTCGGGCCGAAGGTGCAGCTGGCCTTCTTTCTGCCGCCGCGCCTTGTTCCGCCCCAGTTTTCCATCAACCTGCGGACCCACCGCAAGGTACTGGTCTGCGACGGCGTGACCTGCTTCACCGGCGGCATGAACATCTCGCAAAACCACCTTGTGGAACTGAACCGCCCGCACAGGGTACAGGACGTGCATTTCCATTGCAGCGGTCCCATCGCGCAGCAGCTCGAAATAGCCTTCCTCATGGATTGGGCCTTCGCGACGGGGGACAACAGGCCCATCCCGCTCAAGCACATGCAAGGCCGGGGGGATTCGCTGTGCCGCATCCTCATGGACGGGCCGGGCACGCCCGAGGATACCATCCTCGATCTGGTCTGCGCCCAGATTTCGGCGGCGCAGCATTCCGTGCGGATCATGAGCCCCTACTTCCTGCCGCCGCACCGTCTGCACGGCGAGCTGGTCAGCGCGGTGCTGCGGGGAGTGGACGTAAGCGTCATCATCCCCGGTGAAAACAACCACCGCCTCGTGGACTGGGCCATGCGCCACCAGATGCCCATGCTGGCGGACAGGGGCGTGCGGATTTACCGTCAGCCCCCGCCCTTCGCACATACGAAACTGCTGCTCATCGATGGCGAATACACCCTGCTGGGATCGGCCAACCTCGATCCCCGCAGCCTGAACCTCAACTTCGAGCTGGTGATGGAAGTGCTGGATGCCGATCTGACGGCACAGCTCACCGCCTTTTATGACGAGGTACAAAGCCGTTCCGTTTCTGTCCGGAAGACCTTCCCCGCGTTTCCCGCCCGCCTGCGGAACGCCGCGAGCTGGCTTTTCTCCCCGTATCTGTAGTTCCCTCAAGTTCGAGATTCACTTCGAGCCGGCCGACGTTCACGTCAACCAGCCGCACGGTGACGGGCTGCCCGAGCCGGAAACGCCGTCCCGTGCCCACGCCGATAAGCTCCTGCCGATCAGGGTCGTACTCGAACCAGTCGTCACGAAAGCTCGTGAGCCGAACCATGCCTTCCACGGGCATCTCGTTGAATTCCACGAAAAAGCCGAAATCCGACACCCCGGAAACGACCCCCTCGAACGTCTCGCCCGTCCGCTCCTTCAGCAGCAGGCAGCCGAGACGCCGGGCAATCTCGCGCTCCGCCTCGGTCGCCGCGCGCTCGCGGGCATTGCACTGATCCGCCGCCATGAGCAGCTTGTGGCCCGCAAGGATCGGACCCTGCGCCGCACCCAGCGCAAAGGACAGGGCGCGGTGAACCAACAGGTCGGCATAGCGGCGGATCGGCGAGGTAAAGTGGCAGTAGCACGGCGAGGCCAGCCCGAAATGCTCGCCCGGTTCGGGGGAATAGCGGGCCTGCATCATGGAGCGCAGCACCAGACGCCCCACCAGATATTCCTGAGGCGTGCCCTCGGCCTGCGCCAGAATGTCCCGAAGCCGCGCCGGGGACGGAGCCTCTCCCCGTTTGAGCTGCAAAAGCTCGCTCTGGGCGAGATCGGTGGACGCCAGCGTTCGGAACAGCGTGGACAGGCGTTCGGGATCGGGCGCGGGATGGATGCGGTACGGGAACGGCGTGCCCTTTTCCGTCAGATACCGGGCCACGGCCTCGTTCGCCGCCAGCATGAACTCTTCAATCAGGCGATGGGCAAAGACACGGCTGCGCCGCCGGATGCCCTCCACCTCGCCGGTTTCCCGGTTGACGATGAACTGCGCTTCCGGCAGATCGAAATCGAGGCTCCCCCGCTCCTGCCGCCGCTTGAGCAGCACATGGGCCAGCGTCTCGGCATCCTTCAGATAGGGATGACGCTCCAGCAAGGCCCCGCCCTGCTCCAGTGCCTCGTGCACGCCTTCATAGGTAAGCCGCCCCCGCGAACGGATCACGCCGGGGAAAAACGCCGACGAGCGCGGAATCCCCCTGTCGTCAAAGCCCACCCTCGCCGCCATGACCAGCCTGTCCTCGTCGGGACGCAGGCTGCACAGGCCGTTGGACAGCACTTCGGGAAGCATCGGCTCCACAGAGGTGGGGAAATAGTAGGAGTTGCCGCGCTCCCGGGCCTCGCGATCCAGCCGCGATCCGGGCTGCACGAAATGGCTCACGTCCGCGATGGCGACCCACAGCTCCCACGTTGCCCCATCCGGGGAATGCGCCAGCGGGCGGGCATAAACGGCATCGTCGAAGTCGCGGGCATCCTCGCCGTCGATGGTCACGAACGGCACGCCGCGCAAATCCTGCCGTTTTGCGGTGGAAACGCGGGATACCTGATCCGGGGTCGGGGCGGCTTCCAGACGCTCCAGCGGCTTCAATCCGCCAAGATCCGCCACGCCCTGTGACGCGCGCTGTTCCAGCTCGTCGGCCTCCGCCAGGACATTGGGCGGAAAGTCCAGCGGAATCTGATGGTTGAGCTTGGTCAGACGCTCCTGCACCATCGCATCTTCCTCAAGGCCCAGCGACACGCGGGCCGTGGCTTCCCACAGCTCGTCATCCAGCTTTTCGCCGGGCGCAACCAGCAGCAGCTCCCCGAGTTTCGGAGGCGTCTGCAATGCAGAAACATCCGTATCCAGCAAAAAATCCAGCCTCGGGTCCGCCGGACGGCACAGCACGCCGCGCGGCGTCCGGTTCCGGGTGACATGGACAGCCAGCTCTTTCTGGCGACGCTCAAGGACACGCAGGATCCGGCCCTCGGGGTTCTTCATCCTGCCGCCCCGCTGCTGCGAAGCGGGCTGGAGCGCAACCTCCACGCGGTCCCCGTGCCATGCATCGCCAAAGAACCCCGGATGAATGAAAATGTCCGGCTGAAGGCGCGACTCGGGATTGCGCCGCCCGCGCTTGTCGCCGTCCACGGGCTTCGGAGCTTCTTCGGGAGCCTCCTGCACGGCATCGGGCGTCACGAAGCCCGCTCCAGACCGCTGGATGGAAAGAACGCCAGCAACGATACGCGCCTGAGACGCCTCTACCCACTTGCCGCCGCGCAGCCGGATAACCCGCCCCTCCGCCTGAAGGCTGTCTAGCAGGGCCTCAAGCGGATGCTTGTCGCGCCGGGACAGATCCAAAAAGCGGATCAGATCGTCAAGGCGCACCGGGTGGCGAACCTTGCCCATCATCTCAAGAACTTCACGAGGGTCTAGGCCGCCCGGGACATGGGCCGCCGTGACCTCGCCGGACTGCCGGGACGCCTTGCGCGTGGACCGCGCCGGACGGGACGGCTCCTCACGGACTGTATCACCAAAATAACCGCGCTGGCGGGAATGCTTCTTTTTCATAAAAAAACCTTTGTAAAAAGAGAAGGAAAAGAACGAGAAAACGGCTTGGGAGAGAAGCGGCCGGGCTTCATCGCAACGCCCCGCCCCCTGCTCCCGAGCAGACTTTCCATGTGGCATGAATACGGTGCGGGATCGGAACGCCCGGCTTGTCCGAAAAAACGGGGATGGAAAAAGACTGTTCCAGCTATGACGCAGAACAGTACCGGAGGCAAGTGGAGGGATTGAGAATATCAGGCAGGATAGCGGATTAAAGCCGCAAAAAAAAGGGCCGTCCCCCACCAACGGAGGACGGCCCTTCTTGCGGAGAGCGTGGAGGAAGCGTCTACTTGTCTTCGGGATCATCCACGGAAGCCACGCACAGGGCGTTGCTGCCCTCGTAGGGCACGCAGCCTGCAACGCTCACTTCCTTGTCCCGATCGCCGAGGGCCGCCGCACCGGGCACGCGGAACGAAGCCACATCCAGCGGCGCGATGGGAGTTTCAACGGGCTTGGCGACCTGCGGAACCCACTCGTAGGGAACCCGGTAGGCCCGGTACGTCATGTTCATGGGAACAAACTTGCCCTTATAGGGAGAAACGAATTCCCAGACGATCTTGTGGTCGGGAGTCACTTCAAAAACGCGTCCGTTGGAGCCTTCGGTAATCAGCGTATTGCCGTTGGGCAGACGCTGCATGCCGCTGATGAAGGGGCTGTAGAATCGGTTGCTGTCCATCGGAGCGAGGAATCCCGCTTCCGTCGGCGTGTACTGCCACACGATCTTCATGGCCACCGGATCGATTTCCAGTACCCGGGAGTAGTCGCGCAGCGCAGCCTTCACCCCGGTAGGAGCTCCGGGATTCGGCACGTCGTATCCACCCCATCCGCCGTTGTCGAAGATGAGGATATTCCCGCCCCCGGGCAGGGTGTGCGGAATCATGTGCGCGTGGTGCTGCCCGATGATCCAGCCGATGGCCTTGGCCTCCGGCGAGTTGTCGTAATCCGGGCCGAGTTTCCAGACAATCTTTCCGGTCGCCTTGGAGATGATGAAAATGATGTTGGCTTCGCGGCCGTCCACGATGATGTTGTCGGGATGGAAACGCTCGTCGCCCGCGTCATACCACTTGTTGGGGCCAAGCACGGACATGGAGTTGATATGCATCCAGTCGCCCATTCCTTCGGGCTGCGTGGGGCGATAGTTGGGATTGCGGGCCAGGGTATTCTTGGGGCCTTCGCGGAAGCCCATTTCGTCAAAATGCTCGTGGCAGTTCCATTCCCATACGATATCGCCGTCCCAATCGACTTCAAGAATCACGTCGTCAAGGAGCTGCTTGTCGGAAATTTTGGGATTGCGGGCGTTGCGGTGCGCGAGCACCAGCGTGTTGCCGGAAAGGGCCTTCGGCTCCATGCCCGGGGCATAATAGCCGGTGGTGCTGCCTTCCCGCTGGAAATCGTGGTGGTAGCGGGCCATCCAGCGACCGGGGAAGCCGGGATCTTCAATGAATTCGTTGCGGTCGAATGTCCAGACAACGTTGCCATCCCAATCCACCTGAACGACATCAAGCCCGTCCTGTACGCTGAACTTGCCGCTGCGCCGCCCCCGGCTGGTCACCAGATAGCCGCCGGGAAGGATCTTGTTGGGCATACCATGCACACCCTTCCAGACGTTCACTTCACGGCCGTTCATGTCCATGAGGACTGCGCCGACTTCCTGCGCCTGAAAAATGGTGAGTCCGTTCCAGCACTTTTCGGGATCGTAAACAGTGACGCCGGTGGGATAGATTGTCGGGTGGCCCATGACATGCTCCTTGATAGTGTTGTCTTGAGGAGAGCGTTTCTCTCTATGGGCCGACACTATCCCGAAGCGGCTTCCCGAACTGTTGCCTTTGTTACATTTGGCGCAAAAAGTTCCCTTTTCTTTCCGCCTCCCCGGAAAAAACGGGGCCGAAGGCAAAAACATCCAACAATCCAGCATGTTGCCAGTGTTTTCGGCATCTATTTCAAGGCAAGTTCCCGAAAACGCTCCATATCCACAACATAGACCTCATCTCGCGAGTAGGGGCCGAGGACTCCCTCCCGCTCCAGTTCCCGCAGGGTCTTGTTGAGTGTAACCCGGTGCACGCCGAGCAGATTCGCCAGCTCCTGCTGATTCAGCCCCGGCAGGATACGGGGATCGGGATCGCCCTGCCCGCTGTTCCGCATCCGAAGGTGCAGAAACCGGCAGATGCGCGCAGGCAGCTCTTCAAGGCTGAGGCTCACCGACTGGTTGCACAAAACCCTGACCTTGGATGCCAGCGAATGCAGCAGAGCCAGCGTCAGCTCTGGGTAGCAAGGAACAATTTCATGCATTACACAGTCATGGGAGAAGGCATAGACAACGCAATCCGTTCCCGCGACAATACTGCTGCGGGCGGGGACTTCGTCAAAAAAAGGCGTCTCGCCCGTAATGCTCCCCGAGCGCATGGACATCAGGATCTTTTCCCGCCCGTCCAGCGTCGAACGCATCAGCCGCACCTCCCCCTGATGGACGTAATAAAGGTATTCCCCCTTCGCGCCTCCGTGCATCACTTCCTCGCCCTTGCGAAAGTGCAGCCGGGTTCCAAGGTGGAGCACTTGCCGCCATACGCCCGCTTCCGGTGGTATGTGCGTAAATTCGATAAGCTTCGCATCATCCGTGTTCACAGGAACTCCTTGTGCAAAAAGCCTCTTTTGACAGCCTTTTTCGGGGAACGAGACAGCTTTTTTTACAAACGCTATCAATAGCGTTTTGATACACCACTTCCCTGTTCCGGGCAATCCTTGCAAATCCAGAGGTTAAGCTCTTTGTGTTTTCTTCCACAAAAAAAACGTTCCTTGGGAAAAATGTAGCAACGGTTACATCATTCCCCTGCGGAAGACGCTTACACTGTGTTCACGTTCCGAGCACCACTCTCTGGAGGAGAAAAAAATGACTCTGATGGACATGGGAAAGCACAAGACGCTTGCGTTAAAATGGATCATCACGTTTGTTATTCCGGTTTTCGTCTATTGGATGATGCCCGTAGACGGACAAGTCGTCACCCACCAGATGGCCCTTTTCCTTGCCCTTACCGCTTGGGCCATCTCCATCTGGGCTACGGACGTCATGAACGAAATTGCCGTAGGCCTTATCCTTCCCGTCTTCTACATCGTCTTTTGCGGTGTGAAGCAGCAGGTTGTCTACGCGCCGTGGCTCTCTGAGGTTCCCCTCATTGTCATCGGCGGCTTCGCACTCGGCAAGATCCTTCAGGAAACAGGCCTCGGGAAGCGCATCGGCCTGACCTGCGTACGGCTGATGGGCGGCAGCTTCACCGGAACCCTCATCGGCATCACCTGTGCCGTCTCCATCGTGGCCCCGCTTGTTCCGGCCGTCACGGGCAAGGCGGCAATCTTCTGCGCCATCGGCATCAGCCTGTGTGACGCGCTGGACTTCAAGGCCAAGAGCCGCGAAGCCACTGCCGTCATTCTCACCTGCTGCCTCGCCGTTGCCTCGACCAAGCTGTGCTACCTGACCGGCGGGGCCGACATTGTGCTTGGCATGGAGCTTGTGCAGCGGGTTTCCGGCGTGACAACCAGCTGGATGGAATTCGCCGTGCACAATTTCATCCCCGGCATGCTGTATACCGCCATGTCCGTGGGCCTCGTCATGCTCGTCCTGCCCTCGAAGGTGGACCGCCAGACCCTCCACGCCACCCTGCAAATCAAGTATCAGGAGCTTGGCCCGGTCACTCCCGAACAGAAGCGGGCCGCCCTGCTCATGCTGCTTACCCTTATTCTGCTCGCTACCGACAAGCTGCACGGCGTCGCCGCGGGGCTGGTTCTCCTCGGGGTGACTTTTGTGGCCTTCCTGCCCGGCGTCCGGCTCCTCGACGGTGCCACGTTCAGCAAGATCAACTTTGCGCCGCTGTTCTTCATCATGGGCTGCATGACCATCGGCAGCGCGGGCGGATACCTCAAGGTCACCGCGTGGATCGCCGACGGAACCCTGCCCTACCTGCACGGCATGACCACCTCCACGGCGGGGCTGGCTTCCTATGTGCTCGGCGCGCTGGCAAACTTCCTGCTGACCCCGCTCGCCGCAACCACGACCATGAGCTCGCCCATAACCGAACTCGGGATGCAGATGAACATGGACCCCCGCACCCTGTTCTATGCGTTCCAATACGGACTCGACAACTACATCTTCCCGTATGAATACGCGGTGCTCCTCTACTTCTTCAGCTCCGGCTACATGCTCTTCAAGGATATGGTGAAGGTGCTTGCCATCCGCATGGTCCTGACCGCCGCATTCGTCTTCTTCATCGCCATCCCCTACTGGAAAATGGTTCTGTAACGTCTGATCTCCTCCCCGCATACAACCGGCCCGCCCGCCCTGGCGAGCCGAAAAGGAGCTTCCCATGTTCAAAACCCTTTCCGTTGCCGCAGCCCTGCTTTCCCTGGCCCTGATGGCGGTTCCCGCAGGAGCCTACGAAGCCATCACTGGCCCGCTCGGCCTGCTTTCGTACGACAAGGCACGGGCCTATGACGGCTACACGCTGTTTACGCCCCATCCGCTGGTGTCTTCATGGAAGGTCGGCACGGAACCCAATTCCGGCAGCAAGACGACCTACCTCATCGACATGGAAGGCAATGTCGTGCACACATGGAAGCATGAAAACCCCGCCTTCTATGCGGAACTGCTGCCGAACGGGAACCTCCTGCGCGCCGAAAAGATTCCCGGCAGCCCGGTGAACTTCGGCGGCTGGTACGGCCTGCTGCGCGAATATTCGTGGGATGGCAAGGTGATCTGGGAATACAGGGTCAGCAATCCGCGCCAGATCGCCCACCACGGATTTGACCGCCTGCCCAATGGCAATACCGCCATCCTGATCTGGGAAAACAAAACCTACGATGAAGCCCTTGCCAAGGGGCGCGATCCCAAGGACCCCGCCCTGAGCCGCAACGGTATGAAGATGCCCGGGCAAGGCCCGGACGGGCAGCCGCTTCAGGGCATCTGGCCCGACGCCATCCTTGAAATCACGCCCAAGGGTGAAACCGCGTGGGAATGGCATGTGTGGGACAACATCGGAACCGGCCCTGACCAGATCGACATCAACTGGCATCTTCCCCTGAACATGGGCTATTTCGCCCGTGCCGACTGGACGCACTGGAATTCGATCCGCTACAACGCCAAGACCGACCAGTATGCGGTGAATTCCCGCGACTTCGGGGAAATCTACCTCATCGACCGCAAGACCAAAAAGATAGTCTGGCGTTACGGCAATCCCGCCGCCTACGGTGCAGGCAAGGCTCCTTCCGGCTATCACGACGACGGGGATCAGATCCTCTTCGGCTCGCATGACGTGGAGTGGCTCGCCAACGGCAATCTCTCCATTTTCAACAACGGCACGCATCGCCCCAGCGCGAACCGCAGCACGGTCATGGAAATCAACCCCGCCACCAATCAGGTCGTCTGGCA
Organism: uncultured Lawsonia sp.; assembly: GCA_964538355.1. Classification (GTDB taxonomy): domain Bacteria; phylum Desulfobacterota; class Desulfovibrionia; order Desulfovibrionales; family Desulfovibrionaceae; genus Bilophila. Next base: position 14,863 of record CAZIFC010000007.1, on the reverse strand, counting down.
GTTCGAAACCAGCGATCACAACAGCTTCTATTCAGATTTCCAGTCCGCCGCCCAAAAGCTCCCCAACGGCAACTGGCTCATCACGTCCACCAACAACGGACATCTTTTTGAAGTCACCCCCGACAAACAGATCGTCTGGGAGTACAACAACCCCATTTCCTCAAACGATCAGCCCTATTGCGTCAAGCGCGACAACAACCCCGAAACGCAGGTGCACCGGGCCTACCGCTACGGCAAGGACTTCCCCGCCTTTGCCGGGAAGGATCTGAAGCCGCAGGGCAAGCTTGCGGCGGGATGCCCGGACTGGTGGAAGCTGCTCGAATTCAAGCGGGGGCCGAATGTACGCTACGAATAGCGCGCCTTGCCTGCCATCTCCATGAAAGAAGGCCCCGGCCCTGTGAGGGATCGGGGCCTTTGCGTTCCCTCGGTTCCGTCGCCGGCTATCGGCTCTAGTGCGCGTGCGGGTGGGAACCAAGCGGGTGAAGATGCGTGTGCGCGTGCGCCTGAGAGGGCGCGGCTGACGTCAGCTGCCTGTCCACCACCGTCAGATATTCGGAGGACGTTTCCGCCAGAAAATCCCAATCGTGGGAAATGATGATCCGGGCCGTGGGCAAGGTTTTCAGCACGCCGATGATGCGCTGCCGGGCCTCTGGATCAAGCCCGTTGGTCGGCTCGTCAAGAAGCAGGGCCTCCGGCTCCATCGCCAGTACGGAAGCCAGGGACACCAGCTTTTTCTCTCCGCCGGACAGACGATGCGTCAGGCGGTTCTCAAACCCTTCCAAGCCCAGACGCCGCAGGGTGGCACTTGCCCGCTCCCGCGCCTCTTCCTGCGAAAGGCCCAGATTCAGCGGGCCGAACGCCACGTCTTCCAGCACCGTGGGGCAAAACAGCTGATCCTCGGCATGCTGGAGCACCAGCCCGATGCGGCAGCGCAGTTCCCGGAAATCCCTTTCCGTTTCCATAGGCCGCCCATGAAACAGAATCCGGCCCGTTCCGGGTTTGGCCAGCCCCATGATCAGCCGAAAAAACGTGGTCTTTCCGCTGCCGTTGGGACCGTACAGCCCGATCTGGCAATCCGGGCGGAAAGCAAAGTGCAGGTCACGGAAGACCTCTCGGCCTCCGGGATAGACAAAGGAAACATGTTCCAGTTCCAGCAGGGGTTCAGACACGGGAAAACTCCAGAAACAGATCAAGGGCGAGGATGCCCGCCGCGCCTGCAAGGGCTGCCACGGCAAACACGGCGTCCCGGGGTGCGGCCCGGAATGCCGTCACCGACTGGAAACGGCCGGAAAAGCCGCGCAGCAACATGGCTTCGTAGACTCTGACGGAACGGTCGAAACTCTGCACGAACACCATGCCGAGCATGTTGGCGATGGCACGGTAGGTATGGAGGTTCGTGCGGGGCACAAAGCCGCGCAGCCGTGCGGCCACATGCAGCTTGTGCCATTCATCGGCAATGACGTGCAGATAACGATACGTGAAGAGGAACAGAAACACCAGCTTGGGAGGACAGCGCAGCCGCTCCAGCGCGTAACCGATGGTCGGGGAATCCATCGTCGCCACCAGCGCGAGAAAGAGCAGGACAATGGCATTCGACTTCAGGGTGACAAGCAGGGTCAACAGCATCCCGGAACGGCTGACCGCCAGCGGCCCCCAGACGGCCAGCGGTTCCCCGCCCGAGGTGAAGGGAACCGTCAGCCACAAAAAGGCGATGAAGGCATTGATCACGGCAAGCCTGCGGAGCACGAGGCGCGGCGAGGGCCTGCTCAGCCCAAGCAGCAGCCCTGCCAGCCCCAAACCCAGGGCGGCGGCTTGCGGCGTTCTCAGCACGGCAAGGCATACCGCACCCGCAAACGCCGCCGCCAGGCGGACCCGAGGGTCGAGGGAGTGCACGGGAGAACGCCCGTGGGCAAACGGTTCGTCAAACATCAGGGACGACGCCGGAAGTAGGCCGCAACGCCGATCAGCCCGAAAATCCAGCCGATGCCGCCGATGATATCCCGCAGTGTCGGCCCGGCTTCCGTCTGTTCGGCAAGCATCCGCTTGATGGGGGAAAGCCTGGCATCCAGTGCGGCATCTACAATGTGCGCTATCTCGGCCGCACTCACACCCTGCGCCGGGGGCAGGGAAGGCGCGGCGGGGGAGGCCGCGGAAGCAGCGGGAACCGGCCCGGCGGACGCTGCCGAAACCGCGGGCACGGCAGCAGGCGGCACGGCGGACGCTCCGCCCGACGCCTTCAGTTCATCGGCGGAGACGGTCCAGTCGTTCTGGTGTCCCTCTCCGGCAATGATGCGGATCGTCAGATCATGCCCGGCCTCGCGGATTGCCCCGGTCACGGGGAACCGGAACACGCCGCCGTCGTCGGTTGTCCCCTGCGCCAGCTTGGCCCCGGTCACCGCGTCCAGCACCTCGACCGTACCGCCCTTGACTTTCTGGCTCCTGTTGAAGCCGCACTCGACCTGTACGGCGTCACCGTCCACAAAGGCAAAGATGTTCACCCTGTGCGCCAGCGCGGGAGAGGCCAGCGCAAGGCACAGCAAGGGCACGCACAACAGCTTTACGCGCATGATGGCTCCTTTGATCTGGAAAACTCCAGAATTTCCGGGCGTACTCTGGCTATGAACGAAACCGCCAGCGCGGTAATCACGCCTTCCACAACCATGACGGGAATATGGGCCAGAAAAAGGATCTGGGCCGTCCGCAAAAAACCTTCCTCGCTGAAACTCAGGGACAACGCCGTCAGCAGGCCCGCCCCGGCGACGGAAAAGGCCCCGCAGCAAAACGCGCCAAAGGCTCGCCAGCGGGCAGACTTCAGCAGCAGGGGGCGGAACAGGCAGGCGCAGACGACCGCAGGGAAGGCCATGTTCAAGGTGTTCACGCCGAGCACGGTGATGCCGCCGTACTGGAACAGGATGCCCTGAAGCATGAGGGCGACGAAAATGGCGGGAAAGGCCGCCCAGCCCAGCAGCACCCCAAGAAGGCCATTCAGAATGAGGTGCACGCTGCTCGGCCCGATAGGCACATGGATGAGCGAACCGACAAAAAAGGTTGCCGCCAGAATCGCTACCGTCATCAGCCGATCATAATCCAGCTTCCGCAGCCCGATGGCAATGCCCACCGCCGCCAACGCCGCCCCACCGCAAAGAACCGCCGGAGAAAGCACGCCTTCCGAAATATGCATGTTCCAACCCTCTGAGTTCGTCGGTTGGGGCGGAACCCGGCCTTTCAACCGGCCCGGTTCCGCGCCCTTCCCTGTTCAGGAACGCTGTTCCCGCCAACACCGATGCACCACGAGAAAACGGGGCATTACGGGCGATTGGCAGCCACAGGATCCACAAACTCTGCCCACAGCACCGCGCCAAGCTCTACGGACTTGGGAGAACCGGCGTGATCGAGCTTCTCGTCAGCCGTGTTCAGGGCGGCAAAGCCCCACCAGCCGGAGAAGGGAACCGCGTAGGTGAAGACACCGTTGGCATCTGCCTTGACCACCTGCGTCACCATGTAGTCGTTGGGGGCTTCGTAGCTCCTGTCCTTGTTGTACAGCTCCACTTCGACCATCGCGCCGGGAACGGGCTTGCCGTTCAGCAGCACCTGCCCCTGAAAGGCATTCCCGGCATAATTGCCGAAAGGACGGGTCAGCGGCACGATCTCGGTTTTCAGGCCAACGGGTTCGTCCCAGCCTTCCTCTTCGCCAAAGGCCGCCACATAGGTCTTGGTGTAGTGGACGATATAGCAGTCTTCCGCAGGTTCCCAGTACGGCTGGGGTTCCATGACGAATTGGTATACGCCGGGACGCTTGATGGCGTACTGCGTAGTCCATGCCTCATGATCGACAATCTTCTTGGGCTTGAGCGTGCCGGTCAGATCCTCGCTCTTGCCGTTGGCGATCACCCGCATGGATTTCGGCGCGGCCATGGGCATTCCCTGCATTTCCATAGGATGCGTAAACGAAACGTCCAGCGTCACGTTGGCGTCCTTTTTCTCGGTCACCGTGCTCGCGGAAGGAATCACCATGCCAAAATGCGCCAGCGCAACGCCGGAAACGGACAGCATCAAGGCCCCGCTCATCAGAAACGTTTTCCACATACCCGAAACTCCTTCTCTAAAATGTATCTGAAGAGACTCCGGCACGTTTGCGCCGTCAGGTAACGAGTAACACAATATGAATAAAAATAACAACAACCATTGGATGATTCTCAGACATTTCCCTTTCCCCTTTGAATCACTTGTCTTTTAACGGCACAAAAAAAGAGGAACACGGGAAGGTGCTCCTCTTTTCTGCTGCAAGGTCAGGCGTTGCAAGGCGGGCTTACGCCTCCTGCTTATGGGGCCGGATGGTCAGCACGGGACATTCGGCGGTCTTCACCACCTCGTTGGCGACAGACCCGAAGAACAGGCGATCCAGCCCCTCACGTCCGTGCGTACCCATTACAATCATATCCGCACCCAGCTCCTTGGCCGTTTCCACAATCTTTTCGGCAGGCCGCCCTTCATAAATCAGGGTCTGAACCTCCTTGCCGGGGAAATGCGCCTTGGCGAAGGCATCCATCTCTTCCCGGGAGCGTCCCCAGATGGCCCGCATCCCCTTCACGATTTCTTCCACGGGGATCTGCAGGTTCTCATAGGTGGACCGAGACGAAATAACGTAAATCAGCACGATTGAAGCGTCCGTAACCTCCGCGAACATTTTCGTGTATTCGACGGCCGGGTTGATCTTGTCCTGCAAATCGACAGCGCAAAGGATCTTCTTCATCTCCATAAGGCTTCTCCTGCATAACGAGTTCGACAGACACGAGGGTTTGTCCCTAGAGTACCGCCGAACCCGTTAAAGTCAAGGCATGATATCTTTTTTCCCTGCCCTGCCTTTCCCGGTTCCGCCCACGCGCGAAAGCAGGCGAAAGACGACTACGAAAAACACAGGAACAAACAAGATCCCAAACACGGTTGCGGAAAAGGTTCCTCCCATGACGCCCGTGCCGATGGCGTTCTGGCTGCCGGAACCGGCCCCCTTGCTCACGGCCAGCGGCAGTACGCCGATAAGAAAGGCCAGCGAGGTCATCAGGATGGGGCGCAGGCGCAGGCGGGAGGCTTCCACCGCCGCATCGACAAGGCTTGCGCCCTGCCGGTGCAGCTCGCGGGCAAACTCCACAATCAGGATGGCGTTCTTTGCGGAAAGCCCGATGGTTGCCAGCAGGCCGATCTGAAAATAGATGTCGTTGGACAAGCCCCGCGCGCCGGTAGCCGCCACAGCCCCGAGCACGCCGAGCGGAACCACGAGAATGACCGCCAGCGGAATGCTCCAGCTTTCATACAGCGCGGCAAGGCAGAGAAACACCACGGCAATGGACAGGGCATACAGGAAGGGAGCCTGAGAGCCGGAAAGCCGCTCCTGAAACGACATGCCCGTCCACTGGTATCCGATCCCCTCGGGCAGCTCCCGCATCAGGCGTTCCATTTCCAGCATTGCCGTTCCCGAGCTTTCCCCGGCAGCGGCCCGTCCCTGTATCCGCACTGCCGAAACGCCGTTATAGCGTTCAAGCTGCATAGGCCCGTAGGTCCAGTAGGCCTCTCCGATGGAGGAAAAGGGGACCATCTCACCCTCGCTGTTGCGGAAGTGCCACCGCCCGAAATCTTCCGGCAGCATGCGGAATGGCCCGTCGGCCTGCACATACACTTTCTTGACGCGGCTACGGTCCACAAAGTCGTTGACATATTTGCCACCCCAGGCGGCTGCCAGATCCGCATTGACAGCATCAATATTCAGGCCGAAGGCTCCGGCCTTTTCCTGATCAAGGACGACTTCAAGCTGCGGAGCGTCATCCTGCCCGTAGGCTCTGACGTTTCGCAGCAACGGGCTGCGCCGGGCCAGACCGATAAGCTGATCGCGCGCCGCGATGAGGGCCTCATGCCCAAGCCCGGCCTGATCCTGCAATTCAAAGTCGAACCCCGTCGCGTTGCCCAGAGAGCGGATTGCCGGGGGCGCGGAGACGAACACCCGCGCATTGCGGATCGACGAAAACGCGGCATTCGCACGGTCGATGATGGCCCTGACCCGCAGCTCCGGCGCATCGCGCTCGCTCCAGTCCCGAAGGCGGATATTCCCCTGCGCCGCACTCTGGCCCTTGCCGCCGGAAGAGCGGCCGAGCGTCAGCATCATGCCGTGCACCACGTCTTTCTCGTTTTCAAGAAAGTACCGCTCCACCCGCTCGACGACCTTGAGGGTCTCTGTTTCCGTGGCTCCTGGCCCAAGCTGGATCTGAACCGTCAGGATGCCCTGATCCTCGTCAGGCAAAAAGGCCGTGGGCATCCGCCACAGCAGCCAGCCTCCGCACGCGAGCAGGGCCAGATACAGGATCATCAGCCGCCCGCCCCGGCGGACAGCCACGCCGACAAGGTTTCGATAGCCTATCGTGGCCCGGTCGAAAGAGCGGTTGAACCAGCCGAAAAAACCGTGCTGGGAAATATGGTTCCCCGGCTTGAGAAAGGTGGCGCACAGCACGGGCGTCAGCACGACAGCCACCACAACGGAAAGCACCATCGCCGAAACGATGGTCAACGAAAACTGGCGGTAGATGGCCCCTACCGTGCCCCCGAAAAAGGCCATCGGCACAAACACGGCGGACAGCACCGCCGCCACCCCTATGAGCGCGCCGGTAATCTGCTGCATGGTGCGGATGGTCGCCTCGCGTGGAGGCAGGGCGTCCTCATGCATGACGCGGACCACGTTTTCCACAACCACGATGGCATCATCCACCAGCAAGCCGATGGCGAGCACCATCCCGAACATGGTGAGCGTGTTGATGCTGAACCCAAAGGCCGCCATGACCCCGAAGGTGCCAAGCAGAACCACGGGAACCGCCAGCGAGGGGATGAGCGTTGCCCGGATATTTTGGAGGAACAGATACAGAACAATAAAAACCAGCGCAATGGCTTCAAGCAGGGTCTTGACGACTTCAAGAATCGACAGCCGGATAAACGGAACCGTATCGTAGGGGGAAACCACCTCTACGCCATGCGGAAAATAGGGCCGCATCGCTTCCAGAAAAGCGGCAACGGCCTCCGAAGTCTTGAGCGCGTTGGCGTCCGAAGCCAGCTTGATGCCCACCCCTGCCGCGGGCTTGCCGTTGTAGCGGGCCGAAGACGCATAGCTCTCCTGCCCAAGCTCCACCCGGGCCACGTCACGGAGGCGGACCGTCGAGCCGTCCCGGTTCACGCGGAGCAGAATCCGCTCGAATTCCGAAACGGAGGTCAGCTGCCGCTGCGCCTTGATCTTCACGTTGAGCTGCTGCCCGCTCTCGATGGGCGTGCTTCCCACCTCCCCAAGCGAGATCTGCTTGTTCTGCACCTTGATCGCGCTGATCACGTCGGAAGGGGTCAGCTTGAAGGAGTGGAGTTTCGAGGGGTCCAGCCAAATCCGCATGGCATACGGCGCACCGAACAGCGAGACTTCGCCCACGCCCTCCACACGGCTCAACGGATCGAGAATGACCGAACCGACGAAGTCGCACAGGTCTGCCGCGCTCATGGAGTCGTTGGCGGATACGAACGCGTACATCTGGAGGTAGCTGTCCGCCACCTTGGTCACCGTCAGGCCCTGCCGGGTCACGTCTTCAGGCAGCGAGGACATGGCGAGCTGCAGCTTGTTCTGTACCTGCATCTGGGCCACATCAGGATTGGTGTCGGGATCGAAGGTCAACCGGATAGACACCCGGCCTGAGGCGTCACTTGTAGAGCTGATATACAGCAGCCCATCAATGCCGTTGAGCTTTTGCTCTATAAGCTGGGTAACGGTATCTTCAAGGGTTTGCGCCGACGCGCCCGAATATTTCGCGGTAATGGTCACCACCGGCGGCGCGATACGGGGATATTGCGTCACGGGCAGCTGAAAAATCGAAACCACGCCCGACATCATGATCAGAATGGAGATAACCCATGCAAATACCGGACGATCAATAAAAAAACGTGCCATACGCCTCCAGCCGGATTGAGGTACGCGATGCAAATCCGCCTTGAAGCCCTTGCCCAAGACGCTGCGGGGAGCAAAGCCTACCAGAAATCATTCGCACAAAAAAGTGCCGATCTCATGACGGAACAGCTGGCCCTCCACTCGGTTGCAGGACAAGACGGAGTATGAAAACACCCCGTTATTGCACTCATTTTATTGGCTGGCACGGGTGGAAACCCAGACCCCCGCAAGGATGACCACACCGCCGAAGACGGCTATAGGCGTCAGCTGCTCCCCTAAAAGAAGCCACGCGGCAAGCATGGTGATGAACGGCATGAGATAAATAAAATTGTTGACCGCCACCGGGCCGATCTTCCAGATGATCTTGCTCCAGATCAGAAAGCAGAGCGAAGAAGCCACAACGCCAAGAAAGACCAAGTTCAGGTAGACGGTCGGATTGGCCAGCCGCGTAAATTCAAAGCGGAAATCCCCAAAAGCCAGCACGGGGAGCATGGTCACGATAGCGTAAAAGAAAATTTTTCTGGTAATATACATCCCGTTATAGCGCGTGCCGATCTTCTTGACCATTGTGGAATACAGTGCCCATGAAAGCCCCGCCGCCAACGCGAGAATATCCCCGGCTGGATGCAGCTGCAAAACAAAATGCCCGTTAAAGATAACGAGGGCCACCCCCAGAAAAGCAATACAGAACCCTGCGCCAAGCTGCCTGTTGAACGGTTCCCCCTTTGTAAGAAAACGCGCCACAATGGCGGTCAACATCGGGGTGGTGGCAAGCAGCAGCCCTACATTGGTCGCCGTACTGAACTTGAGCGCATAATTTTCCGTCAAAAAGTACAGGGTGCTTCCAAAAATCCCCGCGCCCATGAACAGCAGCTCCTCACGCCAGCCGCCCGAACGGTGAAAATGCGGATAGGCTGCCAGCAAGGAAAGATAGGCAAGCACATGCCGATAAAACATGATCTCTTCCGGGCTGAGCGTCCGTAAAAGAAGCTTGGTAGAAACAAACGTCGTACTCCACACCGTGATGACGGCAACGGCAATGATGTAACAGCCCAGCTTGCTTTGCATAAGAATCGATCCGATTTGAAAAGTTGACCGGAAACCAACGTTCCGGCTGCGGCGGTCGGTATTAGCATACATACTGATAGTTGTCCCGCACTGGGAGAACCCGCGATCAAATCTGCTGTGGGACAAAAAATGTACGGAAAAACGATACGCAACCACGCAGGGATTCATGCTTTTAAGAAGGATGAGCTGGGAGGTGGGGAAGGATTGTGCCCCGGGGAGCGAGGACAGCGGGGATGGCAGAGGCGAGGAAGAGAGAGCGTGTGAGGAAAAGAGAGGCAGGAGAAGGAAGAAAAATGCAGCAAACGGGAGGAAAGGGGAGGGGGGAGTGCGTGCAGGGGAAGGGCATACAAAAACAGAAAGGCCTTCGTTTGGAAGGCCTTTCTGGAAATAAAGTCTTGGCGTTGTTCTACTTTCCCACGTAAGAATGCGCAGTATCATCGACGATGGAGAGCTTAACTACCGAGTTCGGAATGGGATCGGGTGTACCCTCTCCTCCATGAACACCAAGACAAATCTCTATGTAATATTAATTGATAGGGGGTGGGAAGGGGAAAGTTTTTGATAAATAAGCCGCTCGGGCTATTAGTACTGGTCAGCTGAGCATGTCGCCACGCTTACACCTCCAGCCTATCGACCAGGTAGTCTACCTGGGCCCTTCAGCTCTTTCGAGGGGAGAACTTATCTTGAGGCAGGCTTCCCGCTTAGATGCTTTCAGCGGTTATCCCTTCCGCACATAGCTACCCTGCTATGCCGCTGGCGCGACAACAGGATCACCAGGGGTGCGTCCATCCCGGTCCTCTCGTACTAGGGACAGGCCCTCTCAATTCTCCTTCGCCCACAGAAGATAGGGACCAAACTGTCTCACGACGTTTTAAACCCAGCTCGCGTACCACTTTAAACGGCGAACAGCCGTACCCTTGGGACCTGCTTCAGCCCCAGGATGTGATGAGCCGACATCGAGGTGCCAAACCGCATCGTCGATGTGAACTCTTGGATGCGATCAGCCTGTTATCCCCGGCGTACCTTTTATCCAATGAGCGATGGCCCTTCCATTCGGGACCACCGGATCACTAACGCCAACTTTCGTTCCTGTTCGAGATGTCTCTCTTACAGTCAAGCTCCCTTATGCGTTTGCACTCAGCGCCTGGTTTCCGATCAGGCTGAGGGAACCTTTGCATGCCTCCGTTACTCTTTAGGAGGCGACCGCCCCAGTCAAACTACCCGCCAGACACTGTCTGTCTCCAGGATTACTGGTAGACGTTAGGATCTTAAACATACAAGGGTGGTATTTCAACGTTGGCTCCCCCCATACTGGCGTACAGGGTTCACTGCCTCCCACCTATCCTACACATGTAGGCCCAAAATCCAATGTCAAGCTATAGTAAAGGTGCACAGGGTCTTTCCGTCTTTCTGCGGGTACACGGAATTTTCACCGCGACTGCAATTTCACCGAGTCTCTGGCCGAGACAGTGTGGAGATCGTTACGCCATTCGTGCAGGTCGGAACTTACCCGACAAGGAATTTCGCTACCTTAGGACCGTTATAGTTACGGCCGCCGTTTACTGGGGCTTCAATTCGGAGCTTCGCTTGCGCTGACTCCTCCTTTTAACCTTCCAGCACCGGGCAGGCGTCAGTCCGTATACGTCGTCTTTAGGACTTCGCACAGACCTATGTTTTTAGTAAACAGTCGCCACCACCAATTCACTGCGGCTCTCCGGGGCTTCATATGTAAAACATGTCACCCTAAAGAGCACCCCTTCTTCCGAAGTTACGGGGTTATTTTGCCGAGTTCCTTGGCCAGAGTTCTCTCGAGCGCCTTGGATTATTCATCCCACCCACCTGAGTTGGTTTGCGGTACGGATTGCTGTGGATAAACTTAGGAGCTTTTCTTGGCAGCATAGACTCAACAGCTTCAGGGCTTACGCCCACGGACTCGCGTCTCAGATTCGTCCGGCGGATTTGCCTACCGGATATTCCTACACGCTTGCACCGGGATATCCAACACCCGGCCTGCCTATCTTCCTGCGTCCCTCCATCGCGCTACACAACAAGTACAGGAATATTAACCTGTTTACCATCGGCTACGGCTTTCACCCTCACCTTAGGATCCGACTCACCCTGGGAAGATTACCTTTACCCAGGAAACCTCGGGTTTTCGGCGAATATGTTTTTCACATATTTTATCGTTACTCATGTCAGCATAATCACTTCACTACAGTCCAGCATGCCTTCCGACACACCTTCAGCCCGTAGCGAACGCTCCCCTACCCAACTCCAAAGGAGTTGCCAAAGCTTCGGTACCATACTTAGCCCCGTTACATTTTCGGCGCAGAACCATTAGACCAGTGAGCTATTACGCTTTCTTTAAACGATGGCTGCTTCTAAGCCAACGTCCTGGCTGTCTAAACGGTTCCACCACCTTCACCACTGAGTATGAATTTGGAGACCTTAGCTGTTGATCTGGGCTGTTTCCCTTTTGACGACGAACCTTCGCACCCGCCGTCTGACTCCCGGGATACAATTAAGCGGCATTCTGAGTTTGATAGAGTTTGGTAATCTGGTAGGACCCCTAGCTCTGTCAGTGCTTTACCTCCGCTAATCAATTCCCGAGGCTATACCTCAATATATTTCGGGGAGAACCAGCTATCACCGGGTTTGATTGACCTTTCACCCCTATCCACAAGTCATCCGGAACGTTTTCAGCCGTTGACGGTTCGGTCCTCCACAAGGCTTTACCCTTGCTTCAACCTGCTCATGGATAGATCACCCGGTTTCGGGTCTACTCCAACGTACTTGTCGGCCTATTCAGCCTCGCTTTCACTACGGCTACGCTTGCGCTTAACCTCGCACGTTAGAGTAACTCGCTGACTCATTATACAAAAGGCACGCGATCACTGCAAAAGCAGCTCTCGCAGCTTGTAGGCAACAGGTTTCAGATTCTATTTCACTCCCCTAACAGGGGTTCTTTTCACCTTTCCCTCACGGTACTAGTTCACTATCGGTCGCTGAGGAGTACTTAGCCTTAGAGGATGGTCCCCCTAGATTCCCACGAGGTTTCACGTGCCTCGCAGTACTCAGGTACCGGCTGCGTCCTTTTCGGTTTCGGGTACGAGGCTATCACTCGCTATGGCAGAGCTTTCCAGCTCACTTCCCCTGCCTACTCCAGAATCGCGTATGCCGGCCCTACAACCCCGAATGGTCGAAACCACTCGGTTTGGGCTCTTCCCATTTCGCTCGCCGCTACTTTGGGAGTCTCGTTTGATTTCTCTTCCTCCGGGTACTGAGATGTTTCACTTCCCCGGGTTGGCTTCACTGGACCTATGTATTCAGTCCAGGATGCTGGGACATGACTCCCAGCGGGTTTCCCCATTCAGAAATCACCGGCTCATAGGATGTTTAGCTCCTCCCCGATGCTTATCGCAGCTTACCACGTCTTTCATCGCCTCTCAGCGCCAAGGCATTCACCTGTTGCCCTTGATATCTTATTTCTCAAGAACTTTACTATTCCCTTCCCGTTCCCCTATTCAATTGTAAATGAGCAGCAACCGCTGGTGTTTCCAGCTGTCGCGACCAGACCATGTCTGGATGGCTACCGCAATCGCTTGCGTCAACGACCAATCATGGACTCGTCCGATGTCAAAATGGTGGAGGTAGGCGGAATCGAACCGTCGACCCTCTGCGTGCAAAGCAGATGCTCTCCCAGCTGAGCTATACCCCCGATAAGGTGGTGGGCCTGGAAAGACTTGAACTTTCGACCTCACGCTTATCAGGCGTGCGCTCTAGCCACCTGAGCTACAGGCCCTGACATCATTATTTCTTCTCAAAGAACTCTGGGCTGGCCCTTGTTCCTTGCAAGTGAAGAGCGAGTTGGGAATTGATTTCCTATAAAGGAGGTGATCCAGCCGCAGGTTCCCCTACGGCTACCTTGTTACGACTTCACCCCAATCATCGGCCCTACCGTAGACGGTTGCCTCTATTGCTAGTTAGCTCACCGGCTTCGGGTAAAACCGACTTTCGTGGTGTGACGGGCGGTGTGTACAAGGCCCGGGAACGCATTCACCCGAGCATGCTGATCTCGAATTACTAGCGATTCCGACTTCATGGAGTCGAGTTGCAGACTCCAATCCGGACTGAGACGCGTTTTTTGGGATTGGCTCCACCTCGCGGTCTTGCTGCCCTTTGTGCGCGCCATTGTAGTACGTGTGTAGCCCCAGGCGTAAGGGCCATGATGACTTGACGTCGTCCCCACCTTCCTCCCCGTTGACCGGGGCGGTCTCTCTAGAGTGCCCAGCTTTACCTGATGGCAACTAAAGATAGGGGTTGCGCTCGTTGCGGGACTTAACCCAACACCTCACGGCACGAGCTGACGACAGCCATGCAGCACCTGTCTTAGGGCTCCTCGAAAGGCACCCCTTCATTTCCGAAGGGTTCCCTAGATGTCAAGCCTGGGTAAGGTTCTTCGCGTTGCATCGAATTAAACCACATACTCCACCGCTTGTGCGGGCCCCCGTCAATTTCTTTGAGTTTCAGCCTTGCGACCGTACTCCCCAGGCGGGGTGCTTATCGCGTTAGCTACGGCACCGAGACATACATCCCAGCACCCAGCACCCATCGTTTACAGCGTGGACTACCAGGGTATCTAATCCTGTTTGCTACCCACGCTTTCGCACCTCAGCGTCAGTTACCGTCCAGGTGGCCGCCTTCGCCACCGGTGTTCCTCCAGATATCTACGGATTTCACTCCTACACCTGGAATTCCGCCACCCTCTCCGGTACTCAAGCCTGGCAGTATCAAAGGCAGTTCCACAGTTGAGCTGTGGGATTTCACCCCTGACTTACCAAGCCGCCTACGTGCGCTTTACGCCCAGTGATTCCGATTAACGCTTGCACCCTCCGTATTACCGCGGCTGCTGGCACGGAGTTAGCCGGTGCTTCCTTTGGGGGTACCGTCAAGCCCATGTGATATTAGCACATGGGGGTTTCTTCCCCCCTGACAGAGGTTTACGATCCGAAAACCTTCATCCCTCACGCGGCGTCGCTGCGTCAGGCTTTCGCCCATTGCGCAATATTCCCCACTGCTGCCTCCCGTAGGAGTCTGGGCCGTGTTCCAGTTCCAGTGTGGCCGGTCATCCTCTCAGACCGGCTACCCATCGTTGCCTTGGTGAGCCGTTACCTCACCAACTAGCTAATGGGACGCGGACTCATCTCTAAGCGATAGCTTGCAAGCAGAGGCCATCTTTCCCCCCAACGATAAAATCGGGAGCGTATCCGGTATTAGCGACCGTTTCCAGCCGTTATCCCCGTCTTAAAGGTAGATTATCCACGCGTTACTCACCCGTGCGCCACTTTACTCATCCCGAAGGACTTTCACGTTCGACTTGCATGTGTTAAGCACGCCGCCAGCGTTCAATCTGAGCCAGAATCAAACTCTCCAGTTGATTGAAAACAACTAGCTTGCCCATATCTCTATGGGCTAAAACTCAAAGTTTCTTATTCCCAACTCGCTCTTCACTTGTCAAAGAACCAGAGGCATTTGCCCCCGCCGCTCCGTTTCCGTCAGCGGCGAAGCGGGAACTTACCCCGCTCTGTTCAGCTTGTCAACAACTTTTTTCAAGATTCGAAAGTTTTTTTTCGAACCGCCCGGCGAGCTTTCTCACCGGCGCAGAAGCGGAAACCTATCCCCACTCCCTTCCGTTGTCAACATCTTTTTTCAAAAAACTTTTTCGCCCCGCCTTCCGCCCTCTGGCTTCCGGCTCCGCGTGACGTTTTGTCCCGCAGCGGCGAAAACGGGTTATGCACCTCTGCGCCCGCTCTGTCAACGACTTTTTGC
>CAZIFC010000006.1:0-112753 GCA_964538355.1 uncultured Lawsonia sp. | reverse complement strand
TGCACCTCTGCGCCCGCTCTGTCAACGACTTTTTGCAAACTTTTTCGATCTTTTTCTGTTCCACCCTAGTTTATCATTCAAAAACAGTACATTATAATCTTGAAAATATGCATTCCGAAAAAACGGTGAAAGCGGACGGCTTCAAAACCATCCGCCTTCCCTTTTCCGGCATGTTGGAAAGCGTATTAGCGGTTTAACGATTCCGCATAAATTTCAATAACATGTTTCACCTGAATGTGATCGTTGTTCCGGGACAGCATGTCCGAAAGCTGCATCATGCAGGCCGGGCAGCCCGTTGCGACCACATCCGCGCCACTGGCAATGACGTTGTCACGCTTGCGCTGCCCCATTTGGGCGGAGAGATCATAGTGGGACAATGTAAACGACCCGCCGCAGCCACAGCAGCGGTTGGCCTCCGCCATTTCAACCAGCGTATAACTGGGGTTCATCTGGATAAGATCCCGCGGCTGCTTGCTCACCCCAAGCGATTTCTGGAGATGGCAGGATTCATGGTAGGTCACCCGTGTCTGGCCCTTGGCGGCGGATTTGGGCGCAACATGCAGCACATCAACAAGCAGCGCATTGATATCTATGGCTTTCGGAGCAATCGCGTTGATGGCGTCGCGGTAGCTCGGCGGGAGGTTTTCCGCATATTGGGGCCACAGCTCGCCGATGGCTACGGTGCACGACGAACAGGGCGTCACAATATAGTCAAACTGCTGATCCTTGAGGATATCCACATTGTGCCGAACCATCCCCTCAAAGCCCTGCCTGTCGCCGGAAGCCAGCGCGGGCATGCCGCAGCAGGAGAAGTTGTCGGACAGGAACACCCCGATTTCATGGTAGTCGAAAACCTTGAGGCAGGCTTCCGCCATAGTGGTGTATACCTTGTCGCCCAAACAGCCGGGAAAGAAGGCTACCTTGAGGCGGCTCTTCCCGCGCGGGGTATTCAGGCTGCCCACCGTGCTGTGCAGAGGCTTTGCCGCCAGCTTGGGCATATGGCGTTCGCCAAGCACGGGCTTGAGCAACGGGGCGCATACCGTATTTTGGGGTTTGCCCGCGTCCTGCAAAAGGAGCTTCTGGAACGGGGCACTCAGGCGCATCAGCGTGCCGAACAGCCGCGGATTGGGGAGCAACATGCGGAATGCCGCCTTTTTTGCGGCGGACAACCCAAGGTAGGTCGCCACGATAGCTCTTGCATCAAGGAAAATATCCGTGGTCTTCACACCGGAGGGACAGTTTGCCTGGCACGAGCCGCACAAGAGGCACCGGGACAGCTTTTCGTTTACGGCTTCGGCATCTTCAATAATGCCGTGGGCGAGATTTTCAATAAGGGCAATTTTCCCGCGCGTGAGATCGCCCTCTATGCGCGTGGTCATATACATGGGACAAAACGC
The DNA here is from genome assembly GCA_964538355.1 of uncultured Lawsonia sp. Classification (GTDB taxonomy): domain Bacteria; phylum Desulfobacterota; class Desulfovibrionia; order Desulfovibrionales; family Desulfovibrionaceae; genus Bilophila. The sequence goes on along the minus strand of CAZIFC010000006.1, from coordinate 111,356 downwards.
CTGACAAAAGCCGCACTTCATGCACGCGGCGAGTTTATCGTCAAGCGACATCAGGGCATTGGCAAGTTGCGTAAGCTCATCCATGTGAAGCATTCCTTCCAAAAATAAAAGTCGAACTTCGACGGCGTGGGAACCGTCTGCGCCGGCAGGCGACCCAAAGAACCCTAGTAGCTGACAATCTTGGAGGCATTGAGCAGCTTTTTCGGATCAAAAGCCGTCCGCATGCGCCGCATGTAGCCGAGAGTTCCCTTTGAAGTTTCCTGCTCCAGCCAACGCTTTTTGGCGGTACCGATGCCGTGTTCTCCGGACAGGGTTCCGCCGAGTTCCAACGCCGCATTGAAAAGGTCGTCGACGGCCCTTTCCACACGCGCAAACTCTTCCTTGTCGCGCCGGTCGCACAGGATGGAAGGATGAAGATTGCCGTCTCCGGCGTGCCCAAAGGTTCCGATGGTCACGCGATGGCGGGCGGCGATCTTGTCGAGGGCCTCAAGCATGGCGGGAATCCTGGAGCGCGGCACGGTTGCGTCCTCAAGCATCAACGTAGGACGGCACCGGGCCAGTGCGGGGATAGCCACGCGGCGGGCTTCCCAAATCTTTGTCTTTTCGGCAGCATCCTTGGCTACCACAACCTCGGAGGCTCCGGAATCCTTGAGGACACGCTCCACGCTTGCCGCCTCGTCCGCGACCTGTGCAGGATGCCCGTCCACCTCAATAAGCAAAATGGCCCCCGCATCCCGCGGCAGGCCAATATTAACATAGTCTTCAACGTAATTGATGGTTGCGTTGTCCATGAACTCCAGCGTGCAGGGGACAACATGCGCGGCGATGATGCCGGCGACAGCCTGCGACGCGCGCTGTACGTCAGGGAAAATGGCCATCATGGCCTTGGAGGCTTGCGGCGGCATCACCAGCTTGAGGACGGCCTTGCTGGTCAGGGCCAGCGTGCCCTCGGAAGCGACCAGCAGTTCCGTGAGGTTGTACCCGTGCCGGCAGCCCCGCCCGCACATGCCGGTCTTCATGGTTTCGCCGGTTTCGGTCACGACTTCGAGGCCCATGACATATTTCTTGGTCGTGCCGTATTTCAGGCCGCGCAGTCCACCGGAGTTTTCCGCAATGTTGCCGCCCATGGTGGAGACGGACATGGACCCGGGGTCCGGAGGGTAGAACAGCCCGCGAGCCGCCACCGCCGCCGTGAGATTCACCGTCACGACGCCCGGTTCAACCACCGCGTACATTTCCTCTTCGTTGATTTCGAGGATGCGATCCAGACTGTTGGTCAGAATGACCACCGCATCCGTGCTGTCGGGAATGGTTCCGCCGCTCAGATTCGTACCCGAACCGCGGATGGTGATGGGGATGCCCTCCTCGTAGCATTTCTGCACGAGCGGTCCGAGCTGCTCTGTCCGTGTGGGACGGACAACAAGCCCCGGGATGACTGGCGGGAGCACGGCTGCGTCGTAGGCGTAATTCTGACGATCCGCCTCGCCCGTCAGGACGTTCTCCTTGCCGATGATCTTCTCGATTTCCTTGATGAACGAAAGATTGAGCATGCGTCTCTCCACAGCTAGAACTTCTGACGCTGCATGTTGCCGAAGAAACCGAACGGATTGCTTTCCTTACGATTTTCCTCCATCGGCGGGCCTCGCGGACAGGTCAGTCTGGCGAGTATACCCCATCCGCGTCCTTTTTTCACTGGTTGAACGCTCAACCCTTTTTATTCATTAGATTATTTAGAGGCAACCCTTTTATGAAAAAGAGAGAATCATCGATGTTCGCTTGTGTTCATTATAAAAAAGGGCAACAATTCTTTACAGAATGAAAAAATACTTTTTTTGCCGCCGAAGCCGCACCGGGCCTTTGCCTTTCAAAAAAAGCTGACTTCGGCACCCGGCACCTGCTCCCCGCACCGGCAGGAGAGATGCCCGCCGCACCTTTTTCAAGCTCAAGGAGACTGTCATGATTGCATTCTTGAAAACACGCCGCAGCATCCGCAAGTTTACGGACGAACCTGTTTCGCGGGAGGATCTCGACAAGCTCCTCAAGGCCGCTCTGCTCGCGCCTTCCGGCATGGGCAAAAAGGCTTTTGAGTGCATCGTGGTTCAGGACAAGGACACCATCGCCCGGCTGAAAACGTATAAGAAGCACGGAACCGTGCCGCTGCAAACCGCGCCGCTCGTCCTCGTCATGATCGGGGACAAGGAAAAAACCGACACCTGGGTCGAGGAAGCCGCCATTGCCACCATGCTGGTGCAGCTGGAAGCCGTTGCCCTCGGGCTTGGTTCCACATGGATTCAGCTCCGCCTCCGGGAAGGCGACGGGGGATCTTCGGAAGAGGCGTTTCGAAAGGAGCTGGGTATTCCCGAACGCTTCGGCGTCCTGAACGCCATCGCCATCGGGCACAAGGCGGAAGAGAAACCCGCGTACACCGATGCGGATCTGGATTTCTCGCGCATCCATTTCGGACGCTTCTAGGTACACGGGGCGGCATCCGTAACGCCTGCCGGACGCGCCGGAAAACGTTACGCCGTGCCCCGGGCAACCCGATACGGAAAGAGGCGCAACGGGCAATGCCGTCGCGCCTCTCCAAAATCAACAAAAAAACGCTGGACACCTACTTCGAACAGCCGCAGCCACAGCCTTTTTCCGGATCGCCCTTGCCGTCCTTCTTCGAGGGATAGCTCACCTCACCGGTTGCCATATTGAAATGAACCTCGACCTCATCACCTTCCGGCGTGGTGACGACGGTGCTCTTGCTGGCCATGCAGTCGGGGGTCTGGCGTCCCTGCTTCTTGCCTTCTTTCTTGTCGTTGCAGCAGCATCCCATGATTGTGCTCCCTAGGTAAAAGGTGGTTGCCTATGCGCGAAATGCCATTGCCTACTGTACATCAATGAATCCAGTTTTCCGAAAGGTCAAGACTCCCGGCGTGATTCTTTTTTTCACAGTCGCGGCATACCCGTTCCGCACGGAATCTATCCATCACAACGTACCGAAACAACAAGATTTCGCCATTCACTTCCGCACGAACGCTTCACAGCCTCACTGAAATGCGCTATCTTGCGCGCAGTGTTTGAAACCTGCACCAACCCCCGCAGCACCGGGGGAGAGACACGGAGGATGCATGAGCACGCCAAACCGCTATCGCACGGACAAAAACGAGCCGGAAGACGAACGGGGAAAGGGGCATCATCACGGACTGGCCCTGCTGATCCTTGTTCTGCTCGCGGGTGTGGTGGGATGGTTCTGGCTGGCCCGCGATCCTGACGCCCGCAACGAGTTCTGCAATCGTGTAGCTGAACTGGAAAAATCCGCAGCAGGTATGATTTCGGGCTTCCTCGACAAGAAAATCTCGCCGCCATCCCCGCCGGATATCGGAGCCATCGCGGGCAACAGCCTTCCCGGGGCTCCGCCAAAGTACCATTCCCCCATCGAAACCCCCGCAGAGCTGGACGAAGCCCTCTCCGAACAGCGGCCTGTCCAGCCGGGCGGCGCGGAAGTGCGCGGCCCTGTGGACAGCGGCACGCAGCCCCCGTCCGACGCCGGGCGCAAGGATGATCAGGTTGTCCGCATCGCCTTCATCGACGACCTTGCGGACTGGATGGTTTCCCACTATGTCCCCGCCGCCACTCCCGGCCGCGGCGGCAGGCTCTCCTCAAGCCTCCAGGGTGCGAACCTCCGGTACGGGGTTGGCATGACCGGGCTGGCATGGATCGGCGACGATCTCCCGGCCGGACGCGCCGCCGCGCTCGAACACCTCTTTACCCCCGGCATGATGGAGGCCATCTACAAGCTGTACATCGACCGCTTCATGGAAGCCGTCAACCGCAGCGTATCGGCCCCCCACGAAAAGGGAACCGTCCTGACCCCCGCCCAGCGGAGCGAATGCCTCAGGCTGTACGCAAGGCAGTTTCAGGGGATTGCCGGCGCATTGCAGGCCCTTGCCTCCATGCCGGACTTCAACATCCAGATGGCAAAGCTCAAGAATGCGGCGCAGGCGGTCGTGGATGCCAACGCCCAGTATTCAGAGCTGACCTTCGCTTCCGACGAGGCCAGAACAAACGGCGAGCTGACGAGATACGCCACTCTCCGCCAGCAGATGGCCGCCAAGGGGCAGCAATACCAGCGGGCGGTCATCGCACGGGAAAAGGCCCGCACCGCCTTTGTCCAGCTGCTCAAGCAGACCCCGGAAGCCCGGCAGCTTGATGACGGCACCCTGCTCTACACCGCCGCATGGATCGAGCGGCGTGCCCACGACAATCCAAACAAACTTGCGGCCGCAGGACAGGCCGCCAACCTGTTCCGCGATCTCGCAGGACAGTTCGAGGCCGCAGCCGCCTCAGGAGCTTCTCAATGATCGCCAAAACGCTTGGCCCGGCCTTTGCGCTGTGCCTGCTGCTGTTCGCCGCCCTTCCCGCGCTGGCTGCCCGCCAGACTCCCGAGGCCACCCTCCAGACCATCCAGCGGGCCATCGACACCAGCGATCTCGCCACCTTTGAACGCCATGTGGATGTGGATGCCCTCATCGATCAAAGTGCCTCCGCACTGATCGCCAGCCTCCAAAAGGCCGGAAGGGTCGATACCTCCAAACTTCCGCCCATGCTCGCCCTCATGGTCGCCTCGGTGCAGGACCCTTCGATGGCGAAGCAGATCAAGTCGCTGCTGGTGCAGGAAACCGGAACCTTCGCCCGTTCCGGCATCGAATCCGGCTTCTTCGCGGGAAAGCCCAAGGCCGGAGCCAAACCAAAGGGGCTGCTTGCCCCCCTCTTCGGTGAGGTTTCCACCGGACGCAAGGAACTGCGTGTACGCGGTTCCGCCCGGAACGCCGGGGATACCATGACCGTCCTTCCCGCCACCATCCATGACTTCGGCAACGGACGGGACTACAAGGTCGATCTGGGCATGACGCCTACCAAGGATGGCTGGAAGGTTTCCCGCATCGCCAACATGGAACAGCTCGTTTCCCGTCTTCAGAAGGAAGCCGGAGAATAGGCCGTTTTTTTCCTTTCCGCACAAAAGAACAGGCTGGAGCGAAAACTCCAGCCTGTTCTTTTGTGCCCCTGCCGCAACATGACGGCGGAAGGGACTCGGGGGAAAATCATCCCCCCGGCGGGTTCGGGGCAACGCCCCGATGTCCCGCAAAAGGCTATTTGCTCATGGCGTTGATGAAATCGTCGTTCGACTTGGTGCCGCGCATCTTGTCGAGGAGGAACTCCATGCTGTCGATGGACGACATGGGCGCAAGGATCTTTCGCAGGATCCACACGCGCTTGAGCACGTCGTCGGACAGCAGCAGATCCTCCTTGCGGGTTCCGGTACGGTTGATGTCGATGGCGGGGAACACGCGCTTTTCCGCCAGATGGCGGTCAAGATAGATTTCCATGTTGCCGGTTCCCTTGAACTCTTCAAAGATGACCTCGTCCATGCGGGAGCCGGTATCGATGAGGGCCGTGGCGATGATGGTCAGGCTGCCGCCGCCCTCGATGTTGCGGGCCGCGCCGAAGAACCGCTTCGGACGCTGGAGGGCGTTGGCGTCAAGGCCACCGGAAAGCACGCGCCCGGAGGACGGCGTTACCGCATTGTAGGCGCGTCCGAGACGGGTAATGGAGTCCAGCAGGATGACGACGTCGCGCTTGCGCTCCACGAGACGCTTCGCCTTTTCCAGCACCATTTCACAAACCTGAACATGACGCTGCGGAGGTTCGTCGAACGTCGAGCTGACGACTTCGGCATTCTTGACCGTGCGCTCCATGTCCGTCACTTCCTCGGGCCGCTCGTCGATGAGCAGTACGATCAGGTAGACTTCGGGATGGTTCGCATTGATGGAATTGGCGATATTCTGGAGCAGGATGGTCTTGCCGGTACGGGGAGGAGCGACGATAACGCCACGCTGTCCGCGTCCCACGGGAGACATGAGGTCGATGACCCGGCAGGAAAGGTTCTTGTCGCCGTTTTCCATAATCAGGCGGCGATCGGGATAGATGGGGGTCAGGTTGTCAAACAGAACCACATGGCGGGCGTTTTCGGGGGGTTCAAAACCGATTTCCTTGACCTTGAGCAGCGCAAAGTAGCGTTCGCCCTCTTTCGGGGGACGGATCTGCCCCGAAACGACATCGCCCTTGCGCAAGTAGAAACGCCGGATCTGCGAGGGAGAAACATAAATGTCATCCGGGCCGGGCATGTAGCTCGACAGCGGCGACCGCAGGAATCCGTAGCCGTCAGGCAGGATTTCCAGCACCCCGTCACCATAAATGGCACCGCTCCGGGACGCGCAGGCCTGCAGCATCGCAAAGATAAGCTCCTGCTTCCGCATGGAGCTGGCGTTCTCGATTTCGTACTTTTCCGCAAGTTCCATGAGCACGGGCATGCTCATGTTCTTCAGTTCGGTCAGGCTCATTGTTGCGCCTTCCTGAACCTCCTCCGTGGCAACTTTCTTCTTCCGCATAGGTTCCGATACTTGTTTTTGGGAGTGGATGAATCTGTCCGGCATGTGCCGAATGCTATAAGGTCCCGTCGTGACGACAGGACACGATATGCGGCACAGCCGCATTGAACGCTGGGTAAAAAGAGGGGAAAAAAGCGTAGCTGAAAAGGCAGGAGTGCACCCGAAACGGCGCAGACGTTCTCCTAGCCTAACTTTTTTTCTTTGGCAAGGGGATGAGCCGTCTTTGTGTGCATTTTCCCCTTCCGCTCCGCAACGGCAGCCCGAACGTAGCCGAAAAAAAGGGCCTCCAAAGCCGGAAGCCCCTTTTTTTGGCGAATCACAAAGCCGAACAGCTAGTGCTTGAAGATGGTATCCCGGGACTGGTCTTCCTTTACAAGGCGGAACAGCACGGGGCTGAGCAGCAGGATGGCGATAAGGTTGGGGATGGCCATCAGCGCGTTGCATGTGTCGGCAACAATCCACACCACGTCAAGCTGCGTGAGCACGCCCACGGGAATCGCGAGGCAGTAGATGATGCGGAAGGGGATCTGTCCCTTGTCGCCAAAAAAGTAGATGGCGCAGCGTTCGCCGTATACGCACCAGCCGAGCGCGGTGGTGAAGGCGAAGAAGGTGAGGCAAACCGTCACCGCGATGCCGCCGATGCCGGGCAGCGTGCTTTCAAAGGCGGCGGAGGTCATGGCGGCACCGGTCAGGCCCGAGGTCCACTGTCCGGTCACGAGGATGGCGAAGCCGGTCATGGTGCACACGATGATGGTGTCGATAAAGGTATCGAGCATGCCGATGGAGGCCTGCACCAGAGGAGACGCGCTGGTCGCCGCCGCGTGGGCCATGGGAGCCGTGCCGAGGCCCGCCTCGTTGGAGAAAATGCCGCGGGCCATGCCCATGCGGATAGCCATCATGACGGTGGCTCCGGCAAAGCCGCCCTCGGCGGCCGTGGGCGTGAAGGCTTCGGAAACCACCCACGCAAGAACGCGGGGAAGCTGATCGATATGGAGCACGATGACAATGAGGGAAATGACCACGTAGACTACCGCCATCGCAGGCACAATCTTGCCCGCCACCGCGCCGATGCGCTTCACGCCGCCGATAAGCACCGCTCCCGCCAGCAGGAAGAGCAGCAGGGCGGAAGCCCATGTGGGAATGGAAAGGTTGGCCTGAACGGCCTCACCGATGGAGTTGCCCTGCACCATGGCTCCCGTACCGATACAGGCCACGATACCGAACAGCGCGAAGCACGAACCGAGCCACATCCATTTGGGCCCGAGTCCATTCTTGATAAAGTACATCGCGCCGCCTACCCAGTTTCCGGCAGGGGTCTTTTCGCGGAAATGAACGGAAAGCAAAACTTCGCTGAATTTGGTGGCCATGCCCACAAGCGCGGTCACCCACATCCAGAACAACGCTCCGGGTCCCCCAACGAAAATAGCCGTGGATACGCCGACGATGTTGCCTGTCCCGATATCGGCGGCAAGCGCGGTCATCAGTGCGTTGAAGGGGGAAATCTCTCCCTGCTCGGACTGGTTGTTACGCCCTGCCCACAGGTTTTTCATCCCTCTGAAGAAATTACGGAAGGTAAAGAATTTCAATCCGATCGTCAGATACAGGCCCGTACCGACAAGCAGTACGAGCATTCCCGGTCCCCAGACGATATCATTAACCGATTTGAGCCAGCTCATGAAAGCGTCCATGTCTCCCCCTTGCAGGATCTGATGTTGGAACAGGGTACTTGGCTTTTACATGCTTCCCGCAAACGCCGGCTTGTTCCGTGACACGCCTGAAAAAACACCGGGAATGCAAAAGCCGCCTACCGGGAAAGGGATTGTCAAACGCCGTCTCCGCTTAGCGATAATGAAAAGGTTCTGCTCCGTTCCATTACGCTTTGCCGACAGACAACGCTTCTCCGAGAACAGATGTCCAACGGCAGGCAGACCGCGGCGTTCTTTTTCGTAATCATATCAATTCATACGAAAAAATGGCAATCTTCTTTCCTTGACCTCTTTCTTTCCAAAGGCGTAGTTTGTTCCGTGTTAGTCAAAAAAAGGGGTGACCGCAACCTGTTTTTCTGAAAAAACCTTGTTACTCCGGCGAGATATACAAGTTGTGCGTTCAATGAATCTTCGCTTCCCAGCGAAGTCACTTGACAAGGCTGCAACTGTCGACATGCATTTTTTTTGCACCACGGAGCAGCCCCCAAAAAGGGACAGGCAGAGTGCCCTCTTTCTGAAAAAGGCCCGCCTTCAGTATGGCCAGCTTCTTTCGGCGGACAGCCGCCGCATTCGCCTTCGGGCCACCCGGAAAGGCCGCTCCCGTCAGCCGTTTCCGGCGTCATCGCCCAACCGGAGAACCAGCCTTACCAGAAGTTCCAGCGCGCGCCCGAGACAGGCCTCGTCGAAATCGAACCGCTCATTGTGATGCCCCGCGGCCCGCTCCGCACCTACCTGCATGTAGACGGCCTGCCCTCCTGCCTCCTGCACCCGGTTCATCATGCAGGCGAAATCTTCAGACGCCCCGAAGTCCGCCAGAGGCACGATGGTATCCCAGCCGCCCATTGCCCTGGCGACATCGGCGACGCGGAAGGCCAGCTCCGGGCTGCTCGATCCGCCCTCGCTGCTGCCGACGGTTTCCCATGTGCAGGAGCAGCCCCACATGTCCGCAGCCGCGCGCAGAATCCGATCGGACTCCGCAACCATATAGGCGTCCAGCTCCGTTGTTTCCCCGCGTGTTTCCATCGACAAACGGGCTGCGTCGGCAACGACGTTCCGGGCGACCCCGCCTTCAAGCCGCCCCACCGCAATGCGCGTCGCCCCCTGCCCGTTGCGTGAAATGGCATGCAGCCCCAGAACGGCGGAACTGGCGGCAAGCAGGGCGTCCCTCCCCTCTTCGGGCGCGGCTCCCGCATGAGCGGCCCGACCCGAAAAAAAGACGTCCCGCTTGGTCGTGGCGAGAAAATGCTGTGTGCCGCACACAAGGGTTCCGGGACGATCCGCCCGAAAACCCACATGGAACCCCAACAGATACTCTACGCCGTCCACGGCTCCGGCCTCTGCCATCGGCAAGGCTCCGCGCGCGCCCTCTTCGGCGGGCTGGAAAACAAGCCGGATGCGCCCCCGCAGGCGCGGACGCAACGCGGCCAGCACCTCGGCGAACCCCAGACCTACCGCCACATGCCCGTCATGCCCGCAGGCATGCATCAATCCGGGATGCCGGGAAGCAAAGCCCTCACGCCGGGGGCGGTGCGCCTCCTCTTCGCTCTCGGCAACGGAATTGCAGTCCATATCGAACCGGAACGCCAGCGAAGGCCCCGGGCCGCAATCAAGATCCGCCCAGAAGCCGGTAAATCCCGCCCCCATCCGGGCTACCCATGCGGGATCGGCTCCCTCGGCAAGGGCGCGCCTCCTGCCCGCCTCCAGCACGGCTTCGGCCGGTACCGCCATGCGGGACGGCGCGCAGGCCTCCTCGCCCATGCGGATGGCGTAACCGAGTTCCTCAAGCCGCTTGAGAACCAGTGCCGCCGTACGGAATTCCGTCCAGCAGGATTCGGGATAGGCGTGCAGATCCCGCCGCCACGCGACGAGCTTCGGCAACACGGGGGCAAGGCTTTCTTCAAGGGAAAACTGCGGGCATCGGGGCATGGCTGGCTTCTCCTGACAGGCATTGTCCGCCTCTTGGGAAGACGGTGGGAAGACGGGCGGAACAAGGATCCGCTACGGGAAAGCACAAGGGGTGTCAATTTTTCGGAAACGGCACTTCCGGTGCCGGAATCAGGCGTTTCACAAAAATGTGTACCCCGCTTTCCCCAAGAACGACAAAAGCTCCCTTGCCTTGAGCGCATTCTTCATATAATAAAAACCAAACTGTCGACAAAAAGGGAGATAACGACATGCACAAACATCTGCTTGCGGCCATCCTCGGCCTTGCTGTGGCGATGACGGGCGGTTCTGCTCTTGAAGCCCACGCGAAGACGACTTTTGTCACCATCGGTACCGGCGGCATCACCGGTGTCTATTACCCCACCGGCGGAGCTATCGCCAAGATCGTCAACGCGAAGAAAGACAAGTACGACATCCGCGCCAGCGTTGAATCCACCGGCGCATCCGTATTCAACATCAATGCCATCATGGCCGGCGATCTCGAATTCGGCATCGCGCAGGCCGACCGCCAGTATCAGGCCTACAACGGCCTCTCCGAATGGGAAGGCAAGCCCCAGAAGGATCTCCGCGCCGTGTTTGCGCTGGCTCCCGAAGCCGTTACCTTTGTGGCCGCCGAAGATTCCGGCATCAAGAGCCTGAAGGACGCCAAGGGCAAGATCGTCAATATCGGCAACCCCGGCTCCGGCAACCGCCAGAACGCCATCGACGTGTTTGAAGCCGCCGGCCTCAACATCGAAAAGGATCTCAAGGCCGAAAGCATCAAGGCCGCCGACGCGCCCCGCATGGTGCAGGACGGCCGTATCGACGGCTTCTTCTACACCGTGGGCCATCCCAACGGAAACATCAAGGAAGCGACCGCCGGCAAGCGCAAGTGCCGCATCGTCTCCATCTCCGACATCGAACCGCTGGTCAAGAAGTTCCCCTACTACTCCCTGACCACCATCGATATGAGCCAGTACCCCGAAGCCACCAACGCCAATGAAAAGGTCACCACCGTGGGCATGCTCGCCACCTTCGTGACCTCCGCCAAGGTTTCCGATGACGTCGTGTACGCCGTCACCAAGGAAGTCTTCGAAAATCTGGACGAATTCAAGAAGCTGCATCCCGCCCTCGCCGGACTCACCCGCGAAGGCATGCTGGAAGGCCTGACCGCTCCCATCCACCCCGGCGCCATGAAGTATTACAAGGAAGCCGGCCTGATGAAGTAGTCTCCGGGGCGGATGTTTCCCCCCGCTTCCTCATTGAAGCTTTTCTGCCGGGATCGGGCTTTTTGCCCAATCCCGGCGTCCCTGTTCCGCCCCCCTCTTTTTTCCCGGCGTTTTGACGCCTCTCTCACCTTAAGACACGTCAGGGAGTCACATGCCCCACAAAACGATAGAGCATATCGAGCAATCCCCGAACGGAGATGCCTACAAGGAAAAGCTGATCGCTGCCGAACACGGCTTGCGCGGCGATACCGTAGGCATCACCCGGATCATAACAATGGTTCTCGCGCTCTGCTGGTCCCTTTTTCAGCTTGCGTCGGCGAGTTTCCTGCTCCTCGACACGGTGTACATCCGGGCCATCCACCTCGCCTTCGCCATCAGCCTCGTCTATTTCAACATCCCGATGATCAAGATTTCGGGAACGTCGTGGCGGTGGGACCTGCGCATTCTCCTTGCCATGAACCGGGTTACGATCCTCGACTATCTGCTCGGCATCATTGCCGCCTTCTCGGCCCTGTATATCGTCGTCGACTACGAGGGAATCGCCTCCCGTGCCGGCGTGCCCACAACCCGCGACATCATCTTCGGCCTTATGCTGGTCGTCCTCCTGCTGGAAGCCACGCGGCGCGTCATCGGCCCCGCCCTTCCGGTTATCGCCAGCCTTTTTATCGTGTACGTCTTCACCGGCCCGAACCTGCCGGACTTTCTCGCCTTCAAGGGTGCCTCCCTGTCCCGCTTCATTTCCCAGATGACCATGGATACCGAAGGCATCTACGGCGTTCCGCTGCACGTTTCGGCAACGGTCGTCTTCCTTTTCGTGCTGTTCGGAACCATGCTTGAACGCGCCGGCGGCGGCAACTTCTTCATCCAGCTTGCCATCAGCGGCCTCGGACGGTTCCGGGGCGGCGCGGCAAAGGCCGCCGTCCTTGGCAGCGCGCTCACGGGCGTGGTGTCCGGTTCGAGCATCGCCAACGTGGTAACGACCGGCACCTTCACCATTCCGCTCATGAAAAAGGTGGGCTACCCGCCCGAAAAGGCCGCCGCCGTCGAAGTGGCGTCCTCCATCAACGGGCAGCTGGCTCCGCCGGTCATGGGTGCAGCGGCGTTCATCATCGCCGAATACGTCAATGTCCCGTACATCGAAGTTGCCAAGGCCGCCGCTATCCCGGCCTTCGCCGCCTATGCCGGGCTGCTCTGGATCACGCATGTCGAAGCCTGCAAGCTGGGCTTGCGCGGCCTGTCCAAGTCCGAGCTGCCTTCCTTCTGGGAAACCCTGAAGGGCGGTCTGCACTTTCTGGTTCCCATCTGCATGCTGCTGTATGAATTGATCATCATGCAGCACTCCGCCGAACTTTCCGTGTTCCGGGCCATTGCCGTTCTCGCGCTCATCATGCTGGGGCAGCCCGTAGCCAAGGCCATCGTGCACAAAAAGTCCAAACGCCAAGCCTTCAAGGAAGGCGTCAAGACGCTGGTGCTCGCCCTCTCCGCGGGCGGGAGCAACATGGCGGGCGTTGCCATGGCCACGGCTTCCGCAGGCATCATCGTGGGCTGCGTTTCGCTGGGCCTCGGGCAGCAGATCACTTCCTTCGTGGAGATCCTTTCCGGCGGCAACATCTTCCTGCTGCTTCTGATCACCGCCATGGCAAGCCTGCTCCTCGGCATGGGCCTTCCGACCACGGCGAACTACATCATCATGGCGTCGCTGACCGCGCCCATTCTGGTGCAGCTGGCCTCGGGCTTCACCATCCACGGCATGGCCCTGGCGGTTCCGCTCATCGCGGCACACCTGTACTGCTTCTATTTCGGCATCCTGGCTGACGACACCCCCCCTGTGGGGCTTGCCGCCTATGCCGCCGCAGCCATTGCCGACACATCGCCCATCGCGACCGGCATTCAGGGCTTCCTGTACGACATCCGTACCGCCATCCTGCCCCTGATGTTCATCTTCAACCATGACATCATCCTGTGGGGCATCGACAGTGTCCCCGAGGGGCTCTTCCTGTTCCTCATGACCGTACTCGGATGCATGTCCTTTGCCTCGCTCACGCAGGGCTGGTTCTTTGCAAGGAACACGCTGCTGGATGCGCTGCTCCTGCTGTGCTCGACGGTCATCATGCTCTACCCGGCGTTGCTCACCGGCTTCTTCCTGCCATATGATCAGCGTTACTGGGGCTATCTGATCGGCATAGCCATCATGGGCCTCACCGCCTTCATGCAGCATACGCGCACAGCCAGCCCCAAGGAGGCCACCGCATGAAGACCAAAACGCCCTTTCGCCGCAGACGGATGATCCAGAAGGTGAACCTTGCCGTGCCCAATGTCGAGGTCATCGTCGAGCGCGAGCTGCAATGCTCCCGCTGCAAGGCCATCTTCCCCGACTACCTTGCCCGCTGCCCGGAATGCGGCAGCGAGGAATGGATCGGCCTTGTCGAGGTCAACCCGTATACCCGCATGCCTATGGAAACCTTCCTGAAAGCCTGCGGACACCTCCTCTGGCTGATCGGCACCGTCGGTTTTCTCGTGCTGCTGTGGCAGACGGATTCCACCGATGCCGAAACCAACAGGCTCTTCGTGTATGCCGCCTCGCTCCTGCTCTTTTGCAGCGTGCTGTTCTCGGCGGCCTACTTCGGCATGAGCGAGATCATGCGCCGTATCCTCCGCATGCAGCGTCGCCTCCGCGCCTTCCATGAAAACTACCGGGACGACCAGCCCGGCGGCAGCCATACCCGTATTCTGGATCACAAGCGTGCCGTCCGGCGCGTACACGGCTACGGCTCGCCCCTGAACAAGATGCAGTAGGCATACAAGGCATCACCAAAAAAAGGAGGCCCCTTCCACGAAGGGGCCTCCTTTTGCTTCTCTTTGTGTCCGGCTAGTTTGCGCCAAACCACTTGTCGAGAATCTGCTTCTCGATGCCCTTTTCCTTCACGGCCTTGATGCCCGCGTTCAGCTTGTCGGCAAGTTCCTTGTCGTTCTTGCGGAGCGCGAAGCCATAGAATTCGGGTTCGCCGGTCACAAGCCCGATGTGGAACTTGTCGCGGTATTCGTCCTTGGTGTTGGCGTAATATTTGGCAACCGGGTCGTCGCACATCACGGCGTCGAGATTGCCCTTGGCGAGGTCTTCAAAGGCAAGGCCCACTTCGTCATAGGTCTTCACAACCATCTTGATCTTGGAAGCCGGAATGGTCTGGACCATGGCGGTCGTACCGATCTGGCCGCCGACCTTCTTCCCGGCGAGGTCTTCAAGGCTCTTGATCTCCTTGCCAAGCGGCAGGACCACGGCCTGATGCAGCTCATAGTAAGGCTCGGAGAAGAGCATGGCCTTCTTGCGCTTGTCCGTGATGCTCACGGAAGCGGCGATAACGTCCGCCTGATTCGAGGCGAGAGCGGCGAAAATGCCGTCCCATGCGATGTTCTTGACCTGCACGTCAAATCCGGCTTCCTTGCCGACAGCCTTGATGTAGTCAATGGAGAATCCGACGATCTCCTTGTCTTTGTTCAGCATTTCATTCGGCGGGAAGGTGGGGTCGGAAGCCACGACAAGAGGCGTTCCCGCAAGGGCGACCGAGGCGCACATCAACACGGACAGGGCGGACAGAACCAGAGTACGAAACATGTTTTCCTCCAGAAAAAAACGTGTGCGATCCCGCATCCTACGGCGAAGAAACGGAATCATGACAGTATAACAGAAGAGGCCTTTTAGCATGTTTCTTAAAAGATGTAACCTATCCCCCCGGATCACGTCCCCGACAATCCATCAGGTTCCTCGGGCAAACCCCTTTCCTTTCTCCGCAAGTGTGCCCTGCCGCCGCCCGCCCCTGCGCGGTTGCAACTCTGGGAGGGTTCAACTATCTTCATGCGCACACCCATGAAAGGAAAGGGCATGAACCGCATCATCTACCTTGTCGGCGCACGGGCAGCCGGAAAAACGACCTTTGGTGAAGCTCTGGCGAGGCGGCTCGGGTTTCACTATGTGGATACCGACGTCTTTCTCAAGCTGGCTACGGGGCAATCCGTGGCGGACATTGTACGCAGCGAAGGGTGGGAAGGCTTCCGGCGGCGCGAAAGCGAAATCCTGCGGCAGGTTTCTGCGCCGAAAACGGTCATCGCTACGGGCGGGGGCATGATCCTTGCCGAGGAAAACCGGCGGTTCATGCGGGAACACGGCACGGTGCTTTACCTTTCGGCTCCCGCTTCTGTCCTTGCCGCCCGCCTTCAGGCCAACCCCAACGCGGCGCAACGCCCCACCCTGACGGGCAAATCCATTGCCGAAGAAGTTGCAGAGGTTCTTGCCGTCCGGGAACCGCTCTATCGGGAAACCGCAACCCACACCCTCAATGCCGCGGAAAGCCTGTGGACACTGATGCGAGAAGCCCTTGCCGCAATGGGGCTGAACCCCGATCCGGAAGGCTAGTCGCCCCCCGCCGCAGCCCCTTCAGCAAGGAGCAGGCAGCGGCGATCCTGCGCCCCCGCCAGTGCCCGGCATGCTCCGCCAGATCAGGGGACGTATCCAAGTAATCCGCACAAGCCCCTTACAGCCCCTTCCCGGGACGCAAGGGCAGCTCCCTCCTCGCAAGCGGCAAGCAAACCATGCGGACAGCCTTTTTTCGCACCACAGGGGGCAGTCTCCGTCCTCATGCCTAGCCGAGAAGACAGCGGGCGCACAGAAGGCATTGTCATGGTGACAATCCGTATTGTATCGCGTGCCAAAAACATTGATCCATAGCCAGCCGGTTCGCTACCCCCATCTGCTCCGGGACTGCTAGGTTGCATCCATCATTTCTGCAACCAAGGTTTTCCCAAGGAGATAGATCATGGAAAAAGGTACGTTCCAGCTCAAGTCCGGTTTGGCTGAAATGCTGAAAGGCGGCGTCATCATGGACGTCACGACGCCCGAACAGGCAAAAATCGCTCAGGAAGCGGGTGCCTGCGCCGTCATGGCCCTTGAACGCGTTCCCGCCGACATCCGCAAGGCCGGCGGCGTGGCCCGCATGGCCGACCCCTCCATCGTGCTCCGCATCATGGACGCCGTGACCATTCCGGTCATGGCCAAGGCCCGCATCGGGCATATGGTGGAAGCCCGCATCCTTGAAGCTCTTGGCGTGGACTACATTGACGAAAGCGAAGTGCTGACCCCCGCCGACGACCGTTTCCACATCGACAAGCGCGACTTCACCGTGCCTTTCGTGTGCGGTGCGCGCAACCTCGGCGAAGCCCTGCGCCGCCTTGCCGAAGGCGCATCCATGATCCGCACCAAGGGCGAGCCGGGAACCGGCAACGTTGTGGAAGCCGTGCGCCACTGCCGCATGGTGCTTGGCGAAATCCGCGCCCTTTGCGCCCTGCCTGAAGAAGAAGTTCCCAATTTCGCCAAGGAAAACGGCGCACCGCTGGAACTCGTGCTGAAGATCCGCGCCGAAGGCCGCCTCCCCGTGGTGAACTTCGCCGCCGGCGGCATCGCCACGCCCGCCGACGCCGCGCTCATGATGCAGCTTGGCCTCGACGGGGTCTTCGTCGGCTCCGGCATCTTCAAGTCCACCGATCCCGCGAAGCGCGCCAAGGCCATCGTCGCCGCCGTCACCCACTACAACGACTACAAGGTGCTGGCCGAAATCTCCCGCGATCTCGGAGAAGCCATGCCCGGCCTGGAAATTGCCTCCATCGCGCCCGAACAGCGCATGCAGGAACGGGGCTGGTAGGATGTCCGCTCCGCGCATCGGTGTACTGGCCATTCAGGGGGCCTTCCGCGAACACGTCCGCTCTCTGCGCCGCTGCGGTGCGGAAGCCGTGGAAATCCGCAAGAAGGAAGATCTGGACGGGCTTTCCGGCCTGGTGTTTCCCGGCGGAGAAAGCACGGTCATGGGCAAGCTCCTTGTCGAATGGGACATGATGGAGCGCGTCCGGGAGCTTATCCAAAGCGGCCTGCCCGTATTCGGAACCTGTGCCGGCCTGATCCTCTTGTGCACGGATATTCTGGAGCATCCGGAACAGCCTCGCATCGGCCTTTTGCACGCCTCCGTGCGCCGCAACGCCTTCGGGCGGCAAGTGGACAGCTTCACGACCGATCTGGCGTTGGCTCCCCTTCCGACGCCGGAAGGCGGGCGGATTGAACAGACGCCCATCGAAGCGGTTTTCATCCGCGCCCCGCTCATCGAAAAGGTCGAGGCGGACGTGGAAATCCTTGCCAGCGTCAACGGCCTTCCCGTTGCGGTACGGCAGGGCAACATCATCGCCATCTCCTTCCACCCCGAACTGACGGACGATCTCCGTTTCCACCAGTGGGTAGTGGACATGGCCCAGGCCCATTAACGCATTCCCCTGCGGGCGATCCCGTACAGACCGGGATTTTCCTGCGGCACGACCGAAGCAAACGAAAAGGCGGCTCCATACCGGGGCCGCCCTTTTGCCTGTTCATCCCGACCTCAGAAACCCCGGAAACGACAAGCCTCCCGGAACCCGTGACAAGGGGCCGGGGGCTGACCCGACGAGGGGCCTCGGAGAGGAGCGTTGGGCGAGGCCTCTACGGGCATCGGGGGCAACGCATCCTTAAAAAACTACACCGAAAGCCGTTCCTCCAGCGCAGGATCGGGCGTGACGATGATCGCCGGCTCCATGCGGTCGATCCGCACGGTTCCCGGCTTTGCCCCCCGGATGGGATGCACAAATTTCGCCAGCGCAGCGATGACGTCCACCTGCGTTTCATCCTTGCGCCAGCTCTTGAGCACGGAGAGCGTGGCGGCTTCCGAAATCGTGCGGGCCGGGATTTCCTGCGCGGCGTGATCCCGGCGAATCAATACATGCGCTCCAGGCCCGCCGCCGGTATGCATCCACAGATCGTGCGGCGAAGCCAGCTTGAGCAGCAGCGCGTTGCCCTTGGCATCCCGCCCCCGGAGCAGCAGAAAGCCATCACTGCTGCGGAACGGCTGTACGTTCTTGGGCAGCTCGGGTGCCCGGAATTTCGGCGCAAGGGGTGACGGCGCGTTGGCGGGCGCAGGCGTGGAACTTGCGGCCGCCGCCATCATTCCGGCCTGTTCCGCCCGCTCAAGATCCGCGTTTACGGCGGCAAAGCGGCCTTCGAGCATGGCAAGGCCGCGCTTGCCCCGGCTGGCCTTGTGGAACAGGGAAGCCATGTTCTCCCGCACGGTAAGCCGGGGATCAAGCGGCAGCTCAAAGGAACCGTCAGGCCCGTCCAGGGTCACGGAAACACGTTTCTCGTCAGCCGAAAAACGGTACAGCTGGGCCTGGAGCATCCGGGCGGATGCCTGCCCGGCAACCATGCTGCCGAGACGCTCCCGCTCCGCCTCCAGCTTGAGAAGGAGCTTGCGGAGCCGATTGGCCTCGGCCTGATGGGGCTTGGCCGCCTCGGCGCGGGACTGGGCCGCAATGCCGCGAAGCACCTGCGCTTCACCGACGGCAGCGCAGGCCCGAACCGGATCTTCCACGATCAGCTCCTCGCGCAGGGTTCCATCCGTTTGCCGCCGCTGCTCGGGGAGCAGGGGCCAGGCCGAAAGCTCGCGCGTCCCTCCGGTGCCTTCATACAGAAAAAGATCACCGCCTCCGGCTTCCAGATCCAGCAGCAGAGCCGCCTGTTCGTCGGGAGGAAGGAGCGGGAGCGTGCGGCGCAGCGGCGGCGTAAGCACAGGCCAGTTCCGCCAGCCGTTGCCTTCACAGGCTTCGGCCCAGCGTGCAGGCTCGGGCCATGCCGGAAACTCCGGCTCCGGCGGCGTGCCGAAAAGCAGGGACGGCCCTTCCCGGAGATCGAGTGCCAGCCAGCATTCGGCGTCGGCATTGACGCGCAGGAAGAGACGCCGCCCGACCCAGTCGGGGAGCACGTCGACGATACGGCGATCCGCAAGATATTTCCGCAGCCGCATGATCTCGGCTGGGGGCGCGCTGCCGACAGGAATCTTGTGGGTGGAGACGAACAGAAACGGAGCCTTGCGCCCCGCGCGGAGAAACAGGAAACGCTTGCCGCCCGTACCATACAGCGTAAACATGGTCACGTCCCTCGCGGGACGGTGGATCTTCTCGATCCGGCAGCCCATGAGCGCAGGCGCAAGCTCGTCGCACAAGCGACGGAACACATGGCAATCCATAGTGCCTCTGAAACCGGGAAAGACGGTTGCCAGAAAAGAAAAAGCCCGTCAAAGCGGAGCTTCGACGGGCCGTCTGGTTTATTCGCCCCGGATGTTTTCGCCTTCTTCCTGCCGGGCCTTGCAGTTGATGCAAAGCTTGGTCACAGGTCTGGCCTTGAGTCGGGGAATACTGATTTCCTCGCCGCAGTCTTCGCATATGCCATAGGTACCGTCATCCAGCCGCTGGATGGCGGACTGGATTTTTCTGATCAGGCGACGTTCCCGGTCACGGATCCGCAGCGTAAAGGCACGGTCGGACTCTGCGGACGCACGATCCGCGGGATCGGCGAAGAGCTCATTGCTGTCGGTAAGGTCCGACAACGTCGAGTCACCCTTATGCTGCGCCTCTTCAAGCATATTGTCGAGGAGCGTACGAAAATATTCGATATCCTTCTGTTCCAAGAAACTACCTCCTGGCAGTCTTCCTGATACGGCCCAAGCCGTATCAAGCTTGTGTCGAGTTCCTTCATATAGCCGAGAAGACTGGGTTCGTAAAGAGAAACATTGCCGTACAAGAAAAGAATCATGTGAGGAAAAGGGCAATACCGCCCCTTCCGTTACCTTGACACTTGGAGTATAAACATCCATTCCGTCGTAACCGCAAGCCCCCAAGGAGTAGATACGCATGAGCGGAAGCAATGCCCGCAGCAATGCCATCAGAGCCATCACCAGCTACAAACCGGATCTCGCGCCCCTGAATTACGCCGACACCAAGCCGACCGAAATTTACGGAAGCAACGTCTTCAGCGACAAGGTCATGAAGGAACGTTTGCCGCGTATCGTGTACAAGTCCCTGCGCAAGACCATCGAACAAGGTGTGCAGCTCGATCCTTCTCTGGCGGACATTGTTGCCTCCACCATGAAGGATTGGGCTATCGAAAAAGGCGCAACCCACTTTACCCATGTGTTCTATCCCCTGACCGGACACTCCGCCGAAAAGCACGACGGCTTCCTGTCCCCCGACGGACACGGCGGCGTCATTACCGAATTCAGCGGCAAGATGCTGAGCCAGGGCGAAGCCGACGGCTCGAGCTTCCCTTCCGGCGGCCTTCGCAGCACGTTCGAGG
This sequence comes from uncultured Lawsonia sp., assembly GCA_964538355.1. Classification (GTDB taxonomy): domain Bacteria; phylum Desulfobacterota; class Desulfovibrionia; order Desulfovibrionales; family Desulfovibrionaceae; genus Bilophila. Next base: position 90,862 of record CAZIFC010000006.1, on the reverse strand, counting down.
CCCGCGGCTATACCGCATGGGACGTGACCAGTCCGGCCTACCTCATGGAAAACAGCAGCGGCATCGTGCTGTGCATTCCCACGGCCTTCCTTTCCTGGACCGGGGTTGCGCTTGACCGCAAGACGCCGCTCCTGCGTTCCAATCAGGCCCTGAACAAGCAGGCCAGCCGCATTCTCAAGCTTTTCGGCAAGAAAACCTCCCTCCCCGTCATCTCCTACGCCGGGCTGGAACAGGAATTCTTCCTCATCGACCGCAACTTCGTTTTTGGCCGCCCCGACCTGCTCACCGCCGGACGCACCCTGTTCGGCGCAAAGCCCGCCAAGGGTCAGGAGTTTGAAGACCAGTACTACGGCGTCATGCCCCGCCGCGTGATGAGCTGCATCACCGAGGCCGAACGCGAACTGTACAAGCTCGGCGTGCCCGTACGCACCCACCACAACGAAGTGGCCCCCAGCCAGTACGAAATCGCGCCTGTGTACGAAACGGGCAACCTTGCCATCGACCACAACCAGCTCATGATGACGGTGCTGAAGAAGGTCGCCAAACGGCACGGCCTGCACTGCCTGCTGCACGAAAAGCCCTTCAGCGGCATCAACGGTTCCGGCAAGCACCTGAACTATTCCATCGGCAACGCCGAAGTGGGCAGCCTCTTCGATCCCGGCGAAACCCCGCACGAAAACGCCATGTTCCTCGTGTTCCTCGTCTCGGCCATCCGTGCCCTGCACAAGTTCGGCGGACTGCTGCGCGCCACTGCCGCCGCCGCATCCAATGATCACCGCCTCGGCGCGAACGAAGCTCCGCCGGCGATCATGTCCATGTTCCTCGGCGACCAGCTTACCGACGTTCTGGAGCAGTTCCGTGTCGGCCAGGTCCGCGGCTCCAAGGGCAGACGCCTGATGAACGTGGGCGTGGATACCCTGCCCCCGCTTCCCGCCGACCCGGGCGACCGCAACCGGACCAGCCCCTTTGCCTTTACGGGGAACCGCTTCGAATTCCGCGCGCTCGGTTCCAGCATGCCCGCTTCCGCCTCCCAGACGGCACTGAACACCATGATGGCGGAATCGCTGGATTATGCCGCCACGCGCCTCGAAAAGCTCTCCTGCGGCGACTCCGAAAAGCTCCACGCCGCCGTGGGCAGCCTCATTCAGGAAATCATCGAAGAACACAGTGCCGTCATCTTCAACGGGGACGGCTATTCGGAAATCTGGCATCAGGAAGCGGAACGCCGCGGCCTGCCCAACTACCGGACGACCCCCGAAGCCCTGATGGTATACACCAGCCCCGACACGATTGACCTCTACGGACGCTACAACGTGTTGTCCCGTCAGGAACTCAAGGCGCGTCAGGAAATCTACATCGAACAGTATTGCAAGACGATCCGGGCCGAAGCGAACCTTGTCATCCGCATGGGCCGGACCATCATCTATCCTGCGGGGCTTCGCTTCCAGGAAGAACTGCTCCGTGCCTGTCTCGACATGCGCTCCCTGAACCGCGAGCCTGACACCGTCCTGCTCGACGACATCGACGAAACCCTCCGCAAGCTCCGCGAAGCCCTCGAACACCTCGAAGCCAACGTGGACATGGAGATCGCGGATATCGTGCAGGAAGCGCATCACAAGTGTACCGTGGTCATTCCGGCCATGAACGCCATCCGCACGCTGGCCGATCACCTTGAATGCATCGTTCCCGAAGATCTCTGGCCCCTGCCGAGCTATCAGGAAATGCTGTTTGTAAAGTAAAACAGGTATGCGTAAAGCCCCCGGAACACCTTTCCGGGGGCTTTCTGCTTTCATGGCAGGCATACGCGCACAACAGAAAAAGCCCCTCCTCCAGCTGGGAAGAAGGGGCTTTTCCAGATCATGCCATGCGTTGCAACAAGGCGTTAAACTTCCGTAATAACCGGAACCACGACCGGATCTCTCCCGACGACGCGGCGGAAGAAGCTCCGCAGGGACGAACGGATGCGGTCGCCAAGGCGCGGAATGCCAAGGCGCGGCTTCGCTTCAAGATGATCAAGAACAAGGCATTTGGCGTCTTCAAGCAGATGGCTGAACTGCTGCTCGAAAACAAACCCCTTGGAAATCATGTCCGGCCCGTGGATGACCTCTCCGGTCTCTTCGTCAAGCACCAGCACAACGACAACCACGCCGTCGCCGCCGAGCAGCTGGCGTTCGCGCAGCACAAGGTTGCCCACGTCGCCAACCCCCTTGCCGTCCACCAGAATGGACCCGGCGGGAATTTTTTCCTCAAGCCGGATACCGTCGGGAAGCAGGGTCAGCGGTTCGCCGTCGTCAAGGATAAACGTGCGCTCAGGCGCGATACCCCAGTCTCGGGCCAGATCCCGGTGCTGGATCAAGTGGCGGTATTCCCCGTGGATGGGCACAAAGAACTTGGGGCGCACCGTGTCGAGCATGGCCCGCAGCTCGTCGCGGCGGCCATGCCCCGAGACATGCACGGGACGGGTTCCGTCATGGCACACATCCGCGCCCATGCGGTACATCTGGTTGATGAGCCGGTTCACAGCCCGGGCATTTCCGGGAATGACCCGCGACGACATGATGACCGTATCGCCTTCCAGAATCGAAAGCTGGCGGTGTTCGCCCGAAGCGATGCGCGACAAGGCCGACAGCGGCTCGCCCTGCGATCCGGTGGCGATGACCACCATCCGCTCGGGAGAAACCTCGGGGATAGTCTGATCCGTAAACAGTTCCGGGGGCATCCGCATGAAGCCGAGATCCCGGGCCCGTTCAATGTTGTTGACAAGGCTCCGGCCGCTGACGACGACCACGCGATCAAATTCCCGGGCCATGTCGAACACCATCTGGATGCGCTCGATATGGCTGGAAAAAAGGGTAATGACGATGCGCCCCTTGGCTTCCGAAAAAATGTCATGGAACGTTTCGCGAACCACCTTTTCAGACTGGGTATGGCCTTCGCCCTCTGCATTGGTGGAATCGGAAAGAAGCAGGCGCACCCCCTCTTCCCCGGCGAATGCGCGCAATGCGGCCAAGTCCGTTCCCACGCCGTCGGCGGGGAAAGGATCGATCTTGAAATCGCCCGTATGCACGACCTTGCCCGAGGGCGTATCTACCGCAAGGGCATACCCCTGGGGAATTGAATGGCTTACCGGAATAAAATGAAACCGCATGCCGCCAAGGGAAAGCTCCTGGCGGGGAGTGACGGTGATAAGCTCAACCCGATCCAGAAGGCCGCGCTCGCGGAGCTTGTGCTCGACAAGGGCCAGCGTCATCGGGGAACTGTATATTTTCAGTCCTTTTACAAAGGAAACCAGCCACGGAACAGCCCCGATATGGTCTTCGTGCCCGTGCGTGAGCACAAGCCCGAGCAGGCGATCGCGCTGCGCCAGAATGGGATCCAGCGGCGGGATGACCACATCCACGCCAAGCTGTTGATCATCCGGGAACATGATCCCGCAGTCAACGAGAACACACCCCTCGGGCGTATTCCACATCTGGCAATTCATGCCGATTTCACCAAATCCCCCAAGGGGTGTGATGGTCAAAAAAGTGTCCGTCATTATGCTCTCTGTTCGTAGGTTGTTGTCGGAAGTCTACCCGAAGCCCGTTGATTCCACAAGCCGTTATCATCAGGCGGGGCAGGTGAATAAAAAGGAAAAGGCCACTTCGGCAGGCAGGTAATGCGCCGATCTTCCCACAGCAGCCAGCGGACGCAAAAACCAAAAGGCCGGGGTTTCCCCCGGCCTGAATAAACCTGAAACGTACCTTGCGGCTTAACGCTTCGAGTACTGGTAGCGAGCACGAGCGGCGCGCTGACCGTACTTTTTACGTTCCTTCTTGCGAGCGTCACGGGTCAGGAACCCGGCACGCTTCAGAACGCCGCGCAGCGAAGGATCAACGCTCAGCAGGGCGCGGGAAATACCGTGGCGCACAGCCTCGGCCTGACCGCTCACGCCGCCGCCGCAAACATTAACCTTCACATCAAACTTTTCCACGAGCTTGGTGAGAACCAGGGGCTGGCGGATGATCATCTGAAGGGTCTTACGGGGGAAGTAGTCTTCCACTTTACGACCGTTGACTTCGATGTTGCCGTTTCCGGCATAGAGACGGGTACGCGCAGTAGCATTCTTGCGACGGCCCGTGCCGTAATCAAACTCAGACATGATTGACTCCTGGCCTCGTTAGTACGGGAAGGACAGAGGCTTCGGGCTCTGGGCGGTATGCGGATGCGTGGGGCCAGCATACACCTTGAGCTTCTTCAGCATGGCACGACCCAGACGATTCTTGGGAAGCATACCACGGACGGCGTGCGTCAGCACGTCGGCAGGCTTCTCAGCAAGGAGCTTGTCCAGCGTCGTTTCACGCAGACCGCCCACATAGCCGGAATGATGGTAGTACTTTTTCTTTTCCAGCTTGGCGCCGGTGACCTTGATCTTTTCGCAATTGACAACGACGATCACGTCGCCGTTATCCATGTGCGGAGCAAATTCGGGCTTGTGCTTGCCACGGAGGCGGTGGGCAATTTGGGCAGCCAGACGGCCGAGAACCTGATTGTCCGCATCCACGACAAACCACTGATGGTCGATATGCTCCGGAGTGGGGCTAAACGTCTTCATGCTGAAGCGTCTCCTCTGCTAAAACTTGTGGAACGAAATGTATAAAATGCCAGAGCAGGCTTGTCAAGCGACAAAACCGTTTTCCGCTGTGCTCGGCAGGGAAGAATCGCTGCCGTATCCGGCATCGATTCACAGTCACTGCGGCGTCGAAACGCCCACAAACCATGTTCCCGAAAGATCTGGAGATCTTGGGCCAGTTCGGAGCAAAAAGACGCGGCGCGACCGGCCCACCACCTGCGAGTAACGGATCACAAGGAGGAAGCCGTATCCAGCAAACCGGGAAAGACCTGAAGGTTTCCGGCCCACCGGACGCCGCCGGAACGACTGGCGTTCCGTGGAACTTGACGAAAAGACAGGCGGTCAGAAGAAAAAGCCTGCTTACGCTCCAGAACAGCGGGCATCATTCTGCCCCATATCCACGCAAATGGCAACAAAAAGTTTGCCCGCGGGAGGTTGTCTCCCGAAAAAAAAGGGAATCCCCTTCAAAAGAGGATTCCCCAAAAGGACGGCCTGTCCCGGTCTAGAAAACGAGGAGGCAGGCAACCATGCCCACAACCACGCCATACAGCAGGAAGGGCCAGAAGGTCTTCTTGAGAATCATGCCTTCCTGTCCGGAAAGCCCCACCACGGCGCACACGGCCACAACGTTGTGGATGCAAACCATGTTGCCCATGCCGCCGCCGACGGCCTGAGCCGCTACGATGACTTCCTTGGAGAAGTTCAGCTGCGTGGCCATATCCCACTGGAACTGGGCAAACAGAAGGTCCGAAACGGTGTTGGAACCCGTGATGAACGCGCCAAGGCCGCCGACATAGGAAGCCAGAGCGGGCCATGCGCCGCCGGTAAGGTCGGCCAGCGTCTTGGCAAGGGCCAGAGGCATGGAATCCATGCCGGCTTCATTCACGCCGGAACCACGGAAGATGGACACCAGGGCCACCGCCGCAAACAGCGCGATGGTGGGGGCCTTCATCTTGGCAAAGGTGGTGGTCCACGCGTCCTTCACATCGTTGGCCTTCATACCGTGAATCGCCACGGTCAGCAGCGCAACCAGCGTAAAGGGGATGGTGCCGGGCAGGAAAAGGTAGTCAATGGAGGCATTGACGCCCTGATAGCCGAGAATGTTGGTGAAGCTGAGCTTGAAGGAGGCAAGCCAGGCCTTCAGTCCGAGTTCGGGAATACGGGTCACCACGAGGATGAGACCGATGAGCGCGTAGGGCATCCAGGCGCGGAGCTGGCTCATGTGAGGACGGAATTCGGTCTTGCCGCTGGCGGCGATATTGCCGGTCCAGGAGGGGTCCCACTTTTCATGAGGGCCAAAATCCCAAGCCTTTTCAGGCACGCAGAAGCCCTTCTTCGTACCGTAAACGAGGATGCCGAGTCCGATCAGCGCACCGACCAGAGAAGGCAGCTCGGGTCCGAGAGTCCACGCAACGAGAGCGTAGGGGACGGCAAAGCACACGCCGGCGAAGATGCAATACTTCCAGGCGGCAAAGCCTTCGGACCAGGTGCGGTTGGGACCGTAGAAGCGGGTCATGAAGCCCAGCATGACGATGGGCAGGATGAAGGCCATGGGGATGTGCATCAGGGTGCAGTATTCGCCCACGATCTTGCAGAACTCGGCGTAGGTCATGCCGCCGTCGGCAACCCCGGCATCAAGGATAGGCTTGAGGGGGGTGAGTCCCATCACGATGGGCGTTCCCACCGCGCCGAAGCTCACGGGGAAGCTGTTGAACACAAGGCAGATGATGGCGGCGGCCATGGCCGGGAAGCCAAGGGCCAAAAGAAGCGGAGCGGCCAGCGCGGCGGGGGTGCCGAATCCGGCTGCGCCTTCAATAAAGGCAGCAAACATGTAGCCGATGATGACCGCCTGCACGCGCTTGTCGCGGCTGATGTTCTGCATCCCGTACTGGATGGTTTCCATGCCCCCGCTCCGTTCGAGCGTGAACAGGATCAGAATCGCGCCGAAAACAATGATGAGCACCCCGATGGCGGTGACAATGCCCTGAAGGGTCAGAGCGGCGACATAACCCGGGGCAAGGCCCCAGACCAAAACGCCGCTGGCGGCGCAGACGAGCCACGCGAGCGGCATGGCTTTTGTTGCGGGCCAGCGCATGCCGACCATGAGAATCAGCGCAACGAGGATGGGGAGAACCGCCACCAACGCAAGCAGTTCAACGGACATAGTGACTCCTTTACCTTGGACAAAGTTGTGAAAAAGAAAAAAACCTTCCCGAAAAGTTAGCATGACTATGTTTTGTTTTTCGTATTAGCGCAAGACCTGTCGACTGTTTGATCGAAGAGTCACAAATTGTGCGCCATACCAAAGATAAAATTGGATAAATTATTAAAGCGCATTATAACGAAAAGATGCCGGATTCTTTTTTTTGGAACAGGAAAATTTTCTTGCGGGCTTTACACTGTTTGATTAACTAATCAGCAGGAATCCCTGCCGATTCCCTATTCTTTTGGGCTGCCGGCCCTGATTGGAGGCTTTCTGTGAAGCCTTTCCCCCTGCCCGGAAATCCGGTAAGGCAACGGCATGAACACCCGCTCCGAATCCCCTTCCCGCGAAAAGGTCTACTTCGTCGTCAGCGAAAGGCACCTCAAGAAGGCCTGGCCCGAGCTGCTCGAAAACCCCCGGCCGTTTCCGGCGGATGACTGCCCGGAACGCATCCTTTCGGGGAGAGACTGCTGGTGTATTCAGACCTGGGCCAGACTCTGCGCGGCCGAGTGCCCCTTCGAACCGATCCTCACGACCAAAGCCGTGCCCAATGCCGTCTGCGTCTTCCATTATGATGATGCGGTCCCGGCCCTGGGCGTACACCGGTGCTTTGCCGTCGTCGCCCAGGCGGACAGGCCCCTTCCGGCTCTGGCGGATCTCGTCATCACCCAGAACGGGCTGAACGGGGAAAGCACCCGGTTCCGGCATATCCCCCACTGGCCCCAGCCCGGCCTGATCCCAAGAAACCCCGAGCGCGGCACGCGTCTCGAACACATCGCCTATTTTGGCAGCAACCAGTACGAGCCTCGCTTCGTGCAGGCTCCGGCCTTTCAGGAAGCCCTCCGGCAGCGGGGCATTTGCTTCGTCAATCGGTTTCAGGGTACATGGAACGACTACCGCGACGTGGACGCGGTGCTTGCCGTCCGAAACTGCCCGCCCGTTGTGCTGGCGACCAAACCGGCCTCCAAGCTGGTCAACGCATGGACGGCGGGCGTTCCCGCCCTGCTCGGCCCGGAACCGGCCTACCGGGAGCTGTGGACATCGCCGCTCGACTTTCTGGAAACCCCGACTGAGGAGTCCGTTCTGGAGGCCCTTGATCGGCTCAAGGCAAACCCCGCTCTCCATGCCGACATGATCGCGCAAGGGCTGAGGCGTGCCGGGGACTTCCGTGCGGATCGCCTTGCGGCGCGCTGGATCGAAACGCTTGGGGACGCGCTGGATCGAAACCGCCAGTCCTCACGCAAGGCGGCTCTCCGTGCCGCCCTCTACTACTGGAACAAGGCGAAAGGCCGCATCGCCAAAAAAGGCTCCGGCTGGCGCGACTGACCGGATGGCCGCAACGCTGCGCGCGGGCGCAGGAGAATACATGCCGCAACAGGTTTCGCCCGGTGCTTCCAGCGTCAAGGAAGCCCCCTCCCCTGCGCCTCTGGCTCTGGCTCTTGTTCTGTGCATAGCCCTTATCGGCGTCATGGGCGTTTCCATCACCCTGCCCATCCTGCCCAAACTGGGAGTCGTCTTTCATCAGGACGCCACAGGCATCGCCCTGCTCATTTCCTGCTTTACCTTTCCCAGTGCCCTGATGACTCCCATAGCGGGCGTGCTTGCCGACGCCTACGGACGCCGAACCGTCCTGCTGCCGGGGCTGCTGCTGTTTGCCTGCGGCGGCGTCGGCTGTGCGCTGTCCGATGCTTTCGAAACCCTGCTGCTCTGGCGGGCGGTGCAGGGCTTGGGGGCGGCTCCGCTCGGCATCCTGTACGGAACGCTGGCGGGCGATCTCTACCCAGAGTCGGAACGGGCCAAAATCATGGGAATCCTCGGTGCCACCATCAGCATCGGCACAACAATCTATCCTGCCATCGGGGGGTTGCTGGGTGAAATGGATTGGCGGTGGCCATTCTGGTTTTCCCTGGCGGCCCTGCCCGTTGCCTGCCTTGCCCTGCTTGTGCCTCTGGAACGCCCCCACGCCGCGATAAACTGGAAAGAGTACGCCCGCAGCAGCCGCTCCATCATCCTGAATCCTCTGGCTCTCGGGCTTTTTGGGCTGACCTTCCTCTGTTTCTGCATCCTGTACGGCCCGACCATCACCTTTTTCCCGCTGCTTGCGGATCGGCTCTTTCAGGCTTCCCCGGCGCAAATCGGCACGGTCTTCTCGCTGGCCTCGCTCGGAACGGCCTGCATCGCCATGAATCTCGCATGGCTCGGCAAGCAGTTCCCACACCGCCGCCTGATGCTTTCCGCCGCCGGCTGCTATGCGATATCCCAGATGCTGATGGTGGCTCTTCCCGGCGTCGTCGGCGATCTTGGCTGGCTGGCCCTGCCCATCTTTATCGGCGGAGTCGCGCAGGGGCTTTCGTATCCGCTCCTCAATGCCCGCATGACGACCCTTGCCCCGATACAAAACCGGGCCATCGTCATGGCCATGAACGGAACCATGCTGCGCCTGAGCCAAAGCCTCTCGCCGCTGCTCTTCGGCCTCGGGTGGGCCTATATAGGATGGAACGGGCCTTTTCTGATGGGCATCGGCGTCGCCCTGCTCATCGGAAGCCTTGTGCTCTGCCTCTATCCCCCTGCGATGAAAGGCATCCAGGCTGGCTCCGACAGAAAAAAGGGGTGATCTTTTTCTGTAAACACGTTAAAAGACGCCGCTCTTCAGGAGCGCATTTTTCCGTTGACGCGCGGAATCCTGTAGCATACTCTATTGTTTGCATGACTAAACAGCCTTATTTCTTGATTATGTTCTAGGGGGGAAAGCACTATGACAATGACCAAGAAGGAGTCCCTGCTGAAAGCCGCCAAGGAGCTTTTCGGTGAATGCGGCTACACGGAAACAACATTCAAAAAGATTTCCGAACGCGCTGGAGTCGCGCTGGGACTCCTGACCCACCACTACGGAAACAAGGAAAAACTTTTTCTTGCAGCCGGAATGGATGTTCTGGAAAACTTTTTGGAAGTGCTCCAGCACGCCTGTGACGAAGGCAAGACGGGGCGCGAAAGTGTCCTGAACTTCTGCAAGGCCTATCTTGACTTTTCCATCGATCCCGAATCCAATTGGCTCGTCCTTGTCCGCTGTTCGCCATACAGCGACATGAAGACCACTGACGATCGGGAACTCATGTTCGAAAAATTTAATGAAATCCACAAACTGTTGGAACAGCAGTTATGGAGAGGCATCGAGGACGGCTCCATTCGCGAGCTGCTCGTGAAGGAAACGGCGCAGATCCTCATGTCGCTCGTGGTCGGTGCCAACCGAACCCGAGTCCTGACGCCCTATGCGCCGCCCCACCTGTATCGGGAAGTCGTCGCCTTCGCCGCCAGAGCCATAACGCCGTGCAACGCCTGCGAGTAACACATGGACTGGTTTTCCACAGGCCTCATCATGGGGGCTGTACAGGGATTGACGGAATTTCTGCCGGTATCCTCCTCGGGGCATCTGGTCATTGCCGGAGACTTGCTGCATTTCACCGGACAAAAGGCCAGCACCTTTGAGGTTGCCATCCAGCTCGGTTCCATTTTCGCGGTCATCATGGTGTACTGGGATCGGTTCATGGGGCTGCTCCTGCCGGGCCGCGTCCACACCTCCGCCCCAAAGCCCTTTGCCGGACTCAGAGGCATTTGGCTTCTCTTCCTGACCACGCTTCCGCCCTCCATTCTGGGGCTGCTGCTGCACTCCTACATCAAGCAGCTGTTCACTCCTTTCAGCGTTTCGCTTTCCCTCGCTGTCGGCGGCCTGCTGATGCTGCTTGTGGAACACTATGCCGCCAAACGCCCCCCCCGCTACACCACCATCGACGAAGTAACGCCCAAACTTGCCCTGGGGATTGGCCTGTGCCAGTGCATGGCCCTGTGGCCCGGCTTTTCCCGCTCGGGCTCGACCATCATGGGCGGCATGCTCCTCGGGGAAAAGCGCGCTCTTGCTGCCGAATATTCGTTTGTGGCGGCGGTTCCGATCATGTTTGCCGCCACAGGGTATGATCTGCTCAAGACGTGGTCGCTGTTCACCGTTGAAGATATCCCGCTGTTCGCTACGGGGCTGCTCTTCGCCTTCCTCTTCGGCTGGATCGCCATCAAGACCTTCATCGCGCTGGTCGGCAGAGTCACCTTGCGCCCCTTTGCCGTCTACCGGCTCCTTCTTGCTCCCATCGTGTATTACTTTATGGTAAGCATGAAGTAGCCACGGCATCCCCGTCTTTCTGATCTGGGCATAGGCACAAAGGCTTATGCCCTTTTTCTTGCCTTGCCGATGGACGGCGGCCTTTTCTTGCGTCCTTCACCCCGGGCGCAGATAGCCATCCCTAAAAAAGAACCTCCCGGCAGCCCCCTGCAACGCCGTTTCCCGGAAAAGCCTTGCCGCGCTCCCAAAGGCGCAAGGCTCCCGTCCCGCAAGCCGCCGACAGGCCTTTTTGCAAGCCAGCAGAGTCAACTACGCAGCATAATTTGAAAATTACACACTCGTTCATATTCCCGTACCCATACAATCCCGTGGAAGGAATGACAAAAAGAGCCGCCTTCCGCGATCAGAACCCCCTCCGGCCCCCAGATGCTGTTGACCTCGCCAACTCATCATGTTATATTAGGAACATATAATTCTTATAGAGGTTTATGAATGCTGCGTTCCTTCTCCACAAAAAAGTCGTACTGCACGGTATTTGTGCTGACTCTTTTGTGTTGTCTGGGCCAGCATGTCATTGTAAGCAAGGGCAGTTCGAATGCACCCCTGATTGAGGTGCTGTACGAGTACGACGCCTGTGCGCGGCTCATGGAATCCAAGCCCGCGCCCACTGGCGAAAACAACAAGAACGAAGACAGGAACCAGACGTTCCTTTTCGCTCTTCTCGGCTTCCTTTTTACGGTTGTTGTTTCAAGAATTCCCAACAGCTGCCCGCAAAAGGAACTCCTCCCCCACCTTTCCGATTTTCACGGAATGCTCCCCTTCCCCTGCGCTCCTCCCTCCTCCGCCTTCTCCTTCTGATCGCTTGTTCGTGAGTTTGTGAACTGATGCACGTTCTTGCCGTGCGCCCTGCGCGCTGCCGGGATCGATCCGTCGGTTCTCCATGAACGCATGTTCGTGGATCAAGATTTCTTCTATGCAAAAGAGAAGCGCAAATGAAAGGCAATAGCATGGTTTTATTGCTGTTGGCGGCGATGTGCCTGTTGAGCACCCCCGCAGCCGCAGCCGCTCCCCAGATGACGTTGAAAATCGCCATGGGCGATCCGGAAAGCTCTGAAATGGGCGTCGTGGGCAATGCTTTCAAGGACTATGTGGAACGCGCGACCAACGGAACCGTCCGGGTCGCCTGCATCTACGGCGGAACCCCCGGAGACGACGAGAGCGAACGTTTCCGCAATGTCCAGAAAGGCAAGCTCGACATGGCCCTTGGCGGCGTGGCGAACATCGTGCCCCTTGAAAAGAAACTGGGCATCCTGACCCTCCCCTACCTTTTCGCCAACCTGAATGAAGTGGTCGCCGGAACCAACGGCGCACCTGCGGAACTGCTGAACAGCTACGCCGGGCAAGCGGGCTTCCGCGTGCTGGCATGGACGTATGCCGGCTTCCGTTTCCTCTCCAACGACAAACACCCCGTCACCCACCTTGGCGACATCAAGGGACTGAAGATCCGCGTGCCCCAAAGCGCGGTGCTCGTCAGCACCTACAAGGCGTTCGGAGCCGTTCCCTCCCTCATTCCGTGGTCCATGACCTTCAACGCCCTGCAATCGGGCGACGTTGACGGCCAGTGCTACGGCTATATCGGCTTCCGGGCCATGAAGTTCCACGAAGCCAACCAGAAATTCATTTCCGAGGTGCACTACACCTACAACCTTCAGCCTCTGGTCATCGGTACGCGGGTCTTTGAAAAGCTCACGCCGGAGCTTCAGCAGATCCTGATCGATGCGGGCCGTTATGCACAGGAAAAATCGCTGACGTTCCAGATCGAGCAGACGGAAGCCGCAAAGCGCGAGCTGCTTGCCAGCGGCATCAAGATCTCCCAGCTGGAAGACGAGGATGCCTGGAAAAACATCGCCGTTGAAAAGGTCTGGCCCGAGATGGCCGAGTTCGTGGGTGGCAGGGATGCCATCAACGACTACCTGAAGGCCTGCGGCAAGCCAGCCTGGAAATAACGCCCTCAACGAAGCAGGAACGTTGCCATGAAAAGACTCATTCTGAATCTTCTGGACCACTTTGAAAGCTATCTGTGCCAGTTTCTTCTGGTATTCTTCGTCGTCGTCATCTTTCTCCAGATCGTCCTCCGCCAGATGGACATGTCCCTTCCCTGGACGGAAGAAATCGCCCGCTTCGCCTTTATCTGGTTCATTCTGTTCGGAGCCTGCTACGCCACGCGCCTTTGCGCCCTGAACCGCGTAACGCTCCAGTTTTCCAAGGCTCCCAAGTGGGTAGGCGATCTGTTCCTGTTCATCGGGGACATCATCTGGATTGGCTTCTCGCTCATCATGGCGTGGGAAGGCTACCTTGCGGTCATGGAGCTTGTGGAATACCCCTACGCCACGCCCGCCCTCGACTGGGATCTCGGCAAGGTCTATCTGGTCTTCCCGCTCAGTTTCCTGTTGATGGCCATCCGCATCGTTCAGGTAAACGTCATCAAGTTCGTGCTGAAGCAGGAAATCCTGGACCCCGATCAGGAAGCCATCAAGGAAAGCCAGAAGACCCTTACGGCGGAAGGAGAATAACGCATGTTCGAAGCACTCACTCCCGGCGGAATCGGACTTCTGCTGTTTGCCATCTTCTTTGTCCTGCTGCTCATCGGCAGCCCGATCATGGTCGCTCTCGGCGTTGCCACCATGACCTGCTTCATTGCCTTGGATATTGATCTGAGCATGATGATCGAACGCGCCTTCGCCTCGCTGACGGCCTTCCCGCTCATGGCCCTGCCCGCCTTCGTCCTTGCGGGTTCGCTCATGGAGGCGGCGGGCGTCTCAAGGCGGCTCGTGCACATTGCGGAAAACATCGTCGGCCCCACGCCCGGCGGCCTTGCCATCTCCACCACGCTCTCCTGCGTGTTCTTCGGGGCCATTTCCGGGTCCGGCCCGGCGACGACCGCCGCCGTGGGCATGCTCATGATTCCCGCCATGGCCAAACGCGGCTACAACGTCGGCTACGCGGCGGCGGCCACCGCCACCGCCGGCGGCATCGGCATCATCATTCCCCCGAGCATCCCGATGGTCATCTACGGGGTCACGGGCCAACAGAGCATTTCCAAGATGTTCATGGCCGGTATCCTTCCCGGCTTTCTGGTCGCCATCGCCCTCAGCCTGACGCACTTCTTCCTCTGCCGCAACATGAAGACGGACGGCCTTGACTGGTCCATGCAAACCTTCCTGAGGTCGCTCCGGGACGGTTTCTGGTCCGTGCTCGCTCCGGTCATCATCCTCGGCGGCATCTACGCGGGCATCTTTACGCCCACGGAAGCGGCCATCGTCGCCATCTTCTACACGATTCTCGTCGGCATCTTCATCCACAAGGAACTCACCCTCAAAAGCTTCATGGCCTCCCTCAGAACCACATCGTGGCTCACAGGCCGCGTTCTGGTGCTGGTCTTCACGGCAACGGCCTTCGGCTACCTGCTGACGTCCTACCGCATCCCCGTGGAGATCGCCAACGGCATCCTGTCGCTGACGGACAACGTCTATGTGGTCTGGGCCTTTGTCGTCCTGCTGCTGCTTTTCCTCGGCATGTTCATGGAAACCCTTGCCATCATCATGCTGGTCACACCGGTGCTGCTGCCCATCATGGTCGCCTACGGCGTTGATCCGATCCACTTCGGCATCATCCTCATCTGCTGCTGCGGCATCGGCTTCTCCACGCCGCCGCTCGGTGAAAACATGTTCATCGCCTCCGGCATCGCCAACGTCTCCCTCGAGGAGATTTCCCTCAAGGCCCTGCCTCTGGTGGCGAGCAACATCATGGTCATCATCATTCTGGTCCTCTTCCCCGACATCGTTCTTTGCCTGCCCGATCTGATGGGCAACGTCATGGAATAGCCACAACCGACGCCAAAGCCCCCGTCCGGCATGCCGGGCGGGGGCTTTTTTTGTTTTTCTTTTCCGTTGAACGGCCCACAGGCCTGCCGAAAAGCAGAGGCGGCGGTACGGTGTGCGCCATCTGGCAGCAGAGACGCTTCCAGACGGTGCAGCCCCCGCTTCCGGAGCGGCCCAGCAGAGCCACGATGCCGTTACGGGAACCGGAAGCCTCGACTCTGCCGCCCCGAAAGGGAACCGCATGCCGGAGCAAGCCTGCCCGCGCTCGATGTTTTGCCCTCAAAAGGCCCTGCATAACGCCCTGATGCCGCTGGTACCGTTTCAGCACGAGAAAAAGGCCCTACAGCTTTCGCTGCAAGGCCTTGTTCTTTCTGGCTCCCCGGGACGGACTTGAACCGCCAACCTAGTGATTAACAGTCACCCGCTCTGCCGATTGAGCCACCGGGGATTGAGAGCACCTCGTTGGTGCGAAAATGGGTCTACCTAAATGCGGCCTCAGCGTCAAGCGTTTTTTTCATTTTTTTTGAAAAAACTTTTTGGACCTCCCCACATCCTTGACTGCACAGCACATTTGGACTACGGCTTTTTGGATGCAAACCGTGCAATCAGGTCGGCGGGACATGACGGTCGGCGGGAGCTTCTTCCTGCCGCAGGCAAACGCAACGCCTCCGCGGGTACGGACCTTGTAGCTCCGTTAACCCCCTTGGAACATTATACGGCTTTATCGCAACTCCGGCCTTTGGGCCAATCACTGGGAAAACAGAGAAGCCTCGCAGCCCGGCTCCGAAGGCCCGCCGTGTTTTCTCTGCCGTCCGGGAACAGACGGATTGCGCCGGTCGCCAATCGCTATTTTAATTGATGGAGAGATTCCCTTGAGCAACCAGGAAAAAACACAGCACAAGCCCGTCAAGCTTGCCACCAAATCGGATCACGCGGCCTATTTCATGCCCATGCTTCAGAGCCTGGCCGACAAGGACGAGCTCAACGAAGTCATCAAAAACTGCGTGGTGAAATCCTGCGAGCTCATGGATGCCGGGATCCCTCTTCATCTCAACGGGTTCGTCAAGACCCACGATGCCGGAGCCATCCGGGCCGAATACGAGGCCTACTCCGCCGCCGAGCTGGAAGAACTGGAAGAAACCTTTACCTGCGCGGGACGCATCATTTCGCACCGTTCCTTCGGCAAGGTGGCCTTCTTCCATCTTATGGATCGCAGCGGGCGCATCCAGTGCTACGCATCCAAGGAGCTGATGGGCGAAGAAGCCTACAAGAACTTCAAAAAGTTCGACATCGGCGATATCGTGGGCGTACACGGCAAGCTGTTCCGCACCAAGACGGACGAGCTGACCCTGTCCTGCGATCAGGTGACCCTGCTCACCAAGTCGTTCCGCTCCCTGCCCGAAAAGCACAAGGGGCTTACCAACGTCGAAATCCGCTACCGCCAGCGGTATGTGGACCTCATCACCAACCCGAAGGTCCGCGACATTTTCCGCAAGCGCAGCAAGATCATCCGCACGTTCCGTTCCTTCCTTGAAGAACGCGGCTTCGTGGAAGTGGAAACCCCCATGCTCCACCCGGTGGCGGGCGGCGCGGCGGCGCGTCCGTTCACGACCCACCACAATGCGCTGGACATGGAATTGTACATGCGTATCGCGCCGGAGCTGTACCTCAAGCGTCTGCTCGTGGGCGGCTTCGAAAAGGTGTTCGAGCTGAACCGCAACTTCCGCAACGAAGGGATCTCCATCCGCCACAACCCGGAATTCACCATGTGCGAATTCTACTGGGCGTATGCGACGTTCTACGACCTGATGGATCTGACCGAAGAGCTTTTCTCCACCATCGCCACCGAAGTATGCGGAACTCCGGTTATCACCTATCAGGGAACGGAAATCGACCTGACTCCCGGCAAGTGGCAGCGTCTGAGCTTCCATGAGTCTCTGGAAAAGATCGGCGGGCACTCCCCCGAATTCTACAATGACTTTGACAAAGTCGTCGCCTACGTCCGCGAACGCGGGGAAAAGATCCTCAAGACCGACAAGATCGGCAAGCTTCAGGCCAAGCTCTTTGACCTTGATGTCGAGCCGAAGCTCGTCGCGCCCACGTTCATCTACCACTACCCCACCGAGATCTCTCCGCTGGCCCGCCGCAACAAGGACAACCCGGAGATCACCGACCGTTTCGAGCTGTTCATCCTCGGCCGCGAATACGGCAACGCCTTCTCCGAACTGAATGACCCCATCGACCAGCGGATGCGCTTTGAAGAGCAGGTTCGCGAAAAGGCCGCCGGCGACGATGAAGCCTGCGCCATGGACGAAGACTACCTGCGCGCTCTTGAATATGGCATGCCCCCGGCCGCCGGCGAAGGCATCGGCATCGACCGTCTGGTCATGCTGCTGACCGACTCCCCGTCCATCCGTGAAGTAATCTTCTTCCCGCTTCTGAAGCAGGAATCCTAAAACCTATGCGCTTTGAGCTCTTTGTAGCCCTGCGATACCTCTTTGCGCGACGCAAACAGGCCTTCATATACATCATCTCCGCCATGTCCGTGCTTGGTGTGGCTATCGGCGTGGCTGCGCTGGTGGTGGTGCTGGGGGTCTACAACGGATTTACCACCGATATCCGGGATAAAATCCTTGGGGCAAACGCGCACATCATTGTTTCCGGTCCGCTGGCGGCTCTCACTGCGCCGCCGACGGATGCGGACATGGCAAGGGGCGGTGTCGCCCCCAACCTTTCCGGCCTTGCTGCCGTGCTGCACCGGATTGACGCCACGTCCGGCGTTGTCGGCTCCACGCCCTTCCTCTATGCCGAGGGCATGCTGTCCTCGCCGCGGGGGGTCAAGGGCGTCGTTTTGCGCGGCATCGATCCCCAAACGGCTCCGTCGGTCTTGTCCATGCTCGGCAACCTGACCAGCGGCAGCGTCGAAGCCCTCGTGCCCAAAACCGAGGGTGCCCCGCCCGGCGTCCTCGTCGGCAAGGAGCTGGCGCAGCGTCTCGGCCTGGCCGTGGGCAGCCGCGTCAACCTGCTTTCCCCTTCCGGACAAAAAAGTACTGCCGGTTTCCAGCCCCGCATCCGCCCGTATCGGGTTGCGGGGATTTTCCAGACCGGCATGTTTGAATACGATTCTTCGCTGGGCTTCATTTCCCTTCCGGCGGCACGCGATCTTCTCGGGCTGCCTGATGACCAGATCTCGGGAATTGAAGTTACCGTGAAAGACGTATACAAGGCCGATACGGTCGCCGAGGCCCTGCAAAAGGAACTCGGCCCCCTGGCTTCCGTGCGGACATGGATGGACATGAACGCCAACCTGTTCGCTGCGCTGAAACTCGAAAAGATCGGCATGTTTATCCTGCTTGCGATGGTGGTGCTCATCGGCTCTTTCTCCATCGTGACCACGCTGGTCATGCTGGTCATGGAAAAGACGCACGATATCGCCATATTGATGTCCATGGGCGCGACCAAGGGCATGATCCGGCGCATCTTCATGCTCCAGGGAACGATCATCGGCGTGGTGGGGACGCTCCTCGGCTATGTGCTCGGCATAGGGCTGGCCCTGCTCCTGCAACGCTACCAGTTCATCAAGCTCCCCCCGGGCGTCTACACGCTGGATCACCTGCCCATTCTGCTCAACTGGGTTGATATCGCCGTGGTGGGGGTATCCGCCATGACTCTGTGTTTCCTTGCCACGATCTACCCGGCGCGGCAGGCTTCAAGCCTTGAACCCGCCGAAGCCCTGCGGTTCGAATAATGGAACAGCCCCATCTTGCGGCGTCCGCCCCTGCCGTGCTCTACGAGCTTTCGGGAGTCGAAAAGTCCTGCGAAGGGCCGGCGGAACGCGTCACCATCCTGAAGAACATGAACCTGACTATCCGGGCCGGCGAATCCCTCGCCATTGTCGGGGCCTCGGGTTCGGGAAAGTCCACCCTGCTCCACCTGCTGGGAGCACTGGACACGCCCACGGCGGGCAGCGTCCTTTTTGAGGGCCAGAGCCTGCCCGACATGACACCTGTGGAAAAGGCCCACTTCCGGAATCGGAAACTGGGGTTTGTCTTCCAGTTTCACCACCTGTTGCCCGAATTCAGCACCGAGGAAAACGTGGCCATGCAGGCACTCATTGCCGGCATGCCACGCCCCAAGGCGATTGAACTGGCCCGCCGGGCACTGGTGCGCGTCGGCCTTGCCGATCGGATGGACCACAGGGTAACCACGCTTTCCGGCGGAGAACGGCAGAGGGCGGCCATTGCCCGCGCCATCCTGATGGAACCCCGCGTATTGCTGGCCGACGAACCGACCGGCAATCTGGACCAACGGACCGGCGATTCCGTCGCCGGACTGCTCCTGGAACTGAACCGCACCCTTGGCATGACCCTTGTCATCGTCACCCATAACCGGGAAATGGCGAGCACCCTCGGGCGTTGCCTCGAATTACGATCTGGAGAACTGTATGAAGAGATGCCTCTTTGCGCTGCTGACGCTGGCGCTGTGTAACCTGTTGTTCCACGGTACGGCACAGGCGGCTCCCAAACAGTCGGCCTCGGATACCGTCCGCGTGGCCGTGCTTCCCTTCCAGATCAATGGAGGGGCGGACCTCAGCTACCTGAACGACGAGCTGCCCGCGCTCTTTGCCAAACAGCTGGCACAGCAGGGCTTCAAGGTCATCCCCGCCAGGGATACCCTGCGCCTGCTCAAAAACCAGAAGATCAACCAGCTCAGTCTGGCAACCGCACGGAGCATTGCAAGGCAGACCGGCGCGAACTACGCCGTCTACGGCAGCTTCAGCAAGACCGGCGACGCCTTCAGCATCGACGCCCGGATGGTGGATGCCGCCGGACAGCAGCCCGCGCAGCCGTATTTCGTCCAGAAGCCCAACATGATCGAACTGCTTCCCGCCGTCGGCGAACTCGTCGGCAAAATGGGGGGCAGCGCGGCTACCGGCAAGAGCGACGCCATTGCCGACATCCAGATCCGCGGCCTCAAGGTGCTCGATCCCGATGTCGTGCTCATGCGCCTGTCCACCCGAAAGGGCGACTCGGTTGATCCCGGCGTCCTGAACAGCGAAATCAAGCGCATCTGGGATCTTGGCTACTTCAGCGACGTCAGTGCCGACATCGAGCGCAGCGGACAGGGCCGGGTGCTGGTGTTCACCGTGACGGAAAAACCCCGCATCTCCGACATCATCGTCAACGGCTCCGACGCGGTGAAAAAGGATGACATCCTTGCCGCCATGGGCTCCAAGACCGGATCGGTCCTCAATGACCGCATGCTTGCCGAAGATATCCAGAAGGTTACGGAGCTGTACCGCAAGGAAGGCTTCTACCTTGCCGACGTAAAGTACCGCGTCGAGCAGAAGGGCAATTCCGGAACGTCCGTCCTCGTTTTCGACGTCAAGGAAGGCAAGAAGCTCTATATCAAGGAAATCAAGATCGAGGGCCTCGAAAGCATCGATGCCAGCGACCTGAAAAAGGAACTCGCCCTTCAGGAACACGGGATCCTTTCGTGGGTGACCGGAACGGGCGTCCTCCGCGAGGAATATCTTGAGCGCGACTCCGCCGCGATTTCGGCCTATGCCATGAACCACGGCTACGTCGACATCCAGGTTGCCGCGCCCCAAATCGACTACTCCGAAGACGGCATTACCGTGACCTTCATGGTCAAGGAAGGCAAACGCTACAAAATCGGCGAAGTCGGCTTCAAAGGCGACCTTATCGATACGGACGACCGCCTGTTCAAGGAAGTACGGATCGACGATTTCAAGGATTCCAACGGCTACTTCTCGCTCTCCGTCCTGCAGGACGACATCAAGAGCCTTACCGACTTTTACAGCAACTACGGCTATGCCTTTGCCGAAGTTGACGTGGACACCCCGAAGAACGAGGCCGAAGGCACCATCGACATCTTCTATGTGCCGCACAAGAAACAGAAGGTTTACGTTCGCCGCGTGATTACGGAAGGCAACACCCGTACCCGCGACAACGTTATCCTCCGCGAGCTGCGCCTCGCCGACGGCGACCAGTTCGACGGCTCCAAGCTGCGCCGCTCCAACGAACGCCTGAACCGTCTGCGCTACTTTACGCAGGCCGACACCACCATTGTCCCCACCGACAAGGAAGACGAGGTCGATCTTCGCGTCAACCTGAAGGAAGACCGCACCGGCGCACTGATGGGCGGCGTAGGCTACTCCTCCTTCTACCAGTTCGGCGTGAGCGGAAGCATCATGGAACGCAACCTGTTCGGACGCGGCTATTCGCTCTCCCTTCAGGGCTTTGTGTCGGGCAAGTCGCAGTATCTGGATCTCTCCTTCGTCAACCCCCGTATCTACGATACGAACTTCGGCTTCAGCAACAACAGCTACGCCATCTGGGAAGAGTGGGACGACTTCAAGAAGAAGACCATCGGTAACACCATCCGGCTGTTCCACCCCATCGGCGAATACACGTCTGTCTCCGTCGGCTACCGGCTCGACCGCTACACCCTCTTCGACATTCCCAAGACGGCCTCCCGTGCCTACAGGGAATACGAAGGCAAAAACCTGTCCAGCGTGCTGAGCACCAGCGTTACCTACGACTCCACAGACTCCCGCGAACGCCCCACCTCCGGCGTGGTCGGCCGCATCTCCATGGAGTACGGCGGCGGCGGCATCGGCGGCAACGACAACTTCTTCAAGCCCATCGGCGAGTTGCAGTCCTTCCACACGCTGTTCAAAAACCCGAACCATGTCTTCCACTGGCGTGGACGTGTCGGCGGCGTATTTGAAAACAGCAGCAAGGCCGTGCCCGTATTCGACCGCTTCTTCATCGGCGGCATCGACTCCATCCGCGGCTATAATACGGAAGACCTCGCACCGCGCCATCCCAAATACAACGACGAAATCGGCGGCGACCGCATGGGCTTCGCCAACTTCGAGTATATCTGGACCTTCCATCCCGAGATGGGTCTCGCTCTCGTGCCGTTCTTCGACATCGGCTACAACGTCGACTCGAAGCAGACTTCCGACCCCTTCAGCGAACTGAAAAAATCGGTCGGGCTTGAACTGCGGTGGCGTTCCCCCATGGGCGACCTGCGCTTCGCCTACGGGTATCCCCTCGACAAGAACGTCAAGGGCCAACGCCCCGGCGGCCGGTTCGAGTTCTCCATGGGCCAGTTCTTCTAAACCGATTGCGGCGCGGGGAAAACGTTCCCCGCGCCTTTTCTCTTGCCCGCTACAGCGTCTTTCCCAGGAATACCCATTCATGACCATACCCACGCCTGGCCCCAGGCACTCCGCACGCTTCTTTGGCGGCGGGCTGCCTGTCCTTCTTCTGCTTCTCACAGTGCTCTGGACGCTGGGGGCATCTTCTGCCGCCCAGGCCGCCCTCCCGTTCGAACAGCAGTATGAAAAAGCCAAGCAGGACATGGAGTACCTCAAAACGGACTCCAAACGCGGCGGATGGCGCGAACCGTGGGAAACGCTGGCCCAGACCTTCCTTGACCTGCACGACAAGCACCCCCGCTGGAGAAACCGCCCTGCCGCGCTGTACCGCTCCGCTCTGGCGATGGAAGAGCTTTCCAGACGTTCCATGCTCAGGCAAGACGCCAGGGCTGCAACGGCCCGCTACCAAAACTTTCTCAAAGACTATTCCGCACATGTGCTTGCCGATGACGCGCTTTTCGGGATCGCCCGCATCAAGGCCGAACGCTTCGGCGACTTTTCCGGCGCGCAGGAAACTCTGGAGCTTATCCAGACCCGCTACCCCCGGAGCGACGCCGCACCCGAAGCAAGGCTGTATGCCCAGCGGTTGAAGACCGCGCTCGAAGCCGCAAAAAACGCCACGCCAGGCAAAAAAAAGGCGGCCCTTCTGACCGATATGCGGTGGGAAAGCAAGAACGATCTTGCCGTCATCACGCTGGAATTCGATCGCCCGATCATCTGGTCCATCGAAACGCAGATCCCCGGGAAAAAAAGCAGCCAGCCAAACAGGATGATTGTGGATCTTGCGGGCGTCTCCCCAGATCCCACGGTCCGGCCCGGCATCAAGGTACAGGGAAACTCCCTCCGCAGGATGCGCCTTGACCTGTCCGCACCGGACAAGACCCGCCTGCTGCTGGATTTTCGCCGCGTCGAGCGATTCATGGTCAAAACGGAGTCCTCTCCCTTCCGCATCGTGATCACGACGGCGGCACGGGGAGCCTCCCTGCCTCGCGGCATTCCTTTCGGACGCGGCCTGCAGTCAAGCGACCCCCTGTTCCGGTTTGCGGCCCGCACGGTCATGATCGATCCCGGACACGGCGGAAAGGACCCCGGCACAAGCCACAACGGGATCATCGAACGTGACATCACGCTTGATATTGCCCGGCGCGTTGGAAAGCTCCTTGCCGCCAAGGGTATCCAGGTTCACCATACCCGTACCGACAACACCTGGGTTTCGCTGGAAACCCGCTCCTACAAGGCAAATCAGGCACGAGCCGACATTTTCCTGTCCATTCACGTCAATGCCAGTGCCAACGAAGCCGCTTGCGGAGTGGAAACCTACGTTGCGGGCGCGTCCGCAAGCAACGCCGATGCCGGCAAGCTGGCTGGCGTGGAAAACGCCGGCGGAAACGGCAACGCCGCCGCCCCCAAAAACGCGTTGCAGGGCGAGTCCCGCCGCCTTGCCGAGACGCTCCAGAAATGTTCGCTTTCCGTCATGAAGGAAAAAGGCTTTTCCGTTCGGGACGGCGGGGTCAAGTCCGCACCGTTCAAGGTCTTGCTCGGAACAGCCATGCCGGGAGTCCTGATGGAAGTGGGGTATTGCTCCAACCTCCAGGAAGCGCAAAATCTGGCGTCGCCCGCGTACAGGCAGGCCCTTGCCGAAGGGATAGCCTCTGGAGTCGTCACCCACCTCGGCGGCCTGGACAGCCGGGACAAGTAGGCAAGGATGCGTTTTCCCCTTTCCGGCAATGTTTTTTCCAGTCAAACCGGGCCTGCCCCAAGAAAAAAAACGGCTCCGTGCGCTCTCTTGGCGGGGCTTTGGCCTCCCCTTTGTGAGGGCATCCGTACAACATCTGGAAATTACAATCGTTTCAATCCAAAAAGGCGTGTCGCCTCCTCCCCTGGCAAAGAGAGGGACAGCTTGACGACTCACGCGTTGAAGGCTATCCCTTTCGAACTGCGGGGCTTGTTTTCCCGCTATTGTCTGTACACGAAGGAGAAGAATATGTTCAGAGTTTTGTCTCTCGCTCTCGTAGCCTGTGTGCTTATGGCCGGTTCCGCCTTCGCCGAAATGAAGATCGGCGTGTTCAATTCCCAGGCCGTCGCCATGGACAGCGACGCCGCCAAGGCTGCCCAGCAGAAGCTGCAGTCCCAGTTTGGTGCCGAAAAGTCCCAGCTTGAAAAGCAGGCCAAGGACCTTCAGGCAAAGGGTGAAGCCCTTCAGGCCCAGGTTGCCAAAATGTCCGCCAAGGAACGCGAAGACAAGCAGATGGAATTCCTCCGCCTGCGCCGCGACTTTGAAGAAAAGTCCCGCAACTTCGCCCGCAAGGTCGACAACACCGAAAACCAGATCCGCCAGAGCATGGCCCAGCAGATCTACGACGCCGCCACCACCATCGCCAAGCAGAAGAATCTTGATCTGATCCTCGACGCCGCTGCCGGCAGCGTGATGTACGCAACCCCCACCCTCGACATCACCAAGCCCGTGCTCGCCGAAGTCAACCGCCTCTGGAAGGCCGGCGGAAGCAAGTTTCCCGAACCCCAGTCCGGCAGGAAGTAAATGATCGCCTATAAACTCTCCGAAATCGCGGTCCGGCTTGGTTTGACTCTCCAGGGCGAAGATGCCGAAATCATCGGCGTCAATACCCTTGAAGGCGCAGGACCCGAAGAAGTGAGCTTTCTGGCGAATCCAAAGTACGCTGACCAGCTCGCGGCAACGCGGGCTGGTGCCGTCATTGTTCGCCCCGAACACGCCGGGGACGTCAGGCGTGCGCTGATCAGCAACAATCCCTATCAGGATTTCGGCCGCGTGCTGGAACTCTTTGCGTCGCAGCAGGGTTCGTTTTCCGGCATCAGCCCCCTCGCCTTCATCCATCCCGAAGCGGAACTCGCCGACGGGGTGACCGTCTTCCCCTTCGCCTACATCGCTTCCCATGCCCGCATCGAAAGCGGCGTCCGGATCTTTCCCGGAGCCTATGTAGGCGAAGACGTCCGCATCGGAAAAGACAGCACCATCTACCCCAATGCCGTGCTGATGGCCGGAACGAGCGTTGGCGAAAACTGCATCCTGCATCCCGGCTGTGTGCTGGGTGCGGACGGCTTCGGTTTTGCGCGCACGCCCGCAGGCATCCAGAAAATTCCTCAGGTCGGGCGGGTCGCCGTCGGCAACAGCGTGGAAGTGGGGGCCAATGCCGCCATTGACCGCGCCGTGCTTGACACCACCCGCGTGGGCGACGGAACCAAAATCGACAACCTTGCCCAGATCGGGCATAATGTGCGGATAGGGCGCAACACCTTTATTGTTTCTCAGGTGGGCATCTCCGGCTCCACCACCATCGGGGACAACTGCACGCTCGCCGGACAGGTCGGCGTTGCCGGGCATCTGCACATCGGCGACAACGTGACCATCGGCCCCCAGTCCGGTGTGCCCAAGGATATCCCCTCCGATGTTGTCGTCGGCGGTTCGCCCGCCGTGGACCAGCGCACCTACATGCGTACTCTGGCCCTCATGCCCCGCTTCCCCGAACTCTTCAAGCGTCTGTCCAAACTCGAACAGGAACTGGAAGAGCTCAAGGGCGGCAAGCCGGGCGTCTAGCTGCACCTAAAGCCTTCAAGGAACACACCGCATGGATCAGCTCAATTCGCTTGATATCCGCAAGATTCTGGATCTTCTTCCCCACCGCTACCCCTTCCTCCTTGTAGACCGGGTCAACGAGATTGTGACCGGGGACTACATCAAGGCCCACAAGTGCGTCAGCTTCAACGAGCCGTTCTTTCAGGGGCACTTCCCCGGCGTGCCGGTCATGCCCGGCGTGCTCATTATCGAAGCCTTGGCTCAGGCTGGCGGCCTGCTGGTCTTGCATGGATTCGATCCGTCCGAAACCTCCGGCAAGCTGTTTCTCTTCTCCGGAATCGAGAAAGTCCGCTTCCGCCGCCCTGTCTTCCCCGGTGACCGGCTGGATCTCGAGTGCCGCCTTATCCGCCACAAGCTGAAGCTGTGGAAGATGGAAGGCAGAGCCTATGTGGATGGCGTTCTGGCTGCCGAAGCCGAGCTTACTGCGGCCGTAACCGACCGAGGGGACGTATAATGGCTTGCTGCAACACCGCTCCGTCGCAGGGCATCCACCCCACTGCCATCATTCATCCCGGCGCACGGATCGGTACGGATGTGGAAGTCGGGCCGTATGCGGTTATTGAGGAGCATGTCGTCATCGGCGATCGCTGCCGTATCGACGCTCACGCTGTCATCAAGAACTACACCAGAATGGGTATGGGCAACCACATCCACTCCCATGCGCTGATTGGCGGCGAACCGCAGGATCTCAAGTTTCAGGGTGAAGTGACCTGGCTGGAAATCGGTGACGGAAACCGTATCCGCGAGTTTTCCACGCTCCACAGGGGCACGCAGGGCGGCGGCGGCGTTACCCGCGTCGGCAACCGCAACCTGATCATGGCCTACGCGCATATCGCCCACGATTGCGTTGTCGGCAACGATATTGTCATGTCCAATGGAGCCACCCTTGGCGGGCATGTCCGGGTGGACGACTTTGCCATTATCGGCGGTCTGTCCGCTGTGCACCAGTTCGGGCATATCGGCACCCACGCCTTTGTCGGAGGCATGACCGGCGTCGCGCAGGATCTGCCGCCGTGGATGCTGGCTGCGGGGAGCCGTGCGCTGGTGCATGGTCCCAACCTCGTGGGCCTGCGCCGGGCCGAAGCGGGCCGTGAGGTCATTTCCGCCTTCAAGCAGGCTTTCCGGTTGATCTGGCGCAGCGAAATGCCCCGTTCCGAAGCGTTGATCCAACTGGAAAAAGACTACGGCAATATGCCTCAGATGATGGATTTTATTGCTTTTATCCGTAGCAGCGAACGCGGACTTTGCCCGGTTGAAAAAAATATTGAAAAAAAGCTTGACGCGGACGCCGTATAACGCTAAAAGCTTCTTCGTCGACAGCGGAAAGCTCTAGACAAAAACAAAACGCCTTTGTAGCTCAGTTGGTAGAGCGCATCCTTGGTAAGGATGAGGTCTCCAGTTCAATTCTGGACAAAGGCTCCACGAAATCAAAGCCCTTACGGTGAACAACCGTGAGGGCTTTTTTCATACCCTCCCCTCCAGCCCAACGGGGAGCGGCAAAACATTTTCATAGAGATCAAAGGAACTTTATGGGATTCTATGGCTCACGTTGAACGGCCTGGACAAACAGGCTCCATGCAGACTGGAGGCCCCATGAAGGAACGTACGCTTTCATTGATCAAGCCTGATGCGGTGCAACGGCACCTTGTCGGAGACATCCTGTCCAGGATTCAAAAGGCGGGGCTTCGGATCGTTGCCCTGAAGATGCTGCACATGACCAGGGCGCAGGCCGAGGGGTTTTACGCCGTGCACCGCGAGCGTCCCTTTTTTGCCAGCTTGACGGAATACATGAGTTCCGGGCCTGTGGTGTGCGCGGTACTGGAAGCCGAAAACGCCATCCACCGCTATCGCGAGCTGATGGGTTCCACCAACCCGGAAAAGGCCGCGGAGGGAACGCTCCGCAAGCTGTACGCCGTGGATCTGCAAGCCAACTCCGTACACGGTTCGGACGCTCCGGATACGGCGGCCTATGAAATAGGCTACTTTTTCAACGCCTTTGAAATCCTTTCATAAGCTATGGCGTTTCCCGGACAGGCAGATCGGGGGTTCCCGGCCTGTTTTATGGCCTTATCACGGTCGCGGTGCGGTGTTCCAAGCCGCGTCAGGCCGCTCCGCAGGGCGGGGAGCCGCACAGCACGATGATCCCGCGCCTGCCATATCAAACCCAACGCCCGCTCTTCCTCTTCCGGCGCGTTCTTCCGGCACGCCTTCTTCCCTTGCTTTTTCTTCAAATGCCGTTATGTTAAAGCTATCTTCAACGCTTCCAACAGAATCAAAACGGTTGCTGATGAAAAACGCGATTGCAACGCTTCCCCGCCTGTTTCCAGGCTCAGGCATGACCTGACCCCGCCCGCGGTGGGACTGGATGTCCCCGTCATTGCTGGCGGCCCCTGATCGCAATCCCTGATCGTTCCGCCTGTTCTTTCTGACGGCGACTCCTCCACCGCTTCTCCCGTATGGTTTCATGCGGGTTTTTTTGTGCGCTTTATTGGCCCGCGCCGCGCTCCCCGCCATCAGCCGAGAGCTTCTCGCGGCCCCCGATGACACAAGACAGCCAAGGAGGACACATGACCGTTGCCGGTGTTGACGTCGGCTCCGTCGCGGCAAAGGCGGTTGTTTTCGATCCCCGGTCGCGCCGCATACTGGGAAAAGCGGTTCTGCCCACGGGATGGAATGCCCGCGAAGCCGGGGAAAAGGCTCTCTCCGCAGCCTGCGCTCAGGCGGGGAGCACGCCCTCCCGTATCGTCGGCACGGGATACGGACGCGTTTCCCTGCCTTTTGCCGACAAGGTGGTCACGGAAATCACCTGCCATGCGCGAGGAGCCGTTCATCTCTTTCCGTCTACCGGCATCGTGCTGGATATAGGCGGGCAAGACAGCAAGGTCATCAGCACGGACGCTGACGGTTCGGTGCTCGATTTCATGATGAACGACAAGTGCGCCGCCGGTACAGGACGTTTTTTGCAGGTGCTGTCGGGCATCCTCGGTATGGATCTTGACCAGCTGGGGACCGCTGCGGCCCACGGCAAGCCCGCGCTCATTTCCAGCATGTGCGCCGTATTCGCGGAAACGGAAATCATCGGCCTGCTCGCACAGGGGACGCCTCCCGAAGACATTGCGGCAGGGGTTTTCCGTTCCATAGCCCGCCGGATGCGGGGCCTTGCCGCCCGCATTCCCATGCGCGGCGAATGCACCTTCACGGGCGGCCTGGCGACAAGCCCCGCCTTCAGCCATCTGCTTGCCGACGAGCTGGGCGTTGCCGTCAACGTCCCGGAATCCCCCCAGACCGTCGGTGCCCTGGGAGCTGCCCTCATCGCAGCCAGGCTCTAACCTTCCGCTATTCACAGGAGAATCGCCATGTCTTACGCAAGCCTCGAACGCTTTCGGGATATCACCAGCCGTAATGTTCTGGCCCTTCAGGAGGCCAAGGCGCAGGGAAAAAAGGTTGTGGGGCAATATTGCATCTATTCGCCGCTGGAGATCGCCCTCGCCGCCGACGCCATCCCCGTGTCCCTCTGCGGTACGAAAAACGATTCCATTCCCGCAGCAGAAACCATGCTGCCCCGCTCCCTGTGCCCGCTGATCAAAAGCAGTTTCGGGTTTGCCCTTCAGGACAGCTGCCCGTACCTTGCGGCTTCCGACATTGTGGTTGCCGACACCACCTGCGACGGCAAAAAAAAGATGTATGAACTGCTGGCAGCATACAAGCCCCTCATGCTGCTCCAGCTCCCCCAGATTCAGGACGCTGATGCAAAAGCCTACTGGCAAAAGCAGTTTGTCCGGCTTGCCGAACGCTTCGAGCAGGATTTCGGCGTTTCCATCACTGCCGAAAAACTTCGTGACGCCATCCGGCTGTCCAACCGCCTCCGCCGCGCGCTCAAGAACGTGCTCGACCTTGCCAAGCGCAACCCCTCTCCCCTGAGCGGCATGGATCTCCTCGATATCTGTTTTCGGGCGTCCTTTATGCCTGACTACGAACAGGCCATCAGCCTGCTTCAGGACATCGCGGCGGAGCTTGAAACGGCGGAACCGAAGGCATCCGGCGGGCCACGCATCCTGCTCACCGGCGTCCCCGCCGGGCTTGGCTCGCACAAGGTCGTCCAGCTTCTCGAAGAATGCGGAGCGCACATCGTCTGTATTGACAACTGCACCTGCTACAAAAAAGTCCGGCTCATGCCGAACGAAGAGGGAGATCCGCTCTCCGAGCTGGCGGCACGGTATCTTGATACGCCCTGCTCCGTCATGTCCCCCAACCCCAACCGGTATTCAACGCTGCGGGAGCTTGCCGCGGAATTTTCCGTGGACGCCGTGGTCGACCTCACCTGGCAGGGCTGCCAGACCTATGATGTGGAGGCGTGGGCCGTAAAAAAATTCGTGCGCGAAGACCTGCATCTCCCCTATCTCCAGATCGTTACCGACTACTCACAGACGGATACCGAGCAGCTCAAGGTCCGCATTGAAGCCTTTCTCGAAATGCTGAGCTGAACGCTTCCCCCTCCACGCCCGTAGCGTGCAGCACCTCACGCCGTGGGCACAAGGCCGCTCCTTTCCATCAGGCAAGGGGCGGCTTTCTTGTTGCCCTGTTCCCTTCCCGCCAGTTGTGCACGATGCCGCTTCCCATCTCTGCCTCCTTCTTCACGAATTGGGTATAACAGACTGTTTTGACCATCTTTTTTCCTTATTTGTATTTTTTTTCACTTGACAGCCCCCGCTTTCGTCACTATTAGTGAATAAAAGAACAATTTGTTTGTGTACTCAATTAAATATACCGTTCCCCAAAGGAGCCTCTCATGTGGGATGACCGTTTCAATGAGTGCGACGTCAAGGAAATCCGTACTAAGACAACTACATACCTCGGCGTGGGAGCCATCGCCAAGATAGACGGCATCATCGGCGAGCTGAAGGCCCGGGGCATAGATTCGCTGCTCTGCGTGACCGGCGGACGCTCCTACAAGCTTACCGGGGCCTGGGATCATGTGACGGCGGCCTGCACCAGGCACGGCGTCCGCACGGTGTTGTATGACAAGGTAACCCCCAACCCTACGACGGACGCCATTGACGAGGCCGCTGCGCTCGGGAAGGCCAACAACGCGCAGGCCGTGCTGTGCATCGGCGGAGGCAGCCCTATTGATGCGGGCAAGAGCGCGGCTATCCTGCTTGCCAATCCGGACGTGACGGCGGAAGCGATCTATACCTTTGCCTTTGCCCCCACCAGAGCCGTGCCCATCGTCGTCATCAACCTGACCCACGGGACCGGCAGCGAGGTCAACCGTTTTGCCGTGGCAAGCATCACAAGGCTCAACTACAAGCCCGCCATTGCCTACGATTGCCTCTATCCGCTGTATTCCATCGACGATCCGGGGCTGATGACCAAGCTCTCCCCGAAGCAGACACGCTATGTCTCCATCGATGCCGTGAACCACGTCATTGAAGCGGCCACCGCCGCGACAGCCAACCCGCTTTCTGTCCTGCTGGCCGAGGAAACCATCCGGCTTGTGGCAAAGCACCTCCCCAGGGCCACCGCCGACCCCGAAGACGTCAAGGCCCGCTACTGCCTGTGCTATGCCGCCATGATCGCAGGGACATCCTTTGACAACGGCCTGCTCCACTTCACGCACGCTCTGGAGCATCCGCTCAGCGGCATCAAGCCGGAGCTTTCGCACGGGCTTGGCCTCAGCATGATTCTTCCGGCTATCATCGAAGAGTGCTATCCGGCCTGTGCCGAAACCTTGTGCGGCCTGCTCCGCCCCATCGTGCCCGGCCTCACCGGCACGCCCGAAGAGGCGCACAAGGCCGCCCTCGGCGTAGAGAGCTGGCTTGCCTCGCTCGGTGTGCCGCAGAAGCTCGAGGACGAAGGATTCACCGCAAGCGACATTCCCCGGCTCTGTGAACTTGCCCAGACCACGCCATCGCTCGGCCTGCTCCTCTCCGTTGCCCCCGTGCCCGCCACGCAGGAGCGTATCGAGCGCATTTACCGGAACTCCCTGAAGAAGATGGTGTAAAGAGTATTGGGGAGGGGAAGGGAAACCTTTCTGGAGAAAGGTTCTCCCTTCCCCTCCCCAAGCCCCTCCCTTTCCCTTCCAAAGACTTTTGACGAGCGGGGGCCCCACGCCGGTTTTCCCTTGAAAGGCAGCGAAGAGGTGTTGTGGGAAGTTCCGCGGTGTTCTTTCTTCCTCCCCAAACAAGCGAGAAGTCCCGGATCATACGATCCGGGACTTCTCGTGTATCAGACTTCGCGCGGCCCGTTCCAACGAAACGGTCGAAAACAGCGTCCGCGTCCAAACGTCTTTGGAGGGAGAGAGGTGGGGGTTCGGGGGAGGAGAGAGGGCAGCCTTTCTTCAGAAAGGTGCCTTCTCCCCTCCCCCGTTCAACGCTCCCTATTCGTCATCCTGAGGCTTCAGATGATCGGGAACGATCATCATGTCAATGATCACGGGCTTGAGGAAGGTCCACTTGATGTCATGCACGTTGTACACTTCCATCATATCGCGGATGGCGTCCCAGCAGTTGTGGCAGGGCGAAATGACCAGCTTGGCACCGGTTTCGCGGATCTGCTGCAACTTCATGTACAGGCCCTTGTCGCGCTGCGGGCGGAACTTGCCGATACCGTTGAAGCCGCCGCCGCCACCGCAGCAGAAGTTGTCTTCGCGGTTGCAGGTCATTTCACGGAAATCATCCGCGATGTGGCTCATGATGTAGCGCGTGTGTTCGGAGAGGCCGTGGTTACGGATATAGTTGCAGGAGTCCTGCAAGGTAACCGGCATCTTGAGACGCTTCGCGGGGTCGATCTTGATCTTGCCCAGGCGCAAGGCTTCGGCAAGCCATTCCACATAGTGCAGGAACGGAACCGGCGGCTTTCCGTCTTCGCGGCCAGCCCAGTAGGGGCCTTCGACTACGGTTGCGCGGTGGGCGTGACCGCATTCGGTACCGACGACGCGCTTGGGACGCAAACGATCAACCGCACCGTAAATACGCTTCACGTTGTTGGCGCACGCTTCCCAGTCTCCGGCGAACATGGACAGGGAGGTATTTTCCCAGCCCTCGGACGGAACGGTCCACTTTTCCCCGGCAACATGGAAGAGAATGGCGGCCTGCGCCACGTCTTCAGGGTAGTGCTTGGGTTCGCGGGCGTTCAGGATGTACATGGTTTCGCAGTCTTCCTGATCCACCGGAATTTCAAGGCCGGGCCACTCTTCCGAGTTTTCTTCGGCCATCCATTCGCAGGTGTCCACCCAGTCTTCGGTGGTCACGTCCATCTGTGCGCCATACACGCGGTGCATGCCCGCGCCGATCTTGAGTTCCCACGGCACAAAGCCCTGAGAGTACATGATGCCGCGCAGATAGCTGAACATGACGCCCATGTCGATCCCGTGCGGGCAGTAGGTTCCGCAGCGGTTGCAGCAGGTGCACTTGGCCCACGCCACTTCCATGGCATTGATCATGAACTGGGTGTCGACCTGGCCCTTGCGGCGGATCATTTCACCGAGCGTAGACTGGATCTTGTAGGACGGCACCTGCTTGGGATCGCGGTTGTTCGCCATGTACAGGAAGCAGCTGTTCGCGCACAGACCGCAGTGGGCACAGATTTCGAGCCACGTCAGCGTGCGGGACTTGCAGGTCTTCTGCAGGGTTTCCCACAGGGCGACCGTGTCCACTTCCAGGGTTTCCATTTCTTTATAGTACTGCTGCCCACCCTTGTCGCCGAGGAGAGCCTTCAGCTCTTCCTCGGTCTTGATGGGCCGTCTGTTACAAAACTTGCCTTCAGGCATGTTGTCCTCCAATATGCTGACAATCCCGAAGGATTACCAGGGGAAAGCGGGGCCGCGGCTCGCGCCGCCACGCTTGATGGCGTAGTCCATGCCAAGCTGACCGCGCGACATGAAGTACAGCACGATATGGGAAAGCTTGGTGAACGGCGCCAGAATGAGCACCAGCTCGGCCGAGAAAATGTGCCACAGGAGCCAGCTTTCGTAGCCGGGAGCCTGCAGGCGGGCCAGGAAACCGGCAACGATCACAAAGAGCACCAGCAGCAGGATGGCCCAGTCGCCCAGATTGGTGAGGAAGCGGACTTCCGGCAGCGCGATGCGGCGCAGCACCATCATGATGCCGCCGACAATGGCGAGCACCGTAAAGGCGTCGGAGAACCACATGGGCAGGGACGGCAGGCTGAAGCCGAAGCGTTCCTGCATGATGACCATGTGTCCGGCAAGGAACAGGGGCACAATCACCACGCCGATATGGAACAGGAAGAAGGCGATGGTGAAGTACGGCTGCTTGCGCCAGCTGTGCGTTCCGAAAGGAACCAGCCACTGAAAGACGGAGGAAATCGCGCCTTTCATACCGATTTTGCGGCCGGGACCATAGGCGACGCGTTCAAGCCGCCAGTCCAGCCCGCGGATATACAGGACCACACGGCGGGCAAGGCCAATCACAAAGACGAGAAAGGCAGCCCACAGCATGGGACCAGTGAGGAATTCGTACATACAACAGCTCCTTGCGGATTACTCGG
This sequence comes from uncultured Lawsonia sp., assembly GCA_964538355.1. Classification (GTDB taxonomy): domain Bacteria; phylum Desulfobacterota; class Desulfovibrionia; order Desulfovibrionales; family Desulfovibrionaceae; genus Bilophila. The sequence goes on along the minus strand of CAZIFC010000006.1, from coordinate 56,745 downwards.
GTCTGCCGGTTCTCTCGTCGCGACCAAAAAGGAAGCGCCAGTAGCCGAGGAACCCCACGAGCGCGACGCCCATGAGGACATACGTCCAGCCCTTGGTGAAAATCATAAACGAGTAGAGCGTGGGGAAATCTTCCATGTTTCGCTCCTAACGCCCTAGTGGGCGTCCTTGAAATCAGGGTGTTCGTACATGACCGGCATCTTCGCGCAAACGAAGCGGTACACAGTGACGATCAAGGTAACGATGAAGATGGACAGGAACACTTCCGAGATGCTCGGGAAGTAGCGATCCGCGCTGTCCAGCTGCCAGTTGAACCCGACGAGGCACACGTTGAAACGGTTCACCACGATGCCGAGCACCGCAAAAACCGAACCGGCACGGATGAGCGTCAGGTTCTTTTCACGCACGCCGAGGGCGTACAGGAACGCGGGCAGCAGGACGAAGCCCACCAGCTCGACGGCGAACCAGGCACCGTAACCGGTGAACAGGTAGTGCCAGTCGTTGTCCATGGTGGTGTCCAGCACACGAAGGAAGAAGTACCCGATCAGCACGAAGGAGGCGGCACGGCCAAAGCCGAGCACAACGCCGTCGGCTTCGCGCAGGTGGGTTTCATCCATCTTGTTGTGCAGGGCCTTGTGGGCCAGCGTCCCTTCGAAAATGACCATAGAAAGGCCGGCCACCATCGAAGAGATAAAGAAGAACACCGGCATGAACGGCGAATACCACAGAGGATGCAGCTTGCTCGGTGCGATGAGGAACAGCGCGCCCAGCGAGGACTGGTGCATCGTGGACAGCACCACGCCGAGGATGGTCAGCGGGATGGTGAAACACAGCACAACCTTGCGGATCGTATGCATGCGGGGACGCAGACGAACCAGCCACGTGGGGGCTTCCTTCATGCTGAGGAGCCATTCCAGGCCCACGGGGGACCATTCGATGAACAGCACGGTCAGGTAGATGCCCACGCACAGGCCCACTTCAAACAACAGGGACGTGGTGCCCTGAGAAACCAGCAGAGGGTACGGCAGACGCCACGGCTGACCTACGTCATACAGCAGGGCCACAACCACGAAGGCGTAGCCGAGGAAGGCGGTCAGGATGGCGGGACGCACGGCCGAATGGAACCGCTTCATGCCGAAGAGGTAGCAGGCCGAGGAGGTCACATAGCCGCCTGCCGCCAGCGCAACGCCGCACAGCAGGTCAAAGGCGATCCAGATGCCCCAGGGGTTGTTGTCGGTAAGGTTGGTCACCGCACCGATGCCAAAGCCGAAACGGCCGATGGTGATCAGCCCGCCGATAGCGAGCAGAATCGCCGTCAGGATGTTGCCGGGCGTACGGGGAATGGAAAGCAGCGTCTTCCCCACGCAGCCCTGCATGCAGGGCTTGGCAGCCATGACATCGGCCATCTCATCGAGACGATTCGAGAATTTTTTCCAAAGTTTCATGGCTTACGCCTCCCCGCCGTTGTCGTTCTTGCCCTTCTTGCCCTTTTCAGGCTTGGAAGGTCTGGAAGGCTTGGCCTGTGCATGGGCAGCGGCTTCCTGAGCGGCCTTGGCGGCAGCCTCTTCCGTAGCCTTGGCGGCAGCTTCCTCGGCGGCCTTGGCGACGGCCTCGGCCTTTTCGGCCTCAAGCTGTGCGCGGAGAGCTTCCTCGGCTTGGGCAACGGCCTTCTTCACCTCGTCGGCGACGGCACGGTCCTTTTCCTTGGCGGCTTCCTTGGCGGCCTTGTCAAGGCTGGCCTGAAGCTTCTTGGCGGCCTCGTCCTGCGTACGGGCGACGGCATCCTTCACGGCTTCGACCTGTTCTTCCTTGGCAATCTGTTCCTTGCGCTTGGTGATCGCATACGCGCCGCCAAGCAGAACGGGCCAGATACCCACGACCATGGGGACAGCACCCAACGCACCGGCGGTATATTCCGCAGCGGCCTTGGTGCCGAGTTCCTCATTCAGGCCGATTTCCTTGAATTCCGCACCGGACAGGGTCATCCATGCGGTACCGCCCATTTCGTGCTCGCCGTACACATGTTCCTTATAGCGTTCGGGATGGGCATTGATGCGCTCCCAAGCGATACGGATCAGATCCTTGCGCTTGCCGAACACCAGTGCTCCGGTGGGGCAGGCTTCCACGCAGCCGGGGAGCTTGCCTTCCTGAAGGCGGGGGTGGCACATGGTGCACTTCTGAACCAGCGGGTTCAGGGCGCGTTCGTAGGTGTACCCCGGAATGTTGAACGGGCAGGCGATCATGCAGTAACGGCAGCCCACGCAGAGCGAGGGATCGTAGGTCACGGAGCCGTCGGGATTCTTGGTAAACGCCTTTACAAAGCACGCGCTGGCGCAGGCGGGTTCCTCGCAGTGCATGCACTGGCTCTTGCGGAACACGTCCTTATTGAGGCTCGCGGGACGGTACTTGTTCACCACAGTCCACTCTTTGGCGGAGGTGCGGCGTTTTTCGTTCAGCACGTTGAGATCGGTGAAAGGCTTCTCCGGCTGGGGAAGGTCGTTCACCTTGTTACAGGCCTCTTCGCACCTGCGGCAGCCGATGCACAGCGTGGAATCGTGCAGCACGCCGTTGCTGTCGGGGTGCCCGTGGAAGGTTCCGCCCGCGGCGGACGCGGATTTCGCGCCGCCCAGAGCCGAACCAACGCCCAGGCCACCCATCAGAGTCAGAAATGATCTACGGTTCATATCTTCTCCTCCGCCTATTTCACGCGCGGGGTATGGCAACCCGCGCAGTCAGTGGCGGCAGGCTTTGCGATCTGCATCCGATCGTGGCAGGCCATGCACTGTTGATGATACGCAGCCTTGAGCGAAGGCTTATTGACGCTCGTGGGCATCTTGTCGGCTTCGATGCCGTGACAGCTCGCGCACTTGGGCGGATTCTTCAGGTCGGCAACGGGGCTGTTGTGGTGACAAGCGGCGCACATGGACGTCGACGACTTGTGGAAGGCTGCGGCAAGGCCGTTGTCGGCAGCACCCTTCACAAGGGCTTCGTAGATCTTGCGGTGCGGGAACACGCTCGGTTCAAAATCATTGGAAAGCGCGCCGATGGTCACGGTTTCGGGCACGTCTGCGGCCGAAACCGGCTTCTCGGGAGCGGGCTGGGCAGCCACGTTCATGGCGGCGATGTCGGCAAGCTGCTCCTTGGAGAGCTTGAAGGCGGAACCGTCGGCGATCTGGGCGGAGGTAATGCCCTTCACGTCCTTGTGGCAGGTGGCGCAAGAGTCGGCAGGCATGACCGGAACCATGCCGTGGCAGCCGGCACATTCCTTCTTGGTCGTGGCAGTCTGCTGGTGGCAGCCCACGCAGCTGCTGGCGGAATCCTTCGCGTGCATGGCGTCAGCCAGCTTCACGAAGTTGCCGTCCTTGTTGCCTTCCACGGTATGGCACACGGTACAGGACTCGATACGCACATGGTGGCAGGTACGGCAGCTGTCCACAGAAGCTTCATGGGCCTTGTGGTTGAACACCACGGGCTTCATGCCGGCTTCAGGTGCGCCCACGGGACGCTTGGAACCAACGGGCAGCAGCACAGTGGCGTCCGGCTGTCCACGCATCAGGCGAGGCACCGGGCTGATCTGCTTGAACTTTTCCTGAGCCGCTTCCGTGTGGCAGCCGGCGCAGGAGGTGGGCCCGGTCACGATGGCGGCTTCAATGGCGGCGGCTTCGGCCTGAGCTTCCTTGGCGGAGAGCTTCTTGCCATCGCGCTTGGCCTCGGCCTGGGCAGCCAGATATTCACGCGAGCTCTGGGCCACGGTCTCATGACACCACACACACTTGGTGTGCGCGGCGGTCTGGAGCGAAGGCGTGTTGCCCTGCGCCTTTTCACCGTGACAGGAGGCACAGGCGTCTTCCTGTCCCTTCTTCCACACAAGCTTCTTCAGCTTTTCATCGTACACATGGTGGCAGGCTCCGCAGTTGGCTTCGGAGTTTGCCGGGTTGACGATGAGCTTGGAGCTGACATGCATGTAATGCAACGACTTGCTGCCCATCTTGACGGGCTTGCGTTCGGCCTTGACCGGCGACTTGGTGTCGTGGCAGGCGCGGCATTCGCCGTCGAGCGGACCGGTTTTCTGGTTGTTGGAGGCCATGTTCTCATGACAGCCGATACAACCATTATGGTAGAGTTTTTCCAGCTTCTTGGCGTCGTCGCCGTCGCTTTCGCGCTGGAATTTGACGGTACGCTGTCCGTTGGCGGTTACCGTATGACAAACAGAACAATCCTGGCCCTTGGCAGCGAGGGCCTTGGTGTGTTCGTCATGCAAAAACACGGCGGGAGGCATTTCCAGCTTCTTCTTGAGCTGGCCTATGGCATCGATGCGAATCACGTCGGGGCGAGTCTGATCAGCAGCCAGCGACGGAGTGGCAAACAACGCAATCCCACCCAAACCGATCACGGCAATCGCCGCCAGCGCACATCCGCGCAGCAGTTTTCGACCGTTTTCCATGGTGGCAGTCCTTTGCAAATAGAAAAAAAACGTTTCCCCTGACAATAAAACCGGTCTGATTGCGGTATGATGCCATACGCTCATCAGACAGGTACCTAGCTTCGCAAGCTCGTATCGTGAAAAAAAGCCTCCGTCAAGGGGAGAGTGCCAGATCAAACACCCCATAAACGACGCCAACATACTCTTATTCGTGAAAAAACAAACGAATCTTCCCCGGAATAAACCTGCTTGACCACTCAATGAAAGAAGGCCCGCTCAAAAAAGTTCAACCCACTGTCAAAAAAGAATTTCATCTCCAGGAGCATATTCGGTGAACAATCCGCACGGCACAAACCCCTGCCGGGCATACACGGATTTTCCGGCATCGGAGGCCTGCAAAACCGCGCAGGACGCTCCCGCGGCCCTTCCCTCTTGCAAAAGGGCCGCTGTCATGGCTCCGGCAACGCCTCTTCCGCGAAAAGGTTCACGAGTGCATATCATATGCAATCCCGCTATATTACCGTTTTCGCTCAGAAACACCTCCCCGCAGCCAACCGGGACATCCCCCGCGAGGGCAACAAAGAGGCGCATGGGAGAAAAGGCTTGCAATACCAGACTGTTGGCCTTCTTGTAGAATGTTTTCACAGCCTCGTCCGGAGGCGACCAGTTGGCGGCAATGACTTCCGCACAAGCCGAGAGTTGCGCCGCTGTCTTTACTGGGAAAATGCGGAACCACTCGGGCACGGTATCCGGCGGCGTCCAGAGGTTGAGCGGCAGGGCCATGCCGGTTTCACGCTCGCCAACCGAGTATCCCAGCCTGCCAAACTGCGTCTGCTGCCGATTGAGTGCCCCTGAATCTTCTGCTCCCGCCCACACGATAAAGGGCCTTTCCGTCGCGGGTGGCAGCTCCGCACCGGGCACGAGCAGCAAATCGCGGGGACGCTTGCCCGCAAACCAGTCCGCCGCTGCCTGAAGAGGCTCCCCGGCCTGTTGCGGATCAAGACGGCAAGGCAGGCCCGAACCGTCACACTCCCAAAGCACTTTATTAAAGGTGTCGGAAGGCAGGCCGGAGTCTACCAGCAGGGCACCGCCGAGATCGCGAACCAGCATCCCCGGCGTCCGGCTCTGCACAAAAGCGACATGGGCGAACAGGTTTTCCAAGGCCGCCCGGTAGTATTGTGTATTCATACACGATCCTTTTTGAAGAAAAAAAAGAAAAAAGAGAGAAAAAAACAAAACAAAAAAGAAAAAGAGCGCGTGCAGAGGGACGAAGGGACTCTTCAAAAAAAACGCCCCTCCTCCACCCTCCCCAAACGTTTACACGCGGGTGGACGCTCTGCCGAGCAACGGGCCACACCACGGCTTCAATCGCCCGAAACACGCCTTGCCCGACATCTTGATCATAAAAAAGGCGGGAAAGCCGTCAAGCGGCCTCCCCACCAGTCAAAAGTCTTTGGGGGTGGGGGCCCGGGGGAGGAGACCTTTCTCCAGAAAGGTCCCTCCCCCGTTTCTCCCTCTCGCCCCCTCTCTCGCTAGGCAAAATCCGGATCGACGGCGGCCCTTCCGTTGGCGAGCATGATCTTGACATAATGCACGGTGCGCTCGTCCACGGGCATGACGGGGAAAATGTTCCCGCAAGCCTCGCAGCGGGTCAGCGCGGGCTGTGTCGGCGCAATCAGAGGATTCCGCCGTCCGCACTGGGGACACTTGTAGTAAAAGACCAGCTCCATGCTCTCCGGAGCCACAGGCTGGGCAGGACGGCCGGAACCGCTCATCGGGAAACTCCTTCCAACAGGCTTTCGCCATTCATGACCGCAGGTTTGGCAAGCCCCCACAAGTCGAGCATCGTAGGCGCAATGTCACCGAGTTTTCCCCCGGAACGCAGCGGAACGGCATGATCCCGCCCGCCGCGACGCTCCACCGCCACAAGCGGAACCTGATTGCAGGTGTGGGCCGTCTGCGGCTGCCCGTGCTCATCCAGCATCATCTCCACATTGCCGTGGTCGGCGGTGACGAAAAGACGCCCGCCGGAAGCAAGCACCGCCTCGGCAATGCGCCCGACACAACTGTCCACCGCTTCAAGGGCCCGGACGGCGGCATCAATGATGCCGGTATGTCCCACCATGTCGGGGTTCGCCAGATTGCATACCGCCAGAGCATACGGCCTGCCGTCCTTCCCGGGGCCGGAGGCCCACGCCTCAAGGAAACGATCCGTCACCTCGAACACGCTCATCTGCGGCTTGAGGTCATAGGTCGCCACATCCTTGGGGGAATCGACGAGGATGCGATCCTCCAGCGGGAAGGGAGCCTCGCGGCCCCCGCTGAAAAAGTAGGTTACATGCGCGTATTTTTCGGTCTCCGCAATGCGGAGCTGATGCGCTCCCGCGTCCGCGACGACTTCCCCGAGCGTCTCAACGAGATTTTCTTTCGGGAAGGCCACCGGGACATGCAGCGAGCTGTCGTAGGAGGTCATGGTCACAAGCCCCGACAGGGCCGGAACCCGCCCGCGATCAAATCCCTCGAATCCGGGGAAATGGAACGCGCTGACCAGTTCCCGCCCGCGATCCGCACGGAAATTGATACAGAAAAGCCCGTCGCCGTCCCGCAGGCAGGCATCGGCGGGATCGCCAAACAGCCGGGGCTTGAGGAATTCGTCGGTTTCGCCCTCGGCGTAGAGCCGCTCGACATCCGCCACGGGATCGGACGCACGATGCCCTTCACCGTGCACCATCATGTCCCACGCCACCTTGACGCGCTCCCACCGCTTGTCGCGGTCCATCGCGTAAAAACGCCCGATGAGGCTCGACTGCGCCACGGACACGCCCGGATGCGCGGCCCGCGTCCGTTCCATCATGTCCCGAAGCAGGGCAAGGAACCCCGCGCCGCTGGTGGGGCTGGTGTCGCGCCCGTCCATGAAGGCATGCACGCGCACGTCCACGCCGTGGGAGGCCGCGATATCCATCAGCGCACCGAGGTGGCTGATGTGGCTGTGCACCCCGCCATCGGAAAGCAGGCCCGCAAAGTGCAGACGCCCACCGGCCTGCTTCACGGAGGCTATGAGGTCAAGCAGCGCGGGATTGGCGGCCAGCTCGCCCGTCTCCACCGCCACGTCGATGCGGGTCATGTCCTGATACACGATGCGCCCCGCTCCGATATTGAGGTGTCCGACTTCGGAGTTGCCCATATAGCCCGCAGGCAACCCCACCGCCCGCCCGGAAGCGTCGATGCGGGTTGCGCCGGGCAGGGAAAGCAGCCGATCGATAGCGGGTGTCCGCGCAAGGCTGGCGGCATTGCCCGGACCGGCGGGAGCCAGGCCGTAACCATCAAGAATAAGCAGCAAAGTCGGAGTAAGGGGCATGGCGGTTCCTTGAAAGGCTAGTCTTCGTCCCCGGCGGGTTCGGCATTCCGGCGGGATACCGGAGCCTCGCCGTGCAGCACGGTGGCGTTGTTCCAGAGAGACTCGATACGGAAAAGTTCCCGTGCTTCCTGCTGGAAGACGTGCACGACGATATCGTTCAGGTCGGACAGAATCCACTGCCCGGTCTGGTAGCCTTCCATACGGAGGTATTCGAAATTGTTTTTCTTGCACTCTTCCGCAAGGCCGTCGGCAAGGCTTTTGGCGTGGCGAAGCGAAGCCGCGGTGACCACGATGACCACGTCCATGCACGGACTTTGCCCGGCTATGTCGAGAGCCACCAGATCGCGGGCCTTGCTGTCTTCAAGCCACTTCACGAGAACAGCCGTCTTTTCGGCGGCTGACGCTGTGGAATATTTGCGAACCGGCTGCGCCGTGGGTGCGAGAGAGGGAGAGGAAAGTTCCTGAGACGCCGTAGAAGTAGTAGTATTCTGTTCCATCGCCGTTTCATACTCCATTTTTGGGCCGATCGCAACGAATCCGGCCCGAACCAAAAACACGGAACCTGCCGCCCTGCGGGACAAAATCCCATTTTCGGGATCTTGACCGCTTCAGGCAAATGGGGCAATCCTCACCTGTCTTGACTTTACGCATTCCGTTTGGAGGACTGTATGATTTTCGACATCACCAAGGAAACGATGCCCCGGGAAGAGATCCGGAAGATCCAGTTGGGCCGTCTTCAGGATCTGTGCCGCCGCGTCTACGCCAACGTTCCCTTCTACCGCCGCAGCTTTGACGAAAAAGGCATCAAGCCCTCCGACGTGCAGTCGCTGGACGATCTCAAGCTCCTGCCCTTTACGCTGAAACAGGACATGCGCAACAACTATCCCTACGGCCTGTTCGCCGTGCCCATGGAAATGATCCAGCGTCTCCATGCCTCCAGCGGAACCACAGGCAAGGCCACCGTGGTCGGCTATACCAAGCGCGACATCGAAGTCTGGGCCGAATGCGGGGCCCGTTCGCTCGCCGCCGCCGGAGCCACCGCCAACGACATCGTGCATGTGGCCTATGGCTACGGCCTGTTCACGGGCGGCCTCGGGGCGCATTACGCCGCCGAACGCCTCGGCGCAACGGTCATCCCCATGTCCGGCGGCTCGACCAAGCGTCAGGTCCAGCTGATGCGCGACTTCGGCGCAACCGTGCTCTGCTGCACCCCCTCCTACGCCCTCTATCTGTATGAAGCGGGGCTGGAAGCCGGCATCGACATCAAGAAACTTCCCCTCCGCCTCGGGGTCTTCGGCGCGGAACCGTGGACGGAAGAAATGCGCCACGAAATCGAGGAAAAGCTCGGCATCGTCGCCACCAACATCTATGGTCTGTCCGAAATCATGGGGCCTGGCGTAGCCCAGTCCTGCGCCAAGGAACAGAACGGCATGCACATCTGGGAAGATCATTTCCTGCCCGAAATCATCGATCCCGCCACCGGCGAAGTCCTGCCCGAAGGCAGCACCGGCGAACTGGTCATCACCACGCTGAGCAAGCAGGGCATCCCGCTGATCCGTTACCGCACCCGCGACATCACTTCGCTGAACTATACGCCCTGCTCCTGCGGGCGCACCCATGTGCGCCTCAACCGCATCACGGGCCGCAGCGACGACATGCTGATCATCCGCGGCGTGAACGTCTTCCCCTCCCAGATCGAAAGCCTGCTGCTCGAAGTGCAGGGCGTGTCCCCGCACTACCAGCTCATCCTCACCCGCGACAACAACCTCGACAACGTGGAAGTGCAGGTCGAGCTTGACGGAGCCATGTTCTCCGACGCCATCAAGGATCTCCAGCAGCGGGAGCAGCGCATCCAGAAGGGCATCAAGGAATTCCTCGGCGTCACGACCAAGGTGCGCCTCGTCGAACCGCATTCGATTCCGCGCTCCGAAGGCAAGGCCGTGCGCGTCATCGACAAGCGGGTACTGTAAAAACGAACACGGGGGACGCCGTCCCCCGTACCCTCTGGCAGGGGAAGGATTCCCCTGCGCCCCCAGCAGGAAAGGCCGGCGTTGATGCTCCGGCCTTTCCTGTTTTCAGGCTAGCTGCTTTTCAGGCACACAACCGAGAGCGCGCTTGCTGCGGACAGGACGGCGATGACGACAAAGGCGAGTCCGAACGTGTGGAACTCCCCGCAGTAGCCGATGAAAAAGGGAATGACCCCGGCAGAGACAAGCCCCGCCACCGGCATGCTGAGGGAAAGGAGGATGGGCTGTTCGGCAGGCGCAAAGCACTGGGCGAAGACCTTGAACAGCGGCGGGAACACAAACGCCATCGACGCGGCCTGAAGCAGCACCCCCGCAAGGACTCCGGGGCCGAAAGCCGAAGCATCCAGAGACATGAGGCACAACGCCACGGCATGCAGCACAAAGCAGACGCTGACGATGCGGCGGGCATTGAAGCGGTCGGCGGCCCATCCCGCAACGACAACCACCAAGGGCATGCCAAGGCGAGAGAGCGAAAGGGCGAGATTGGCCTGATCCGGGGTAAAGTCCGCTGCGCCGACAAGAAAGATCTGGAGAATGCTGTAGATGGAAAACTCCCCGATCATGGAGACGGTGAGCAGCAGGGCCACTATCCAGCTGCCCGGATTGCGGAGCAACGCCCCGCACCCGCGGAAGGAAGGCGCATCCGTCCGTGTCTGCCCGCCGCGCCCCCAAAGCAGAAACGCCGCACCCGTGGCGATCATCATGGCCCCCATGATCGCGAAGACGCCCCGCCAGTCGGTAAACAGCAGACCCGCCTGAGCCAGCAGGGGGATCAGGATGAAGCCGGTGTTCGGAGCCAGCTCGTGGATGGCGACCGCCTTTCCCCAGTCCTTCGGATAGACGAGCGACGACAGCGTCGCCATGCCCGCCGGAAAATAGAACCCCACGCCGAACCCGAAGGCCACAAACGCTATCCGGGCCTGCAACAGCGTCTCCACCAGCGGCATCAGCATGAGGACGCACCCCGCCGCAGCCAGAGGCACCGCCGCCATCTGGCGAGGCCGGAACCGACAGAGCAAAAAGCCGGACAGGGCCAGGGCCACGCAAAAGCCCGCGCTCTGCATGAGCAGCAGGCTTGTCGCCTGTGCGTGCCCGATGCCGAGATCCCGCTCGATGGAAACAAGCAGCGGCGTCAGCGTGGAACGGGACATATAGTTCAGCAAAAACAGCAGCGCGACGAACCCGGCCCACGGCAGGGCGGCCCGGAACGGCATGGGCAAATCTTTCTCGTGCATGAGGTTCTCCAAAAGGCAAAGTGCCCACTCCATACCCGCATACCCAATAAAAGGCTAGGGTCAGCCCCAGCAGCCCCTGACCCCAAAGCAAAACCGCCCGCGGCCTTTCGGACAACGGACGGCTTCAGAAGCGGCAAAAAAGCGTCCCCCAAACGTTCGAGTCCATGACCGTTCGGCCAGCCTTCGAACCGTGCCGGCACCAAGAGCGATGCCATGCTGCCGTACACGCACCAGCCGCCTTACGAGGGGGAGGCGGGGTTCGGGGCAACGCCCCGATTCCCCAAAACCAAGACTCGTGTAAAACGCTACTTCTTTCGCTTCCGCAGCGGCTTGCTGTAGGCGTGCTCCGCGTTGTGCCCGAACTCCTGAAGGCGGCGATCGACCAGATCGTACAGCGAACCGCGGGTAAAGCCTCCGTTCTTGAGCGGACGCCCGGCGGGAATCCCCGTCAGCAGCTCAAGGGCCTCGGTGATGTGCTGCACCGGATAGATGGAGAACCTGCCCGCATCCACGGCCTCGCGGATGCGCGGGGAAAGCATGAGGTGATCCACGTTGTCGCGGGGGATGATCACGCCCTGCTCCCCGGTCAGGCCGCGCCGGGAGCAGATCCCGAAAAAGCCCTCTATCTTGCGCGAAACGCCGCCCACCGCCATGATCTGCCCGGACTGGCTCACCGCGCCGGTAATGGCAAGGGACAGCTTCAACGGCACTTCGGAAAGCGCGGACAGCAGAGCCGCCAGCTCCGCACCGGAAGCCGAGTCCCCTTCGATGCCGCCGTAGTTCTGCTCAAAGCACAGGCTCCCGGTCATGACCAGCGGCTTGTCGCGGGCGAACTGGTCCACCAGATAGCTCTTGAGGATGAGCATGGCCTTGGTGTGGATGGGACCGCCAAGCTCGGCCTCGCGTTCAAGGTCGATGATGCCGCCGTGCCCGACGCCCACCGTGCAGGAAATCTGGTGCGGCAGGCCGAACTCGAAATCGCCGTACCACGACACGGAAAGCCCGTTGACGCGGCCCACGGCAGAGCCCGAAGTCCGCACCTTGATAAGCTCGCGGTCATACTCTTCCATGTACAGCTCTTCCACAAGGTTGGCCCGGTACATGCGGGCCTCGAGCGCACCTTCCAGATGCTTCGCCTCCACAGCGGCGGAACCCTGCATGGACGCCACGGCAGAGGCTTCGATCATCACGTCGCGCATGAGCGGGAACTTCAGCGACAGCTTGCGCTGATCTTCCGCCACCCGGGAACTGAAGTCCACCAGCCCGGCCAGAGCCTCCCTGCTGAACGGAAGCAGCTTCATGTCATCGATGATCCCGGCAAGACGAACCAGCCACGCCCGGATATCGGACGCGGTACGCTCGACCGTCTCGGTCATGTGCGCCTTGATCTTGAAGAGCTTGGCAAAACGGTCATCGTTGGTCAGCAGAGCCTCGTACAACTCTTCGTTGCCGATAAGCACCACCTTCATGCCGAGGGGCACAGGCTGCGGCTCGATACCCTTGGTGCGGACCGCGCCGTCCGGCACGTCCCCCGTCTCCTCAAGCCGGGCAGCTCCGGCACGCAGGGCGCGGAGCAGGCCCTCCCACGCGGCGGGATGCTGAAGGATATCCTCAAGGTGCAGGACAAGGAAACCGCCGTTGGCCCGGTGCAGGGAACCGGCCTTGATCAGCGTAAAATCCGTGACCAGCGCGCCCATTTCGGACTCGCGCTCGATGCATCCGAGGAGGTTGGCAACGGTGGGGTGATCCTCGATGACCAGCGGCGCACCCTTGTTTTCGCCGTTGTCCACAAACAGGTTCACGTCATACAGGTAGGTGTCCGGTTCCGGGTGCTGCCCCTCGCCGGAAAGAGCCATGCTCAGCGCGGAAGGCGACGGCTGCGCCTCGCGGGGCATCACGCCCTCTGGGTGCTCCAGAATGTCTTTCCGCAGCAGCTCGAAATAGTGCTTCAGCGCGGCGGGAGCCTCGCCGTCCGCTCCGGTGCAGCTCTTCAGGATGCGTTCGACCACAGGCGTCAGCACCGAGGACAGCACCGAGCCGATCACTTCCTGCTCCAGCGTCTTCTCGTCGGAGCGGAAAGACTGCTCGGCGGTGTTCAGCTTCCGCACCATGCCGGACATGGCCCGCAGGAGCGTGTCGCCCTTCTGCTTGAGGCCCTGCCGCAAACCGGGGTCCAGACGCTCGTACTCTTCTTCGCTGAGCCGCTTGCCTTCCACGAGCGGGTACAGCGTCAGGCTCCCCTGCTCGTCCATGTCGAGGTTGAACCCCTGCTTGCCCGCGGCCTTGTCCATCTGCTTGATGAGGCCGGAGCGCACCGACTGGAAGGCGTCCTGCAATTCCGCGCGTTTCTTGACGTAGCTCTCGTTGTCCAGCCGGACGGGAAGCTCCTTGCGGACATCCGCCAGTGCCTGCGACAGCAGCGAGCGCAGCTTTCTGCCCTGCCCCGCCGGGACGGACAGCAGCAGGGGGCGATCAGGATCGTCAAAGTTGTTGACATAGAGCAGATCCGGCGGCGTGGGTGCCTTGCGGATGCGCGGCTCGAGAAATTCCCTGAGCATGAAGGTGCGCCCGAGGTTCGACTCCCCGGAAAGGTACACGTTGTAGCCTCCCGCATGGATGTGCAACGCCAGCTCCAACGCCTTGAGCGCGCGCGGCTGCGGAGCCAGCTTGCGGTGCCCATTGCGCGGGATGGCGTCGCTCGTTTCCCAGGGGATGCGATCCGGCGACAGGCAGGAACAAAGACGCTGACCGGGCAAGGAGTGTATTTTACTCATGATATTCCTGTGAAGGTCTAAAGATGACGACGGGGGAAGGAACGCCTTTTTCAAAAAGCACACTCCTTCCCCTTGTGCGCCCCTCCATTCCGCAATCCGGCGGAGAGGTCCGACGGGTACATCCGTCGCAAAAGCCGGTGGCACGAAGCCTTATTGCGCGTACACTCTGGCAAGAATCTCGGCCCCGCCGTCTTCGGCAAGGGCCCGGGCCAGCGCAAGGCCCACGGCCCGGGCTTCATCCGCCCGTCCCGTCACCTTGCGGCGGATGATCGCGGAACCGTCCACCTCTCCGACCAGCCCTTCCAGCTCAAACGTGTCGTCATCAATCATTTCGGCATGTCCGGCGATGGGCACCTGGCAGCCTCCGTCAAGCCCGGCAAGCAGGCCGCGCTCCGCCTCCACGCAAACGCGGGTGGGGCGGTGCTCCATAAAGGCCAGCATCTCGGCCAGATCCTTCCGATCTTCGCGGAACTCGATGCCGAGCGCACCCTGCCCCACGGCGGGGATAAAGGCCGGGGGAGCCAGCGGGCTTTCCTTGGGGGCGGACAGGCCAAGACGCTTCATGCCCGCCGTCGCCATGATGATGGCGGCAAACTGCCCCTCGGACAGCTTGCGCAGGCGGGTATCCACGTTGCCGCGCAGGGAGACCACTTCGAGATCGGGCCGCTGGGCCAGAAGCTGGGCCTGACGGCGCAGGCTGCTTGTGCCCACCACCGCCCCGGAAGGCAGGTTCTCAACCGAATCATATTCCACGGAAAGGAACAGATCCGTAGGGTCTTCACGCTCCGGCACGATGCCGAGCACCAGCCCCTCGGGAAGCTCCATCGGCACGTCCTTCATGCTGTGCACGGCGATATCCGCCGCACCGGACAGGAGGGCCTCCTCAATTTCCTTTACGAACAACCCCTTGCCGCCAACTTTCGCCAGCGGCACGTCAAGGATGATGTCGCCCTTGGTCTTGATGATGTTCAGCTCCACCACAAGGCCGGGATGCGCGGCTTCGAGGCAGTCCTTCACATGGTTCGCCTGCCAGAGGGCCAGACGGCTGCCACGGGTGGCGATAACGAGTTTTTTCATAATGATCCTTGGCGAACAGCACGTTCATGAGGGCTATCAACATGCCCAAAGGGTGAAAGTCCCGGAAAGGGATGGGCTGCGGGAAGAGGAAACGCTTCACCGGAAGGGGTTCCCTTCCCGCGCATAAGCTCGGGCCAAGCCTTAGTGGCAGCTCGCGCAGTTGCCGCCGGAACAGCCGGCGCAGCCTCCGCCGGAAGACGGCGCAGCCGCAGGTGCCCCGAAATCGCCAAGGCTTGCGCCTTCGCAGTGGCGGCAGGGTCTGGAAATCAGTTTTTCGGTGGCTTCGGCATGGCAGGCGGGACAGGCCGGGGTTTCGTCTCCAAAAACAAGTTCCTCAAATTCATGGCCGCAGCGCGTGCAGCGGTATTCGAACATGGGCATGGTGCTTCTCCTGTAAACGTATTCAGTCAAGCAGAGGCTTGATGGCCTCCACATTCTCGAAAAGATAGTAGTCCGTCAGCGCACAGAGCATGTGCCCGATGGCGGCATGGGTTTCCTGAACCAGCGGCGTGGAAGGATGGCCTACCGGCAGCAGGATGTCGCACAGCGACGCCATGCGCCCACCGCCGTCTCCGGTCAGACCGATGGTGAACAGCCCCTGCTTGCGGGCGGCCTGCAACGCCCCGACGACATTGCCGCTGTTGCCCGACGTGGAAATCCCGACAAGCACGTCGCCGGGACGCCCGAGGGCCTGCACCTGCTTGGTGAACGCAAGCTCAAAACCGAAATCGTTGCCGATGGACGTGAGGACGGACGAGTCCGTCGTCAGGGCAATGGCGGGAAGGGGAGGACGATCCATCAGGAACCGGTTGACGAATTCCGCCGCCCAATGCTGCGCGTCAGCCGCGCTCCCGCCGTTTCCCGCCAGCAGAATCTTGCCTCCCCGTGCCACGGAAACCGCCATGCGCCGGGCGGCTTCCGCCACCCGCTCGCCGTGAGCGGCAAAAAATGCGCGGCGCAGATCCGCACCGTCTTCCGCATGCCGGGAAATCATCCGCAAGGCTTTGTCCATGAGTACTCCTTCAGGGCCGCGGGGCCTGCAAGCACAGATAAGGCCTCATTCCCGTTCTGCAAGCTGCGCGGCAATCGGCAAGATATAAGCGAAACGGCCCCGGCTGACAACTCCGCGCCAGAGGAGCCACCCCTCCAACCCGCCGAAACGACACGTCCGCCACGCGGACGGTTCAAGTTTGCTATTGAAGAAACAAAGGGATTCTACTAGTGAATGCGGATGCACTCCGTCACTTCCATACTTCTGGTTACCAAGACCCGGCACGCCGCCGCCGAATCCACCGCTGCCGCCATCAGCCGCTGGCTTGACGAACGCGGCGTGTCCAGCTCCACCCTTCCCGCCGCCTGCCCCCCCGAAAGGCTGATCGCTCAGGCCCGCGCCGCCGATGCCGTGCTCGTGCTCGGCGGGGACGGCACATTCGTCGGCGTCGGGCGCAAGCTCGCCGGGCTGGATGTCCCGCTCCTCGGCATCAATTTCGGACAGGTCGGCTTTCTGACCGAGCTTCCGGCCCTCAGCTGGGAACCCGCTCTGGAACGCCTGCTTGCCGGAGACATGTTCGCCCGCACCTGCGTACTCCTTGCGTGGGAACTTCTCAGAAAGGGGCAGGTCATCGCCAGCGGGCACGCCGCCAACGATGTTGTGGTGGGGCGCGGAGCCATTGCCCGCGTACTGCCCGTCCGGGTCGTCGTCGACGAGCAGGATCTGGGCGTGGTGCGCTCCGACGGCGTGATCGTCTCCACGCCGCTCGGCTCCTCGGCCTACGCGCTCTCCGCGCACGGGCCGCTGGTGCACCCCGAGGTGCAGGCCCTTACCCTCACGCCCATCTCGCCGTTCTTCAAGAGCTTCCCGCCCATCGTCCTGCCCGCAGGCTCCCGCATCCGCCTTGAAACGGACGACAACGCGCCGGAGGCGTACCTGACTGTGGACGGACAGGAGGGGCTTCTCATGGACGGCGGCGACACCGTGCTGGTACGCCGATTCGAAACCGGCCTGCGTGTGCTCTCCTGCTCCGCCGGAACCTATTTCCAGCGGCTGCGCGAGCGCGGCTTCATCCACACGCCCGACTCCGGCCCTGCCGCCGGGTAACGGGCGCGGAACCCCGCAGGACAGAACTCCCGCCGCACAGCGGGACAAACCACCGGAGCATTTCGATGAACAGGCTTCCCGAAATCACACGGGTCAGCTCCCTCCGGCTCGGCGAGCATCCTGCCTTCGACGCATGGTTCTACAGCTTCTGCGCGGAAAACAACATCGAACACGGCATCAATCCCGGCGGCGTCGCCAGCCCCGAACAGCTCCGCTTCATGATCGCCATGGACGAGCGGCACATATACGCCCCCTGCTCCGACGCCATCTTTCAGGATCTGGCGTCCTCATCGCCCCGCGACGGCTTCCCCCGCTCCCTGCGGGCGCAATACAACGCGGCGTGGCGATCCATCATCAGGGTCATCTGGCACGAAAAGGACCGGCAGAAACGCCGCGACCGCATCAACTACTGCCGCCACCGCTTCCGCGGCTGCCTTGCACTGGGCAACATCCTGCCTTCCCGGCTGGAAAAACGCCTGGTCACCACGCTTACCAGCCATTTCGACACGCCCGATCCGTGGCTCAACGAACGGACGTTCTACAACGAGACGCTGGCCGCCTTCCTCCGTTCCCGCCTCCTGCTCGAAGCTCTCGAACGGCTTCCCGCCGAGCTGACGGAAACCGGCATCCCCGCCCTGCGCCGCAGGCTGGACCTCGCCGAGCTGACGCGCCTCTTCCATCTTGCCGGACGCTCGCACGACACCATGACCCGGCTCATGCACGACTGCGCCGCCGCGGAAAACGGCAACGCCCCCGTCCCGGACATTTTTTCAGGCGCGGAAGCCTTTACCGGGCAAGTCAGGGAGCTGCTTCCCGAAGCTCCGCGCACCTTCCTGTACATCTGCGCGATGGAAGGCGGGCTGGCCCTCGACCTGCGGATCATCAGCACGCTCCTCCGCCTCGGGCACCGGGTCATCCTCGCCCTCAAGGAATCCCCCATCTACTACGCCCCGACCATCTGGGACATGGACCACGCCCCCCAGCCGGTGGACAATCTCCCCGAATCGCCTATATTCAAGGCCCCGGCCGCGTCCAAGAACGAGCTGCTCCGCCGACTGCGCGAAAACCGGCTGCTCGTCATCTCGGACGGCACGGGGGAACGCCTGAACCTGTACCGGACTTCGGTCACCTTTGCCCGGGCATGGAAGGAAAGCGATGCCGTCATTGCCAGAGGGCGCGGCAACCGGGATGTGCTCCTCGGCACGAGCCACGAGTTTACCCGCGACATCTTCTGCTTTTGGGAAGAGGACGGGAACGTCAGGATGCAGCTCAAGCCGCACGCCCCCGGCGTCCGCAAGTTCAGTGAAAAGACCCTGACCGACAAGGCGCACTCGATCATCACCAAGATGCGCGCCGCCAAGGACAGCGGCAAGGCCGTCATGTTCTACAGCTGCATCATCGGCAGCATCCCGGGGCAGACCACGACCGCCGTCCGGGTGGCGGAAACCTTCGTCCGGTCGCTTCGGGAGCGGATTGATCAGGTTTTCGTAATCAACCCGGCGGAATATTTCGAACCCGGCATGGACGGGGACGATCTCATGTACATGTGGGAACAGGTGCAGCGCAGCGGACTGATCAATATCTGGCGTTTCCAGAGCATGGAAGATATCGAAGCCAGCTTCGGGCTGATGGGCCGCAAGGTTCCGCCCGCATGGTCAGGCAAGGACGCCACCTTTTCCACCGGATGCACCAAGGAAATGCGCATCGCGCTGGACATGCAGCGCACCCATCCCGAACTCCAGATTGTCGGTCCCGGACCGGAAAAGTTTTTCCGCCGCGGCGACTACGGCGTCGGCAAGTTTTTC
This sequence comes from uncultured Lawsonia sp., assembly GCA_964538355.1. Lineage (GTDB taxonomy): Bacteria > Desulfobacterota > Desulfovibrionia > Desulfovibrionales > Desulfovibrionaceae > Bilophila. Next base: position 37,950 of record CAZIFC010000006.1, on the reverse strand, counting down.
GACGCCACCATCTCCAACGCCAACCAGGAACAGATATGACCACGCCCACGCACCTGTTTACGCTGCTTGATGCCTGTTTCGAAGCCCAGAACGAAGCCACGGCCCTCTGGCACAGCCAAGAGCCGGAAGCCGCCGATGTCGCCAATGATGCCGCCGCCTCGCCGGAAACCCTGCTCGCCCTCGTCCGCGCGCAGCACCTGCGCAACTTCCGCCTCTGGCACACCGAAGACACCGCCCGCCGCCACGACGTGACGCCCGATGTCATCGCCAACTGCAAGTACGGCATCGACAAGCTCAATCAGGAGCGCAACGACCGCATGGAACGGGTGGACGCCTGCCTCGTGGCCCTGCTCTCGCCCCTGCTTCCGGCCTCGCCCGCTCCGCACACCAATACGGAATCCCTCGGCATGGCCATTGACCGCCTCTCGATCCTGAGCCTCAAGATCTGGCACATGGACGAGCAGCTCCAGCGCACCGACGTGACGCCCGAGCACATTGCCGCCTGCGGACGCAAACTTGCCGTCCTCAAGGAACAGCGCGCGGATCTCATCGCCGCCGTAAAGCACCTGGTCAGCGAATTCGTCGAGGGAGCCAAGACGCCCAAGCTGTACTTCCAGTTCAAGATGTATAACGATCCGTCGCTGAATCCCGAGCTGTACGGCAAGCAGTAGCCCGCCTTCGCTCCGGGCCGCCGCAAGGCCCCGGAAACGAAAGAACCCAAAAATACAGAACAACGTTTAAAGACGCCTTTTTTCGGAGCCGCCACATGTCCGCATATGAAACCGTCATCGGTCTTGAAGTGCACGTCCATCTGTGCACGAAATCCAAGCTTTTCTGTTCCTGCCCCACGACGTTCGGAGTCGAGCCGAACACCAACGTCTGCGAGGTGTGCTCCGGGATGCCCGGCGTGCTTCCTGTCCTGAACCAGACCGCCGTGGAATACGCCACCCGCGCCGGCCTTGCCCTGAACTGCACCATCAACAACGATTCGGTGTTTGCCCGAAAGAACTATTTCTACCCGGACATGCCCTACAACTACCAGATTTCCCAGTTCGAGCGTCCGCTGTGCGAGTTTGGCCATCTGGACATCAACGTCGGCGGCAAGTCCAAGCGCATCGGCATCACCCGCATCCACATGGAAACCGACGCGGGCAAGAACATCCATGAGGGCGATCACAGCTACCTCGACCTGAACCGCGCCGCCGTGCCGCTCATTGAAATCGTGAGCGAACCGGACATGCGCAGCGCGGAAGAGGCCGTGGCCTATCTGAAGGCCCTGCACGCCATCGTGGTCTACCTCGGCATCACCGACGGCAACATGGAAGAAGGCAGTTTCCGCTGCGACGCCAACGTCTCGATCCGTCCGAAGGGCGCAACCGAGTTCGGAACCCGCGCGGAGCTGAAAAACCTGAACTCCTTCCGCCATGTGCAGAAAGCCATCGAGTTCGAGGTTTCCCGTCAGCAGGACGTGCTGGAAGACGGCGACAAGGTCATTCAGGAAACCCGCCTGTTCGACAGCGTGAAGGGCGTGACCATGTCCATGCGCGACAAGGAAGAGGCCCACGACTACCGCTACTTCCCCGATCCGGATCTGGTTCCGGTGCACATCACCGACGAACAGCTGGAAAGCTGGAAGGCGAGCCTCCCCGAGCTTCCGGCCCAGCGTCGCCAGCGGTTCATGGATGAATGGAAGCTCCCCGAGCAGGATGCCGACATCATCACCGGCGACCGCACGCAGGCGGACTTCTTTGAGGCGAGCGTGGCCCTCTACGGCGAACCCCGCAAGATTGCGAACTACATGACCGGGCCGATGCTCCGCGAAATCAACCAGACCGGCGTGGAACTCAAGGATTCGGCCCTCAAGCCCGAGGCTCTCGCCGAACTGGTGAAGATTGTGGACGGCGGGCTGATCAGCGCGAAGATTGCACAGGACATCTTCCCGGAACTGTATGCGAACGGCGTCATGCCTGAAGCGTATGTCCGCGAAAAGGGCCTCGTGCAGGTGTCCGATACCTCTGCCATCGACGCCGCCGTGTCCGAGGTCATCGCCGAAAACCCCGCCGAGGTGGAAGCCTACAAGGGCGGCAAGACCAAGCTCATCGGCTTCTTCGTCGGCCAGGTCATGCGGAAGATGAAGGGCAAGGGCAACCCCGCCCTCGTCAATGAGGCTCTGGACAGGCTGCTGAAGTAACGACGCAGAACGCAGGAAGGGGAGGGACGCCGAAAACGCCCCTCCCCTTCTTTTGTATGCCTTTGACCACGCTTGCCGTGAAGCGGAGCGGCTATTCTTCTTCGCCTTCGTTCTTCGGGGCCTCGGCTTCGAGAACCTCGGCGCGGCGGATGATTTCCTCAAGCTGGATATCCGCGCCCAGAACGCCGGTGATTTCATCGTTGGCGTCGGTGATCACCGTGGACACGGTGATGATCAGCTGCCCGGTGATCTGCGACTGGTGCACGTTCATGATGTGCAGCTTGCCCGTCCTCATGGGCTGGAGGAACCATTCGCGGTTGGAATAGTCAAAGCCCAGCGGGAACGCCTTGTAGCTCGTCTTGTCGCCGGGATCGCTGATGGCAATGGCGGTGGAGTGGCCCTTGACGTCCGTAACGTAGACATACTGGATAAACGAGTAGTCGCGGACAAAGCGTTCCAGCGTTTCCGTAAGCTCGGCGTTGTCCTTGGCGGCCTGGCAGTCGCGGGCGAGACGTTCGACGAGGTTGGAGGCCAGCTCTCCGGCGATGCGCTTCATCTGGTCGAATTCGCTGTCGAAGAGTTCGGGCATGAAACGGCGGACAAGGTTCTTGATTTCCTTGTTGGAGAAGGACGTGTTGCGCCCGGCCTCGTACGCCGCCATGATCTTGGCGTGGATCTGCCCCACGGCGGGATGCTTCTTCGAAACCTGGCGTTCCGACGGGAGGTTGAACTGCTGGTTGATCCAGTAGGCAACACCGGCGCGCCCGGCCTTGTCGTTGATGATGATCGGCACGGAGCGGTTGAGGATCTTGGTGGTATCGAAGATATTGTAGATCTCTTCGTTCTTCGCCAGACCGTCCACATGGATGCCCGCGCTCGTGGCGTTGAAGTCCTTGCCCGCAAAGGGGTAGTTGTCCGGAATGCGGTAGTCGAGTTCCTTCTCGAAATACTGGGCGATCTCGGTAATGACCGTGGGATCGGCGGCTTCATCGTTCCCGGTGAGGGAAATATAGTCGATGACCAGGGCTTCCAGCGGAGCGTTGCCGGTACGTTCGCCAAAACCGAGGAGCGTGCCGTTGACGCCGCCGCAGCCATACAGCCACGCCGTCACGCCGTTGACCAGCACCTTGTGGAAGTCGTTGTGCCCGTGCCACTCAAGCCACGCGCCGGGAACCCCGGCCTCGTCGGTAAAGGCGCGGACAATGGCCGGAACGGAACGCGGAAGGGCCGTGCCGGGGAAGGGGACGCCGTATCCCATCGTGTCGCAGAGGCGGATCTTGATGGGCATGGAGGCTTCGCGGGACAGCTCCATGAGCTTGCGGGCGAAGGGCAGGCAGAAGCCGTAGATATCGGCGCGGGTCACGTCCTCGAAGTGGCAGCGCGGCACGATGCCCCATTCAAGGGCCTTGGTGACGACCTTGAGGTAGTCGTTCATGGCCTGTTCGCGGTTTTTGCCGAGCTTCAGGAAGATGTGGTAGTCCGACATGCTGGTCAGCAGGCCCACTTCATCAAATTCCATGTCATGGGCGATCTTGAGGTCGTCCATGTTGGCGCGGATCCAGCCGGTGACGCGGGGGAAACGGTAGCCGCGGGCCCGGCAGACCTCGATGGCCTTGCGGTCCTTGGCGGAGTACATGAAAAATTCGGAAGCCTGAATAAGCCCGCTCTTGCCGCCCAGCTTGTGGAGCAAATCAAAGATGCGGGCGATCTGCTTGACGGTATACGGAGGCCGGGCCTGCTGTCCGTCGCGGAAGGTCGTATCGGTAATAAACATGGGATCAGCCGGGCGCGGCACAAGGAAGGTGTCGTCGAATTCAATACGGCTGACATGCGTATATGGGAAAACGTCGCGATAAAGCTCGGGTTCGACGCGGTTGTCCAGCGTCAGGGGGCGGGATGCATGTTTTTGATACAGTATGCTCATTGCTGGTTCCTCCTGAGATAAGGTGATCTCCGTCTGGGAACGGAACGTTCTTGCATGCGGACAACAGAGGGAAAAACCTTCCGGAAGGCCTTCCCCTCCATTTATTGAGCATAGCGCATTTTCAGGGGAACCGAAAGAGGAATTTAGAGACGGAAAAACAGCGGCATATGAGAAAAAGGGGACAATTCCGGCTTGGTAGTACGTCCGCACAGCATCCCTTCCGCAGTGCCGCACCCGCCCCTTGCGGCAAGTCCGTACAAAGCGTATTTCCCCTTGAAATCCGATAGTTGAAGAGGTTTATATGGATGCCATCAGCATCATTGCGGAACAGAGGATTCGCGAGGCCGGAGAACAGGGGATGTTTGAAAACCTTCCCGGCACGGGCAGGCCGCTGGAGCTGGAGGACGACTCCCACATTCCCGAAGATCTTCGCATGGCCTACAAGCTGCTGAAGAACGCGGGCTATGTCCCCGACGAGATCCTTGACCGGAAAGAGGCGCAATCCATCGTCGAGGCTCTGGAATCGTGCGAAGACGAACAAGAAAAGGTACGCCAGATGAAAAAGCTGGAGGTCGTCCTTGCCCGCATCAGAGACCGCCGCCCCAATGCGCCCCTGCTGGATGACAAAAACCCCTATTACGCGCAGGTCGTCAGCCGAATGTCCGTCAGGAAGGCCCTGCGGAAAGAAGGGGACTGAACCTCTCCGGGCATGGAGGCAGGCCCGCCGTCCACGCCGCCCCCCTCTGCGCTCACTCCTTGTTCCCGGCCTGCTCCGCTGCCGCCCCCGCCGTTTCGCCGGGCAGGTCGGCCTCGCTGGCCCGCAGCAAGGAACTTGCCAGCATGAGGTGAAGCCAGCGCACATAATTCTCGCCGGACCACCCGCGTTCGTGCACCAGCATCCGGTACACCTCCCCGCTCGTGAGGCACCAAAAGACGTCAAGGGCCATATCCAGCGTAACGCCTTCCTTGAGCTGACGCCCCTTGAGCAGAAAGCGCACATGCGCTTCGTGCTCGTCGCGGTGGTTGCAGCGGGACTCGTTCTCGATGTGCGCCAGCTCGGGATCAAGCACGCCCGCCCCGCGGAGCAGCTCGAAAACCGGGCTTTTGGATTCGTGAACCTGAAACACCAGCGCGGCCGTCAGGCGCAGGGCCTCCTGCACATCCTGGGCCTCCAGCGTCCTGTCGAACAGCTCGTAGAGGCTCTCCGTCAAGATGGCCCTGTCCATCAGCCCGGCGACGATGCCCCGCTTGGAGCGGAACACCGCGTAAACAGTCTGTTTGGCGACGCCTGCCTCATGGGCAATGGCCTCGATCGTGGTTTTCGCATAGCCCCGCTCAAGAAACAGCCGCTGCGTCGCATCAAGGATGTTGTTCCTTGTCTGGCTGGCCTGCCGCTCCCGGACTGGAGAGGAGTACTTGCGGACGTTGGGTTTTTCCATCTTGACAGCCGCCCTTTTGTGGAAGTATAGCATCGAAACGGATAGAGTTTACTCTATCCAATTTGATGTTGTTAGATAGACATTACTCTAATCAATTTAGTTTTGTCAATAATGCAGGCCCTCTGCAAAAGCAGACGGCTTGCTTTATGTATGGGCACGCCGGGATTGTCCCGCGTTGCGTAACCGTGTGAGGTACTATGCTGTTGAAATATGAACGGCTGCCGTTTCGATTCGGCATGACACTGTTGGCCGGCCTGATTGGCTGCCTTCCCCTTCTGGGCTGCAAAGAGGAACAATCCGCCGCCCAGGCCCCTGCTGCCGCCCCCGCCGTGGAAGTGGGCGTGGAGATCGTCACTCCGCAGAAGGTCGTCTACACGACGGAACTGGCCGGACGCACATCCGCATTTCAGATTGCCGAAGTCCGCCCGCAGGTCAGCGGCATCATTCAGAAGAGGCTCTTCAAAGAAGGCGCGGACGTCAAGGCCGGGGAAATGCTTTACCAGATCGATCCCGCCACCTATCAGGCCAATCTCGACAGCGCGAAGGCCAACCTTGCCCGGGCCGAGGCCAATGTAGCCCCCGCAAGGCTCAAAATGCAGCGATTCAAAGATCTGACCCACATCAGCGCGGTCAGCAAGCAGGAATACGACGACGCCGAAGCCGCCTACAAGCAGGCCCTCGCCGACGTGGGCGTCAACAAGGCCGCCGTGGAAAACGCCCGCATCCGCCTGAACTACACGCGGGTGACCTCCCCCATTTCCGGGCGTATCGGCCGCTCGCAGGTCACGCCCGGTGCGCTGGTGACCGAAAACCAGTCCAGCCCGCTGACCACCGTGCAGCAGCTCGATCCCGTCTATGTGGACGTGACCCAGTCCAGCGCGGAAGTGCTCCGCCTGCGCCGTGCGCTTGAAAGCGGCTCCCTCCAGCGGACCGATCAGGCCCACGCCTCCGTGCGCCTGCTGCTTGAGGACGGCACCCCCTACAACCACCCCGGAACCCTCCAGTTCACCGACGTGAGCGTGGACGAAAGCACCGGCATGGTGACGCTGCGCGCCATCTTCCCCAACCCCGATCAGGAACTGCTCCCCGGCATGTATGTACGCGCCATCCTGACCGAAGGTGTGGACGATCAGGCCATCCTGCTCTCCCAGCGCGCCCTCCAGCGCGACGCCAAGGGCAACCCCACCGCCTTCATCGTCAACGCCGAGAACAAGGCCGAGGTCCGTCCGCTCAAGGTGGGCCGCACGCAAGGCAGCAACTGGGTTGTTCTGGAAGGGCTGAAGCCCGGCGATCAGGTCATCGTCGAAGGCATCCAGAAAATCCGCCCCGGCGCACCCGTGCGTGCCGCCCAACCCGCAGCGCAGGCCGCGCCTGCTCCCGAAAAACGGTAGGGGGCTGGTAACATGGCACGTTTCTTTATCGATCGCCCGGTGTTCGCATGGGTGATCGCGATCATCATCATGCTGGCAGGCGGGATTTCCATCCTCAAGCTGCCCATTGCACAATACCCGTCCATCGCCCCGCCGACCATCGGCATCACGGCGCAGTACCCCGGAGCCTCCGCCCAGACCGTGCAGGACACCGTCACGCAGGTCATCGAACAGAACATGAACGGGCTTGACTACCTGCTCTACATGTCTTCGACCAGCGACTCCTCCGGGCAGGCCCAGATCACCCTGACCTTCAGTGCCGACGCCGACCCCGACATCGCGCAGGTGCAGGTGCAGAACAAGCTCCAGCTCGCCACCCCCCTGCTCCCGCAGGAAGTGCAGAGGCAGGGCATCACCGTTGCCAAGCGCGGCGCGAACTTCCTCAAGGTCTACGCCTTCGTGTCCGAAGACGGCAGCATGGACAACGCCGACATCGCCGACTATGTGGCGACCAACCTCAAAGACCAGATCAGCCGTATCTCCGGCGTCGGCGAAGTTTCGCTGTTCGGCAGCCAGTACGGTATGCGAATCTGGCTTGATCCGCACAAGCTGCAAAGCTACAGCCTCATGCCGGGCGACGTGATCAGCGCGATCAACGCCCAGAACGCACAGGTTTCCGCAGGCCAGCTCGGCGGCACGCCCGCCGTCCCCGGCCAGCAGATGAACCTCGCCATCTCCGTTCAGGAACGCCTCCAGACTCCCGAGCAGTTCGGCAATGTCATTCTCCGCACCAACCCCGACGGCTCGCTCATCCGCGTGAAGGATGTCGCCCGTGTGGAGCTGGGCAGCGAAAGCTACGCCACCAAGAGCCGCTACAACGGCATGCCCTCCACGGGTATCGCCGTCAAGCTCGCCACCGGTGCCAACGCACTGGAAACGGCCACCAACATCGACAAGTACCTTGCGGATGCCGAATCCTTCTTCCCGCAGGGCCTCAAGACGGTATACCCCTTCGACACCACCCCCTTTGTGGAAATCTCCATCCACGAAGTCATCAAGACCCTCGGTGAAGCCGTTGTGCTGGTCTTTCTGGTCATGTACCTGTTCCTCCAGAACTTCCGGGCCACCCTCATCCCGACCATCGCCGTGCCCGTCGTGCTGCTTGGCACGTTCGGCGTGCTGGCGGCGTTCGGCTATTCCATCAACACGCTGACCATGTTCGCCGTGGTGCTTGCCATCGGGCTTCTCGTGGACGACGCCATCGTCGTCGTCGAAAACGTGGAGCGCGTAATGAGCGAGGAAAAACTCTCGCCCAAGGAAGCGGCCCGGAAATCCATGGACCAGATCACCGGCGCGCTCATCGGCATCGCCATGGTGCTCTCCGCCGTGTTCGTGCCCATGGCCTTCTTCGGCGGTTCCGTGGGCGTCATCTACCGGCAGTTCTCCGTCACCATCGTTTCCGCCATGATTCTCTCGGTCGTCGTCGCCATCGTGCTGACCCCGGCCCTGTGCGCCACGATCCTCAAGCCCATGGGCGGGGATCATGTGCATTCCCAGCACGGATTCTTCGGCTGGTTCAACCGCTGGTTCGACAGCGCAACCATGCGCTACCAGTCCGGCGTGGCCTACATCATCCGCCGCTCCGCCCGCTTCATGTTCATCTACCTGCTGCTCATCGCGGGCATGGCCTTCATGTTCAAGACGATGCCCACGGGCTTCCTCCCCGACGAAGACCAGGGCATGCTGTTTGCCCAGATCCAGCTCCCCACCGGAGCGACACAAGAAGAAACGACCAAGGTGCTGGCGCAGGTCGAGCGGTATTTCCTTGAAAAGGAAACGGACTCCGTAGATTCCCTGATGGGCGTCCTCGGGTTCAGCTTCGCGGGCAACGGCCAGAACATGGCCATGGCCTTCGTGCGCCTCAAGGACTGGAACCAGCGCAAGGACCCTTCGCTCAAGGTGGCCGCGGTTTCCCGGCGGGCTATGGCGGCCTTCTCAAAAATCCGCAACGCGCAGGTCTTCGCCTTCGCGCCGCCCGCCATCATGGAACTCGGCAACGCCACCGGCTTCGACTTCCAGCTGCAGGACAAGTCCGGCATTGGGCATGCAGGGCTGCTTCAGGCCCGGAACCAGCTGCTCGGCATGGCAAGCCAGAACAAGAACCTGATGGCGGTGCGCCCCAACGGGCAGGAAGACCAGCCCCAGCTGCGTATCGACATAGACCGGGAAAAGGCGGGGGCTCTCAGCCTGAACCTTTCCGACATCAACAAGGCCCTGTCCACGGTCTGGGGCAGCTCCTACGCAGACGACTTCCTCGACAAGGGACGCGTCAAAAAGGTCTATGTGCAGGGCGATGCCCAGTTCCGCATGGTTCCGGAAGACATGGAAAAATGGTTCTTCCGCAATACCAGGGGCGAAATGGTTCCGTTCTCGTCGTTCGCCTCGGCCCACTGGGAATACGCCCCAGCACGTCTGGAACGCTACAACGGCGTGCCTTCCATAGAAATCCTCGGCATGCCCGCTCCCGGCGTCAGCTCCGGTACGGCGATGCTCGAAATGGAAAAGATGGCCTCCAGGCTGCCGCAGGGCATCGGCTACGAATGGACGGGCCTGTCCTATCAGGAACGCATGTCCGGTTCGCAGGCCCCGGCCCTGTTCGCGCTGGCCATTCTGGTGGTTTTCCTCTGCCTTGCCGCCCTGTACGAAAGCTGGTCTGTCCCCTTCGCGGTCATCCTTGTGGTTCCGCTCGGCGTGCTCGGCGCGCTGGGAGCCGCAAACATGCGGATGCTGTCCAACGACGTGTATTTTCAGGTAGGTTTGCTCGCAACCATTGGCCTCTCGGCGAAAAACGCCATCCTGATTGTGGAATTCGCCAAGGAATTGCATGACAAGGGACAGGATTTGTACGAAGCTACCATCGAAGCGTCGCGCATGCGCCTGCGTCCCATCCTGATGACGTCGCTGGCGTTTCTGCTCGGCATCCTGCCGCTTGCCATCAGCACGGGTGCGGGTGCGGGCGGACAGAACGCCATCGGTACGGGCGTCATGGGCGGCACGTTTGCGGCGACGGCCCTCGGGATTTTCTACATCCCGGTCTTCTTCGTCGTGGTGACCACCATCTTCTCCTTCCGCTGGAAGCGCAGGAAGAACAGGCATCGCGAACCGGCCAATATCGTTGAAACCATACCGGGAGATTCCCACAAATGATCTCAGCTCAATACATGGCACTTGCGCTTGCGCTGCTGTTGCCCGGCTGCACCATGGCTCCGAACTACGTTCGGCCCGAGACGCCGGCAGCCAGCGCATGGCCCGACGGCTTCATGCCGGAGGGAACGGTTCTCGCGCAGGCTACGGACAAGCGGGCTTCCGACATCGGATGGAAGACCTTCTTCACGGATCAGCACCTGCAAAGGCTCATTCAGCTGGCATTGGACAACAACCGGGATCTGCGCGTCTCCGCTCTGAACATCGAACGGGCCAGAAGCCTGTACCAGATTCAGCGTGCCGATCTGCTGCCCGGCGTGTCGGCCTCCGGCGAGTCGTCCAACAGGGGCATCTCCGCCGATCTGTCCAATACCGGATCGCAGACGGTTTCGCGCCAGCATTCCCTCAGCGTCGGCGTGACGAGCTACGAGCTGGACTTCTTCGGGCGCATCCAGAGCCTCAAGGACAAGGCACTGGAAACCTACCTCGGCACGGAAGAGGCCTACCGCAGCGCGCGGCTGAGCCTCGTGGCGGAGGTGGCTCAGGCCTATCTGACGCTGGTGGCCGACCGGGAACGTCTGGCCATTGCCAGCGAGACGCTCATCAGCCAGCAGGCATCGTATGAAATGATCGCCCGCCGCCGCGCCGTGGGCGTTTCCTCCGAGCTTGATCTGCGCCAGGCCCAGACCAGCGTGGATACCGCCCGCGTGGACATCGCCCGCTATACCGGGCAGGTAGCCAAGGACATCACCGCTCTCGGGCTGCTCGTGGGCACGAAGGTGACGCCGGACATGCTGCCCGCCAAAGCACTTTCGGATCTTCCGGCATGGCCCGACATTCCCGTCGGCGTGCCTTCCGAGGTGCTGCTGAAGCGTCCCGACATCCTTCAGGCCGAGCACGCACTCAAGGCCGCCAACGCCAATATCGGCGCGGCACGGGCTGCCTTTTTCCCGCGCATCTCCCTGACTGCGGGCATCGGCACGGCGTCGGATCAGCTCTCCCATCTGTTTGACGGCGGCACGGGCATCTGGACGTTCCTCCCGCAGGTGAGCCTGCCGATCTTCGAAGGCGGGCGGAACCTCGCCAATCTGGACGTTTCCGAAACGGACAAGAAGATCGCCGCAGCCAGCTACGAGAAGTCCATCCAGTCGGCCTTCCGCGAGGTGTCCGACGCGCTCATCGGCAGGATTTCCCTTGCCGGACAGCTCGACGCCCAGAAGTCGCTCGTCGTCGCCACCTCCGAAACCTACCGCCTGTCCCGCGAGCGGTACAATCAGGGCATCGACAGCTATCTGACGGTACTCGATTCCCAGCGGGCGATGTACAACTCGCAGCTCAACCTCGTCACGGTCCGCGTAGCCCGTGAGCAGAACCTGATCATGCTCTACAAGGCTCTCGGCGGCGGGGTGAAGGAATAGCGACTGGGGAGGGGGAGAGGAACCTTTCTGAAGAAAGGCTTCCTCTCCCCCTCCCCAGCCCCCTCCCTCTCTCCTCCAAAGACGTTTGCGCGTATCGAATCCCTGTTGCCGTGTGGGGATTTCGGCGTGCGGCATAGCCTCTTTATGAGAAGCTGAAAAACAGATGACGGGTGGTCTCGCAAGAGGCCACCCGTTTTACCTGTCTTATGGAGACCGGACTCAAGGCAATCCTCCGGCACGGACTCATCCCGAGGGGGTCCGGGGGAAATCATTTCCCCCGGTGGGGCACGGGGCAACGCCCCGATAAAATCCCCGCCCCGCTACTCCAAAGCATACATTTCGACGAACGCCCAGCCGAGCCTGATCCCGTACAGCAGAATGACCGTTCCGCACACGAAGTTGATCAGCCGGAGCAGGCGCGGCGTGAAACGGTTCCTGAAACAGGAGGCCAGCGTGGTGAGAAAGAGAAACCAGAACGCGGACGCGCAGGTAACGCCAAGAATGAACAGGCCGGATTCCGCCGGCGGCAGGGCGGCCCGGAAGGAGCCGAGCAGCAGGGAAACGTCAATGATGGCCTGCGGATTGAACCACGTCACCACACAGGCCATGCCCACGGCCTTCAAGATGGGCATGTTGGCGTTGAACTCGGGATTGGCCACGGCACGCGAGGCCATGAGCTTGAGGCCCATGTACATCACGACAAGGCTTCCCACGCACAAGACGCCCTTGCGGAGCCATTCGGACTGGGCAATCAGGGCACCGATACCGAAAAACCCCGCCAGAGCCAGCGTCACGTCGAAAAAGATGACGATGAGGGCCGTCCGGTAGGCCGCCATACGGGATTGCGACATACCGGAATTGATGACGAAAAGATTCTGTACGCCAATGGGGGCGACATACGCCAGCCCAAGCGACAAGCCCTGAAAAAAGGCGAACATGGCTACCCTCCGCTCGTTTCCTGAAAAAACCTTCAGCGTTTTTCCAGCAACGCCACCGTTTCGACATGCGGGGTCTGCGGAAAGAGATCCACGGGGCGGACAGCCTGCAAGCGGAAGGCGGGAGCCAGCCGGGCGATGTCCCGGGCCAGCGTCGCGGGGTTGCAGGAAACGTAGACCAGACGTTTCGGGGCGGCCTCGGCGAGCTGCTGCGCGACGCGGGCATCGATCCCGGCACGCGGCGGATCGACCACGATCACGTCGGGCTGCGGCCCGAGCTTGAGCAGCCGCCCGAGCACGGATTTCGCGTCCCCCTGCTCCACGCGGTAGTCCCTGAGTCCGAGGGCCTTCACGTTGCTGCGGGCGCAGCGCACCGCACCGGGCATCTCTTCAATCCCCACAACCCGGACGTTGCCGCCGTGCGCCATGTACAGCCCGATGGAACCGACTCCGCCGTAGACATCCCACAAGACCGGATGTTCCAGCGTTTCCAGTGCCGCAAAACGGGCGGCTTCGGCATACAGCAGCGCGGCGGCGGGCGTATTTACCTGAAAAAAGGCATTGTAGCCAAGCCCAATGCGTACAGATCCAACCTGCTCCTCAAGCTTGCCGTCCGCGTACAGCGTGCGCTCCCCATACGCGATGTCGCTGGAGGCCGCCCGCTCGGACAAGGCAAAGCCCGTTACCTCGGGCACGAGAGCGCGCAGGGCCGAGGCAAGGCTTTCTCCCGCCCCGGCAGCCACGCCTGGCCCGGCAATCAGCTCCACAAAACAGCCTCCCGCCCCCGGCTCCCTCACGACCAGAAACCGGAACGGCAAGGCATGGAACGCCCCGTTTGCCAGTTTCCGCACCGCCGCCAGCACACGCATGGTCAACGGGGTCTGGAGCAGACAGTCCGTCACCTCCACAACAGTCCGGGAGCCACGCTCGCGAAGCCCTGCCGCCCTGCCGCCGTCTGCCGACAGGCCGAAGGCAAATTCCATCTTGTTGCGGTAGCCCCATGCCTGCGGCGAGGCCAGAATGGGCAGCATCGGCGGTTCCTGCACCTTCCCGACCCGCTCCAGCGCGTCCCGGACGCTGCGCTCCTTCCACTCCAGCTGGCGGGCATACGCCAGCGACTGCCACGAACAGCCGCCGCACCGTCCGGCATGGGGGCACGGCGAGTCCTGCTCGTCCGGGGAACGTTCGAGCACCTCGGAAAGCTCGGCCTCGACAAGGCTCTTGCGGGCATGCCGGACTCTGGCGCGGATCCTCTGCCCCGGCAGGGCGTCATCCACCAGCACGACCACCCCCCCACAGCGTCCGAGTCCTCTCCCGTCCGAAACGAGCACGTCTATGGAAAGTTCGAGAAACTGTCCGGGAATAAAGGGGTTTGCAAGATCTTTGGCCATGAGTTCTCCGAAGGCTCCGCTTGACTTTTGCGACAAGCCGGGCAATGTAATTGTTTCATATCGACCGCGTCCGCCGACAGACTCCCTCCGGCGGGCAGGGCCGGAATGCTCAAGCCAAGGAGTCCGCCATGTTCAACGAACTGCTCAGCAACGCCATGCACTCCACCCCGCAGGGTTTCGTGGGCGTATCGCTCATTTTCGTTTATTTTTGCGTCATTGTGGCGACAGCTTTTTATCGTATCAAAAAAGGCGACCACATGCACCACTAGGGTGCGGCGTCTTCCGGGCCGGCATCCTTGCCGGCTCTTTCCGCGTAACCCGGATCAGGAGCGAATCGAATGGATTTCCTTCCCATCAGGCGGGCTCTGCTCAGCGTCACCCACAAGGACGGACTGGCGGAATTCGCAACCTTCCTGCATGCCAACGGCGTGGAGCTTGTCTCCACCGGCGGCACGCTGAAGTTTCTTGAGAACGCGGGTCTGCCCGTCACCGCCGTCAGCGACGTGACCGGCTTCCCCGAAATCCTCGGCGGCCGGGTGAAAACCCTGCATCCGCACATCCACGGCGGCATCCTTGCCGACAAGGACAACCCGGATCACCTTGCCGTCCTTGAGGAAAAGGGCATCAAGCCCTTCGATCTCATCTGCGTGAACCTCTACGATTTCGAAAGCGCGCTCGCCAAGGGCCTGAAGCCCCGCGAAGCCATCGAGGAAATCGACATCGGGGGCCCCTGCATGCTCCGTGCCGCCTCCAAGAACTTCCACAGCATTCTCGTCCTGTCCGATCCGGACACCTATGCGGAAGCCACTGCGGAGTTCAAGGCCAACGACATGCGCGTTTCCCTGCCCTTCCGCCAGCGCATGGCGGCCCGTACCTTCGCCAAGACCTCGCGCTACGACGCGATGATCTCCGAATATCTGGCGAAGAACTAGTTTGAGTGATTTATGGGGAGGGGGAGAGGAACCTTTCTGAAGAAAGGCTTCCTCTCCCCCTCCCCAAGCCCCTCCCCCTCTCTTCCAAAGACTTCCGCGCGTATCGAATCCCCTATCCCAGACGGGGAAGGGTTTTCTTTTGTTCTTTTTATAGTGAGTACGATGCGATACGCAGGGGCATATCCGTTTGGAAGGGGTGCGGCCCAACGCCCCACCGCTGCGGCACAAGCGAAGAGCCGGAATGCAAAAGCCGAGGGGGTCTGGGGGGCATCATGCCCCTCAGCCTGCCGGGAGGCATTTCCCAAAAAAACTATCCGCCGGAGGCCTTGTTCGTGGACATGTTTCAATCCACAGTCGGCTCCATCCACCGACTGACTCCGTCAGCGGCGGATAGGAGCCGTGCGGATTGCCCCTTCCTGAATGGAGGGGGTACAAAAAAGGATTTCATCCACCGAGTCTATTGTCAAACCTCTTTTCTCCCTGAAGAGAGAGGTTTCAGACCAATAAGGAGTTTTTGATGAACCCGCAGACGCGCAAACGCATTGAAGTTGTTGGCGGCATCATCTGGCGGGGGGAAACCTTTCTGGCGGCCCAGCGCCCTACGGGGCATCCACAGGCAGGCTTCTGGGAATTTCCCGGCGGCAAGGTCGAGCCGGGCGAAACGCTGGAAGCGGCCCTTGCCCGTGAGCTTTCCGAAGAGCTGTCGCTGTCCGTCCGCAATCCGATCTTTTGGCGCACCGTGGACCATGACTACGCGATCCGCTCGGTCAGACTCCACTTTTACCATATCACGGAATTTTCCGGCACTCCCGCAGGCAACGACGGTCAGGCGTTTTGCTGGGTCACGCCTGAAGAAGCCCGCAAACTTCCTTTTCTTGAAGCGGATCGTCCTCTCCTCGAAGAGCTGGCGCGCCCCTGAGGGAAAAGCCCCTCGCCATCGCAGCCCGGCCCGCACCTGCCGCCCCATGAAAACTTGCCCGTCTATCCCGGCAGGTTACGGCTGGACGCCCCCCTCGTTTCGATCTATCGTCCCTCCCTGTCCCGATTGGGGCCCGGCTCTGGATGGCGGCACGCGGACGCGCGCTGCCCGCTTTTTCTTTTCATCCCAGCCAAAGCACAGCACGCATCATGTCCGAAGACTCTCTCTCCGCCGCCGAATCCGCAGGCAGTTCCTCCGCCGTCATGACGGGGATGCAGCGCGGATTCCCCATCTTTCTGGGTTACGTCCCCCTTGGCTTCGCCTACGGCGTCCTTGCCGTGCAAAACGGCATTCCCGCCGTATACGCCGTGCTCTTTTCCCTCCTTGTCTATGCCGGAGCCGGACAATTCATCGCCGTCGGCATGTGGGGCATGGGAGCTTCTGTTTTTTCCATTGTTTTCACAACTTTCGTGATCAATCTGCGCCATGTGCTCATGTCGGCGGCCGTGGCTCCGTGGTTTGCGCCGTTTACGCGCCTCCAGCAGTTCATCATCGGATGGGGGCTGACCGACGAGGTCTTCGCCATGCACAGCATGGCGATGGCAACCAGAGAAAAGCCACGCCTGCCGCTGATCTACGCCGCCAACTTCACCTCGCACAGCGGCTGGATCGTCGGCACGTTCATCGGGGCGGTGGCGGGCGACTTCCTGCCCGATCCCAAGCTGTTCGGACTTGACTACGCCCTGCCCGCCATGTTCCTCGCGCTGCTGGTTCCCCAGTGCAAGGAACGCCTGTACACGATGGCCGCCGTGCTGGCGGCTGTGCTGTCGATCATCCTTGCCCTGTGCGGCACAGGCCGTTGGAACGTCATCATTTCGAGCGTCGTCACCTCGACCATCGGTGCGCTGCTCCTCACCTACCGCGACCGCCACATCGATGCGCGGAGGAAAAAAGCATGAATATGGATTTGATTCTCTGCATCATCGGCATGGGCATCGTAACGCTCATTCCCCGCGTGGTTCCGATCACCCTGCTTGCGGGACGGGAACTGCCGCCCCTGCTGGCGCGCTGGCTGTCTTTCGTGCCGGTCTCGGTGCTTGCCGCGCTGGTGGCTCCCGAACTGCTCCTCATGGACGGCTCGCTCAACCTGTCCGCGGACAACCTGTTTCTGTTGGCGACCGCTCCGACGCTCCTCATCTGCTGGTACAAAAAAGGCAGCCTGTTCGGCGCGCTGGCTGTTGGCATGGGAACGGTGGCTTTCGTCCGCTGGTGGACGGGCGCATAGCGTCCACAAACGGGCCGCCTCTCCCGGCATTTGCGCATCCCGCCAAGATTGGCTATGAACAGAAAGCCGGAATTCCCGGATACCGTATGACCAAGGAGTTTCCCATGCGCGCACTCTGCTCCCTGCTCCTCATCTGCGCTCTGCTGCCCCTTTCGGGATGCGCCGAGCTGAATATTTCCAATCCGTTCGAAACGAAAACCTCCGACGGAAGCGAAGTCTACTTCGATCAATTCCCCGATATTCCGATTCCCCGCGACATGTCCGTAGACGCCAAGCGCAGCCTCATCTCCGTGTCGCAGGACGGCACCAAGACCGGCCTGCTCACCGTTGAGGGCCGCGTCGACCGCCCCTCCCTCGCCAACGCCATGATCCTCAACATGAACAAGCAGGGCTGGAACCTGCGTGGCGCAGCCATCGGTTCGAAGACCATGCACCTGTATGAAAAGGGCGACCGCTACGCGGTCATCTACTATTATGAGCAGACCGCCACGGCAGCCATGGAAATCTGGGGCATGACCCGCCTTGCCGACGGCGTGCTGCCCACCATGGGCTCCACCCTTCCCGGCGGTTCCGGTGTTGACGCGGGCGGCAGTTCCACGCCGTCCTTCTACCTCGCGCCGAACACCAACGCCCAGGGAGCCGGAGCATCCGGCGGCGTACACCAGCAGGGACTGAGCCAGTAATGGACGCGCACCTCGCCTTCAGCGGCGTCGGCGGAACCCGCCTCCACCTTGGAGTCTGCGGGTCCGTCGCCGCCTACAGGGCACTGGATCTTGTCCGCCAATGGCAGGATGCGGGCCTCTCCGTCAGTGCCACGCTGACGCCTTCCGCCCAGAAGTTCATCACGCCGCTGACCTTTTCCGCTCTGGGGGCCTCTCCGGTCTACACGGCCCTTTTCGACGATCCGCAAACGCCTTCCCCCTTCGCCCATCTGGAACCGGGGCAGGTCGCGCAGGCCCTTGTCATCGCCCCCGCCTCCGCCGCCACCATTGCCCGGCTGGCGCAGGGGCAGGCGGATGAACTCCTGGCATGCCAGGCCCTTGCCTTTCGGGGAAAGGTTGTCATCGCCCCCGCCATGAACCCCGCCATGTGGAACCATTCCGCAACGCAGGCCAACATCGCCCTGCTCCGAGAACGGGGCTGCGCCATTGTCGAGCCGGGCTGCGGGCGCACGGCCTGCGGAGAGCTGGGGCAGGGGCGTCTTGCCGATCTGCGGGAAATCCATCTTGCCGGACTACAGGCTCTGGCTCCGCGGGATATGGCGGGAATGCGGGTGCTGGTCACGCTTGGGCCAACACGCGAGCACTGGGACGGCCTGCGCTACTGGACCAACCCTTCCTCCGGAATCATGGGCGCATCGACAGCTGTGGCGGCATGGCTTCGCGGCGCAGAAGTGGAGGCCGTCTGCGGTCCCGGAACCCCCTGGCTTCCCGCCGGAATCTCCCGGCATGACGTGGCCTCGGCACGGCAAATGCTGGACGCCGCCGCCGGAGTCTGGCCCCGATGCGACGCGGGTATCTTTACCGCCGCCGTAGCCGACTTCTCGCCCGTGCCTCCGGCGCAGGGCGGCGACAAGAAATTCAAGAAAAGCGACGCCCCGGAAGGTTTCGACGTACACTTTGCGCCCAATCCCGACATCCTGAAAACGCTGGCCGCCGAACGCCGCCCATCCCAAAAGGTTGTGGGCTTCGCCGCCGAATCACAGCACCTTGAAGCCTCCGTGCGCGGCAAGCTCGTCTCGAAAAAGGCGGATATCGTCGTAGGGAACCTCCTTCGGCACGGTTTCGGCAAGGCGGACAACACCGTCTTTGTCGCCGACGCCTCGGGACGCGAGGAACGCTGGGAAAACCTGTCCAAGACCGGCGTGGCGTGGAGATTGCTCTCGTGGCTCCTGTCCCGCTGAATATTTCCCCCGTCTTTCGCCCGTGGCGGCAGGCAGGGATCACGCACCTGCTCCTTGACGATGAGGTCAGGGCGCGTCTGCTGGCACGCCCCGAGCCGGAAGCCTCCCCACCGCCGCGCCCCGCCGCCATGCCGCACTGCGGAGAACGGCAGGTACAGCGGCAGCCTCCAGCCCAACCGCCAAGGCCGGCACCGCCGCCCGCCGCACCCGCAAGGCCCGCGCCGTACCAGCCTCCGCAGGCCCCTCCCGCTCCGGCGGGGAACCCCGCGCCTGCGCCCGCACAGGCCCTTCCCCCGGAACGCTGGCCCGCCTACTGGCAAACCCTGCTCAAGAAAACCCCGGCCCGGCCCGCGGTGGTCTGGACCTATCCGTCCCTGAGCCGGGATCTGGGCGGAGCGGCAGATGCCGCCCATCGCGATTTCCTGCGCCGTCTGCTCGGCGACATGGGCATGCCAAAGGGAAGCCATGCCTTCTGGCCGCTGAACCGGTATCCTTACGAAGGAGACGAAACGGAACAGTCGGTTGACGCCGCCCTGTTCATGGGCGGCATTGCCGCGCTGAACCCTGAAAGCGTCATCCTCATGTGCGGGCAGGCCCCGCAGGAACTGGGCCTTGCCGATCTGCGCCCGCTCATGCCGAGCATCGTGAACGGACGCCGTTTCGTCGTCACCCAGCACGTCGACATCCTCATCCGGGAACCCCGGCGGTATGCCCAGCTCATTTCGTTCCTAAAAACGGTTATTGCGGGAAGATAACGCTATTTTTTTGCGAACGGGGACCGAAGCCCAAACGCCGCTTTCGCGGCGCACCGCCTTCCCCAACACTCAGAGAAAGAGGTCTGCATGCACGTTCTTGTCACCGGAGCCGCCGGATTCATCGGGTTCCATCTTTCCAAGCGTCTGCTCGGCGAGGGACACACCGTCGTCGGCATCGACAATCTCAATGACTACTATTCGGTTCAGCTCAAAAAGGATCGCCTCGCCCAACTGTCGGGGCAGCCGGGCTTCGCCTTCGCGCCGGTCGATCTGGCGGATGACGCCGCGCTGGAAGCCGTCTTTGCCAAGAACCGCTTTTCCCACGTCGTGAACCTTGCGGCGCAGGCCGGGGTCCGCTACAGCCTCATCAATCCCAAAAGCTATGTGCAGTCCAACCTTGTGGGCTTCGGGAACCTGCTCGAATGCTGCCGGCACGGTGAGGTGGAGCATCTGGTGTTTGCGTCTTCCAGCTCGGTCTACGGCATGAATACCGCCATGCCCTTCTCCGTGCACGACAACGTTGACCACCCCGTCAGCCTGTACGCCGCCTCCAAAAAGGCCAACGAACTCATGGCGCACAGCTACAGCCACCTGTACCGGCTCCCCGCGACCGGGCTGCGCTTCTTCACCGTGTACGGGCCGTGGGGACGCCCGGACATGGCCCTGTATCTGTTCACCAGGGCCATCCTTGCCGGAGAGCCGATCAAGGTTTTCAACGAAGGCAGGATGCGCCGCGACTTTACCTATATCGACGATATCATCGAAGGCGTCATGCGCGTCATGGCCCGCATCCCCCAGCCAGATCCGGCGTGGGACGGCACAAGGCCCAACCCTTCCACCAGCACCGCGCCGTGGCGCATCTACAATATCGGCAACAACAATACCGTGGAGCTGGGCACGTTCATCGACACGCTGGAGCAGGCCCTCGGCAGGAAGGCCATCCGCAACCTCCTGCCCATGCAGGCCGGAGACGTTGAAGCGACATGGGCCGATGTTGCCGACCTCATTGCGGATACGGGCTTCCAGCCTCAAACCTCCGTCGAGTACGGCGTGGGGCAGTTCGTGAAATGGTACCGGGAATATTACGGGGCCTAGGATAACGCGGCCCTCAACGCAAAAGGGGAGGCATCGCCTCCCCTTTGTCATGGAACCAGCGGGAAGCCCGGTGCCGAAAAGCTCCGGGCCTCCGTCTGCATCGGGTCAGATACGGATACTGTTGCGGATGTCTTCGAGACGGTTCTTCGCAAACAGCAGGTAGGAGATGATCAGTTCGCCGGAGTTAACCTTGGACGTGATGTAGAGCGGATCGTAGGTGCAGATCCGGTTCATGTAGTCCATGGCGGCGGCCATGTTGGTGGTGTTGCCCTTCTCGCGGATTTCGGGGTACATCTCATACAGTGCGTTGATGAAGTCCCGCACGACCAGCACGATGCCCTGCACTTCGTAAATACGGTTGTCGAGCGTATAGAACGGCAGCTCCTGCGAGTTTTCCAGCAGGCCGAGGGCGTAGCCGAGCAGGTTTTCCCCGATAACGAGGTCGAACGAGGCGTACAGATCGTCCGTGCGGCAGTTGTAGATGCCCGTCCCCTTGTCGAGGCTTTCCTTGTACTGTTCGATGAGCTTCAGGCCCTTCTTGTAGGAGGATTCGGCGGACGGGAACATGAAGCTGCGCGGATCGATGGCGAAGCTGTTCAGGCGAGCCTTGTAGAGCATCTCGCTTTCGCGGTCGTTGGTGCCGAGCTTGGCGATGGTCATGGAATAGAGGTCGATGAGCACCTTGGTCGCATGATACACGCCGTACTGCCGGTAGGCCCGATTGTCCAGCAGGAAACGGTTGAACAGGATATCGTTGATGCTCCAGCCGAACGAGGAGTCCAGCTCATAGCGCATCTGATGGGTGATGGCATCGATCAACGCCTTGCCCTTGTCGTTTTCCGTCAGCTTCGCGGCATCCGTGATGTGCACCGGTTCGGGGAACTCGGTGCGGTCCAGCTTGGCGTACAGGGCCTGAGAACCCCAGGCGACAAGCAAGATTCCGGTGAGCAGACACAGCTGCACCAGCAGCGTCTTGCCTACGATCTTGGCTTTCTCAAAAAAATTCAGGTCGGGGAGCTTCACAAAACACCTCGGTTGAAATCAGGTTGAAAAGGAGGAATGAGCGGCTCCGAAGAAGCCGCCTTTCGTATTTCTACCACAAGCCGCCCTGCCCGTCCACGAAGAGGGACGGCGGCGGAATAAGCTGTCCGGGCTGTATTTTCTTCAAGCGGAAGCCCCGCTCCTTCTTGGCGGATACCCCGGCTTTGTGATACCACTTCCGCACACATGCCACATATCGGCATTATCAACAAACGGAGCGCACATGACCCTTTCCTCTCACGAATATACGGAACGCAGGGAGACCGAAACTCCCGAGGCGTCCTCCGACGGACAGCCCCACGGGGACGCCGCCGGAAAAAAACAGCAAAACACCCTTTTCGGAAAACATTTCAGTGAAAAGGAACAGAAAACCCTTTTCCTGTACCTCGTCATCGGCATTGTCCTGATGGAGCTTGCCGTAACTGTTGGGGCGATCATCATCAGCATCACCAACGCCCAGCCCTCCGCCGGCGGCGGGGTTCCCCATTTCCAGTTCCCGTGGCTCGGCTATCTGGTGGCTGTGGTCATGGTTCCCGTGCTTGCCATGCTGCTGGTCAACCTTGTCAGCCTCGGCTTCTCGCGCGGGGCGCAGGACGGGGAAGAGGCCAACCTTGAAGGCGTTCCGCAGCGGATGCAGACCTTCTATGCGCTGGTCCGGGGTGCGCCCACGGTCATCCTGTTTGCGGGCTTCGTGCTCATGTGCGCGGCCATCTACTACCTCGACGGCGTGATGAGCCTGCTCCTCAAGCTCGGGGAAAACTTCCACATGGTCGCCATCTGGATTGTGGGAGGCTTCGCCGCCGCGTGGACAATCAGCTATATCGTCCGGGCCTGGATGCACTACAAGACGAAGCAGATGGAGGCTGAATACGCCTTCCGCAACCAGGTGCTGGAGCGTACCGGCATGGTCATTCTGGATACCAAGCATGCGCCGACCACCGAACTGCGGATGCTGCCCACCGTGCCCGGCGGACAGCCCGGCGGGAATGCGCTGCCTCCGGCCGTGGATGTCGATGCAACCGCGGCCCTGCCCACCGCTTCGGAAGGCCCGCAGGACATCATCGATATCGACGACAAGAAATAGGCACGAAATCGCTTTCTGCAAAGCCCCCACGCTCCGGCAAGGGGGCTTTTTTCTGGCACGAGGGGGCCTTCTACCACCAGAAGGTTTCGCCCAGAACAGCCTTTCTGTAGCGGTCATACGTCGCCATCATGCCGCAAAACACGGGGAACGCCGCCGCAGGGAGCGAGGCCAGGGGAAGCTCAAGGGGAAACCCGAGGAACCTGAGGCCTGCCCCGGCAAGCAGAATCAGGACAAGGGCCTGAAAACGCAAGCCCAGAACGGCGGCAAGGGCGGACTGGAAAAACGCCTTCCATACCGTCCCCATCGCAAACCAGACATAGGCAAGGCCGTGTTCCGGGCCGAGATACAGCGGCTCGGCCTGCAACGCGCCGTACACGAAGACGGCGGAAAAAACGGCCAGCGCGCACACGGCGAAGCGATTCCGGCCCAGACAGAACAGCAGCACGAACACGAGGGAAAGCCCCTCAAGCATCTGCCCGTAGGGGCTGTAGGCTTCAGCTAGAACGGAGACGAGCGGAGAGACATCGGAAGGCAGGATGAGCGGCGCGTAGAGGAAAAGCCCCACAGCCAGCAACAGCAGGCCCTTGCGCCACAGGCCGAAGCAGAAAAAGGCGAACGGCCCGAGCAGGTACGCCCACACGTCGAACAGCCGTGCGGCATCTATGGAAGGACGAAAGAAGGGAACCCCGAAAAAACGCCCGGTCAGGACGCTTGCGGCAAGGGCATCAAAGGGAGGCTCGGAGGCCGGGACACGCGGCGCACCGCCAGCGAAGGCCATTACCGCTCCTTGTCGCGCTTGCGCTGGCGGAGGACAAGCGTCAGCCCGGCGAGGGCCCCGCCGATCATGCCTACGCCGAAGGCACGGGGCAAGCTGTCGGAAAAACCGGCCAGCGCGTACAAGACGCCCATGGAGCCGCCAACCACGATGCCTCGAAGCAGAAAATGCCGCATATTTTATCACTCCTCTACTTGTTATACCTCTATAGTGATCTTTTCTCTCCATACGGGACATGATACCGTTCCCTAACGTGTTCAAGAAGTAGTCGAAGCGGCGGCGGCGTGTCAATCCGCGCCGGCGTCAGGTTTGAAAAACGGTAAAGCAAGGAAAGCTCAATGAAAGCTCCTGTAGGTATGCCTCTGTCACTGGTGATGTCGGCCTGGATGGTCTTTGTGCTGTCGCTCGTGAGCGGCTGTACGTCCGATGACAAAACACAGGCGGCCTCTTTGCCGCCGCCGCTTGTCGGAGTCATGACCGTAGAGGCCCGCAACGTGCCGATCACCTATACCTATGTCGGACAAACCGAAGGCTCGCGGGCCGTTGAGGTGCGGGCGCAGGTTTCCGGCATTCTCATGCGCCGGGCCTATGAGGAAGGAGCCTACGTCAAGCAGGGGCAGCTCCTGTTCGAGATCGAACCGGACACCTACAAGGCCGCGCTCCGGCAGGCCAAAGGCTTCATGGAGCAGGCTCAGGCCAAGTTCACGCAGGCCAAACAGAATCTGAACCGCGTCCTGCCCCTGTACGCCAAGAACGCCGTCAGCCAAAAGGACCGCGACGACGCGCAGGCCGCCTACAACTCCGCCAGGGCCGATCTCGACTCCGCCAGGGCCGCCGTCAACGAGGCGGAGATCAAGCTGGGCTACGCCTACGTCACCGCGCCTGTTTCCGGCGACACCAGCCGGGAATACCACACCGTGGGCAACCTGATCACCGCGGGTTCGCAGAACAGCAGCCTGCTGACCGTGATCAACCAGAACAACCCCATTTATGCGAACTTCGCCATTCCCAGCCCGCAGTTCATGCGGATTCGGGTCCTGCTCCGGGAAGGACGCCTGAAGGGGGAAAACGCCGTTGCGGAACTGGCCCTTGCCGACGGCAGCGTGTACGAGACCCTCGGCAAGATCAACTTCGTGGACAAGGCCGTCAGTGCCACCACCAGCGTGGTCGCGGCCCGTGCGGAATTTGCCAACCCGGATCTGTTTGTCCTGCCCGGACAGTTCGTGCGCGTCTCGATCAAGGGCATGGAGCTTGTCAACGCCATCCTGATTCCTCAGCAGGCGGTCATCCAGACCCAAAAGGGCAGCATGGTCGTTGTGGTCGACAAGGACAACAAGGCCGAAATGCGTCCCGTGGATCTCGGCGACAACTACGGTGACGGCTTCCTGCTGAACAAGGGGCTGCAACCCGGCGAGCGGATCATCACCGAAGGCAGCAACAAGGCCATTCCCGGCCAGCCCGTACGGATCAAGGAAGCCCCCGTCCAGGATGCGCCGCTTCAGGATCAGCCCGATGCCGCCGCTCCCGGCAAGGCCGAATAGGGGAACATATGGAAAGCAAACAAATCCCCTCTTCGGAGCAGCCCTCCGAAATCAAGGAAGGCTTCTTCCTCCGCCGTCCCATCTTCTCCACGGTCATCTCCCTTGTCATCACGCTGGTGGGTGCGCTCGCCATCTCCGTGCTGCCGATCGAGCAGTACCCCAACCTGACGCCGCCGCAGGTGCAGGTTTCTGCCACCTACACCGGAGCCAGTGCCGAAGTCATTGCCTCCACCGTTGCCTCGCTGCTTGAAAACCAGATCAACGGCGTGGACAACATGATCTACATGAACTCGGTCAGCTCCAGCACCGGGAGCATGTCCCTGACCGTTTCCTTCAACGTCGGCACCGACCCGGATCAGGCCACCATCGACGTCAACAACCGGGTTCAGCTTGCGCTGGCCCAGCTTCCGCAGGAAGTCCAGCGCATGGGCGTTTCGGTGCTCAAGCAGTCCTCGGCAATGCTCCAGATCGTGTTCCTCACCTCGCCGGATCAGCGATACAACACGATCTATCTCAGCAACTACGCCCTGTTGAACATCGTTGACGAGCTGAAGCGTATCCCCGGCGTAGGCAATGCCCAAAACTTCGCCGCGCAGGACTACGCCATGCGTGTCTGGCTCAAGCCCGACATCATGAGTCAGCTCGGGGTCACCCCGGACGACATCGCCACCGCCCTCAAGGACCAGAACGCCCAGTTCGCGGCGGGCCGTATGGGAGCCGAGCCGATGGACCCCAATGTGGGCGTAACCTGGCAGATCACCACGCAGGGCCGTCTGGTCACCCCGGAACAGTTCGGCAACGTCATCCTCCGCACCCAGCCCGACGGTTCCATCCTGCGGCTCAAGGACGTGGCGAACATCGAACTCGGGGCGCAGAGCTACGATTTCAGGGGCAAGTTCAACGGACTCGATGCCGTCCCCATCGGCATCTACCTTTCTCCGGGAGCCAACGCCCTTGAAACCGCCGAACGGGTCAAGGCCAAAATGGCGGAGCTTTCCCAACAATTCCCCGTGGGCGTTGCCTACAGCATCCCCTACGACACCACCACCTTCGTCAAGATCTCCATTGAGGAAGTGGTGCATACCCTGTTCGAGGCCATGCTGCTGGTGTTCCTCGTGGTGTACCTGTTCCTCCAGAACTGGCGCGCCACGCTGATCCCCTGCCTCGCCGTGCCCGTATCCATCGTGGGCACGTTCGCCGGCATGTACGTCCTCGGTTTTTCCATCAACACCCTCACCATGTTCGGCCTTGTGCTCGCCATCGGCATCGTGGTCGACGACGCCATCGTCGTGCTTGAAAACGTGGAGCGGCACATCAGCGAAGGCCTGCCGCCCCACAAGGCCACGGCCAAGGCCATGAAGGAAGTGACCGGGCCTGTCATCGCCATTGTGCTCGTGCTCTGCTCGGTGTTCATCCCCGTCGCCTTCACGGGCGGCATGTCGGGCAAGATGTACCAGCAGTTCGCCATCACCATTGCGGTATCGGTGGTCATTTCCGGCATGGTGGCCCTGACCTTCACCCCGGCCCTGTGCGCCCTGCTCCTCAAGCCGGGCCACGGCGAACCCAACATCTTCTTCCGCAAGTTCAACGAATGGTTCGAGCGCGTCACCGGCGGCTACGTCGGCATCGTCAAGATGCTGATCCGGCGCAGCCTGCTGGCCGTGGGACTCTTTGCGCTGGTTCTTGTGGGCATCGGCGGCGTGTTCGAACGCGTGCCCGGCGGACTCGTCCCTGACGAAGACCAGGGCTATCTCATCGCGCTCATGACCCTGCCGGACGGCTCCGCCATCAACCGCACCGCTTCCGTGGCGGAACGGCTGGACAAGGAAATCATGGCCAATCCGCTGGTAGCGGACGTGATGAGCTTTTCCGGCATGGACGCCCTGAGCAACGCCGCCAAGACCAACGTCGCCACCTTCTTCTTCACGCTCAAGCCGTGGGACGAACGCAAGGCGGAGGGAGACAGCTCCTTTGATCTGGCCCGCAGGCTCTACGGACTCGGGTTCGGCATCCCGGAAGGCTCCTTCCTCGCCTTCAACCCGCCGCCCATCAGCGGCATGAGCAACACCGGCGGCTTTGAAATGTGGCTTCAGGACCGCAACGGCAACGGCAGCGTGGAGCTGGCGCAGGTGGCGAAGGATCTCATGGCCGCCGCCAACAGGCGGCCCGAACTGCAAGGGGTCAGCTCGCCCTTCTCGGTCAACTCCCCGCAGCTCTTCGTCGAGCTTGACCGCGAAAAGGCGCGCACCCTCGGCGTGCGGGTTTCCGATGTCTTCGCCACCATGCAGGCGACCTTCGGCTCCTACTATGTGAACGACTTCAACCTGTACGGGCGCACCTTCCGCGTCTACCTCCAGGCGGACAAGGATTACCGCGCCCGGCCCGTGGATCTGGCCGAAGTCTATGTGAGCAACGCCAGCGGCAAGATGATTCCCCTCACTGCGCTGGTCAACGTGAAAACCATCGCCGGCCCGCAGACCGTGGAACGCTTCAACAACTTCCAGGCCGCCAAGTTCATGGGCAGCCCGGCCCCCGGATACAGTTCCGGACAGGCCATGACCGCCATGGAAGAGGTCGCACGCGATACGCTTCCCGAAGGCTACACCATCGCGTGGTCAGGCTCCTCCTATCAGGAAAAGCTGGTCAGCGGCGGCGGATATCTGGTCTTCGTGCTCGGCATGGTCATGGTCTTCCTGATCCTCGCGGCGCAGTACGAAAGCTGGTCGTTGCCGCTGACGGTGCTGACCGCCGTGCCCTTCGGGGTACTGGGGGCCATCTCCGCCATCTGGCTGCGCGGCATCTCCAACGACGTGTACTTCCAGGTGGCCCTCGTCACGCTGATCGGCCTCTCGGCAAAGAACGCCATTCTGATTGTGGAATTCGCCGTCGAACAGTACCGCAATGAGGGGAGGAGCATCATCGACGCCGCGGAAGAAGCAGCCAGGCTTCGTTTCCGCCCCATCGTGATGACCTCGCTGGCCTTCATCCTCGGCTGCGTGCCCCTTGCGATCAGCACCGGCGCGGGCGCGGCAAGCCGCCACGCCATCGGCACCAGCGTCATCGGCGGCATGCTTGTCGCCACACTGGTGGCTCCGCTCTTCATCCCCTTCTTCTTCCGCTGGATCATGGGGCTTTCGGAAAAGCTCACCGGCAAGGCAAAGAAGGACAAAGACAATCAGGCGTCCTAGACAAGAACAAAGACAATCCCGGCTTCCGGCACGGCAGGCAGCCCGTGCCGGGGAAGCCCGGAGGAACCTTCCCCCGGGCAGACGCGGACGAAACCCCCGGCTGCCGGAGGCCTTCTCCCGAGGAGGGGAACCTATGCGTATCGTTGCAATTGGCTTGATGCTCCTTGGTCTGGCGGGATGTTCGTTCGCGCCGGACTACAAGCGGCCCCAGATGGAAATTCCCTCGACGTGGGCCAAGGCCACGGGGCAGACCGAACAGCTGGACGAACAGTGGTGGAAGCGGTTCGACGATCCCGTCCTGAACAGCCTTGTTCTGGAAGCCCTTGCCGCCAACCGCGACATCGCCGCAGCCGTGGCGAAGGTCGACTACGCGCGGGCGCAGCTTGGCTCCGCGCGGGCCGAGCTTTTCCCGCTCCTCGGCGGGCAGGCGCAGGGCACCCAGACCTGGGTGGACAACACCAAGGTGACAACCGGCGCAACCTCCCCTTTTTCGGCAGGCTTCGGGGCGACGTGGGAGCTTGACCTCTGGGGCAAGCTCAGGAACGCCCGCGACGCCGCCCTGTACCGGCTCCTCGGCACGGAAGAGGCGCAGCGGGGGATGCGGCTGTCCATCGCAGCCCAGACCGCCAACGCCTATTTCTCGCTGCGGAGCCTCGATCTCCAGCTGGCGACGGCGGAACGCACGGTCAAAACCCGGGAAGACGCCCTCAACATCTATACGGCCCGCTACGAACAAGGCCTTATCAGCGAACTGGATCTGAGCCGCGCCAAGACCGAAGTGGAAACGGCCAAGACAACGCTCTACCAGACCCGCATTTCCCGCGACGCCGCGGAAACGGCCCTGTCCGTGCTGCTGGGGCGTTCCCCCCGGGCCATCATGGACGATACCGTGCAGCGCGGAAAACTTCTGGAAGCCATCCCCACGCCTCCGGTCATCCCGGCGGGGGTTCCTTCCGAGCTGCTGGACCGCCGCCCCGACATCCGGCAGGCCGAGATGGGGCTCAAGAGTGCCAACGCCAACATCGGCGTGGCCAAGGCCGCGTGGTTCCCCTCCATCTCGCTGACCGGAGCCTTCGGCATCATCAGCCCGCAGCTGCACACCCTGATGAGCAACCCGCTCCAGACATGGAGCTACGGCGGGTCCGCATCGGTTCCGCTGCTCGACTTCGGCCGCGTCGCCTCCGGTGTCGAAGCCGCCGAAGCCCAGCAGCGCGAGGCTCTGGCAACCTATGAAAAGACCGTGCAGAACGCCTTCAAGGACATGCGCGATGCGCTGACCCAGCAGCAGGAAATCAACAACGTCGTGGCCTCGCTGGAACGCACGGTCAAGGAACTGAGGCTTTCCGTGGACTTGGCGAACATGCGCTACGACAACGGCTACTCTTCCTACCTTGAGGTGCTCGACGCGGAACGCTCCCTGTTCGACAGCGAAATGCAGCTTGCCTCGGCACGCAGCGCACGCCTCTCGTCCATCGTCAACGTCTGTCTCGCGCTGGGCGGCGGCTGGAAGTGATCCCCCTCCCATGTTTGCACTGGACAAACAGGTCAATTGGCTGTAGTTATCCACAGATTACGTTTTTACTTTGAGGAGTACCGACATGGCCCATAAGAAAATCGAACGCAAGAAGGAACTTGATCGCCGCCGCAAGCGTCGCGCCGAACGCATCAAGGCCCGCATTCACGAAGCTCAGGCCGCCGCGAAGAACGGCAAATAAGCCTGACGAGCTTTTTGTGCCGCTTTGGCACGAAGCAGCGGATGCGCCTCGGCGCTTCCGCTGTTTCTCCTTTTGTCCGATTCCGGGAAATCCACAGGTTTCCCGGTTGTTTTGTGCTATGAAGGCCGCCTTGCGCGGCCCGAATCCCCTGGTGGAGCTATCAATGCCGATTTACGAATACCGCTGCCGGAAGTGCGGCAACGTGTTTGAAGAATGGGTAAAAACGTTTGATTCCCCGGAGCTTGAACAGTGCCCCGAATGCGGTGGCGACAGCGAACGGATCATATCCAACACGTCTTTCAAGCTTGAGGGCGGCGGCTGGTTCGCATCCTGCTACGGCGGGAAGCAGTCCGGCTCCGAAAACACCCCCTCTCCGACGAAGGAAACCGCGCCTGCAAGCGACGCGGCTCCCGCAAAGACCGAAGCGACTCCCGCCGGTTCCGGCGGTGCGAGTTCCAATACGGCTACGGCCTGATCTTGTTGCGGCGTGGGCGGTTGCCCGCGCCGTTCTCTTACCCTGTTCCCGCGAGGAGATCCCATGATTGAACGCTATACCCGCCCGGAAATGGGCAACATCTGGACGCCCGAGAACCGCTATCAGGCATGGCTGCGCGTTGAAATGGCCGTGTGCGAGGCGTGGAACCGCGTAGGCGAAATTTCCGATGCCGACATGGCAACCCTCCGCAAGGATGCCAGCTTCACCGTGGACCGCGCCTTTGTGGATCGGGCCACGGAAATCGAAGAAACCACCCGCCACGACGTCATTGCCTTCCTGACCGCCATTGAAGAAAAAGTCGGGCCTGTCTCCCGCTTCATCCATCTGGGCTGCACGTCTTCCGACATCGTGGATACAGCAGGCTCCCTGCTCATGGTGGACGCCGGCGAGCTGATCCTCAAGGGCTTCGACCGCCTGCTCGACATCCTCAAGAAGATGACCCTCGACCATCAGGGCCTGCTCTGCATGGGCCGCACCCACGGCATCCACGCCGAACCCACCAGCTTCTCCCTGAAGATGGCGGGCTTCTACGCCGAATTCAAGCGCGATCGCGCCCGCTTCGCGCAGGCTCTTGACGACATGCGCGTGGGCAAGCTCTCCGGTGCCGTGGGAACCTACACCGTGCTTTCCCCCGAAGTGGAAGCCATCGTGTGCGAACTGCTCGGCCTGAAGGTGGATGAAGTCTCCACGCAGGTCATCCAGCGGGATCGCCACGCGGCCTACTTCACCGCTCTTGCCGTGACCGCCGGAACCATCGAACGCCTCTGCGTCGAACTGCGCCACCTCCAGCGCACCGAAGTCCGGGAAGTGGAAGAAGGGTTCGGCAAGGGCCAGAAGGGTTCTTCTGCCATGCCGCACAAGAAGAACCCCATCTCCGCCGAAAACATGACCGGGCTTTCCCGCCTCATCCGCACCAACGCGCTGGCGGCCCTCGAAAACCAGGCCCTCTGGCATGAACGCGACATCAGCCACTCTTCCGTGGAACGCGTGATCATGCCCGACTCCACCATCCTGACCGACTATGTGCTGCACCGCCTGTGCCGCCTGCTCGAAGGCCTGCGGATCATGCCCGAAAACATGGCCCGCAACATGGAAGCCTCTTTCGGCCTCTACTTCTCCCAGCGCGTGCTCACCGCACTCATCGAAACCGGCATTCCGCGTCAGGAAGCCTACGTCATGGTGCAGCGCAACGCCATGAAGAGCTGGGAAACCCGCCAGCCCTTCCCCGAACTGATCAAGGCCGATCCCGAGATCAGCGGACGCATCGACGAAGCCACCCTCAACGGCCTGTTTGATGCCCAGTTCTATCTGCGCCACGAGGGGGACATCCTCAAGCGCGTTTTTGGTGAATAACGGGAACACTGGAGGAGGAAGGGAACCTTTCCGAAGCAAGGCTGCCCTCCCCCTCCGAACATCCCCCTTTCCCTCCCAGAACTTTTGAACGGAGGCAAGGGGCACATTCCCCGATTTGACAGGAAAGTCCACGCTTTCCTGAAGAGCCTGTGCGCCGCCTCCCCTCCGGTCGAAAAGCCGGGGGAGGGAGGGGCCGGGGGAGGGAGAACCCCTCTTCAGAAGGGTTTCCCTCCCGCAAAACCATATTTCCTCAGAACAGGAGTCGACCATGCGCGAACTCAAGAAACGCCTCGCCAAAATCCTTATCGAACGTTCCTACCGCGAAGGAGACTTCACCCTCGCTTCCGGCCGCAAAAGCGACTACTACTTTGACTGCCGCCAGACCGCACTGCACGCCGAAGGCTCCTGGCTCATCGGCACGCTGTTTAACGAGCTGCTGGCCGACCTCGAAATCAAGGGCATCGGCGGCATGACCCTCGGCGCAGACCCGCTGATCTCCGCCACCACCGTCATCTCCCACGAAAAGGGGCGCCCCCTCGCCGGACTCATCGTCCGCAAGGAATCCAAGGGGCACGGCACGAACCAGTATGTGGAAGGGCTTTCCAACTTCAAACCCGGCGATGCCGTGGCGATGGTTGAAGATGTCGTCACCACCGGCGGCTCCCTGCTGAAAGCCTGCGAACGCGTGAAGGACGCGGGCCTGAATATCGTTGCCGTCTGCACCGTGCTGGACCGCGGCGAAGGCGGACGCGAAGCCATTGAAGCCGCCGGCTACCAGCTCCGCGCCCTGTTCACCCGCCCCGAACTGGTCGCGCTTGCCAAGGAAGACTAGGCTACAGGGACGACAGGGAGGTGAACCGGTTTCCCTCCCGCAATGCAAGAATCACAAACAACAGCCCTCCGGCTCCGTTCGGGGGGCTGTTCGTTTGTCAGCACTAACGGAATCGACAAAAACGGATGGACAGGTACAATTCCGGCCCAGAGTTCCAATCAAAGGGAGGATTCCATGCCCTCAAGACACAGGACCCTTTTCAGCCGTTTTCTTCTGGCGATCCTGCTTGCGTGCCTGCCTGCGCCCGAAGCGGCGGCGTGGGAAGCTCCCGTTGGCGGCGTTGCGGATGGGCAGCCAATCGCAGTGGTGGACAAGGAAGCGCAACGCTTTTTTTGGCTCAAGCCCGGAAGCGTCCGCGAATACGTCTGCACCACGGG
The DNA here is from genome assembly GCA_964538355.1 of uncultured Lawsonia sp. Taxonomy (GTDB): domain Bacteria; phylum Desulfobacterota; class Desulfovibrionia; order Desulfovibrionales; family Desulfovibrionaceae; genus Bilophila. The sequence goes on along the minus strand of CAZIFC010000006.1, from coordinate 4,787 downwards.
AAAAGGCAAGGGCGACAAACAGCTCCGCGGCGACTTGAAGACCCCCGAAGGCATCTATTTCATCACCGGCAAACGCAGGGGGCTGGATTTTGAAGAATACGGCGGGGAAGCCTACATGCTCGACTATCCCAACCCCGTAGACAGGCAGCGCGGCAAGACGGGATCGGGAATCTGGGTGCACAGCCGGGGCCGGAGCATCACGCCGTTTGAAAGCCGGGGATGCATCGTTCTGAACCTTGGCGACATCCGCAAGATCGGCCCGGAACTCAAACCCGGAACCCCTGTCCTCATCGGAAAAAAGGCCCGGAACGGCCCCAAGAGCGAACCTGGGAGCGGAGAAGTGGAACGCCTCACCCGCGAATGGCTGGGAGCCAACGCACAGGGCAGGCACAACGGCAGGGAGGCTATCCGGACTCTGGAAGGCCCGGGCTACTGGGTCGCATGGGTTGCGGACAGCAGCAAAGGCGGCTCCCCCCTCCGGCTCTATTGGGAACAGCACGAGGGGGCGTGGCGTCTCGCCGGAGTCGCCGGACAAAAATAGCGGCTCCGGTGCGGCTCCCTACTCCGCATCTTCTGCGGGCACACCGCCCAAAAGCGACACCGGCTCAATCTCATACTTTTTCAGCAGCTCATAAAAATGCCCGCGGGAGACGCCGGCAATGCCCGCGGCACGGCGCACATCCCCCGAACAGGCCGAAAGCAGGCCGACAAGATACTCCCTTTCGGCACGCGCCTTCATGTCCCTGAGCGTCGGGAAGCCTTCCGGGGACGTTCCCTGCGGGAGCGTTTCCAGCACCGTGCTCTGCCGGGAGGGAGCCAACGCAGAGGCTTCCGACGGCGCGGAAAGTTTCACCACCCGGTTCCGGGCCAGAGCAATGCGTATTTCCGTGGGCAGGTGGCGCGTAAACAGCTGAAGCCCGTCCCCGGCGGCAGCGCAGGCCCGCTCCACGGTATGGCGCAGCTCGCGCACGTTGCCGGGCCACAAATAGGCCGTGAGCATCGCCAGACAGTCCGACGAAAGCTCTTTGGACGGCAGGCCGTGCCTTTCGCAGTAGCGGGCTGTAAAATGCCCGGCGAGCAGAGGGATATCCTCGACACGGCGGCGCAGCGGCGGCACATGGATGGTCATGCCCCGCAGCCGGAAGCGCAGATCGCTCCGGAACAGCTCCATGCCGACCATGTCATCCAGATTGCGGTTGGTGGCGGCGACAAGCCGGAAATCGCTTTCCACTTCCCGCACCTCGCCCACGGGACGAAAGCGGTGCAGCTCCAGCGCACGGAGAAAGGCCCCCTGCACGGGCAGAGGAAGCTCTCCCACTTCGTCGAGGAAGAGCGTGCCGTGATCGGCGGCGGCAATCAGCCCCTCGCGTGCCCGGTCAGCTCCCGTGAAGGCTCCGCGCGCATGTCCGAAAAGCTGGGCTTCCACAAGCGTTTCCGGCAGCGATGTGCAGTCCACGGTGATGAAAGGGCCGGAAGAGCGGGGACTGTTGGCGTGCAGCGCGCAGGCGAACAGCTCCTTGCCCACGCCCGTTTCCCCGGTGATGAGCACGTTGACGTTGCTGGCGGCAGCCTCCTGCAACTCCATCAGGGCCTCATTGAGGGCCGGGCTTGTTCCAATAATGTCGGGGTGCGTCAGGCTGCTCCGCCGGTTCTGCCGTTCCCGGCTGCTCCGCCACTGTACGGTTTGCGAAAGGGCCTGCGAAAGCTCGCGAACCCGCAACGGTTTGGGCAGGTAGTCCCACGCCCCGGAGCGCAAGGCCCTTTCAGCCTCGTCAGCGGTTCCGTACCCGGTAATGACGATGACATCAGGCCGGCCCGGAAGCTGCGCGAACGTCTCCACCAGAGCAATGCCGTCGCCATCGGGAAGCAGGACATCCAGCAACACGATATCCACGCCCTGCCGTCCCAGTTCAAGCCCTCTGGAAAGCGAGGCCGCGGCAAGCACGTCATATCCGAGAGACGCCCCGACATCCGCCACCAGAGCACGGATCATGCTTTCATCATCCACAACAAGAATGCGCGTCATGGTTTACTCTCCGCAATACTGGCGAAGCGCGGCGGACGCCAGCTCCAGTTCTTCAGCAGCCTTGCACAGCAGCTCGGCAAGCGGCCTGCCCTCCGGTTCGACAGCCGCATCCTCCAGTTCGGCACTGGCTCTGGAAAGCCGATCCAGCGCAAGCATCCCCGCCCCGTTCTTCAGGCTGTGCGCCTGAATCCGCAACTCGGCGCACCGCGCGGAAAGGGTTTCCGGCTGCTCCGCAAGCGTCTGGAACGTCGTGCGGATTTTGCCCTCTTCGCTCAGGAAAATCGCCGCAAGCCTCCGCAGCAGGGCTTCGCTTCCCAACGCATCCATTGCCGCCTTCAGGTCAAAAACCGCCGGTTGCGGCTCTGCGGGCCTATCCGCAGGCGGCACGTCCTCCGCAGCCTGTCCGCCCCCGGGCGGCAGCAGCTCTCCCACGGCCCGAGCCAGCCTGTCCGCCCGGACGGGTTTCAGCATCCACCGGTTGATGCCGAGCTTGCGAAACGCCTCTTCATCGTCACGGCCCAGCGTTGCGGAAAGCACGAGAAGCGGCATGTCGGGCGCAACACCAAGTTCCCCTGCGCGAATCTTCCCGGCGATATCCAGCCCGCCCATGTCAGGCAGCCGAAGATCCAGCAGAACCGCCTCGTACCGCTCCCTGCCGAGAAGCCGCATCGCGTCCTTTCCGCTGCCCGCAACCTGCACGGCATACCCTGCCTGCGTCAGCGTCTCGCTCTGGAACAGAGCCGTCACGGGGGAATCCTCGACAACGAGAATCCGCCTCCGGGGATGGCTTCCGGCGGGAACCACCGCAGGCGCGGACTCCTCTCCAGAATCCCGGCAGGAGGCCACACTCCCCTCCGGTTCCGCCAGAGCGAACCGGGCGGTAAAGGTAAAGACGCTTCCCATGCCCGGCGTGCTCGAAAGAGTCAAATCACCCTTGAAACGCCGAGCGATGTTGCGGGCGATGGCAAGGCCAAGCCCGACTCCGGTTTCAGGCTGCACGCCCCGGCTCTTCGGCGCGCTGCCCTGCTCAAAACGCTCAAAAATGCGCTCCTGCTCGCTCGCCGGAATGCCCATGCCGGTATCAATGACCTGAAAGGCCAAAAAGCACTGTCCCTCCTGTTCCCCGGCATCCTTTCGGAGCACACGCAGGGTGACGGAACCCTTTTCCGTAAACTTGACGGCATTGCCCAGCAGGTTGCCGAGAGCCTGACGCAGCCGAAACCCGTCGCCCTCAAGACGGTCAGGCACGGCATCATCCACAATCAGGGAAAGCCGGATATCGCGGCTGATACAGGCCGGACGCAACGCGGAGAGGCAATCCTCCAGCTCGGGCCGCAGGGAAAAGGGCATGCAGGGGCTGGGCTGGCGATCCGCCTCCAGCAAGGCGTACCGCATGATGCCGTCCACCAGCGCGAGCAGGCTGTCCGTCGCCTCCTTGAGGTTCGAGAGCAGATGGCGATGGCGCGGCTCCCGGGTTTCCTTCTCCAGAAGTTCGGTCATCCCGGCAATGCCGGTCAGCGGCGTCCGCATGTCGTGGGTCATGTTGGCGAGAAACGCGCTCTTGGCCCGGTTGGCAGCTTCGGCAAGTTCCCGTTTGCGGTTGATCTGGAACGTCGCCCCGCCAATCCCCACCACCCCGATGATGCCGATGATGCCGAAGGCCAGCCCCGTGGTGCGCTTGCGTTCGGCAGCCGCCTGAAGCAGCGGATCGGCGGAAAGGGATACGCTGATCCCGCCGAGGATATCCCCGGCCTTGTTCCGCGGATGGCACGACAGGCAGCTTTCCTTCGCCGGGAGCGGGGCCATGTAGCGGTACAGCATCCCCTTGCCGCCGGGAGTCAGTTCAAACAGATCCTGTCCTCCTTTCTCAAAAGAGCGCAGGGCCTTGCTTTCCCACGGATCGGCAAGGTTCTCGGCCCGCATGGGCGCAAGGCTGGAAATGCGGAAACCGGCTATATCGGACGAGAAGATCTCCGCAATCTGGCGGGTCATGTAGGCCGGATTGATTTTTACGAGCAACTGCCCGTGCTCATCCCGGAGCGTGCGCTCCTGCTCCGGCAACGAAGGGTTCGGGGGAGAGGCCGGAGATTCGCGAACCCAGACACCGCCATTGCCGGCATTCCATGCCCGGGTATCCACGATGCTGGTAAACAGGGTTTCGGTCTGAAGTCTGGCAAGCTCGATTGCATACTCGTCCTCGCGCTGCACCGTCCAGCGGAACAGCGCGAACAGCAGCAGACACCACAGCAGGCTCAACATCAGGGGCAGGCGCAGCATACGCCAGGAGAATGTGTGCATGGGGTTCCTCTGAATCCGGGGAAAACGCATTTGATCCGCCAGGGACACCGGACAGGAGAAGCGCAGTGAGGGGGATGGGGGAAACCTTCCCCAGACCGCCGGGAAGCATTCAAGTTGAAAATCGCATTCGATACGAACAGGTAGCAAAAAAATGACAACCAGTCATCTTTTTCTGACAATCTGTCATAAAAATCTGACCGAAGCAAGGCCAGAGCCACACGGTCCCAAAACAGCAGCGAGCGGCAGTCTTCTAACAAGCTCTTTTTCCAAGTTCTTTTTATCTTGTTCCCAAAAGCGCAATCCGGCACGCTTCTTGATATAAAGCTCATCAGGATTGCCGTTTTTTGGCGAGGCCGAGAGACGGCCCTCCCCGAACGGTTCAGGTATCTTTTGCAAGAGGAGGCTGAGATGTCTGAGGTGTCACCCCGCAAGGGCCCGTGGTTGAAGATACTGCTGGGCGGCG
>CAZIFC010000005.1:122572-132723 GCA_964538355.1 uncultured Lawsonia sp. | reverse complement strand
CCATCCCCCGACCATCTATTTCCCGCTCGTGGTGCACGGGGCGATCATGATCGAGCCGACCGAATCGGAAGCTCTTGAAGATCTGGACGCCTTCATCGACGCCATGCGCTCCATCGCGGAACTGGCGGAGGCGAACCCTGATCAGTTGCACGCCGCGCCGACGAAGACTAAAGTGGGTCGAGTCGACGAGGTGGGCGCAGCCCGCAAGCCCGTGCTCACGGGCGATATGTAATGCTGAAACGCGGCAGGGGAGGGAAGCTCCTCCCCGCCGTTCCCTTCTCTCGGCTTCCGTAATGGGTTTTTGCCATTATGGAAGCCTTTTTTGTACGGAGCCGCACCATGTACTGGATCGTGAATACTTCGACAGATCCGGCGTTCAATCTTGCGCTGGAAGAGTATTTTTTGAGCCGGATTGAACCGGGCCACCCCGGTTATGCCATCCTGTGGCAAAACAGCCCCACCATTGTGGTGGGCCGTTTTCAGAATACCCGGCAGGAAGTGAATACCGAGTTCATCCGGCAGCGGGATATCGGGGTCGTGCGCCGCATGACCGGCGGAGGCGCGGTCTATCACGATGCCGGAACCCTGAACTATACCTTTATCCACCATCTGGAGAAAGAGGGCGCGCTGCCCGCGTTCAGCGAGGCGGGCAAACCCATTGCCGAAGCCTTGCGAAAGCTCGGGCTTCCGGTCGCCTTCTCCGGGCGCAACGATCTGCTGCTGGACGGACTCAAGGTGGCGGGGGTGGCGCATTGCCGGCAGGGGATGCGTTTCCTGCACCACGGGTGCATTCTGGTGGACAGCGATCTTGATGTGCTGGCGCAGGCCCTCAACGTGGACCCCGCCAAGTACAAGTCAAAGGGCGTGGCCTCCGTCCGCAGCCGGGTCGGCAATCTGGCGCGGTATCTGGCGGAGCAGGGGTCCGGCGAGCCTCCGTTGACGGTGCAGCGCGTGCGTGACGCCATCATGGAGCACCGCTCCGGCGGGGAGTACCACCTGACCCCCGAAGACTTTGTGGCGATAACCCGGTTGCGGGATGCCAAATACGCGACGTGGGACTGGGTTTACGGCGCGTCTCCCCCGTTTACGGAGCGCAAGGTGCAGCGTTTTCCGTGGGGCAAGGTGGAGGTGGTGTATGACATCCGGCAGGGCCGGGTGAATGAATGCCACCTCTACGGCGACTTTTTCATGGCAGGGCCGGGCAAGAGCCTTGATGCGAGCAGCTGCGAACTTTCCGATCTGGAGCAGGCCATGTCCGGCGTGCCGTATACGACGGAGGCACTCGGCCCGGTGCTGGATCGGTTCCCGTTGCCGCTGCTGTTCAGCGGGTGCGATCCCGCCGAGCTGAAAGCCTTTCTGCTTCCGGGGAAATAAGGGAATTGGAGCGGCGGGGAGTCGTGCCCCGTGTCTATCCGGGGGAGTCTGCTACCTTCTTGTGCAGCTCTTGCCGTCTGCAAAAACGGGTGGCCTCTTGAGAGGCCACCCGTTCGTGTAACCGGCTGGGGGCGATCCTAGGGGATCATGTGTCCGAGAGCCGCACCGAACTGCGCCAGAAGCGCGCTCTGTGCCTGCACCATTGAGTTGATGTCCGGCCCTGCGGCAGCCCGCTGTACAAAGCGGCCCGAGCGGATTTCGTCGCCTTGCCCGTTGATGAGGCTCCATCCGGCGTCGAGGATCACGGTTCCGCCGGGTGCGCCGTCGAACCGGGCGATATCCACGGCAATGCGGGCTTGTGCGGGCTGCGGCGAGCGCATGGGAAAGGCCATGCCCCTGCGCGGCGCAAGCGAGGCGGAGAGGGTGTCGCAGAGCACGCGGGTAATGCCTTCCGCCATCGGTTCGCTCCACTGGTTGAACTCGGCCAGCTCCACCTGCACGCTGTTGCCGGCCCGCAGGAACAGCTGCGGCCTGTCCAGATAGCCCGGAATGGAAACCGGGCCGATGGCGATGCGCGGCCCGCCCAGTTTTTCCTGCCCCGAGGGCGTCACCGTCTCGGCGGGCGAGGACAGCATGTAGAAGTTGGGACGCGGGCTGCGGCCAAGCGAACAGCCGCTTGTCGCGAGCAGGGCGACGGTTGCCAGAAGAGCCAGCGGACGGGAAATGCGGTGCATGGGAAATCCTCACAAATGAGCTGAAAGCATGATGGGCCGGAAGCCATTCCTTATCTGGTCTTGCCTCGCAGCAAGGCCTCGGGGCTGCGCTCCAGGGTGTTGGCGAGTACGCGAAGGGCACGGGCCGCTTCGGAGATTTCGCGGAGGGCCTGATTCAGTTCAATGACCGTAGGGCTGTTCTTGTTGATGAGGCTTCGGGTGGAAACAGCCGTCAGTTCGGCCTCCTTCGCCACCCCATCAAGGCTTTTCAGCACTGTTTTGGCCTGCTCCAGCGTTTCGGCCATGCTCTTGTCGGCATTCCGGGCAAGGTTGGCGTAGGGTTCGGACAGCCCGCGGACGCTTGCCAGGGTCTTGTCGATGCTCCTGCCTACCTCATGAAGCTGGATGAGCAGGGTGTCCATGTGCTGGACGATGGTGTCGACCCGCTCGGTATTCAGGGCCTTTTTGAGGCTTTCGGAAATTTCGAGAACATTGTCCGCAATGACCTCAAAGGGCATCTTGGAGAACGTCTGCCAGATGTTTTCGAGCTTGGAGGGCATGGTCGGGATTTCAAAGACGCCGTCGTAGACCTTGGCCTTGTCCAGCGTATAGGGCAGTTCCGACCTGGGGTAGAAATCCATTTCGATCATGAGCTGCCCGGTGACGAGGCTCTGGGTCGCCAGCACGGCGCGCAGGCCGTTGGCGACCAGCTTGTCGAGATATTCCTTGGTGTCGTCGTCATAGCCGACGCCGATGAACGCCGTTTCCTGCTTGTCCCTGTTCAGTTCGATGAACACGGGCGTCTGAAAGATCAGGCTGTTGACGTTGCCCGTAAGCCGGATGTCCGTAACCCGGCCCACCGGAACCCCGCGGAACATGACCGGGGAACCGACGGAAAGCCCGCTGATGGAACCTTCAAAAAACAGAACGTACTTGCTGGTGCTTTGGAACAGCTTGCCGGAACCGAAGACGGCAATGGCAACCAGCAAAAGCGCGATGGCCCCGACGACGAATGCGCCGATAAGGGGTTTGTTGGCGGATTTGCTCATGAACGGTATCCTTTGGAGTGGGTGGTGCAGGCATCGGTCCTGCCCCGGTTCAGGAAGCGGACAATGTCGGGGTGCGAGGGATCACAGCGCAGGACATGCGGATCTCCCCCGGTAATCATGGTGTGTGTTGCCGCGTCAAGAAACACGCTGTTGTTGCCGATGGTGAAGATGCTGTCCAGATCATGGGTGACGACGACCACGGTCATGCCCATGTTCTCCTTGAGTTCAAGGATAAGCTCGTCGAGCAGGGCCGCGCTCACGGGGTCCAGCCCCGCCGAGGGTTCGTCGAAAAAGACGATCTCGGGGTCCAGAGCCAGCGCACGGGCCAGCCCGGCGCGCTTTCGCATGCCGCCGCTGATTTCGGACGGGTAATAGTCCTCGAACCCGGCAAGCCCCACAAGGGCCAGCTTGAGGGCCGTCTGCTCCCGGATGTCGGCGCGGGAGAGCTTGGTGTAGCGTTGCAGGGGCAGGGCCACGTTTTCGGCAAGGGTCATGGAACTCCACAGCGCGCCGCTCTGGAAGAGCAGCCCGACCCCGCCGAGGAGCTTTTGGCGTTCCTCTTCGGTTCCGGCCCAGAAGTCCTGTCCCCGGTAGAACACCTGTCCTCTGGCGGGCGGGAGCAGGCCCACGAGAACGCGCAGCAGCGAGCTTTTGCCGCAGCCGCTCGGCCCCATGATGATGAAGACATCCTGCCGGTTGATGGTGAAATTGAGGTTTCCCTGCACAACGTAGCTGCCGTAGCCGACAGTCAGGTTCCGCGCCTCGATGATGGGTGTGGCGGTATTCATATGTCCAGAATATTGCAGAGCATGGTGAGGACCGCCGTGGACAGCACGATGCCCACGATGGAATAGACCACGGCCGAGGTGGTGGCCCGGCCTACGGCTTCGGCGTTGCGGCCGCAGCGCAGGCCCTGATAGCAGCCCGTGATGGCGATGAGCAGTCCGTAAACGCACCCGTGGACCATGCCGACCCACAGGTTGTCGAGCTTGAACCCCTTGAGCGTGAACGTGTAGTATTCCATCGGGTCCAGCCCGATGACGCCGACGGCGACGGCAAAGCCGCCGATGATGCCCATGAAGTCGGAATAGAGCACCAGCATGGGGGTCATGAGCGTCAGAGCCATGATGCGCGGCATGACGAGATAATCGGAGGGCGGCACGCCGAGCGTCGAGAGCGCGTCGATTTCTTCGTTGACCTGCATGGTTCCGATGACGGCGGCGTAGGAGGCTCCGGTGCGGCCCGCGATGATGATGCCGGTCATGATGGCTCCCATGATCCGGGTCATGCCCACGGCGACGAGGCTGGAAACATAAATTTCCGCGCCGAACATCTGGAGCTGGATCACCCCGACGAAAGCGAGGATCAGCCCGACGAGGAGGCTGATGAGCGAGACGATGGGCAGGGCTTCAACGCCGCTTTCCTGAATGGCAAGCCAGAGGTTCCCGGAGGTGCAGGCCGAGCGTCCCCGCAGCATCCTGCCCATGCTGATGACGATTTCGCCCAGAAAGGACAAAATGTCCCGGATCGTGCGGGGTACGGAAAGGGCGAAGCCGCCTACCCGTTCGAGAAAGGGGATCGAGCGGGCCTTGCGCTGGGCGGCGGTGTTCGGCGGCACGGCCAGAGCCAGTCTGGTCAGGTTTCGGACGCCTTCGGGAAGCCGGGCATCATCAAGGGGGACGTTCCGTTCCCTGGCGAGGGCGACAAGGCGGGTGGTGGCGACCAGCACGCAGCTGTCCCACTCTCCAAGGCCGTCGCCCACCAGCTCCATTTTGACGGCGTTTCCGAGCTTGCTTTCCGCTTCTTCCAGCGCGCTGTCCCGCTGGGGCAGGAAGGCCGGGCCAGCCGAATCGCGCTTCCAGTCTCCGCTGAAAACAACACGCACCAGCCCCTCCGCCGCCTCGACGCGCAGGACGGCGGGGGAAGGACTGGTGCCCAATGGCGGTGTCGGTTCGGTAGCCATGACTAGGCAGGCTTGCGGCTGACGGCAACCTTGGCGGGACGGAGCAGGCGATCTTTCAGGCGATAGCCCCGCTGATGCACCGTGCTGATGCATCCGGGTTCCATATCGTCGCGTTCTTCCTGTGAAACGGCTTCGTGCAGGTCGGGATCAAAGGGTTCCCCCACTTCTCCGGCAACGAGCAGGCCGTGGTTCTTCAGCGCGTCGAGAAGCAGCTTGCGGGTCATGGTCACGCCGGTGAGCAGGCTCTGGCAGGCGGGATCGTTGCCGCCGTACTGGATGGCGAGATCGAGGCTGTCCAGCGCGGGCAAAAGATCCTTGAGCACCGGCTCGTGGGCGTAGCGTTTGTATTCGTCATGGTCGCGCTGGAGACGCTTCTTGAAATTTTCCATTTCCGCGAGGGCGCGCAGGCGGGCGTCGTCAGCTTCCGTCTTGACGGTACAGGAGGGGCAGACCGTTTCCCGGCACTGCTCTTCAAGCGATTGTTCGGGAGCCTGCGGGGTTTCCGCGGCGGCTTCTTCGGCGATGTCGTTCTTCATGGCATTCTGATCCATATTCTCGTGGCTCATGGTCGCTCCTTGAAAACATATTCGGCGGATGGACACGAGGCCATCCGTCAACATCCTATATAGGACAAAACAGGGATTCGGCAACCGTTTCACTGTTTCCCCGCCCGCCAGCAGCGCACTTCCCGGCTGCCGCCCGCCCCGTCGAGGCGGAGAAGCGGCGGCTGTTCGAGGCAACGTCCGTCGGCCTCGGTGCAGCGGGGACGGAAGGGGCAGCCCTGCGGGAGGGCTGCGGGAGAAGGCACCGTGCCGGGAATGGCGTCAAGCCGCGCCGTGTGGGGCGTGTCGAGCGTGGGGGCGGAGCGGATAAGCCCCCGCGTGTAGGGGTGCAGGGGCGATGCAAACAGATCCCGGACGGGGGCCTGCTCGACGATGCGCCCGGCGTACATGACGCCCACCGTATCGGCCATTTCCGCGACTACGCCCAGATCGTGGGTGATGAGCAGCAGCCCCATGCCGTTCTCCCGGGACAGGCCGCCAAGCAGGGAAAGGATTTGGCCCTGAATGGTGACGTCAAGGGCGGTGGTGGGTTCGTCGGCAAGGAGAACCCGGGGCTTGCAGGCCAGAGCCGCGGCGATCATGACCCGCTGGCGCATGCCGCCGGAAAGCTGGTGTGGGTAGTCGCGCACACGCATTTCCGGAGCGGGGATGCCTACTTGCCGGAACAGTTCCACGGCCTGCGCCAGAGCGTCCTTCCTGGAGAGCCGCAGGTGCCGGATCAGCGGCTCTGCGACCTGTTCCCCTACCCGGATGACCGGGTTGAGGGAGGTCATCGGCTCCTGAAAGATCATGCCGATGTCCCGTCCCCGCACGCGTTCCATGCCGGATTCGGAGCGTTCCGCGAGATCCTGCCCGTCCAGCAGGATGCGCCCGGAGGCAAGGCGGCCCGGCTCGGGAATGAGGCGCAGGAGGGAGAGGGCCGTCATGCTCTTGCCGCAGCCGGATTCGCCTACGAGACAGAGGGTACGGCCCGGATACAGCGCAAAGGACACGTCGCGTACAACGTCGAAAGGCTGGTCGGCCTCGAAACGGACGGTGATCCCTTCCGCCTGCAGCAGGGGAGCGGCGGCGGGGGCATCCGCAGGGGAAAGAGGGGCGGAAAGGGTCATGGAAGGCTCCAAAGAAAGTTCGCAATGAAAAAAGTATAGACTATGTACTGGTTAAGGGCAAGGAACCGGGCCGGGCCTCCAAAATGTTCTCATTCTGCAATTGACATTTATTTTCAAAAACATATAGAAAGAGCAGTTCCGATAGTACCGTTATCATTGGAGGGCATATGGACGCGGAAACAGTCGTGTCTGCCGGAAGCGGGTTCCCGTGGGAGGCGTTGCTCGTCGTGATTATTCTAGCGGCGGCGTGGTACGCGGGCCGCAGCATCAATACCATGAAGCGTCCGGTCTGCAACGGCGGCTGCGCCGGTTGCCACGGAGCCCGTCGGGGGCGCGGCTGCGCCTTCCCTGACCGGCGTTCCGGCCGGACGTCAAGATAGCTTCCCAGGAGTTGCCATGTTTGGATTTTGTCATAGGCATCGTGGAGAAAACGATTGCAGCCGCGCCTGTTCGTGCGGCGGTGAAGGCTGTCCCGTCTCGCAGGAAATGCTGGACTCCGGGCTGATTTCCCTCCGCAAGATGAAGGAAGGCCAGAAGGCCCGGATCGCGCATGTGCAGGCCAGCGGCGAGCTTGGGCGGCGCATCCGCGACATGGGGCTTATCCCCGGTGCGGAAGTCGAGGTTGTGGGGCGCGCTCCCCTGCGGGATCCGGTGGCCCTGCGCCTGCCGGGCTTTACCCTCAGCCTCAGGAACAACGAGGCCGACTATATTGTCGTCGAACCTCTGGCCCAGACAGAGCAGGCGTCATGAATTCCCAGCTGACAATCGCTCTTGCGGGCAATCCGAATTCGGGCAAGACCACGGCCTTCAATTCGCTGACGGGTTCGCACCAGCATGTCGGGAACTATCCCGGCATCACGGTAGAGAAAAAGGAAGGTTTCATCCGCCTGTCTTCCGGTGAATCCGTGCGGGTCATCGACCTGCCGGGGACGTACTCCCTGACGGCCTACACGCAGGAAGAGACGGTAGCCCGCCATGTTCTGGCGCAGGAACGCCCGGATGTGGTCATCGATGTCCTCAACGCCGGAGCCTTGGAGCGCAACCTCTACCTGACCATCCAGCTCCTTGAGCTTGGCGTCCCCGTGGTGCTGGCCCTGAACATGATGGATGAGGCGGCCCAGCAGGGCATGACCATCGATCAGGAGCGGCTCTCGCAGCGTCTGGGGTTCCCGGTGCTGGCGACCGTGGCCCGCACGGGAGAGGGGCTTCCCGAACTCATCAAGGCGACGGAGTCCTATATCTCCACGAAGCGCGGCGAGCCGTGGCAGCCTCTGCACATTTCCTATGGCCCGGATCTCGATCCGGTTTTGCGGGAAATGGAGTCCGCCATCGGGGAAGCGGGGCTGTTGGCCTCGGAGTACCCGGCGCGGTGGGTTGCCATCAAGCTTCTGGAAATGGATGAGGAAATCCTGTCCCGAACCCGGAGCGAAGCCCCGGATCTGGCCGCCGCACTGGAGCGGCAGGTGGACGAGGTTACCCGCCATCTGAAGGATACGCTCAACACCTGGCCCGAGGCGGTCATTGCGGATTACCGCTACGGCTTCATTTCTTCCCTGCTGCGTGACGGCGTGCTGGTGCGGCGGCAGGACATGCACGCGCGCATTCAGCTTTCCGACCGCATGGACAAGGTGCTCACGCATCCGTTCATGGGTCCGCTGATCATGCTCGGCGTGCTGTATCTGCTGTATACCGTGACCTTCAAGATCGGTGAAATCCCGATGGGGTGGGTGGAGGCCGGTTTCGGCCTGCTGCGTGAAGGGGCGGACGCGGTACTCCCGGATGGTCAGCTCAAGTCGCTGGTGCTGTCGGGCATCATCGACGGTGTGGGCGGCGTGATGAGCTTTGTCCCGCTGATTATGCTGATTTTCCTCCAGATATCTTTTCTTGAGGATACGGGCTACATGGCGCGCATGGCCTACATGCTCGACCGGATTTTCCGCATTTTCGGCCTGCACGGGTGCTCGGTGATGCCGTTCATCGTGGGCGGCGGCATTGCGGGCGGCTGTGCCGTGCCCGGTGTTTTGGCGGCGCGCACCCTGCGAAGCCCCCGCGAGAAGATGGCGACGCTCCTGACGGTCCCCTTTATGGCTTGCGGGGCCAAGCTGCCGGTGTTCATTCTCTTTTCCGGTGTTTTCTTTCCCGGTCACGAAGCGGCGGTGATGTTCGGCCTGACGCTGACGGGCTGGATTGTCGCCCTGCTCACGGCGCGGCTTCTGCGCTCGACCATCATCAAGGGGCCTTCCACGCCGTTTGTGATGGAGCTGCCGCCGTACCGCCTGCCCACCATGCTCGGGCTGGCGATCCATACCGGGGAACGGACGTTTGAATATTTGAAGAAGGCCGGTACGGTCATTCTCGCCATTTCGATCATCTTGTGGGCAGCGATGGCCTATCCGCAGCTGCCTTTGGATACGCGGGCGCATTTTGCCGGAGTGCAGCAGACCATCGAGGCGGATCTGGATGCGGCGAAGGCGTCCGGGGGTGCTGTTGCGGCGTTGGAAGATCAGCTTGCGGCCCTGCACGGCGAACGTGCGGAAGCGGCCTTGCAGCATTCTTTTGCCGGGCGCATGGGCATGGCTCTGGAGCCTTTGACGCAGCCCGCCGGGTTTGACTGGCGGACGGACATTGCGCTGGTGGGCGGTTTTGCCGCCAAGGAAGTGATTGTCGCCACGCTTGCCACGGCCTATTCGCTTGGCGAGGTGGACCCCGAAGATCCTACGCCGCTCGCCCAGCAGATCCGCGCCGACGGGCGTTGGACGCCGGCTACCGCGTTGGCGTTGCTGGTTTTTGTATTGCTGTATGCGCCTTGTCTTGTCACGGTAGCCGCCATTCGGCAGGAGACAGGCTCGTGGGGCTGGCCCGTGTTCAGCATGGTTTTCAACACGCTGGTCGCCTTCGGAGCCGCCGTTACCGTGCGGCATGTGGCTATGATGTTCATGTAGGGGGTTGGATTGGATTGTTGGGGAGGGGGAGGAGCACCTTTCTGGAGAAAGGTTACTCCTCCCCCTCCCCAAGCCCCACCCCCTCCTCTCCAAAGACTTTTACGTTTATCGAATCCCTGTTCGCAGGGAATACAGGGTATGCCTCCTCCGTTTCGGGGGAGGCTTTTTTTCTGTCCGGTGTGGAATGGGTATGATTTTGGCGGATTACAGGTGCGGGGAAAATGGCTTTACTTCATAAATTTGAAAGTCTATATAGATCAATAAGTAGTGTGGACACGGAGAGGAGCTTCCATGCACCACATCCCTTCAATCTTTCCCCCTCAACCCAGACGCGGAGGTTACAATGCGAAATCTTAGAGGGCAGCAGGGCTTTACGCTCATTGAAATCATTTCCGTTTTGGTCATCCTCGGCATCCTCGCCGCTGTCGCCGTCCCCAA
>CAZIFC010000005.1:0-122472 GCA_964538355.1 uncultured Lawsonia sp. | reverse complement strand
AAATCATTTCCGTTTTGGTCATCCTCGGCATCCTCGCCGCTGTCGCCGTCCCCAAATATTATGATATGCAGGAAGAAGCTCGACAGAAAGCAGCAGCAGCCTTTATCGCAGAAGTTCAGGCTCGCCTTAATTTGTCTTTTGGACAGAGTTTATTGAAAAACTCTTATGGAGAGGGAGATACCGCCACTGGTGGCGGCTGTGCTGCTGCCAGAACGGCTGCAATTGCAGAAGCATTCACAGGTATTAAAGACGGTACAGGCTATAATGGTTGGTCCGTAACCGCGCCTGAAACACTTAGTGAAGAGAGTTTTAAGATAAAAGAAGGAACAAAGGAAAAGATTGCTGCAAGTGTATCTATTGAAAAGGTCAAGGATCCTTCTTCTGTTGAAGTGACCCTTGCCAAGGCATTGATTATCAGTGCACCTATTTGTAACTAATTTATGATGTAACAACAAAAAAGGGAGTCTCCACAGGAGGCTCCCTTTTCTCATGCCTTTTCTCCAATCCCCTTTTCCGCAAACCCCACAGACAACGGAACTCCTGTTGCGCAGCCTCCCCACCAGTTAAAAGTCTTGGGAGAGGAAGGGGGGAGGTTTGGAGGGGGGAAGGAGAAGCCTTTCTCCAGAAAGGTTCTCCTTCCCCCCTCCAACATCTTCTCTCTACTCTTTCACCAACCCGCGCACCCACGAAATGGGATGCACGGACGGCAACCCGGTGTGATGGGAGATCTGCAAACGGCAGGTTCCGCACTCGGATACGCAGCGTTCCGCACCGCTGGACTTGACGACATCGAAAAGTTCGGAACCGACCGAGGCCGCCACGTCGTACTTTTCCTTTTTGAACCCGTAACTGCCGGAAATACCGCAGCAGCCGGAGCGGGCATCTTCGACATTCGCCCCAGCCATGCGGAGGAGATCCAGCCCCGGCTTGCCGATGCCCTGCGCCCGGAGATGGCAGGGCGCATGATAGACGAGCTTGGCGGCATCCTCACGGAGGGACAGAGCCAGCGCGCCGGACTCGAACAGCCCGATGAGAAACTCGCAGGCGTCCTGAATACGGGGAACAAGCGCGGCATGCGACTCCAGATCGGGGAAATATTCGCCGTATTCCTGCTTGAGCATGAGCTGGCAGCTGGGGCAAACCGTCAGAATCGGAATGGATTCGGCAGAGGCGGAAGCCAGCAGAGAGACATTGCGCGAGGCGGCACTGCGGGCATCCTCAAAGAAGCCGTTCGCCACCATCGGCAAGCCGCAGCACTCGAAATCCGGGACGATGACCTCGTAGCCGGCCTTCTCCAGCAGAAAGACCAGATCGCGCCCGACCTGCGGGTCGTAGTCGTTCACATAACAGCCGGGGAAGAAGATGACCTTCCTGGTGAGACGGGCCTGGTCGGAGAGGGAAAGGAGCGCGGCGTGGTCGCCCATCCACTCGGTAAAGCTGCGCGGCACAAAGACCGGCATGGGCGCGCGGGCGTCCACCCCGAACTGATCCAGCAGGAGCCGGGTCAGCGCGTTGGTGGAACCTGCCTTGACCAGCCAGCCGGGGAAACGGCGGGCCAGCCGACCCAGCGCGTGCCCGTGCGAAAGCACCCAGTCGCGCAGAGGCGGCCTGTGTTTCTTGCAGTAGTCGGCGCGGGCCAGCATGTTCAGGGTCGAAATCTTGACCCCGGACGGACAGGCGATGTCGCAGTTTTTGCAGTTGGAGCAGTAGTCCAGAGCCTCGATTTCCGAGATCTCCCCGCCGCCGGTTTCGTCATAGAGGCGGAACCGCTCGGACGACGGCCCGGTGAGCTTCGGGCCTTTGAAGGCCCGCGTCGCCCGGGTGACGGGACAATAGGCCACGCAGGTGGAACAGGTAGTGCATTTATCTACAGTTTCAATGGGTTTCATGTCTACCTCAGGCGTTCATGGCTGCGAAGAAGGCCGTGGACAACGCCACGCCGTTGCCGGACTTTTCGGCGGCGTGATCGTAGCCCCCGAGCGTCTTTCCGACAAAGAACACGTTGTCGCACAGGGGCGTGCCGTCCTTTCCGAGCGGGCGTAGCTTGGCGTCCACATCCGGGCCGAGGAGGGCAAACCCGTGCGACGGGCGCGGTGTCCCCGGAGTCTGGCGGCAGGAAGGATAGGCTTCCGGCAGCGACCAGTTGGGAGAGGAAGGGTTCAGCGGCAGATCGAGGTTGAAAACCGGCTCCCACGCGCGTTCGGGTTCGGTTGCGAAGCCTTCGCCAAGCACCCCGCCCGTAGCGATGATGAAAGAACGCGCCTCGTAGCGGCGTTCCTGCCCGTTGCTGGTGGTAAACAGCGCGGAACAGTGCCCGTCCGTGACTTCGGAGCCGGTGACGGTGGCGTGCTCGATCAGATCGACATCATATTTTTTCAGCAGCCGGAGCAGCAGGGCGTGCAGGCGCAGGCCCGTCACCGCCGGAGGCAGGCTGGAGATTTCGTTGATGATATGGCCGGTGCGGTTTTTCAGTTCGGTATGCACGTTGCTGTTGGCGGCTGTCCCGAGGATCGCCGGGACGAACACCGCGCCGGGAATGCCGCGCACGATATGCTTGTTCAGGCTCTTGCTCAGCCAGAGGATGCCCTCGGGGGTGTCGAGATAGCGGGCCAGATCCAGCGTGGACAGGTCGCGCTGGAGCGGGAACGGGCTGGGCAGGATGACCGGGACGATGTTTTTGCCCGCGTAGGCCCGGCGGGTTTGCAGGCCCTGCGCCACCAGCGCGGGAGAGAAGTCCTTCAGGCCTTCCACGCCCGCAATGAAGAGGTTGGCTGCTTCCGCCACGCCGTGCATCGACATGGTATGCGGCACGAGGTAGCTCGGCTTGGTGGTGCCCAGAGCCGTCACCACGCGGGTGTTGCGTTCGCCGTTGCAGAGGTAGGGGCAGCCGCCTTCCTCGCAGAGTTCGAGGAAGCCGGACAGGGCCTTTCCGACCGTTTCCGCGCCGATGAGGGAATACGGGTGGCGCGGGGCGAGGCTCTCGAATCCGTCGAAAGGAGAAGACAGGGGCGTGCCGTCGGAACGGTAGCCGAGCACGTCGATGGTTCCGCCGCCGATGGCCAGCACCCCGGAACCCTTGGTGACGAGGAGGGGGCGTTTCCCGGCCCTGGCCGCAAACAGGGCCGCAGAGAGGCCGGAAAGACCGCCTCCGGCAATCATGACGTCATACGGTTTTCTCTTGATCATTCGTCGGCTCCGTCAACGTTGAGGGTCGCGCCGTACATGCCGCGCGCCAGCTCGGTTTCCCGCAGTTCGCTGCCCCACAGCACCGGGCGGATGCCGTACCAGCGTTCCTGCTGGAAGCTCTGGAGCAGATCGGGCGCACCGCAGGGCGCGGCGTCGCATTCGCCGGAGGAACAGGCGTGCATTCCGGCAGGAAGAAGGTGGGCCTCCAGTACCGCGCCTACGCCGCGCAGCCCGCAGAAGCTGCCCTGACAGGTACCCATGCCCATGCGGGTGCGGCGGCGGATGTCGTTCAGGGAATGGGAGGTGCCTTCGGAGGCCACCTGCTCGAATTCCGCAACGGTCACGCGTTCGCATTCGCAGAGCAGGGCCTTTTTCCACGGGGCGGCTTCGAGCCGTTCGACCGTGGCGGCAAAGCTGTCCCCAAGGCGGGACTGGGCCTGTTCAAGCCCCTGCGCCGGGAACACCTTGCGGGCGCGGCCCATCAGCTCGGCGGAAGGCTCTTCCACCAGCGGTTCCACGGCGGTGCGGCAGGGCGCGGATACGCCGAGCTTGCCGCAGACGAGATCCGCCATGCGTTCGCCCATGAGCCGGTAGGTGGTCAGTTTGCCGCCGCAGATGGTTGCCATGCCCTTCAACCCCTCATGCTCATGATCGAGCACTACGAAGTTGCGGGATGCGCCCCGGCCCTCGGCGGAGGGATCGGCGGTATAGAGCGGGCGGGTTCCCGCAAACGTCCGCAGGATGCGGTAGCTGTCGATGTCCGGGAAGAGCACGCGCCCGATGTCGAGCAGGGTGCGGACTTCGGCGGTATCCGGCACGGTGTCGTCGGGATTTTCCGTCTTTTTGGAGGTGGTGCCGAGGATGGTGATGGAACCGTGCGGGACAAAGATATCGCCGTCGGACGCCTTGCGGAGGCGGTTGATCACGCGGCTGGTAAAGCGGTGGTTGAAGGCCACCAGCGTGCCGCGGTCGGGCCTGACGTTGATGGTCAGCCCGGCGGTGCGGGCCAGCTCGCCAACCCAGCTCCCGGCGGCGTTCACCACAAAGGCGCAGGGGATTTCGGCACGTTCTCCGGTGCGGGTATCGCGCACGCGCACCCCCGTCACCCGCCCGTTGGCACTGACGATGGACGTGACTTCCGTATAGGTGCGGAAGCCCGCGCCGTGGCGCAGCGCGCTCTGGACGTTCTGCCACACGAGGCGGAAACCGTCCACGGCGGAATCCGGCACGCGGTAGACGGAGACGATGTCCGCGGCAAGATTGGGTTCGAGGAGGCGGGCCTCCTTCACGGAAAGGGGCGTTGCCTCGATGCCGCACTTGTCGCAGGCCATGACCCAGCTGGCTTCGAAATCCGCCCCGTCCTCGCGGGAACGGACAAAAAAGCCTTCCGTCTCTTCAACGCAATGCTTGCCGATGCGCCGGAGGATGCGGTTTTCCTCGATGCACTCGCGTCCGGCCTCGGCATCCTTCACGGCATAGCGCGCGCCGCTGTGGAGCAGGCCGTGGAAACGCGAACTCGTGCCGTGGACAAGATCCCGCTGTTCGAGCAGCAGCACCCTGACGCCGCGCATGGCGAGATCGCGCAGGGTTCCCGCGCCCGTGGCTCCGCCGCCGATGATAACGACATCCCAGGGCCGTCTGGTGTATTCTGAAAGTTCCTGCATTGGATGTTCCCGTTCTTTCTGTATTTGTCCCGGATGGAAAGCCGGGTTTGCTTCGCCTGCAAAACTAACGCCTTTGGTATCCGATGACAATAGAAATATTCACAATCGAAACCAATTCCGGGTATAAAATATTCTTATACGAAAATACATAGGATGGAAAACGGGGAGGGAAGGCCCCTTCCCGATGTTCCTGCGCCATTTTTTTTCGTGACCATATTGCAGAGGAAACGTGATTAGGGCATGTCGAGAGCATGAATACGGTCTCGGATTTTTTTGCGGGGGGCGCGGTTCCGTGGTCGCCCATCCTGTTGTCGTTGAAGGTCGCCGGGCTGGCTACGGCGGCTTCCTTTTGCGCCGGAGTCGCTGCCGCCTGGATGCTGGCCCGGCGGCGTTCGCCCTTTTCCGCCGTGCTGGACGCCTTGTGTACGCTTCCCATGATACTGCCGCCAACCGTGCTTGGCTATTATCTTATCCTGCTGGTCGGGCGGCGCGGGCTTATCGGGCCGTGGCTGGCGGAGTGCGGCATCAATCTGATCTTTTCATGGCAGGGTGCGGTGGTTGCGGCTACGGTTGTCGTCTTTCCGCTGATTTACAAGTCGGCGCGCGCCGCGCTGGAGCTTGTCGATCCCCGTCTTGAGAACGCGGCCCGCACGCTGGGGGCTTCCGAATGGCGGGTGTTCTGGCGGGTATCGCTTCCGTTGGCGTGGCGCGGCATCGTGGCGGGGGCCATGCTGGCCTTTGCGCGCGGCATGGGCGAATTCGGTGCGACCCTGATGATCGCGGGCAATATTCCCGGCAAGACGCAGACGCTGGCCCTTGCCATTTATGATGCGTTTCAGGCGGGCAATGACGAGCAGGCCACCGTGCTTGTCGTCCTGACCTCGGGCCTGTGCCTCACCATCCTTGTACTCGCCGACAGGCTGTTCGGCGGAAGGGCAGGCCGCTGATGCTTGATCTTTGTATCCGAAAGCGTCTTGCGCCCGGAAAAGGGCGGGGTGACGGCTTTTGCCTTGATGTTTCGTTTTCCTGTTCCACGCGGAGGCTGGTGCTGTTCGGACATTCCGGTTCCGGCAAGACGCTCACGCTTCAGGCTCTTGCGGGGCTTGTCCATCCTGATGAGGGGCATGTCATGGTCGGGGATGCGGTGCTGTACGCCTCTGACCGGCATATCAACCTTCCGGCAAGGGAACGTCGTCTGGGATATGTCTTTCAGGATTATGCCCTTTTTCCGCACCTGACCGTGCGCGGCAATGTGGAGTTCGCCCTTGACCGCAAACGGCGGACGCTGTTTGGACGTCCCTCGCCGGCGGCTCGAAAGTCGGTTGAGGAGCTGCTCGAACGTTTCGAGGTCGGACACCTTGCCGAACGGTATCCGCGTGAGATTTCCGGTGGACAGCGGCAGCGGGTGGCTCTGGCCCGGGCCCTCGTCACCGCCCCCCGGATGCTGCTGCTGGACGAGCCGTTTGCCGCGCTCGATCCCCTGTTGCGGGAGAGAATGCGGCGGGAAATCCGCTCCCTGCTCGACGAGTGGCATATCCCGCTGGTGCTCATCACCCATGACCCTGCGGATGTGGATGCCTTTGCGGACTCGTTGGCGGTGTACCGGAATGGCTCTATCCGGCACTTGATGGAAGATTATCCCGTCCGCCGTGCCCAGTCCCCGGATGCGCTGTCCTTTCTCGCGCCGCTGGTGGAGGTTTGAGGAGCCGCTTGTCCCCCCTCAAACCTCACGCACAACCATGACTTACAACCCTCGTAACAAAAAGGAACCTTCCCCGAAAGGGGGAGGTTCCTTGCGCCTGCGCGCATGACCGTGTGGGCGGAACACTCTGCAACAGGGATTCGATAAGGACAAACGTCTTTGGGGAGGGTGGGGGGAGGTTTGGGGGCGGGAGGAGCCTTTCTTCAGAAAGGTCCTCCCGCCCCCCTCCATTATCTCTTATCCCTCTCTGCTACACGCCCAGCACAACGGCAAAGGCCTTGAACATGACGGAAACGGGCTTTCCGGCGTCCAGCTTGAGCTTGTGGGCACTCTGGGTAGTGATCAGGGCGACCACTGTGCTCCCCTCGTCAAGCGAGACAACCACTTCCGTCTCGATGTCTCCCGTCTGGATGCTCTTGACCTTGCCCGAAAAATGATTCCGTGCGCTGGTGGGAGCGTCTCCGGTGTTGATGATGACCCACGGGGCCTTGATGGTCGCCGTGGCGTTCAGGCCTTCGCGCAGCTCCAGATTGTCCGCGCTGTCCGTAGTGATGACGGCTACCACGGTCAGGCCGGTGTTGGTCAGGATTTCCACTTCGGCCAGCAGATCACTGCGCTTGATGCGGTTGATGATGCCTGTAAAGGCATTTCGGGCACTGGTCTTCTTCATGGCTTCTCTCCTGAGATGCGAGTGCACTATCCGCCTCGCATCTTCGTGTGAAAAATGAAGGTAACTTGCGGTAAGGGCAGGGCTTTGCTGCCCCAGAAATTGCTGCACGATTTTCAGCGGCACATCGCCGCGCAAAAGCTCGATGCCTCTTGAGTGCCGGATGACGCGAGGGCTGAGCAGCTCTTTCGGCAGGTTGGCATCTTTGGAGCGTTCGTAAAACATGCGGCGCACATAGCCCTGATCAAGGCGCAGCACTTCTCCGCGCAGTCCGAACATGACCGGAGACTCCAGAATCTGGCGGATCTCCTCCATGATGTTTTCGGGAAACTGAAGCTCCCGTACAACCTGCCCCCGGACAATGACAAGCGAGCGCGCAAAGTCGATATCCTCGCGGTCATTGAGGGCCAGAGCTTCGCCCAGACGCAAGGCTCCGTAGCGGATGAGCAGGAAAACCAGCCAGATCCTGCCCCGGGAGCGGCATTGTGCGTTTGTGGCCGCCGCCCTGTACCACTCGAGAAAGGATTGGGAGACGGCGTCAAGCTGTTCCGATGTCAGATGGCGGACAGTGTCGGGAACGGTGAATTGCCCACCGGGGTGGCGGGATGGAAGGGGAACGGAGGCTTCACGGCTTTCGCGCTCGTGACGTACGCAGGCCTCGATGAAACGCAGGGCGGAATCGTCAAGTCCTTGGACAAGGCGGCTTATTGTTTCCTGCATGGGATCTCCTCTATGCCGAATAAATGAAGAATTCGGGATATGCAGGCTATCCCACGGACTGGTGCGGAGAAAGAGGGTCACGCACTTGTCTGAAAGAGTGACCTTATTGCGGGCAAAAGGCAAGGGGCGTATTTTTTTACAATACGCCTTTTCTGAACCATAACAGTCGAAAAACAGTGGAGTAGCTACATGAACAAGCTTTTTTTCCGGCAGTGCGCCAAATCTGCGGCGTTTGGGTTCCTCGGCTGCCTTCTTTTGGCAGCTCCCGCCTTTGCCGCTCAGGAAATCACCGTTTCCGCAGCGGCGAGCCTGACCAATGCCTTTACCGAAATGAAGGCCCTGTTTGAAAAACAGCACCCCGACATCAAGGTTCAGACCAATTTTGCCGCCTCCAATCCGCTGCTCAAGCAGATGGAGGAGGGCGCACCTGTAGACGTGTTCGCCTCCGCTGATCAGGAAACCATGGACAAGGCCGCCGCCAAGAAGCTGATCAACCCCGAGAGCCGCAAAAACTTCGCGATGAACGATCTGGTGATGATCGTGCCTTTTGACAGCAAGCTCGGCCTTGCCGGAGCCAGGGATCTCGACAAGGCCGCCGTGAAGCGCATTGCCGTGGGCAACCCCGACTCCGTGCCCGCCGGACGCTACACGCGGGAAGCCCTGACCTCCACGGGCCAGTGGGACACGCTCCAGCCGAAGTATGTGTTCGGCGCGAGTGTCCGCCAGGCTCTCGACTATGTGGGGCGCGGCGAGGTCGACGCCGGTTTCGTGTACCGTACCGACGCGAAGCAGGCCGGGGAAAAGGTGAAGATTGCCGCCGTGATGAAGGGCCACAAGCCGGTGCTGTATCCCGTTGCCGTGGCCACCACGGGCAAGAACGCCGCTGACGGAGCAACCTTTGTCGCCTTTGTGCTCTCGCCCGAGGGACAGGCTGTTCTGGCAAAGTACGGTTTCAGCAAGCCGCAGAACTAGGCGGACGGAAGACCAATCAGGCAGGGGGGAAGACTTCGGTTTTCCCCCCTCCTGTTTTTCCGAAGGCTGCCGCCGGGCGTTCGGCTGGCCCTTCCTCCGGCCGGGTTGCAAAGACCGTCCTTTCAGGGAACAATGGCGGCGAATCTTTTTCAGGAGATTGAAAGCATGCGCCACTGGCTCTTCAAGAGCGAACCTGACTGTTATTCGCTGACGGATTTGGAAAACGCACCGGGACAGGCCACAAGCTGGGACGGCGTGCGGAACTATCAGGCCCGCAACTTCATGCGCGACGACATGAAAAAAGGCGATCTCGGCTTTTTTTACCACAGCGGCAAGCAGCCCGAAATCGCCGGGCTTGTGGAAATCGTGCGGGAGGGTCACCCCGATCTGACGGCGCAGGACCCTGAAGCCGGACATTTCGATCCGAAGGCCACCCCGGAAAATCCCCGCTGGTACATGGTCGATGTCCGGCTGGTGCGGCGTTTCGAGCCGCCGATTCCCCGGAGCCTTCTGCGTTTCGTGCCCGAGCTGGCGGGGATGGAGCTTATGAAGACGGGGAGCCGGCTTTCCGTACAGCCCGTGGAACCCGAAGCCTACGCCGCCATTCTCAGGCTGGCGGACGAGCTGGCCTCGGACAAGACCCTAGGAGAAACGCGATGAGTGAATTCCTGCATACGGATGAATCCGAAATGGCCGCGCTCAAGGCCCGTATCGCCCGGCTGGAACGGCTGGAGGAGCAGGTCTATTTTCAGGAGCAGACCATCAGTGCCCTGAACGACGTGATCACCCTTCAGCAGCGGCAGCTGGATCTGCTTCAGGGCCGCACGGAGCGTATTGAGGAGAAGTTCCGCGAACTTTGGGAACTTGTCGGCGAAGAGGGCGGCGAGGCCACCGTCCCCCCGCACTACATGCAGCTTTCCTAAAAAGGAATCGGAGCCTTGCCCCTGCCCTTCATGATGGCCTCCTGCGAGGCCCCTGTGTTGTTTCGCCAGCGCGGGAAAGGCCGTTATGCCGTCGGATTGCCGGGCATCGGCTCGATGGAAAGAATCGACAGCCGGGTGCCGTCGACGCAAAACCTGACGTTGTGCCCCGCAAAGGCCAGCCCGTACACCCGTTTCGGATCGTCCTGATAGGACGGGCGGGGATCGAGAGCCAGCATTTCCAGCAGCGTTGCCCACTTGTCAGGGGGGAGCTGCCCCTGCGCCTCCTGCGCGGCCCGCACGTCAAGGCGCGGTGCGGGGCGTGCTCCGGCAAAGCCGCCCGTCGCCTGCGGCAGGCAGTCGGCATAGGGAAGGTAGGGCTTGATGTCGAAAATCGGGGTTCCGTGCAGCAAATCCGCCCCCGAAACCCGCAGCAGCGGGCCTTCCGGCGACTGGAGCACGACAGCTTCCAGTTTGACGGCGGAAAGGCCCAGCGGGTTCGGGCGAAACGGCGACCGCGAGGCAAAGACACCCACACGGGCATTCCCGCCCAGACGCGGAGGGCGGACCGTGGGGGACCACCCCTTGCCGACGGATGCGGAGAACTCCCAAATCAGCCAGATATGGGAAAAGCCCTCCAGACCCCGCAGGGCCTCGGCATTGCGGTACGGAGGCTCGAAGACGATTTCGGACAAGGCCGTTCCCACCACGCCGCTTTGACGGGGAATGCCGAATTTTTCCTGAAAGTCGTTGCGGATATGTGCTATGGCGTCCATGTTTCTCCAGTGTTTCAAACGGCTGCCGGCGTTCCGGCGGGGCAGATCCTAGCGTCCCACAGGAACCGTGGAGACGGCGTTGAAAGGCGAACCGTCCACCAGCCGCCGGCTGACGGCGAGATAGACCAGCGTGTTGCGCTTGGCGTCCCAGATCCGGGTAACGCGGGTGGCCTTGAAAAAGATCGAGGTGGACTCCCGGAACACGTTGGCCTGCTTGGGCAGCCCGTGGGGAATGCTGATAGGCCCGACCTGACTGCACGAGATGGAAAAATTGGAAGGATCTTCGGCAAGCCCGAGCGTACCGGATACGCCGCCGGTCTTGGCCTGGCTGATGTAGCAGGCCACGCCCGGGATGTCCGGATCATTGAAGGCCGAGACACAAACCTTGTGGTTCGAGCCGAGGAGCTTCCATTCGGTGGTCACGCACCCCACGTCCGAGTCATCGGCAAACGCCGCGGAGGGGAACAGCAGGGCGCAGAACAGGAAAAGGCAGGGGGATGGTTTAAGCATGGCGTTTTCCTTTTGGTTTAGCAATCGGGAAGGGTGATGGCTCCCGAAATGTTGCGCAACGCACCGGGCGTGAACTCGCAGGCGAGCGTGTATTCGCCGGGAACGCCGGGATAGGAGATGGAAGCGACGGAATGGAATCCGAATCGGCCATAATAGCCGGGATCGCCAATGAGCACGGCGGAAGAATGCCCCAGTGCGGCGGCCTTGGCGAGAGCCTCTCGGATGAGGGCCGCTCCGATGCCCTTGGCGCGCCATTCGAGTGCCACGGATAGCGGGGCGAGGAGCAGCGTGTCGAAGCAGCCGCCGTTTTCACGGATGGATGCCCCGGTCAGCATGATGTGACCGATGAGTACGCCATCCTCTTCGGCGAGAAGTTCCAGCTCGGGGATGTAGTGCCCCTTCCGGAGTTTAAGGACGAAATCCTGTTCGTCGCCGTCGGAGACTTTCGCGGTCTGGAATGCCGTTTTGACAAGAGAATAAATGGCGTTGAAGTCTTCGGGGGTTGCTTGTCTGATGGTCATGGTAAGCCTCTGGAGGGCGGAACGTTTTTGATTGGGGATGGTAAAACGGACAGTTAGAATCTTTTTGTTCTGTAATGTGCACTA
The DNA here is from genome assembly GCA_964538355.1 of uncultured Lawsonia sp. Classification (GTDB taxonomy): domain Bacteria; phylum Desulfobacterota; class Desulfovibrionia; order Desulfovibrionales; family Desulfovibrionaceae; genus Bilophila. The sequence continues at coordinate 110,750 of CAZIFC010000005.1, read as the reverse complement.
CTTCATGCCGCTTAAAAGGAAAGCTGCTCTAGTTGGAGCGGCACCGTGATATCAGCACTCCAGCATGCCGCCGAGTTCTTCAAGCTGCCTTTGCACATGCGCGTCATAGCGGGAAACGTCGTTGCGGATCTTCTGCATCACGTCGAGGAACAGCCGCAAGTGTACGGACTGGTGGAACAGGCTTTCCAGAGCCGGGGCAAAACCGCGCTTGATCTCAAACTCGTAGGCCTTGCCGAGATCCTCGCGAACCACGGCAAGCTCCTGCCGCAGCGCGTCGCAGACTCTGTCCGCGTATTCTTCCGCGTCGCGCCGCCGTTTTTCAAGGAAGGCGGCCTTGCGCTTCTCCTCGCGTCCAAGGTGGTACAGCAGGCCGGCCGTCCCCGCCACAGCCGCGAACACCACGGCGGCAAAGGGGCTTGCCGCCGCCAGTGCGAGGATGTTTCCCGCCGTGACGATGATCGAAAGCGGCCCGAGTGCCGTCAGCCGCCCCACGGTCAGGCCGGAGGTGAACACCGCGAGGTTTTTCATGTGCCTGTGTGTCTGGACAAGAAAGTGCGTCGCCGTCATGGACGAGCCTTCGACCTCGCCGGGGTCTTCGCTGAGTCCGTCGATATTGGAGCTGAGGCGGGTCAGGCATTCCTGCGAAAATTCGTCCATCCGGGCTGAAAAAAGCCGGAGCTTGTCCTCCCAGCTGTGGAGAATGCTGCGCTGCTCCTCGAGAAATTCGTCCACGGCACGGCGGGCGATGGTGCGGGCTTCGTTGGCATCAAATTCCTTCCATATGGAATCCTTGGAAAACTGGGAGCCAAGCTCGGCGGTCTTGCGGTTTACGGCATCCATGAGCCGCAGCACCAGCGTTTCCCGGAACCGCAGCAAGGCCTTTTCAGTGGACTGATCCCAGGTGTCCAGCTCCTTGGCGGCGGCGTTCACGACCTGCCGGGCCTGTTCGAGCGAGGCAAGTGCCGAGGCCGAGAGCTGCTTCGCGTGTGCGTCCAGCATCCCCAGCAGCTCGGGCTGGGGCAGGGATTCGCGGTATTCCTGCACATGCTGGCGGAGGCGGTCGCGGGCGGATTCCGCAATCCGCGAATAGGCTTCCGAAATCTTGGCCCGATAGGCAGACTTGCCGGCATCGCGATCCATGATTTCGCGCAGGATGGCAAGAAGCTGCTCCAGCTCGCCGCTCCCGGAAAAGCCCCGTGAAACCTTTGACAGCGTTTCGGAAATCGCGTCCCTGCCGTGGCAGCGTTCTTCCACGGCCTGCCGGGTATTGAGGGCCACGATGCCCGCAAGCTCTACATGGCCCGAACTGCGGCAGGCCTCGCGCAGCACGGTGCGGGCCTGTTCGCGGGCCTGTTCGAGGCTGGCCGCGTCGTTCAGGCGGTCGATGTTGGTCAGCACGCCGATGATGCTCACCGTCCGCCCGCTGCGGGCCAGCTTGCGGAGCAGCGACAGCTCGGAATTCGATCCGGGATCGCGGGCATCCATGACGAAGATGACGCAGTCCGCCTCAAGGCTTTCCTCGTAGGAAAGGTAATCGTGGAACCTGTCGGTATCGTTCAGTCCGGGCGTATCCACCAGCACGACGCCGGCGCGGAGCGTGTCCAGCGGCAGCCCGATGCCCACCCGGGCCACAAATCCGGAAAACCGTCCTTCAAGGCTGATATAGTCGGCAAGATCCTCCCAGCAGGTGATGCCCGAGAGGAGCTTGCCGGGAATAAACGTCCCTTCCGCCACCCCCCGGCGGATCTGTTCGATTTTGCGGGTCAGGAGCAGGTTGTCCTGTTCGTTTTCAAGATAGTCCTCCAGCTTTTCGAACTGGCTGGAGTCCAGAAACCGGACGCTGTAGTCGGGCGCGTACTCGTGCCGGAACTCCACGACGGTGGCTGTTTCCGGGGTGGATTCGCGCATGGGGGACAACTCCTGCCCGATGATGGCGTTGACAAGCGAGCTTTTGCCCCGCTTGCGTTCGCCCACGATGACAATCTTGAACGGCTGGCGGCGGAGCATCTTGCGGAAGATGTACAGCTCTTCCCGCAGGTCCATGTCGTCCAGCGTCCACGCGATGCGGTCAAGCGCGCTGGCAAAGTGTTCCATGTCCGCGTTGAACTGGCTGGTTTCGGGGGCAAACCAGCCCGCAAGCTCCTTACGGCTGGGAAAGACGCTTGTTGCCATGCGGTAAAGCCCGCCGAGGCTTTCCCCCACATTCAGCCCCAGCCCGATGCCGCGTCCGGCACTGCGTTCGAGCCGCGACTTGCGGAAGGCCCATTCGATGTCGTTGACCAAGGACTGCGCCCGCTCGTCCACGCGTTCCTCGTGCCCGCCGATGCGGGAAAGGGCTTTCAGCATGGTGTCCACAAAGGAGGAGGAAACCTTTTGCGCGTCGGCCTGATTCGCCATGTCCCGGGCTATTTCAGCCGGATCGGAGGGCGGATTCAGCAGCGCGTAATGGAGCTTCGCCTGAAGTTCGGCATGCAGGGCGCGTTCCCCGAAAATGGCCTGCGCCGCTTCCTGCACCAGCTGGTATTCCCGATAGGTGAGCATGTCGTCCGTCGTGGCGACCGCCGCCAGCAGAAGCAGGATGCGATCGTTGAAGGAGTCCCCGGGAACCGGCTGGATCGGCTGGGGAAGCATGGAAAGCATGGACGCGGATGTGGGATGCGAAGACATGGGAGGCTCCTTGTATCGGAAAGGCCGTGGAATGTTGAGCCTAGCCGCAACGCCTCTTTTTTTCAATGGCTCCCGGAGGCCTTCCCCCGAAGTCTAACTATCTTGACTGGAAACGGATCGGCTTTACATATGATCAGTTAAGGCCAGGGCCGCAAAAAGGCCTGTGGCCTATCGTCAGGCGTGTTCACGAGGAGGCTGCCATGAGTGTTTCATATAAGGACTATTACAAGATACTGGGTGTGGAGCGTGAGGCTTCCAAAGATGAGATTGCCAAGGCCTTCAAGAAGCTCGCCCGCAAGTATCACCCGGATTTGAACCCCGGAGACAAAAGCTCCGAGGAAAAATTCAAGGAAATCAACGAAGCCTACGAAGTTCTCAAAGACGAGCAGAAGCGGAAGATGTACGATCAGCTCGGGCCTGACTGGCAGCAGGGCCAGCAGTTCGGCGGCAATCCCTTCGGAGCCGGGGGCAACCCCTTCGGCGGAGGCGGAACCCGCTTCACCTTCAACGGGCAGCAGTTCGGCGGCGGGCAGGGCTTCGACGGCTCCGGCTTCAGCGACTTTTTCGAAACGCTGTTCGGCGGGGGCCGCCAGGGGGCCAACTTCGGCGGGTACGCTTCCCAGCCGCAGCGCGGGCGCGATATCGAGGCCGACATTTCGGTTTCCCTCGAAGATGCCGTGAAAGGCGGGGAACGGAGCATAACCCTTCAGGGCGGCGAAGGCCCGAAGACCTTGAAGGTGAACATCCCCGCAGGCGTAAAGGACGGGGCCAAACTCCGCCTTGCCGGGCAGGGGTACGATTCCCCGAACGGCGGGCCGAAGGGTGATTTGTATTTGCGGATACGGTTTGCGCCCCATTCCCTGTTCCATGTGGACGGCACGGATCTCACCTACGAGGTGCGGCTTGACCCGTGGCAGGCGGTGCTCGGGGCAAAGGTCACCGTGCCCACCCTTGACGGCAAGGTCGAGCTGAACATCCCCGCCGGAACCGGAAGCGGGAAGAAGATGCGGCTGCGCGGCAAGGGGCTTGGCCCGGCAAGCGCACGCGGCGATCTGTATGTCCGGATCGGCATTGACGCGCCGAAGGAGCTGACTCCGAAACAGCGCGAACTCTGGGAAGCCCTTGCAGCAGAAAAGGCGTGATGTGTCCGCGCAGGAGGGAAATCATGGAACTGTTGAAAAACACCGCAGAAGTCCCCAGCCGTTCAACGCTTGTCGTCTGGGGCGAGTTTCTGGAACTGACGGGGACAACCCCGGATCGTCTTTCCGAACTGATGGACATGGGCTGGATCAACCCCACAAGGACGGCAGAATCCATTCTGCTGTTCCGGCAGGAGGATGTCTACCGGATACGCAAGCTGGAACGCCTGTGCAGCGACTTTGAACTGCATACGCTCGGCGGCTCCATTGTCATGGATCTTCTGGAGCGTATTTCCAGTCTTGAATTGCGTATCAGGGAATTGACAGAGCGTTAGGGGGCCTTATTGTATAAGGGTAAGCGGTAGCAATAACGCTTGTACAGTCGCACTGCATGGAAAACACCTTCCAGGAAGCGCGATCCAGAACTGCAATAGAGGTGAACCATTATGGATATCAATAAATTTACCGAAAAATCCCGCGAAGCTCTGGCTACGGCGCAGGGACTTGCCGCCCAGTATGGCCATCAGGAAGTCGATGCCGAACATCTGGCACTGGCTCTGGTGAATCAGGAAGACGGCTTTGTCCCCCGCGTGCTGGAGCGTGCCGGCGTTTCTCCCAAGGCGTTGGCTACGGCGTTGGAGGCTGCGCTGAAAAAGCGTCCTTCCGTGCGTGGGCCGGGCGCGGAAATGGGCACAATCACCATTTCCCAGCGGGTTGCCAAGGCCATTGCCAATGCCGAGGCTCTCGCCAAGCGGCTGCGCGACGAGTACGTCAGCGTGGAGCACATTTTCGCCGAGCTGCTGCGCGAGCCCGCCAGCACCGGGCTGGGGCAGGTCGCGGCTGATGCCGGGCTGTCCGCGGACAAGTTTACCGAAACCATGATGACCGTGCGTGGCCCGCACCGCGTAACCTCCGCCAACCCTGAGGAAAGCTACGAGGCCCTCTCCAAATACGGGCGCAACCTTGTCGAGGCCGCCAGCAAGGGCAAGCTCGACCCCGTGATCGGGCGTGATGCGGAAATCCGCCGCGTCATCCGCATCCTGTCGCGCCGGACCAAGAACAACCCGGTGCTGATCGGTGAGGCGGGCGTCGGCAAGACCGCCATTGCGGAAGGCCTGGCCTACCGTATCGTCAAGGGCGACGTGCCGGAAGGACTCAAGAACAAGACGATTTTCGCGCTGGACATGGGCGCGCTCATCGCGGGCGCGAAGTACCGCGGCGAATTCGAGGAACGGCTCAAGGCCGTATTGTCCGAAGTGGAGAAGTCCGAGGGGCAGATCATCCTGTTCATCGATGAGCTGCACACCATCGTGGGCGCGGGCAAGACCGACGGCGCGATGGATGCGGGCAACCTGCTGAAGCCCTTGCTGGCTCGCGGCGAGCTGCACTGCATCGGCGCGACGACGCTCGACGAGTACCGCAAGTATATCGAAAAGGACCCCGCGCTGGAACGCCGTTTCCAGACCGTTCTGGTGGAAGAGCCGAGCGTGGAGGACACCATCTCCATCCTCCGGGGCCTGAAGGAACGTTTTGAAGTTCACCACGGCGTGCGTATCAGCGACTCCGCCATCGTGGAATCCGTGGTGCTGTCCAATCGGTACATCACCGACCGCCAGCTTCCCGACAAGGCCATCGACCTGATCGACGAGGCGGCGGCCATGATCCGTACCGAGATCGACTCGCTGCCCACGGAACTTGACGAGGCCAACCGCAAGGTCATGCAGCTTGAAATCGAGCGCGAAGCTCTCCGCAAGGAAACCGATGACGCCTCCCGCGACCGTCTGGAAAAGCTGGAAAACGAACTCCGCAACCTCCAGATGACGCAGGCCGAGCTGAAAGGGCAGTGGGAGAGCGAGAAGGGAGTCATCAACGAGGCGAGAAACCTGAAGGGCGAGATCGAGAAGACCCGGCTTGCCATTGAAGACGCGACCCGGCGCGGCGATCTCCAGGCCGCTTCGGAGCTGAAGTACGCCAGGCTCCCCGAGCTTGAAAAACGGCTGCACGACGCCGAAACCGGCCAGGAGGCTCCGCGCCTGCTCAAGCAGGAAGTGCGCCCCGACGACGTGGCGGACATCGTGGCCCGCTGGACGGGCATTCCGGTGACGCGGCTGCTCCAGTCCGAGCGCGACAAGCTCATTCATCTGCCCGACAAGCTGCACGAGCGGGTGATCGGGCAGGATGAGGCGGTGCAGGCCGTGGCGGATGCCGTGCTGCGTACGCGTGCCGGATTGTCCGACCCCTCGCGTCCGCAGGGTTCGTTCATCTTCCTCGGGCCTACCGGCGTGGGCAAGACCGAGCTGTGCAAGGCGTTGGCCGAAGCCCTCTTCGACAGCGAAGAGAACATCGTGCGCCTTGACATGAGCGAGTACATGGAAAAGCATTCCGTGGCCCGGCTCATCGGTGCGCCTCCCGGATATGTGGGGTATGACGAAGGCGGACAGCTGACCGAGGCCGTGCGCCGCAAGCCGTACAGCGTCATCCTGTTCGACGAAATCGAGAAGGCGCATCCCGACGTGTTCAACACGCTGCTCCAGCTTCTCGATGACGGACGCCTGACCGACAGCCAGGGGCGGACGGTGGACTTCCGCAATACCATCGTGATCATGACCTCGAACATCGGCTCCTACAAGATGCTCGACGGCATCAACCCCGACGGTTCGTTCGCCTCCGATGTGTATACGAGCGTCATGGACGACCTGCGCCAGCACTTCAAGCCCGAGTTCCTGAACCGGGTGGACGAAACGGTGCTGTTCAAGCCGCTGCTCCCCGAACAGATCGGGCGGATCATCGATCTCCAGATGCGCCGCCTCCAGAAGCGGCTCGACGAACGCAAGATTACGCTCGAACTGACCGAGGCGGCGCACGAGTACATCTCCGACGCGGCCTACGATCCGCACTACGGAGCCCGTCCGCTCAAGCGGTACTTGCAGTCCCATGTGGAAACCCCGCTCGCCAAGTACATCATTGGCGGGCAGGTGCGTGACGACCAGGGGGTGGTCATTGACGCCACGGAAGAAAACCTGAAGTTCGGCGTCAAGTCCGGCGATACGGTCAACTGGCTCTAGGAACGCGGGGAAGGCCGCCTTCCCCGCAGCCCCGCGAACCTTCTCCAGCGGCCTTGCCGCAGGGACCGGTTCGGGGGTGGCGAAAAGGTTTCTCTCCGCATGTCAGGCCTTCGCAGGGAAGTATCCCGCGGGGGCCTTTCCCTTTTGGGCGGTATCCATTGATTTTCCCCTTGAGGCCCGTTAGTTGTTGTGTCAAAACAGGCGTCTCTTTTTGACAGGCATTCATGCTGGCACGAAGCCGGCTGTGCAACCATCAACAGCGGGGGATCCCATGAGCCAACCACAGGGCATCTTGGAACGGATTTTCAAACTCACGGAAAAGGGCACGACCGTCAAGACGGAGCTTCTTGCCGGGCTGACGACCTATGTCGCCATGGCCTACATCATTTTCGTCAACCCGAGCATTCTGGCCGACGCGGGCATACCCAAGGAAGCCGCCATTGCCGCGACCATCTGGTCCGCCGCCATCGGCAGTGCCGCCATGGGCCTTTGGGCCAACTTCCCGGTTGCCGTGGCTCCGGGCATGGGCCTGAACGCCTTTTTCGCCTACTATGTCTGCGGCGTTCTCGGCCTGCACTGGACAGTCGCCCTCGGCGCGGTGTTCTTTTCCGGCATCGTCTTCCTGATCCTGACGGTTACGCATATTCGCCAGCTGCTCATCGATGCCGTGCCCATGAACCTCAAGTATGCCATCGTGGTCGGCATCGGGATGTTCATTGCCTTCATCGGCCTGCAGAATGCGGGCATCGTGGTAAAGAATGAAGCTACCGTGGTCGGCCTCGGGCATGTTACCCAGCCCGGGCCGCTGCTGGCCTGCTGCGGGCTGATGCTCACGGCGGGGCTGATGGCCCGCAAGGTGCAGGGCAGCCTGCTCATCGGGATTCTGTTTACCACCGTCCTCGGCATGATCTTCGGCGTGGCGAAGGCTCCTACCGGCGTTGACAGCGTAATGAGCTTCGCGCTGCCGAGCCTTGCACCCACGCTCATGCAGCTGGACATCCTTGGCGCGCTCAACTACGGCATCATTTCCATCATCTTCACCTTCACCATCGTTGAGCTGTTCGACAACATGGGCACGCTCATCGGGCTTTCCCGCAAGGCCAACCTGATGGATGAGAAGGGCCATATCGAAAACCTCGACAAGGCTCTGGTCACCGACTCCGTAGGCACGATCGCGAGCAGCTTCCTCGGCACGTCCACCATCACCAGTTACGTCGAAAGTGCCGCCGGCATTTCGCAGGGCGGGCGCACCGGCCTGACCGCCGTGACCGTAGCCGTCCTCTTTGCCGTTTCGCTGGTGTTTGCGCCGCTCATCGGCCTTGTGCCGGCGTTCGCCACGGCTCCGGCCCTGCTCATCGTGGGCGCGCTCATGATGATGGAAGTGATGAACATCGATTTCAACGACTTTACCGAAGGGTTCCCGGCCTTCATGACGATCATCATGATGCCGCTGACCTACAGCATCGCCAGCGGCTTCGGCTTCGGCTTCGTGAGCTATGCCGCCGTCAAGCTGCTGTCTGGACGTGCCCGTGAAGTCAGCCTGTTCATGTGGATCATCACCCTGATGTTCCTCATCAACTTCGCCATGCGCAGCTAGCGCATCCGGCTTGTCGAAATGGAAAAAGCCTTTCCCGGGTTGCGGGGAAGGCTTTTTTTGTCCTGTGCGTCAAGGCGGAATCAGGCGGTCTTCATGGCCTCACGCAGGGCTTCGGGCAGAAACGGGAGCAGTTCCGCGATCTGCGTTGCCGGATTCGGATTCGCCAGCTGTCCGGCTATCCGGCTGGCCCTGGCTGCCGTCAGGCAGGCTTTCGCCATGTCCATGCCTCCGGCGAGCAGACCGGTCACAAGCCCTGTGACAAGATCGCCAGTCCCCCCGATGGGTTCGAGGGCGGCAACCTGTGGTTCCGACACGTCGCCAAGGAAGTCCCCCCCCTGTACGACATGATCGGTTTTGCCCTTGATGAGCAGAAAACGCGCGGCGTTGCCGTGGTGGTAGGCCCGTTTGACAAGCTGGGGGACGTCTTCGTCCGCCGCCAGCAGGAAGCCTCTGGTATAGAACGGGTGCGGGGCCTTTTCGTCGGCAAGAAAGGCCAGCTCGCCGGCGTCGGGCGTGAACAGATCATAGGCATCCGCATAGCCGCTCATCTTGGCGACGTACATGAATCCGGCGTCGGCGACCAGCAGGGGCTTGGGGCTGCGCTCCTCCAGGGCCATCAAGACCCGATTGTGTCCATCCAGATCGGGAAAAAGGTAGTGGAAGGTCAGGCCCCGCACGTCGGCATAGCCGGGAAGGGCCGCCGCAAGGTGTTCATACAGCCTCCGGCTGCCGTCCCCGTTGCCGGTGTCTCCGACCAGCAGGGCTGTGGGCGGCTCTATGCCGAGGGTTTCACAGGCCAGCAGGGCCGTGCCGAGCAGGGCGGGGGTGCCGCGCTGTACGGAAACGGGCGGGAGGTTCCCGCCTTCCAGATGCAGCCGCCTGCCCTCAAGCCGCCAGCGGCCCTCTACGAGCGGAAAATCCTGTGCCGGAACCGTACCGCAAATCATCCACGCCATAGTCGCCTTGCCTCCTCAAACGCCCGCTGCAACGAGTAGGAGCACAGGGTCTGCCCCTTGATGCGCGGTTCTTCGGCGTCTCCGATGCATTGCCCCGTCAGCAGGGAGGCCAGATACGGCACATCGGGACAGCCGCCCCCGGAGACGTTGACGATTTTTCCGGTGGCGCGTTCCACGGTGATTTTCATGTTCGCCGCCCGCACCATGAACCAGTCCCCGTAGTCCTGCACATGAAACAGCGATACCGGCTCAAGCAGGGTATCCCGCATGGGAACCGACTGGATTGGCTCAAGCCGGATGGATTCCAGCGTCTTGCGTACCAGCGGCTCCTGCATCAGATCGAATACGACAACCATATCGCATCCGGTTCGCAGTTCCGGCGGCGGCCCCTTGACCTCAACGGCAAACCCCGCTTCCCGCAGGGTCCGTTCGGCAAGGATGACCTCGCCGGTATGCTGAAAGACGAGAAAGCCGAACTCTGTGGAGGCCGGAGACGCCGAAGGGGAAGCCCCCTGACGGGGCTTCCCTTGAAACAGCGAGGCTAGCCTGGAAAAGAGGCTTTTCACTTGCGAAGTTCCAGCCGGAACACGCCTTCGCCCTCATGCTTGGCAGCGACGTTCCAGCCCTTTTTTTCGGCGGCGCGGGTGACGTTTTCGAGGCTGGCCTCGTTGTCCACCATCACATCCAGCGGTTCGGCGGCATTTTCGGCAAGAGCCTGATGGAAGAGGATCAGCGGCTGGGGGCAGGAAAGCCCCCGTGTATCGACAGTACGCATGACAAGGACTCCTTACGCTTTCTTGGAATGAACAAAACCGATAACAAGGCAGATGATGAAGCCGATGATCGTGGCCTGCATGCCATAGGTGCCGATCCCCGTGCCGGAACTGGCCGTGCCCAGATTGTGGGCCATGGCTGCGCCAACCAGCATGCCGAGGGCAAAGATGCCCGCATCGCTGTCGCCTTCGCCCGCCATGAACAGCTGGCGTCCGGGGCAGCCGCCAGCCAGCGCAAAGGCAAGCCCGGCGGTGACCATGCCGAGGAAGTTCCATACAAAGTCGCTGTGCGCCACGGGCTGGCCCTCAAAGCCGAACTTGAGGCTGCCGGTCAGCGCGTTGGCGATGAACGCGGCGGCAAACATGGCCGCCAGGCCAAGGAACAGGTGCGTGTAGCGGAACAGGAACAGATCGCGGAATGCGCCCATCGTGCAGAAGCGGCTGCGCTGTGCGATGATGCCGATTACAAAGGCCAGGCCCAGCGAGGCGAGGAAGGGGGCGTGCTGTGAGCCGGGACCTTTGACGGAGTAGAACAGCGGCCCGCTTTGCGGCTGATCGGGGATTTGCGGGAAAATCAGATAGAGAAGCAGCAGGCAGACGACGATGGCCGGGAACAGCGCACCGGAAACCACGCTCTGGCTGCCGTTGCGTCCGAGCGAATAGCCGCGCTTGAAAAAGAGGGTTCCGAACCAGATGCCGGTAGCCAGACCGGCAAGCCCGAGGATGGCGTTTCCGTCGCCGCCGGCAAGCCGGAGAATGGCGCGCCACGGGCAGCCCAGAAACACGAGCGCGCCCATTGCGGCGATCATCCCGAGGACAAAGCGGACGATGGGGGCTGATCCGCCGCGCGGCTTGAATTCCCGCGTGGCAATGGCGGCGACCAGCGAACCGAGCACCAGCCCCATGATTTCAGGGCGCAGGTACTGGACGACGGCAGCGCGGTGCAGCCCGAGGCCACCGGCGATGTCGCGCTCGAAGCAGGCTACGCAGATGCCCATGTTTGCGGGGTTGCCGAGTGCCTGCAGGCAGACGGCAATGAGTCCGATGGCGGCTCCGACGGCAATGATGCCGGGGGTCGTCGCAAAGAGGTTTTTCTTCATGGTTTCCTTCTCCTTCCCAAAACGTTTCGGCGGATAGTCCATGCCAGATTCATCCTGAACGCGGGAATGAGAAGGTTCGCCTAAAGCGTCCCCCCGTGTGTACAACCAGAAGGGCGGCAAAAGGCTCCATGCTCTTTCCGCATCCATATGGACAATGAGAACCACACCCCGTGGGTTCTTATTGCCTTCAATCAGGTACGCATACGCAGCATTGGATACCACCCTTAAAAGATTGTCTCGCCCACGAATCCTTTTCATGGGCAGATCCCCTGTTACACTGCCGGGAGGTTTGGGTCAACCGGCATGAGAAACGTATGCGTCTGCCTTGGAACCCGCCCCGCCATGCTGACGGAGCCGCGTGGCATGAGGAAATCCGCGGGCAGGAACCGTTTCGGCTGTCGATAGGAAGCGTTTCGGGGATACCTCTGAAAGGATGCGGCGGTGCAGGGCTGCGGAGGGGGAACTGGGAGGAAGGATACAAAAATGGGTTACGAACAGACTTCGTAACCCATTTGTTTCTTTATGGTGGACCCACTAGGACTTGAACCTAGGACGGACCGGTTATGAGCCGGTGGCTCTACCAACTGAGCTATAGGTCCCTGAGTGCCGCCGGGGTTTTTCAGGAAAGGCATCCTGAAAGAAAACCACGATTGCAGCGCATTATTCTACACGTTTTGTTCCTGAATGCAAGATAGGGGCTGCGCTCCCGTCATCGGCCTACATTTTGTGGTCTTTGATGAGCTGTGCGGCACGGGTCGCTTCAGGAGATTTGGGGAACTTCTTCATGAGTTCCTGCAGGCGAACCTTGGCGGCGGCCTTCTTTCCGGCCTTGATGAAGCACATGCCCTGCTTCAGATAGGCTGAGGCGGCCTTTCCGCTGGAACCGTACTTGGAAATCACCTGTTCGTAATCCAGCGCGGCAGCTGGATAGTTCCCGAGCTGGTAATTGCACTCCCCGCGCCAGAACCATGCGTTGGACGCGAGCTTGTGCTTGCCGTAGGTATCCGTGAAGTCGGAGAAAGATTTCAGGGACTGCTTGTAGTTGCGGGCATTGAACGACTGTACGCCGTTGTCGTAGAGGGCTTTGGCGATGTCGCTCTGGGCCTGCGTCTGGGGTGCGGCCTGCTGTTGCGGTGCGGCCTGTTGCGGCTGCATGGCCGGAGCCGCGGGCGCGGCGGCGGGAGCCATACCCGCCGTATCGGGGGTTCCGGCAGGGGCAGTTCCGGCGGGCATGGTGCCGGGGGCCGCAGCGGTGGGAAGCTCCATGCCGAACTGCGTAGCGATGGCCTGGAGAGCCGCCTCATGGTTGTTCACGCGTTGGGCAAGGCCGGGAAGCCCGCCCACGGCGGTGGTGGCGTTGTTGAAGTCGTCGATCTGCCCCTTCACTGCGCTCATTTCCTGCCGCAGGGACTGGACCTGTGCCCAGGTGTCGGCCTGTGCGGGCTGCACGCCGGAAAGCTGGCTGCTCAGGAGGCGGATTTGCTGATCCTGCTGGTTGATACGCATCTGCATGGCGTCGATCTGGCCATTGGCGCAGCCTGTCAGAGCGAGCGTTCCCAAAAGCAGAGGAAAGATATACGGCTTTTTCATGGTATCATCCTTGTTTCGGGCCGTGTCCTGCGTCTTGCCAGCGGCATGGCGCGGAGAGCGGACATTCCCAGAAGGGACTGCATCGGCACCGTTGTTTTCACTCTGCCGTTGCCGCCGGGAAAACCGGATTACGGCGGGCAGTGAAGTTTTGCAAGATACGCCGAATGCGTGGAGAACTCAAGACGCCCGCCTCCACCCGAAGGCCAGATAGGCTATCCCGCCGAAGACGGGGATGAAGACACAGGCCATCATCCAGATCATCCTTTCCAGCGGTGTCGGAAAGTTGTGGTTGAAGGCATGCCAGATGGCCCACAGGTTCAGGAGCGCGGGAAGAAACAGCAGTGCAAGCTGCCACCATTCAAGCGAAAACAGGCTCATGAGGCTTTCCCCGAAGGTTTCAGGAACATGCCGAGGCAAACCAGCCCCGCCCCGCAGCAGATGGCAATATCCGCCACATTGAAAGCGGGCCAGTGCCATGCCCCGACGTAGAAATCCAGAAAGTCCACGACCGCCCGGAAGCGGATACGGTCGATGAGGTTGCCGACGGCTCCCCCAAGCACCATACCCAGCCCCCAGAACAGCAGCTTCTCTTCGCGGTGTGCCGACCGGGTGAGCGTGAAAATCACGCCTGCCGAAATCAGCGTCGCCGCGAGGAAGAGCCAGAACTGCCACTCGATGTCGGATCTGTTGAGGAATCCGAACGCCGCGCCCCGGTTGCGGATGTTTACCAGGTCAAAGAAGCCGGGGATGACCGTCACCGCCCCGTAGTAGGGCAGTGAGGCCATCACCCAGATCTTGGTAAGCTGGTCGAGCACCAACGCGCCGGCAGCAACGCCGATGACGGTCCTGTAGCGTGTATCCTTGCTCGGCTCAGCCACTACGCGAGTTCCTTCATGACTGCCGCACAGCGGGGGCACAGCGTCGGATGTTCGGGATCGGAACCCAGCTGATCGCTGTAGATCCAGCAGCGTTCGCACTTTTCTCCGGCGGCCTTGGCAACGCCCACGGCGAGCTTGCCGCAGTCGGTGATGTCTGCGGGAGCGAGATCGGCGGGAGCTTCGGACAGCGGAGCGAGGTGCAGCTGGGACACGATGCACACGGCCCGGAGATCCGTTCCGATGCTGCCGAGCAGTTCAAGCAGCTCCGGCGAGGCGTACAGCGTCACGGAGGTATCCAGCGCATGGCCCACCGTTCCGGCCTTGCGGAGCGGTTCGATGGCGCGGGTCACTTCGGTGCGTGCGGCAAGCACGGCTTCCCAACGCTTGCGGTCGGCCTCGTCGAGGAGGAAGCTGTCCGTATCCATCAGCTGGAAGGCGAACACGCTCTTCGCGCCGGGATGCAGGGCCTCGGGAATGTGCCGGAAAACCTCTTCCGCCGTGAAGCTCAGAACCGGGGCCATGTCCTGCACGAGCATGAGCAGGATGTGGTACAGCGCGGTCTGGGCGGAACGGCGTTCGCGGCTTGCGGGCGCGTAGGAGTAGAGGCGATCCTTGAGGATATCCAGATAGAACGCGGACAGATCCGTGGAGCACAGGTTGTGCAGCGTATGGAAAACCTTGTGGAATTCGTATTCCCGGTAGGCATCCTGCACGCGCAGGTGGGCACGGGTCGCCACATCCAGCGCGTAGCGATCCAGCGGGTCCATGTCGTTGACAGCCACGAGATCGGCCGTCGTCACGTCATTGAGGTTGCCGATAAGGTAGCGGCAGGTGTTGCGGATGCGGCGGTAGGCGTCCACGAGGCGGTTGACGATTTCGTCAGAAATGCGAACGTCTTCGCGGTAATCCACGGAAGAAACCCACATGCGGAGGATTTCCGCGCCGTGCTTGCTGATGACCTCTTCGGGGGCGATGACGTTGCCCACGGATTTGGACATCTTGCGCCCGTCACCGTCCACAACGTACCCGTGCGTGAGGACGGCCTTGTAGGGCGGAACGCCGCGCGTGCCGACGGAGGCCAGCAGGGAAGAATGGAACCAGCCGCGGTGCTGGTCGGAGCCTTCAAGGTAGAGGTCGGCGGGGAAACCAAGCTCGGGGCGTTTTTCGAGCACGGCGGCAAAGCTCGTGCCGGAGTCGAACCACACGTCGAGGATGTCGCTTTCGCGCTTCCAATGCTGCCCGCCGCACTTGGGGCACTTCAGATCGGCAGGCACGATGTCCTTCATGTCGGCCTCGTACCAGTAGTCGCATCCGGTGGGGTGCTTGGCGAAACGGGCGGCGACATCGCGCATCCACTGGGGATCGTTCCATGCCTCGCCGCAGTCTTCGCAGAGCAGGGCCAGAATCGGCACGCCCCAGAGACGCTGGCGCGACACGCACCAGTCGGGACGCTGTTCGATCATGTTGTAGATGCGCTCCTCGCCCCAGCCGGGAATCCACTGCACGTCGTTGCGGATGGCCTTGAGGGCCTTCTTGCGGAGATCGTTGGCTTCCATGCTCACGAACCACTGGGTGGTGGCGCGGAAGATGACGGGCTTTTTGCAACGCCAGCAATGCGGGTAGGAGTGCGTGATGTCGGCCTGGCCCATCAGGTTGCCGACTTCCTTGACCTTGGCGATGACGTCGGGGTTGGCCTGCTGCACCTGTAGGCCCGCGAAAAATTCCACGCTGTCGAGGTATTCGCCGCGGTCGTTGAGCGGGGAATAGATGTCGAGCCCGTACTGGAGGCCGACTTCATAGTCCTCGCGGCCGTGGCCGGGAGCGGTGTGGACGCAGCCCGTACCGGCTTCCAGCGTGACGTGGCCGCCGAGGATCAGCGGAGATTCGCGGTTGTAGAAGGGGTGGCG
Organism: uncultured Lawsonia sp.; assembly: GCA_964538355.1. Classification (GTDB taxonomy): domain Bacteria; phylum Desulfobacterota; class Desulfovibrionia; order Desulfovibrionales; family Desulfovibrionaceae; genus Bilophila. The sequence continues at coordinate 95,078 of CAZIFC010000005.1, read as the reverse complement.
GGCCTTGAGCAGTTCAAGCTGCTGGCCTGTTGCCGTGCCGACGCTCTTCACGCCGTCGAGGTTCCAGCCGCAGGCCTTGGCGACGCTCTCCACCAGTTCCGAGGCCAGCAGGTACTGGCTGCCCTCGTATTCGACCAGCGAGTATTCAAATTCGGGATGCAGGGCAACCGCCATGTTGCTCGGCAGGGTCCACGGCGTCGTCGTCCAGATGATGACGTAGGCGCGGGAAGGATTGGCAGCCGGAATGACGGACGTGATTTTTTCGTCGGTCAGCGGAAAGCGGACGTAGATGGAAGGTGACTTGTGGTCGGCGTATTCCACTTCGGCTTCGGCAAGGGCGGTCTGGCAGGAACAGCACCAGTAGATGGGCTTCTTGCTGCGGATGACGTTGCCCTTTTCCACGAAGTTCGCCAGCTCGGTGGCGGTGGCGGCTTCATACTCGGGCTGCATGGTCTTGTAGGGGTGATCCCAGTCGCCAAGCACGCCGAGACGCTTGAATTCCTTGCGCTGGATGTCGACGAACTTGTCGGCATACTGGCGGCAGCGGCGGCGCACCGCGTAGGCGGGCATGTCCTTTTTCTTTTCGCCCAGCTCCTGCTCCACCTTGAGTTCGATGGGCAGGCCGTGGCAGTCCCAGCCGGGAACGTAGACGGACTGGTAGCCCTGAATGTTGCGGGACTTGAGGGTGATGTCCTTGAGAATCTTGTTCAGGGCGTGCCCGAGATGCAGATGCCCGTTGGCGTAGGGGGGGCCGTCGTGCAGGCGGAAGGAGCCACGGCTGCCCGAAGCTTCCAGCATGGTTGCGTAAATATTGTTCTCTTCCCACCAGCGGAGCGTTTCCGGCTCACGCTGCGTGAGGTTGGCCTTCATGGGAAAGGATGTATTGGGAAGATTCAGGGTTTTCTTGTAATCGCTCATCAACAGGCTCCTTCTATAACCGCACCAGAGTGTAATCGAAAAATTGTGCTTCAAGGTTCTGCGGTTGTCAAGAAAGAACGGTTGATGATAGACCCGTATGAAAGGCCCGCGGCATTCCGCCGCTCTGGAGGATGCTATGAAAATGTGGGGAATCCTGCTTGCCGCCGTACTGATTTGCGGCTGTTCCGCCCGTCCGCCCGAGCTGCTGCTTGTGGACGCTCTGACGGAGGGAACCTCGCGTCCGGGAACTGTTTATTATGTCGCACCGACGAAAGAACAGGAAAAGGATCTGGAATTTCGAACTTTCAAAAGGGCACTTGAGGCCCGGATGCGGGAAGCCGGACTGAGGACGTCCGAGGACTTCTGGCAGGCCGACGCCGCGCTTTTCGTCTTGTACACCTTTCAGAAGACCTCGGAACAGATCGAAGTGCAGGAGCCGGTTTACGGAACGACCGGGAGCACCAGCCAGAGTGTCCCGTATCTCAACCGGGCGACCGGGCAGACGGTCATCCACACGACGACGCGGCGGACCCGCGGCATCACCGGCTACCGGGCCAGAGACAGGATGGTGGACGTGTACAAGGCCACGCTTGCCCTTTCCGCCGTTTCGCGGAGTACGGGCAAGGAGCTTTGGAGAACCGTGGTGGCCTACGTCCCCGATGATCCGGATCGCCGCAGGACGCTTGATACCCTGCTTCAGGTCGCGGGGCGGTATTTCAACAAGGAAACGCCGGGCTTCATTCGGCTGGAGCTGGAAAGGTCGGACGAGGGCCTCAGGCTCAAGGAAATACGGGACTAGAGTTGCCCCGTAGAGGCGGCCCGCATATCCCGGTTGGGAGTGCGGGCCGCCTGCTTTTTTCGGGGCGGATCAGCCGTGGTGGGGGCAGGGTCCTTCCGGCTTGCGGAGGCAGGCGCAGGTGTTTTGTGGCGGCGTGTCGTTGAGGCAGCTTTCCACGGCGGCGATGATGGCGTCGTATCCCGTGCAGCGGCAGAGGTTTCCGGCGTGCCCCCGGCGGATTTCCTCCCGGCTGACGGGCGTTCCCTTGTGCTTTTCCACAAAGGCTGTGGAGGTCATGACAAGCCCCGGCGTGCAGAATCCGCACTGGACGGCTCCGGCATCCACATAGGCGCGCTGAATGCGGGAAAGCAGGTTGTCTCTGGCTTCCCCTTCGGCGGTACGGATGGTTTTCCCGTCGGCCCAGACAGCGAGGAAGATGCAGGAATCCACGGGGATGCCATCGACAAGGACGGTGCAGGCTCCGCATTCGCCCACGCCGCAGCCCTGCTTGGAGCTGGTCAGGCCCTCGGCCCGCAGGATTTCCAGCAGCGAGGCGCGCACATCGATATCCAGTTCCTGCGGCTTGCCGTTGACGGTGCAGCGGATGGTTTTCAGCATCATGATGCCTCCTGAAGTTCAACGGCGCGGACGACGCACCGGGCGATGACGCGCTCGGCCAGCGTGCGGATGATGTGCATGCGGAAATCGCGGTTGGCCCGCCACGAGCTGCGGGGGTTCACGTCCGCTTCCACGGCGTGGCGGATGGCGGCGAGGGTGGCGGGCAGGTCTTCGGGAGTGGCGGAACGGCCCAGCGCGGCGGCTTCGGCGGCGGGGCAGCGCACCGGGATCGGGGCGGACACGGAATAGGACAGCCGGATGCCGGCAATCGTGGTTCCTTCCAGCCTTACGGCGGCGGCGCAGCCGATGGTGGCGATGTCCATCGCCTCGCGCATGGCGTACTTGTGGTAGGCGGTTCCCCATCCCGTCCAGTCTTCAGGGCGGAACTCCACGGAGAGCAGCACTTCGGCGGGCTTGAGCGCAACCCGGCCCGGCCCGGTGTGGAAACCGAGGGCGGGGATGGTGCGCGCGCCGTCCGGCCCAAGCAGGTTGAGCCAGCCGTTGAGGGCAAGGACGGGAGCGCAGGTATCGGCGGAGACGGCTCCGTTGCAAAGATTTCCGCCCAGCGTCCCGACGTTGCGGATCTGTGGCCCGGCAACGCTGGCGGCGGATTCTCCGAGTGCGGGAAGGCATTCGCGGATGATCGGGGATTCTTCCAGTTCGGTAAAGGTGGCCCCGGAGCCGACCCGGATGGTTCCGGCGGACTCTTTGGTGATGGTGTTCAGCTCCGGCAGATCGTGAATGTCCACGAGCCGCCGGAAGCCTTCAAATTCGCGGAGTTTGATGAGCACGTCCGTGCCCCCCGCGATGAGCCGGGCCTGCGGGTCCGCCGCCAGCAGGCGGATGGCGTCCTGTACGGATTCCGCCTTGTGGTAGGATTGTATGTCAAACATGGGTGATCCTGTGCTTTGTTTTGCAGGAGCCGTTTCTGCGAGGAGAGGCTCCTAGTCCTGAATCAATCCTGCCTTGACGAAGGATTCGTAGAGGCGTTTGGGCGTCATGGGGATGGCGTTCACGGCGACTCCGGTTGCATCAAGCACCGCGTTTCGGAGCGCGGGGGCCGGGCTGATGAGCGGCGGTTCCCCAAGGGACTTGTTGCCGTACGCACCGGAAGGTTCCTGCGTTTCCACAAAGGCGCACTGAAGGTCGGGGATATCGCAGACCGTGGGGAACTTGTAGTCCAGCAGGTTGTTGTTGTGGACGCGGCCCGAGGCGGGATCGACCAGCAGCTCTTCGTACAAGGCCCAGCCGATGCCCATGCCCATGCCGCCATGCACCTGCGCGGTCGCCAGCGCGGGGTTGATGATTACCCCGGCGTCGTGGACGTTCATGATGTCGATAATGCGGATCTTGCACAGCTCGATGTCCACCTCCACCTCGGCGAAACAGCCGCCGAAGGAGGGGGGATTTTGCCGCGACTTGAAGGAGGCCTCAGCGGAGAGCTGCCCGCCGCGGCTCTTGTGGTAAAAGGTGTCCAGAGCCAGATCGTGCAGGGTGAGGAGAACCTTTTCCGGGGCACGCACAAAGACGATGGCGTCGCCCTGCGGCGTGGGCTTGATGGTTAGGGCGGCGGAGGTGTGCCCGGTCATGCTCGCGGCGTATTCAAGGATCTTGCGGCGCAGCGTCTCCGAAACCTGCTGCACGGCGGGCGCGCAGGTGTAGGTCTGGCGGGAGGCATAGGCCCCGGTGTCCCACGGGGTGATATCCGTATCCTGCGTGGAAATCACCCGGATATTTTCGTAGGAAATGCCGAGCGTTTCCGAAACCATCTGGGCAAAGGCGGTATCCGCACCCTGTCCGATTTCCGTGGCTCCGGTCATCAGGTTGACCGTGCCGTCCTGATTCAGCAGCAGCCGCGCACTGCCCGGCTCCACGTTGGCGGGATATGTTGCCGTTCCGTAACTGAAGGCGGAAACCCCGACCCCGCGCCGCAGGGGGCTGCCCGTTCGGGCGGCTTCCCTGTTGAAGTCCCGGCAGGCGGCCTTGCGTTCGTCCCAGCGGAACCGCACGCGTCCCGTCTCCAGACAGTCGCTGATGCCGAGGGTCAGGATTGGCTTGCCGTCCGCGGGGGAAGGATCGCCGTGCCGCCCGGTGTTTTTCAGGCGAAAGTCCAGCGGGTCCATGCCGAGCGCGTGTGCGGCGTCGTCCATCAGGCATTCGATGGCATAGGCCGTCTGCGGGGAGCCGTAGCCGCGGCAGGCACCGCCAACGGGAATGTTGCTGTAATAGGTCTTGGCGGAAAAGCGATAGGTTGCGTGCGGATAGACGTAGCAGATCTTGGAGCCGCCCGCCGCCGCGATGGAGTGCCCGTGCGAGGCGTAGGCTCCGGTGTTGGAAAGCACGTTCAGTTCGTAGCCGAGCAGCCTGCCGTCCTTGCTGACGGCGGCCTGCGCCGTCATGTCAAAGGCGTGGCGCACGCGGGTACAGAGCATGGATTCTTCGCGGGTCAGCTCCATGCTGACGGGAGCCCCGCCGAGCTTCATGGTCAGGAACGCCACGACAGGCTCGATGATCACATCCTGCTTGTTGCCGAATCCGCCGCCGATACAGGGCTTGATGACCCGGACGGACGACCACGGAATGCCGAGAGCCTGCCCCACGATCCGGCGACAGATGTGCGGGATTTGTGTGGAGCTGACGATGACCACATGCTGCATGTCGTCCATGTAGGCATAGGCCGTCTGGTTTTCCAGATGGCAGTGCTGCATGGTCGGGGTATGGTATTCGCCTTCGACGATCACGTCAGCCGCAGCAAGGGCGTCGGCAAGCTTGCCGTTGAATTCCAGCGAGTGCTGCTTGAGCAGGTTGCCGTTCGGATTGACGGCGGGCTGGAGCACGGGCGCGCCGGGAGCCAGCGCGGTTTCCGCCGAGGTCATGACGGGCAGGGGATCGTACTCCACCTTGACCAGATGCGCGGCCTTGCGGGCGGTCAGCGCATCCCGGGCCACGACGACGGCGACCTCGTCCCCGTAGTAGCGGACGTGTCTGGTCAGCAGCAGCCGGTCGGCGACGTCGCCGTGCGAGGGGTCCATCGAGTAGGGATGTCCGGCGGTGGCGAACAGGGTATCGGGGATATCGTCGGCGGTGAAGACGGCTTCAACGCCGGGCAGGGCCAGAGCTTCGGTCGCATCGACGGAAAGGACCATGCCGTGGGCGATGCTGCTGTGCACATAGGCGGCATGCCTCATGCCGGGCATGCCCATATCGCTGGTGTACCTGGCCCGTCCTGTGACCTTGGCCTCGGCATCCAGCCGCTGTTTGGATTGTCCGATTGCCATGGAAATGCTCCTGAGGATCTTCTTGATGGAAGGGGTGGGCCGTGACTCCCGCACGGGAGAATGGCGGCGGTCTACCTGTCTGGCGAGGCATCGCCGGGTGGGCAGTGCAGGATGCCTCCCCGGATGAGGCAGGGATGGTTGAAGCGGCCGAGCATGGCTTCCAGCACGCCGCCTCCGATCGCAAAGGCCTTGTCCGAAACGTGGTGGCAGGCGGTATTGTCCCGGGGGTCCACATCGCCGACCTTGACCTTGTCGGAAACGGGCGTTCCCGGACGCAGCAGGCCGCGGATGACGCCGCTGATGACGGTGCGGATTTCCGCGGATACTCCATTGGCTTCAACTCTGGCCACGACATCGCCGGCTTTCACATGATCCCCGATGTCGTGGCAGGTGCGGAAAATGCCCGACTGCGGGGCGCGGAGCACGCGTTCGGTGGTCATGCCCGCGATATCGCCCGGAATGCCGGTATCCGGTTCGGCGGTTCCCGAGTGGATGACCCGCCCAAGGTTGTGCCCGCGGTTCGTTTCCACGATGCGGTGGACATCTTTTCCCGCGGTGAAGCCGGGGCCGACGCCGATGACAAGGGGGGCGTCGGTGATATGAACCCCGATGTTCCTCTTGGCGAGGGTGGCTTCGATGATGACGTCGGGCCGGATGCGCGGCACCAGTACGCCCTGCGGATCGATCATGACGGGAATGCAGCCCGCGTCCCAGAGTGGGAGCACGTCCTCAAGGCGGGAGGCGAGGGCCGCGCGGATGCCTTCCACGGAGCAGACGCCTTCATAGACGGCTTCGGAGAAGGCCACTCGACGGCGTACGGCCATGGGCCGTTCCGTCTCAAGGATGATCAGCCGCGAGAATCCGGAACGGAAAAGCCGGAGGGCGATGCCCGTGGCGATATCCCCGCCGCCGCGGAGAAGAATGACGAACCGCTGGTATTGGTACATGCTGGAGCTCCTGTTGCCGAGAAAAGGATATTCGCCCAAATTCTATACGCAGCGGCATGAATGCGCAACCGCAACCTGCCCTGTGTTGCCGAAAGGGGACGGATGGGGGTGTGGCGTCCGAACGGCGGACGCCACGGGAAAGCACGTTATCTTGGCTTGTTGGGAACGGCAAACGGTTCTCTGCGCGACAACAGCCGGAAGAGGGTGGCGGCTTCCACGGCATTGCCGAGGGACACCTCGCCAACACCTTGGGGAAGGACGACCTCCCGGGCGCAGAAGGTATCGCCGTCAAGATGGACAGCCAGTTCGCCGCTTCTGTAGACGAAGCCGCCCGGTTCTTCGGTCAGCGAGAACGGCTTCCCGCTGCGCCTGCCTTCCAGCCGTGTGCTGCTTGCCAGATGGTAGCCGTCCGGAGCCTCGTCAAAGGAAGCCCGGGAAAGATGGACGCGGGGCTTGTCGCGATAGGGCGCACCCGAAGAGGGGCAGAAGGTGGCGCAGTTGCCGCATTCGTTGCAGAGATCCGCAATGTTGACTATCTGGTAACATTGTTCCAGACGGCGGTTGGAGAGCGTCTGGATCTGCACGCCATCACCGTTTCGTGCGGCGATCTGAACGGGGTGTTCCATCGCGGGGGCAAGCAGGGCGACGTTGGCCCGGTTGGGGCAGACCGTGGTGCAGACGTTGCAGACCAGATCGCACTGGAGGCAACGCTGGGCTTCGGCCATGGCTTCCTCTTCCGTCATGGTGCGGACGCTGAGGTCAAAATCAAGCCGTTCTTCGGGAAGGCGTTCGGGAAGCGGGAGGCCCATGACACGGGTCGCCTGCCGGATACGCAGCCCATCGAGATCCGGCCTGCGGTCGTCGGGGGGCAGGGGATCGGTCTGGACGGGGAGTCCGAGGCTTTCGAGGATGCATGCGGCGGCCCGCCGCCCGTCGCCCACGGCGTCGATCAGGGTCGCTGCGCCGCGCACGGCGTCGCCGCCCGCGAAGATCTTGGGATGCGAGGTGCGGCATGTGCCGGGCGTTCCGAGGCGCACGCCAGCGGGCAGGAAGTCGGCACGGACCCGTTGCCCGATGGAAACGATGACCGTATCCGCCGCCAGCGTAACGGTTTCCTCCGTAGCCACGGGCCGGGCGCGTCCTCCATGAGGCTCCGGCTCCAGCCGCATCCTGCGGCAGAGCAGGCCGGAAACATGCCCGTTTTCCTGAAGGACGGCTTCCGGGGCGCACAGCTCCACAAGCCGGATGCCTTCAGCAAGCGCGGCAGTGCGCTCCTCGCTGTCGGCGGGCATCTCCCGGCGGGTGCGGCGGTAGGCGATGGTGACGTCACCGTCCGGGCCAACCAGACGGCGGGCGGTTCTGGCGCAGTCCATGGCCGAGTTCCCGGCCCCGATGACGATGACGTGCGAGCCGATGCCGACAGCCAGCCCCCGGCGCACGGCGGACAGGAACGAAAGCTGATCAAGCACCCCTTCCGCCTTCTCGCCGGGAATTCCCAGCGGCAGGCTTTCCTGCGCTCCCACGGCGACATGGACGGCGTCGTATTCTTCAAGCAGGCGGGCAAACAGGGCGGTATCCACGGCGGTTTGTTCGTGGAGGCGGACGCCCCGTTTCAGAACGGCATCGATGTCACGCCGCAGGTTCGTTCCGGACAGCCGGAAGGCGGGGATGGCGTCCCCCGCCATGCCGCCGGGTGCGGGCTTGCTCTCGTAAAGGGTGACTTCAACGCCCTGATCCGCGAGGAAGCGGGCACAGGACAGGCCGTCCGGCCCGGCCCCGATGACGGCAACCCGCTTGTCGACTGGTTTCGCCGGAGGTTCGGGGGAAACCCAGGCCATTTTTTCCGCCACGAATCGCTTGATTTCGCGGATGAGCAGCGGCGTGTCGCAGTTGGCTCGGGTACAGCGGCTTCGGCAGGGCTGGTGGCAGGCCATGCCCTGCATGTTCGGGAAGGGGTTGGTCGCGGTGATGATCTGCCACGCCAGCCCGAACCTGCCCCGGGCTACGGCATCCATGTAGCGGGGGATCTGCTGCTCCGCCGGGCAGGCGGACATGCAGGGGGCGGCGGAGCAGTCGAAACGCGGCAGGGGGCGTTCGGTCTTCACCGAGGCGCAGAGGACGTGATCCTTGTGGTACCGGCTGTCTCTGCCGAGAATGGCTGCGGCGTAGCCGACCAGATTTTCGAGGGCGGGATTGATGGCGAGGGGCGAGCGGCTTTGGGCAAGCTCAGGGAGGCTGTGCGCTGTGGCCTTTCGCATGGCCTCGGCAAGGATGTCGAGGTACTGGCGCAGGCGTCCGTAGCCGCCGGGCTTGAGCAGATCCGAAGAGACGGTGACCGGGCGCATGCCGCAGGCCAGCGTGTCGGCCACATTGAAGGCGTCCACCCCGGCGGAAAAGCTGATGTCCAGCCCACCCTCAAAAGTCTGCTGGAGGCGTTCGGCAAGGTTGATGCTGATGGGGTGCAGTGCCCTGCCGCTCATGTAGACCATGCTCTCGCTGCGGGGGAGCTGCTGCTTCTCGTTGGCCGTTTCCAGCGTATTGGTCAGCTTGACGCCGAAGGCAACCCCTGCCTTTCGGGCGGCCTCGGCAAGATTGCGGATGAGGGCCACCCCGTCGTTGTACTTGAGATCGTGCTCGAAGGCTTCGTCGGGAACGCGCACGTCGTAGCCGAGCTGGGCATTGAGGATGCTGCGCAGCCGACTGGGACCAAGCAGGGTCGGGTTCAGCTTGATGGTGGTGTGGTAGCCGCGCTCGGCGATGAAGTAGCGGCCGATGTTTTCGATCTCGTCCGGGGGGCAGCCGTGCATGGTCGACACCGTGAGGTTGTCGGAGAGGCGGGAGGGAATGGGCAGATCTTCGATGCGCGGATACAGGGGGGCAAGCTCGGCCTTGAGCTTCCGCACGTCCTCTTCCGCGTTTTCCATGCGATCGAGGAACCGCTGCACGCCGGGAGCCTTGATGCCTTCAAGGTTGTACCCCGCGCTCATGTTGAAGATGAAGCCGGGGCCTTTCCCCGCGTCCGTTTCCGCTGGCAGGCCAAACAGGTTCCGCAGGACATGGATCAGCACAAAGGCCTTGAGATACTCCTGAAAGGATTGCTCCAGCTTCAGCTCCTGCGACCATTCGCAGTTGTAGCCTTCGTCCGCCATGTCGATGCAGGGCTTGGCGACGTTCAGCTCGTCGAGGGTCTGGATGGTTTTCAGCTCGATGTACCGCGCCCCGCACAGCCACGCGGAAAGGATGTTCTGGGCAAGCTGGGTATGCGGGCCGGCCGCCACGCCGAGCGGAGTTTCCAGCGTCTTCCCGTAGCGTTCCATGCGGAAGGGATCTCCGGGCTTCGGCATGAAAAAGAGCCTCCGGTCGATGCCGAAAAGCTGTCCATTCGGGAGATCGTGCTGTATCCAGCGCAGAAGCGTGGTGGCATCCAGCGGCGCAAAACGGTCGGTATGCATGGCTCTCTCCTTGAGCAGTCGAGATGGCGGTTGGAGAAGGGGAAACTTCCGCAGGGCGTTTACAGGGTTCTGGGCACGAAGTTTCCCTGTCCGGTATAGCCGCAGAACTGTTTGTCGAAAATGATAGCTTCTCCGCGCAGCCAGACGTGGCGGGGCCAGCCGCGCACGATCAGGCCTTCATAGGGTGTGAAGTCCGTTTTCTGGTGCAGGCTGCGGGCCTTGACGAGGCGTTCGTCCGAGGGGTCGATGACCACGATGTCGGCATCCGCACCAGGCTCCAGCCGTCCCTTGCCGGACAGCCCCATGATGCGGGCCGGGGCGGTGCAGGCTGTTTCCGCAAGGCGGGGGAGGGTCAGGCGTCCGCGCAGGACGCCTTCGCTGAAGAGCAGCGGAAGGCGGGTTTCCACGCCGGGGATGCCGCCGGGACAGTCCAGCACGCTTGCGGTTGCGCGGGCATTCTTCTGGGCCAGCGAAAAAGAACAGTGGTCCGTAGCGGCTACGGAAATGCTGCCGTCGGCAAGCCCTTCCCAGAGCGCGGCGCGATCCGCCGCTGTCCGCAGAGGCGGGGCCATGACGTACTGAAGCCCGTCCGGATCGGCATAGGCGGATTCGTCAAGCAGCAGGTATTGCGGGCAGGTTTCGGCAATGACCGGCTGCCCGGCCCGCTGCGCCTCCCGGATGCGGGCCAGTCCTTCCGCCGTGGAAAGATGGACGATATAGACGGGGGCTTCCGCGGCGCGAGCCAGCTTGAGAAGGCGGTCGATCGCTTCGGCCTCGCAGTACGGGGGGCGGCTTCGGGGATGGCTTGCCGGATTGTGGGGAGCTTCCCGGCGCAGCCTGTTTCCCAGAAAGCGGGTGATGGCGTGGTTTTCGCAGTGCACGGCGAGCAGACCCCCCGCCCGGCGCAGGGCGTCCAGCACCTGAAGCAGGGACTCGTCGTCCAGCCTGCCGTCGTAGGTGGTGTAGGCCTTGAGGGTCGGGAAGCCGCGGCTCACGATTTCGGGCAGCTGGGAGAGGATGGCGTCGTCCGTATGCTGGAGCACGCCGTGCAGGGCGTAATCGACATGGCAGTTCCCCTCCGCCTGCTCCAGATACGACTCAAGCTGGGAAGCGAGGCCGCATCCCTGCGGGCCGAAGCCCGGATGCTCCACGATGGTTGTTGTCCCGCCCCATGCCGCCGCCAGAGTTCCGGCCTCGAACCCGTCGGAAACGTGTTCGTCCCCTGCCGTCAGGTTGACATGCGTGTGTACGTCCACGCCGCCCGGCATGACCACGCAGCCGGCGGCGTTGACGATGTTCGTGCCGTCCGGCTGCGGGGCGGCGTGAAGCCGTTCGCCGAGTTCGAGAATCCGTCCTCCCTCGACAAGAAGATCCGCATTGAATACGCCGTCCGCTCTGGCTATCAGGCCGCCGGTGATGAGTGTACGCATGGAACGCTTTCCTGTTGAACGGTTAGAGCAGGGACCACAACCGCCTGGCCTGTTCGTTGGCATAGGCGAGGATGTCGGATTCATCCATGCTGGTCAGCCTGCCGTGATCCACGATGAGGCGGCCCTGGCTGATGACGCTTTCCACGTTGCGGGCGTCGAAGGCGTAGCAGAAGTGGCCCGCGAAGTTTTCCGGTGTAAGCGGCGTGGGGGAGTCGTACTTGAGGATGACCACGTTGTTTGCTCCGCTGCCGGGGGCACGGTGCCTTCCGATGTGCTCGTGTACGGCGCGGAAGCGTTCACAGGCCGCCTGCGGGGACATGCCGCCTTCCGCTGTCCCGGCGATGAAGTAGGCGGACTGGGCACTGCGGATCATGTCGCTGTGCATGCCGTCCGTACCGAGCATGACCCGGGGAAGATCGTTGTAGCGTCCCAGCCCCACCCTGTTGTTGAGGTTGCTCTCCGTGTTCTGGACGACCCAGCAGGGGGATGTCCGGATCAGGCCGCGTTCCGTTTCGTCAAGATGGATGCAGTGGGCCAGAATGGTCAGCGGCAGATCGAGGACTCCGGCCTCGGCAAACCGGCGCACCACGCTTTTGCCGTAGGTTCGGGCGCAGTGCTCCTGATCCTCGATTCCCTCCGCGACATGGACATGGATACCGGTCTGATGCTTGTCGGCAAGGGCAACCGCCCGCTCCAGCAGATCATCGTCCACCGTGAAGGAGGCGTGCAGCCCCACATGCCCCTTGCGGCCCGAGGACAGGTAGGCGTCGGTTTCGGCAAGGCCCTTTTCCTTGATTTCCTCGCCGTCGCGGCAGGAGAGTTCGTAGCAGAGAAGATGCCCGAGGCCGACCTTGTCCAGTGCCCTGGCAATGGTTTCGAGGCTGCCCTCGATATGGAAGGGCGAGGCGTGGTGATCGATGATGAAGGTTGTGCCGTTCTTGGCGCAGTAGAGGGCGGTGGCAAGCGCGCTGGCCTCGATCATGGCGAGATCGAGCTGCTTGTCCATGCGCCACCAGACATATTCCAGCGTCTGGAGAAAATTGGCCGGGGCCTTGGGAGCAGGGGGCATGCCCCGGGACAGTGCCGAATAGATATGGTGGTGTCCGCAGCCGAAGGAAGGCATGACAAGGCGGCCCGTACAATCCAGAATCCGGTCTTCCGGCCTGCGCTCCGAGGGGCACGGGATGGCGGCGTCCATGTCCATGCCGCCGAAAGGCCCTTCCTCGATCCTGATGGTGGCTGTCGTCGCCGCGAAGGTTTCGGGATCAATCCAGAGGGCATTGTGCAGGTACAGGCTCATTGTCGGCTCCTTTGGGCATGTGGTGGAGAAACGGCCCTGCGGGGGAGGTGCCTCGGCGTATTCAGGCGACTGTTCGCCCTTCCCGCCTCTTTTTCAATGATTTCAGAAAGGCGGCAGGGCCGCTAGCCTTTTTTGTTTGCGGGCAGTTCGCGGCGGCGGATGCCGTCCACCTGATACAGCGCGTTGATGATGGCGGGGGCCGTGGGGATGCAGGCGATTTCCCCGATGCCCTTGGCCCCGCAAGGCCCTTCCGGATCGGGGACTTCCACGGCGATGACCTCGATGTCCGGCACATCCGCGGCGCGGGGCAGGCCGCAGGCGTTGAGCTTTCCCGAGGTCAGGCGGCCTTCCCTGACCGGGATGCTTTCCGTAAGGGCATAGCCCATGCCCATGACCACGCCGCCCTGTACCTGCCCTTCATAGAGGGGACGGTTGACGACACGGCCCGAATCGTGCGCGGCAAGGATTTTTTCGACCCTGCCGTGTTGGTCCAGAAAGGCGACGTGGGTGGCGAAGCTGTAGGAGACGTGGTTGCGGATTTCTCCCGGCGCGCCCTGTCCGGACGTTTGGCCTGCCGAATCGTAGTGGCCCTTGTAAAAACGGCCCACCAGCCGGTCGAGCCGTCCGCCGTACTTGTCCAGATCGTTGCGGAGCTGGCGGGCGGCATTGACCACGGCGTGCCCGAGCTGGAATGTGCCCCGGCTGGCGGTGGTGCTGCCCGCAAAGGCTCCGTATTCGGTGGAGGCGGTGATGGAAATGTCGATGTCCGGCCCCAGCTCGGCGACTTCGCACAGCATCTGTCGGGCTACGGTGTTGATGCCCTGCCCCATTTCCGTCCAGCCCTGATGCAGGACGAGCCTTGCCCCGGCTGGCTGATCCGGGGCGGGGTGCACCTCAAGGTAGCAGTCGCACGGCTCGGGGATGCCGTTGCCGATGCCGGAATTTTTGATGGCGCAGGCGATGCCCGCACGCGGATGGCTGCGGAAGGCCTCGCGCACGGCAAGCAGGGTTTCGCGCAGGGCGGTTCCCTCTCCGAGAACCTGCCCGGTGGTGACCATGCGGCCCGGAGCCACGGCATTGTCATAGCGGAACTGCCAGCGGTCGAAGCCGCCCTTTTCGCACAGCTCGTCGATGAGGCATTCCATGGCAAAGTTCGACTGGTTGACGCCGAAGCCCCGGAATGCGCCAGCCGGGAGGTTGTTGGTGAACACCGCCTTCACATGCACGTCCACGGAAGGGATGTGGTAGGCACTGGTGGCGTGGGTTCCCGTGCGGGTGACGACCGGGCCGCCCGCCGAGGCATAGGCTCCGGTATCCGCCAGAATCCGGATTTTGGCGGCTTGCAGCAGCCCCTGTCCATCGCATCCGATGATGTAGTGGAGCTTCATGCCGTGCCGCTTGGGGTGCATGCGGATGGATTCGGGGCGGGAGAGCCTGACCTTGACCGGACGCCCGAGCAGAAAGGCAGCAAGGGCGGCGTGCGGCTGGCAGGTGAAGTCTTCCTTGCCGCCAAAAGCTCCGCCGGAGTCGGCAAGCGCAACCGTTACCCTGGGTGTCGGGACGTGGAGCAGGGCGGCGATATCGGCCTTGTCATGCCAGATGCCCTGTGATTGGACATGGAGCCGCACACCCCCGGCCTCGGGAACGGCAAGGGCTGCCTCGGGTTCGAGGAAGGCGTGTTCGACGGCCTGTGTCCGGTAGGTCGCCTCGGCGGTAAAGGCGCACCGGGAAAGGGCCTCGTCCACCGGATCGCCGCGCCGGATGGTCTTGTCCAGCAGAATATTGCCCTTTTCATGGATGCGGATGGGCGAGGTTTCCGCCTCTTCCATATCGAGAAGCGGCGTCAGCACCTCGTATTCAACGCCTACGCACGCGGCGGCGGCCCGTGCTTCGGCCTCGGTTTCCGCAATCACACAGGCCAGAACATCCCCGATGTAGCGGGTGATTTCCCCGGCCCTGACGTACACGGGCCAGTCCTTGGCATAAAGCCCCAGAACCCGTTCTCCGGGGATATCCTCCGCCATGATGATGCGGATGACGCCGGGCATGGCCTCGGCCTGTTTCGTATCGATCGCCAACACGCGGGCGCGGGGGTGCTCGCTGAAGACAAGCGCGCCGTGCGCCATGCCGGGGGCTTCGATGTCGTTTACAAAGGGGCGTACTCCAATGGCGCGTTCGTAGCCGCCGTACTTGGGCCAGCTTGAGCCAAGCCGGGGATTGTGGTCGCTTTCCGGCATGTTTCCATTCCGTAACAATTCAGCGGCGTCGAGGATGGCCTCCACCAGCTTGATGTAGCCGGTACAGCGGCAGAGATGGGGGCGGACGGCCCTGATGACCTCCGCGCGGGTCGGATTGGGGTTGGCTTGCAGCAGTATCTTGGTCCGCATGAGGAAACCCGGGGTACAAAAGCCGCACTGTACGGCTCCCCGGTTGACGAAGGCCATGCCGAGCGTCCGGCGCAGGCTTTCGGGCAAGCCCTCCAGCGTCATGACTTCGCCGCCTTCGACCTTGCTCATGGGCGTGGAGCAGGAAAGGCAGGCCCTGCCGTTCAGCTCCACGAGGCAGGCTCCGCAGGCGGCCTGTGCGGAGCAGCCGTCCTTTGCGGCGGTGAGATGCCGATCATTGCGGAGATAGGAAAGAAGCGACACGGCAGGATCGCCGTCGTAGCTTGCCGCCTGTCCGTTGAGTCTGAACGCAATCATGGCATGGCTCCTGAAAGACGCTGCGGTGGACGGAAAAGCGGACGCAGCGGCATTCCGCCTTTTCCTGCTTTCACCTATACAACTTTGGGCATGTACAGCAAAGGAAAACTCTATGCAGGGGAAAAGCCAGGCAGAACAGCACCGTTTTCCAACCGTTCCGCCGAGGTGCGTTCCCCCTCCCGTCCTGCCGCTTTTTCCGGCGGCAACCTCTCAGGCCAAGGGGCTTCCGCCCTGTACTCTGCCGACAGGCTGCCTTTTTTGCGGGAAGGATCGGGGGAGGGGCCTTTTAGGGAAGGCCCCTCCACGTCCGTGTCCAGTACCCGGCCCTCCCTACAGACAGCGGGGCTTGCCGCTTTCAAGCAGATGCAGCAGCAGATCCGCCGGATTGCGCTTTCGGGCGAGGGTGATCATCGCGGCGATGATGTACGGCTTGTAACTCGCCTCCTTGTACAGCGGGACACGGTAGCGATCGAAAACGCTTGCGGCGACCTCTCCTTCGGAACAGGACACGCCGGAAATGTCGGCAGGCAGACAGTGCAGATACAACGCCGAACCGTTGCGGGTGGAGGCCATCAGCTTCTCGGTGCACTCCCAGCCCTTATGGTCGGCGTTCTGTGCAAGCAGCTCCTTTTCCAGCTTTTTGATGCCGTCCATATCGCCGGCCCCGTACAGATCCGTGCGCTGCTGCATGGCGGCAAAGGGAGCCCAGCTCTTGGGATAAACGATGTCCGCGTCCTGAAAGGCTTCGGCCATGTCGTTGGTTTTGGTGAAGGAACCACCGGTTGCGGCGGCGTTGCGGCGGGCCACGTCCTCGACGCCACCCATGACCTCGTATCCCTCGGGGTGGGCCAGCACGACATCCATGCCGAAGCGCGTCATCAGCCCGATGACCCCCTGCGGCACGGAAAGCGGCTTTCCGTAGGAAGGGGAGTAGGCCCAGCTCATGGCGATGCGCTTGCCCTTGAGCTTTTCGACTCCGCCGAAATGGTTGATGATATGAAGCATGTCCGCCATGCATTGGGTAGGATGGTCGATGTCGCACTGGAGGTTGACGAGCGTGGGCCTCTGTTCCAGCACGCCGTCGTTGCGGCCTTCCTGCACGGCTTGGGAGACCGAGCGCATGTAGGCGTTTCCCTTGCCGATGTACATGTCGTCCCGGATGCCGATGACATCAGCCATGAAGGAAATCATGTTCGCTGTTTCGCGGACGGTTTCCCCGTGCGCGATCTGGGATTTTCCCTCGTCGAGATCCTGCACCTCAAGGCCCAGCAGGTTGCACGCGCTGGCAAAGCTGAACCGCGTGCGCGTGGAGTTGTCGCGGAACAACGAAATGCCAAGCCCGGAATCGAACATCCGGCATGAGATGTTGGCTTCACGCAGCCCCCGCAGGATTTCCGCCACAAGGAACGTCGCGGCGATTTCCTCGTCCGTCTTCTCCCATGTCAGCAAGAAATCATCCATATACATGCGGCGGTAGTCGCGTTCGGCAAGGCGTTCGATGAGGTTGCGAATACGGATTGTATCCATGAGAGGCTCCTGTTACTTGCTGGTAATATGTGTGCCCGCACCGGCGGCAAGGGCGGCGTTCAGAAATTCCGGGCTGGTGATGACGACTTCGGAACCGCCGTTGCGGATGAAGTCCACAGCCGCCCGTATCTTGGGGCCCATGCTCCCGGCGGGGAAATGCCCTTCGGCAAGATAGCGTTCCATCTCGGCAACCGGGACGCTGTGCAGGGGCGTTTGCATGGGTGTCCCGTAGTTGAGGGAAACATGCTCCACGCCGGTGGAAATGGCGAGGAGTTCTGCGCCAAGCTGTGTTGCCAGCAGGGACGAGGCAAGATCCTTGTCGATGACTGCATCCACGCCGAAGAGCCCTTCCGGCATCCGGACGACCGGGATGCCGCCTCCGCCCACGGCAACGACGTTGAACCCTGCCTCCAGCAGGTTTTTGATGGCTTCAAGTTCAATGATTTCAATGGGAGCAGGGGATGGAACCACGCGCCGCCAGCCCCGGTTGGCGTCCGGCCTGAGCACCCAGTCCGGGTGTTGCTGGCGCAGCTCGGGAATCTGCTCCGCATTGTAGAACTCGCCGACAAACTTGTCGGGATCGGAAAATCCGGGGTCGGCGATATCCACGCGCACCTGCGTGACCACCGTGACGGTTTTTCCTGATTTTTCGGCAAGGCCGCGCCGACGGAGCACGTTGTCCAGCGACTGCTGGATCTGGTAGCCGATGGCTCCCTGCGTATCCGCCACGCAGCTCACCAGCGGGACAATGTGCATCCCCGCCACCGAACGGGCTATTTCGGAGCGCAGCATGATGAAGCCTACCTGCGGGCCGTTGCCGTGGGTGATCAGCACCTGCCAGCCCCGCTCAATGACATCGGCGATGTGTTCCATCGTCTCGCACAGGGCAAGGTACTGATCTTCGACGCTCTGCTTGTCGCGGTGTTTGATGAGGGAGTTGCCCCCGATGGCGATGACCGCAAGTTTTCGGTTCATGGTGTGCTCCTCGTCCGTATTCTGTTCGGCAACGGAAAGCGTACCGGCTATTGTGCGTTGAGCACATAGGTTGTGGGCAGGGCCGCGTAGAGGGCGGCGCAGTCGACGAGATCCTGCTTCCACGTCTTTTCGTCGGGGGCATGGGCTTCCTTTTCCTTGCCCGGCCCGAAGCCGATGACCGGGATGCCGTAACGTCCCATAATCGCAACGCCGTTCGTGGAAAAGGTCCACTTGTCGGTGCGGGGCTTTCGGTGGAACAGGGCACGGTAGGTTGCTTCCGTGGCCTTTGTTACCGGATGGTCTTCGGGAAGCACCCATGTGGGGAAATAGCAGTCGGTAGGGTAGACAAGCCCGGTCCATGAGGGAACCTCATAGGTATACATGGAAACGCGGGCCTTTGCTCCGGCCGCCTTGACCGAAGGAAGATTCTCAATTTGGGAAATGGCAAGGGCCTTGTCCTCGCCAAAGGTGAGGCGGCGGTCTACGGAAATGGAACAGCTGTCCGCAACGGCGCAGCGCGAAGGCGAGGTATAGAAAATCTGGGAGACGGTGAGGCTGCCCTTGCCGAGAAACGGATCGTCCTTCAGGCGCGTATTGAGTTCTTCAAGCTCGGCAAGGATATGCGCCATGCGGTAGATGGCATTGTCGCCGCGCTCCGGGGCTGAGCCGTGGCAGGATACGCCGCTGACATCCACCCGTATTTCCATGCGCCCGCGCTGTCCACGGTAGATGCCGCCGTCCGTAGGCTCGGTGGACACCACAAATTCCGGCTTCAGTCCGTCTTCGTTGATGATGTACTGCCAGCACAGGCCATCGCAGTCTTCTTCCTGCACGGTACCGACCATGACAATGGTGCAGTCGGCTGGGCACAGGCCAAGTTCCTTAATGAGCTTTCCGGCATAGACCATGCTGGCCATGCCGCCCTCCTGATCGCTCGCACCGCGTCCGCCGACAGTTTCGGCGTCTTCGCAACCTTCATAGGGATCGAAGGACCAGTTCGCGCGGTTGCCGACGCCTACGGTATCAATGTGCGCGTCAAAGGCAATCAGGCGCGGCCCATTCCCGATATATCCGAGCACGTTGCCCATCTTGTCGATTTCGACCCTGTCGAATCCAACCTTTTCCATTTCATCCCGGATACGCAGGATGACGTCTTTTTCCTGACAGCTTTCGCTCGGAATGCGGATCATGTCGCGCAGAAAGCGGGTCATGTCCGGTTCGTAGTGTCTGGCACGTTCGTTGATGCGGGAAAAATCGACGTTGCTCATGGAAGGCCTCCAGAAGAATGATGCCGGTCAGCCGGTCTTCTTCCATACAAGCAAGTGTCGGGCCAGTATGGGAAAGGCGTATTATAGGCAATAACTCTGTGTGGATATGAAAATGAGCAGCGTGTTTGCAGGCAGGAATGCCTTCTCAGATTGAGAAAATTCTCATTCTGGTAAGGCCGGCCCCGCATGCAAAGACAGCCTTCTCCATGCGGAAAAGGCTGTCGAAAAGCAGGCTTGCCGAGAACACGGGAACGTCCGGCGGCCGTTATGTGCGGTGTTCAATCGTGACGCCGTGCTGCATTTCCCCCTTGACCTTGACGCTGGAGGAGCCGGCGCATCCGGAGAGGGCGGCGAGCAGCAGAAGGACAAGGCAGGTGCAGAGCGTTTTCATGGCATCAGACCTTGCCCATAAGCGAATCTTCGGTGGACTGGGAGGAGAGCCTCTGCACCAGCTTGGTTCCCGGTTCCGTCCCTTTGGTCACCCAGACGTTGCCGCCGATGATGGAACCCTTGCCGATGGTGATCCGCCCGAGGATGGTAGCCCCGGCGTAGACCGTGACATTGTCCTCCAGAATCGGATGGCGAGGGTTGCCCTTGACCAGAACCCCGTTGCTGTCCTTGGGGAAGGAGAGCGCGCCGAGGGTAACGCCCTGATACAACCGGCAGCCCTTGCCGATGATGGCGGTTTCCCCGATAACGACGCCGGTGCCGTGGTCGATGAAAAATTCTTCGCCAATGGTTGCGCCAGGATGGATATCAATCCCCGTAGCGGAATGGGCCATTTCGGAGATGATGCGCGGAATGACCGGTACGCCGAGCGTGTACAGCTCGTGCGCGATGCGATGATGGGTCATGGCCTGCATGGAAGGATAGCAGAAGATGGTTTCTCCTGCGCTGGAGGCTGCGGGATCGCCCTCATAGCCCGCCTTGGCGTCGGATGCCAGCATCCGGCGGATATGCGGCAGACGCTGCATGAACTCCATGGCCTTACGCATGGAAACCTGTTCGCAGCTCATGCAGTCGGTGGCGTAGCTGGCGCAGGCAAAGCAGCCGCCGCGCCGGATCTGTTCCGCAAGCTTGCGGAAAATGGAATCCAGATTGGCGGAAAGGTGATAGCGCATCGATTCCACATGCACGCAGGAGACGCCGAAGTAGCCGGGGAAGAGTGCCGCCTTGAGGCGGGACATGATTTCGTGCAGCTCTTCGAGCGAGGGCATGGGAGAATCGTGGAGCGGATGGTGCAGAACCGTTTCAAGCGAGTCGGCTGCACACAGCTGTCCGACGACGAGATCCAGATCAGGCATGGATGTGGGAGCAATGGGAGCGAGTGGTTTCATAACGTGCCTCGGGAAGGTTATGCGCCGCCCGCTTCGGAAGGCTGGGGCGACAGTCCGGGTTCGAGATCTTCAAAGGCCGTGTAGGCTCCAAGATAGGCCAGCGTCGCCGTACCGATGGGGCCGTTGCGCTGCTTGCCGATGATGATTTCCGCGCTTCCCTTGTGCGGGTTGTCGGGCTGCTTGTGGTAGACCTCGTCGCGGTAGATGAACATGATGACGTCGGCATCCTGTTCGATGGCTCCCGATTCGCGCAGGTCGGACAGCAGGGGGCGTTTGTCGGTGCGTTCTTCCAGCTTTCGGTTGAGCTGGGAAAGGGCCACGACCGGAATGTTCATTTCCTTCGCCAATCCCTTGAGGGAACGGGATATTTCTGAAATTTCCTGCTCGCGGGAGTCCGTCCGTTTGGAGCCGCGCATGAGCTGGAGGTAGTCTACCATGACAAGGCCGACGCCGGATTCCGCCTTGAGGCGGCGGGTGCGGGCGCGCAGTTCCAGCGGCGAAAGGGCGGGGGTGTCATCGATGAAGATGGGGGCCTGCCCGAGTACGTCCGCAGCGTGGTAGAGGCGGCTCCACTCCTCAGAGTCGAGGAAGCCGCGGCGCAGGTGGGAAAGGTCGACCTTGCCCCACGCGCAGAGCATACGCATCATGAGCTGATCCATCGACATTTCCAGCGAATAGATAGCGACCGGAACATTGTCCTGCACGGCGGCCCGCATGGCCATGTTCAGGGCAAAGGCCGTTTTGCCCATGGAGGGGCGAGCGGCTACGATGATGAGATCGGAAGGCTGAAGCCCGGCGGTCATCTGATCGAGGCGATTGTACCCTGTCGTGACGCCGGTAACGGCTTCTTTCTGCTCAAAGCGTTTGGTCAGCTCTTCAAAGACGCGGTTGACGAGTTCTTTGGAGCTTTTGAAGGCTTTGCCGGATGTCCGTTCGGAGATGGAGAAGACGGCCTGCTCGGATTCGTCAAGCAGGATGTCGACGCTGCGGGACTGGTCAAAGCAGTTGCTGATAATGTCGGAGCAGGCCCCGATAAGGGAACGCTGCAAGGCCTTGTCGCGAACGATGGTCGAATAATATTCTGCGTTTGCACCGCTGACGACCGTCTGCGTCAGCTCGGAGAGGTAGGCCATGCCGCCGATGGCCTCCAGCCGCCCCTGATCTCTGAGGTAGGTTGCGACGGAGACGAGATCGATGGGAGCGTTCCGGCGGTACAGCTCAAGAAAGGACGCGAAGAGCGTTTGATGGGCGGGAAGGTAAAAATCTTCGGAAGAAAGCGTGTCCACCAGCGTGTGGAAGACGTTGTTGCGGATAAAAATACCCCCCAGAACAGCCTGTTCGGCTTCGACGCTGTGGGGGGGAACCCTACGGAGCAGATCGTTTGATGCCCTGTTGGGATCGGCGGGAGATGCCATGCGGGAATTCCTCTGTTTGGGGACGCTTGAGAAGGAGGAGCAGAGGAGCTCGCCGGTGAGTCGCCGCCCTCGGGACATGTCCCGGGGGCGGCGCAATAAACTATTCGGCGGCTTCTTCCGTAGCGGCTTCGGCCGGAGCTTCGGCGGCTTCCTCTTCAACGAGGTGCGCCTTGTCTTCGGAGACAACCTTCACGGTGAGGGAAGCGATAACGTCGGCATGCAGGCGCACGCGGACAGGATGATCGCCGAGGGTACGAATGGGATGGTCGAGCAGGATGCGGCGACGATCCACTTCGATGCCCTGTGCGCTCAGCGCATCGCCGATGATGGCGGTGGTCACGGAGCCGTAGAGCTTGTCGTTGTCGCCCACGCGCATGACGATGGGCAGCACGAGGCCTTCCAGCTTGCCGGCGAGTTCGTCGGCGGCGGAGCGCAGGGCGTCCATACGGGCCTGCAGCTTCTTGCGTTCCAGTTCAAAAGCCTTGAGGTTACCGGGGGTGACCAGCATGGCCAGACCCTGAGGCAACAGGAAGTTACGGCCATAACCGGCCTTCACCGTCACCACATCGCCAAGGCGACCCAGGTTTTCCACATCGGCACGAAGAATGATTTTCATACCGGGTCTCCTTAGATGTTGCTCTTTTTCTTCACGTCAGAGGAATGGCCGGCGGTGTAGAACAGCAGAGCCATCTGACGGGCGCGCTTGATCTCGGTGGAGAGCAGACGCTGGTGCTTGGCACAGGTGCCGGTGATACGGCGGGCAATGATCTTGCCGCGTTCCGTGATATAGTCACGCAGGATGTCGGGACGCTTGTAATCAAGCGGCAGATCCTTGTCCGCGCAGAAACGGCAGAACTTGCGACGGGGCGCAAACTTTTTCTTGAAGGCCATGCTACGCAACCTCCCCGGCCGCGTCGGCCAGCTTTACGGTGATGAACTTGAACGCGCCGTCGCTGATGCGAATGATGCGTTCGAGTTCGGCCACGGTGTCGCCGGGGGCGACGTATTCGAGGCGCACGAAGTAGCCGCGCATCTGTTTGCGGACAGGGTAGGCGAGGTCGCGCATGCCCCAGTGATCCGCAGTCACCTGACCACCGGCGCGTTCGATGACACCGGTGAAGGTGCCAATCAACGCTTCACGCGCATCGGCGGCAAGCTCCGGGGAAAGGAGCAGCAGGGTTTCAAACTTTCTCATGCCAGAATCCTCCTTATGGACTGTGGCCTGTTTTCTTGAGTCACCCATCCGGGTGCGATGAAACAGGCAAGGCAGAACCCAACGCAATACTCCCGAAGCCTGCTCCTGTCAAGGCCAAAGATGTTCCCGAAAGGCTTGTGCATGGAAACAGTCCGGCTTACAAGGAAGGGACTTGGAGGGAGGTAATTATGGATAAGGAATACGCATTCCCCACCCGGGACGTCGACGGCGTGGCTGTCCCGGCAATGGGGCTTCGGGATCTCATCGCGCAGCTCCAGTCCGCGCTGACGACAATGGAAGGGAACCGCAGGAACTACGTTTCCGCGGAAGAGATTGAGGCAGGAACTCTGATGGTCGCGCTTTTCGGGAACTCGCTCTATTATATGAGGCTGTTTGATGAAAGCCTCCGCAAGTTCGAGGCGGTGCAGGATGCGGCCTATGAAGAACAGCTTGAAAAGGCGGATACCGTCGGCGGGATCTGTTGACGGGGGCCACTGGCTGCACAAGGGAGCGCATCTGAAGCCTGGGCCGGATGCGCTTTTTTGTTCCCCGGGGTTTGGGGCGTCGGCAAGCTGTGCGGAGAGCCTGCCTTGCAGGTGTCCCCTTTCGAAAAACGTAAAAGGCAGGGGAGTCTTATCGTACAGCCGGCTGGGGCTAGGCAACCGTTTTGCAGCATGGTAGTTGTTTTTCTATGCATGTACTCTTCATTTCGGCGTGTCAGAAAAAGGCCGTCCGCCGCAGCCGGGCCATTCTGGACAGCTATGCGATGCGGGCTGGAGACAGGTGCTGGGTGACGCCCATGACGGACGAGGCCCTCCGCGAGGTGCGGGCTGCGCTGGCCGGGAAAGCCACGCGCCAGACAGCCGTGGCCTGCTATCAGAATGACGGACGCCGCATGAAGCTGCTATGGATTGTAGGTTCCCGCAGCCGGTTCGGGGCTGGCGGGCATTTTCCGGCGGGGCACCGCAAAAGGGCTGTTCCTGCTGTCCCTGCCGGGTGGGTACGCCATGCCGGGCTTGCCGCGCGGCTCTCTGGCCTGCTGCACGACTTCGGAAAATATTCCACCCGGTTTCAGGACAAGCTGAGAGGCGAGCCTCCGCAGTGGGACTCCATCCGCCATGAATGGATCTCCCTCCGGCTATGGCAGGCCCTGCGAAAGAGCGAGGCGTGGGCTGTGGCGTGGAGAGGTCTGTACGCCCCGAAATACGAGACCGTGCTGGGCGATCGAGAGATCGGCAGTGCCTCGCGGTACGGCATCGCTTCCGCGCGGGAATGTGTGGATGCGCTGATCGCCACGCATCACGGATTGTTTTCTTCAGGGGCCGTGAAAGGCGTCTCCCAAGCTCCCAGGCTTCATCTTCCCAAGCCCTACGGCAGGTTGGTGCGGGAAAAACATTCGTGGACAGATTCTGATCCCCTGTTCGTTCCGTGGGACGAGGCGGTCATCCCGGAAGGGCTTTGCGAAACGGCCCGGAGGCTTGACGCACGGCTTGAAAGAGCCTCGGAAGGCATGTCCGGAGAAGCGTGGACAGCCTACTGGAGGGCGGTGTTCCTCTACGCTCGCGCCGCGCTGGTGCTGGCGGATCATACGATATCGGCGCAGCAGTCGCCTTCCCGAACCTCGGGGAATGTTGCCCTTGCCAATACCCGCCTTGAGAACGGGAAGCGTTGTCCCAACCAGCCGCTGGAGGAGCATCTGGCCCGGGTGTCGGAGCGGGCCGCCGATACCGTGTGGCGGCTGGCGCAGCTTGCGGCCCATCCCGAGGCTTCTCTGGACGGCCTTGAGCCGTGCGCCCGGGAAGCCCTGCTGCGCCCCGCAGATCCGGAGGGGCGGTTTGCCTGGCAAAACGAGGCGGC
Source organism: uncultured Lawsonia sp. (assembly GCA_964538355.1). Classification (GTDB taxonomy): domain Bacteria; phylum Desulfobacterota; class Desulfovibrionia; order Desulfovibrionales; family Desulfovibrionaceae; genus Bilophila. Next base: position 70,081 of record CAZIFC010000005.1, on the reverse strand, counting down.
GGAGGCGTTGTCCGGGGCGCGGGAAGAGTGGCCCGATGTGGGGGTGCTGGTTTTCAACATGGCTGGAACCGGCAGCGGCAAGACCCGGATGAACGTGCGGGCCGCCTGTGTGCTTTCCCGAAGCGGCGCGCCGCGGCTTTCCATCGCCCTGAACCTGCGAAGCCTGACCCTCCAGACGGGGAAAGCCCTGCAAAGCCAGCTCGGGATCGGTGAATCCGATCTGGCGACGGTCATCGGGGACAGCGTGGCGCGGAAACTTTTCGAGTCCGCGGACAAGCGGAGCGGGCACGACGCTGACGGCTGGAGCGATGATGACGGCAACCCCGCCGAAACCGAAGCCCAGACCTCCGGCGGCATCTGGACGCTCCCGGCATGGCTGGATTCCTTTTTCCCCAAGGCGCAGGAACGCCGTATCGTTGGCGCACCGCTGCTTGTTTCCACAATCGACTATCTGATCGCCGCCGGCGAACCGCACCGGCAGGGGCATCACGTCAAGGCCCTGCTGCGGCTCATGAGTGCCGATCTGGTGCTTGATGAGGTGGACGCCTACGAGCCTGAGCCGCTGGTTGCGGTGTTGCGCCTCGTTCAGCTCTGTGCGCTGTTCGGGCGGAACGTGATTTGCTCTTCGGCAACGCTGTCGCATCCGGTAGCCCGGGCGGTGGCAGAGGCGTATGCCTCGGGCGCGGACATGGCCCGCAGGTTGCGGAACGGCAACAAGACCGCCGGCGAGGGCAAGGAAGGGCCGCTTTTTTTGCAGGCGTTCATCGACGACGGGATACCGCCTTCCGTGCAGGCCGTACAGCCGCCGGGGGATTCCGTTTCGTCATCCCGGGAGGAATGCTCGCGCGCCTATGCGTGCAGGCTCAAGGCCCGGCTTGCGGGTATCGCCCAAAAGCCCGTGTACCGCCTGGCGGAACTTTTCCCTCTGAAAGAGAAAACGGTTGCCTCGTGGCTGGAAGCCGTCGGGGAGGCGGCAAGCCTGCTTCATGCCCGGCACGCCATCCGGGACGGGCAAACCGGGGTGCGCTACTCCTTCGGGCTTGTCCGGGTGGCGAATATCCGCACGGCGGTAGATACCGCCTGTTATCTGGCGGAGCGGCTGCCTGATGCCATGATTGCCTGCTACCATGCCGGAGACTGGCGGATTTCGCGTTTTCACAAGGAGCGGCGGCTGGACTTTTTGCTGTCGCGAGCCGCTGGAGACGGGCATATCGTGGCGGATGCGGAAATCCGTTCCCTGCTGGAAGCTGCGTCGGCCGAAGGCAAGGGTATCCCTTTTATTGTTGTGGCGACTCCGGTGGAGGAGGTCGGGCGCGATCACGATTTTGACTGGGCCGTAGTGGATGTTTCCAGTGCCCAGTCACTGGTACAGACGGCTGGGCGCGTCAACCGGCATCGCTTGCGCCCGTGCGCCGAGCCGAATGTCATTGTGCCGCAGTTCAACTGGCGGCACTGCCACAATCAGGAAAGAGGGCAGGAAAAAGCTCCTGCGTTCCGTTGGCCCGGCTACGAAGAAGAGGGTGACGGAAAGCGGTACTCCAAGCATGATCTGGAGGAAATCCTGCCGTGGAAGGAGGGGCGGCTTGATATTACGGCGGCTGTGCGGCTGGAGACGGCAACATGCAGCCTTGCCAGGCGCGATGACAAAGCAATAACGGAGCGGCTGGGCGGCTACTTTGGCGGGCAGGGAGAGCCGCTGTTTACGGCACTGCCTGTGGCGTCGCAGCTGCTTTCCGACGGCATCTACAACAGCACGCCCCTCCGCAACGCCACAGGGGAGCAGCAACGGTGGCGGTTGCGCCGCGAGGAGTTTGGGGAGAAGTATGAACGGTACGTTCCCCAAACGGGCCATGACCGGTTTCTGGACAGCTGGGTTGACAGCAGCGAGCGGGAGTTCCGCGTTGTCGAGGCAAAGGGCAACGCGTGGTTGTGGCTGGATACCGAAGCCATGAGCGAGCTTTGTGCGGAGGCCGGCATTGAGGAAGAACGGGCTATGACGGCGGATCTCGTTTCCTATAAGAAAGAACGCTGCGTGTGGGAATACGACAGGGGATTCGGTATAGCCTGTCGTTCACTGGATGAATGACAAGGAGAACGGCATGGACGAGACGAACGGAAGGGAGGACGGCCTCCAGCCGGAAGGCCAGAAAAACGAGAAGCCGTGGAAGCGGTACGCCCCGGAAGAGTATGCCCAAACCATAGCGGATCTGGTGCATTTCAGTTCCAAGACGGTCAATTCCAACGCCTCGCTTGTCGGGGTGCGCCTTGCGGAAAGCGATGCCCTTGATGCCCCGTATGTGTCTGCGCGCACGCTGATGGCCCGGAAGGTGTCCCTTTCTCTGGACTATGGCAAGGGAGGGGCCGCACTCGCCGGAATATGCAAGCAAATCAATGCGGTTTTGCGGGATACGCCGTTTTCCCGGCACGCTTCCCCCGAAGAGCGGGAGGCAATCGGAACGGCGATGGCGCAGGCACGGGCTTCCGCATTCAGCACGGGAACCGAATATGTGGATCACCGCCTGCGCCAGCTTCTCATTCCCAGAGAAGGGCAGGATGACGGCTATGTGGCGATGACGCCCATCACGGCTGGCGGTGTGTGCGAGCTGCTGTTCGACAGAGAAAACGGGCTGGTTTCCCTGCACAATGCTGCGGTTGAGGAAGCAAGGAAAGCTTCCGAGAAGGCAGAGACTCCAAAGGCCTCCCAAGCATCGGGGGAAAACGGCCCTGCTGAAAAGGAGGCGGAAAAAGGAAAGGCTTCCTCCCAACCCGGTCAGGCAAAAAAGAAGACGGCTCCAATCCGCAAGATCCGGCAGGCGCAGTTTGGCATCGGCGGCTCCAATCCGCAGAATGTGGGTGGCCTTGTGCGGGTGATGCAGCGGCCTCTGTTTGTGGATGCGCCACGCGGCAGGCACACGCTGCGGGCAGCCTTTTCTTGTTTCCACAAGGGCATCAAGCTGGATTTCGCCTTGTCCGGGCCGTTGCGTGCAACATTGTCCGGCTACATGCTCTTCCGCAGGGAGCATGGTTTGACGGGTGAGGATGTCTCCGAATCGGTCAAGGCGACGAATCTGGTGACACGGCGGGAAGAGGAGGCGTTGCTGAAAAAGGTTGCGGATGCCGTCCTTGAAATCGCGCAGGATACCCGGAACATGCTGGAAGAGTACGCGCCGCACCTGCCGGGGGAAGTGCATCCCGAGACGGGCCGTGCTGTCCGCGTGTCTTCCTGCGTACGCCCCAGGGCCATTCGCGGCCTGCTGGAACCGGCATGGCGTGAAGCCGGATGGCCTCGTGATATGGCATGGCATGTCGTCGATGCCATGAAATCCGCCTGGATTGTACTGCCCGACACGGGCAGGGAGCAGGCGCAGAAGGAGAGGCTGGTGCTCGATGCAACGGCTTCTGCAACGGTTGCGGGTATTCTGGAGGATTGTTTCCGATGAGTTATCTCGTATTTCCTCGAGTGCGCGTGCAGACGGCAAACATGATCGGCGCGTCCTTTCTGATCGGCGGGCCGCCGCTCTTTGCCGCCTACGGGCTTGGCGAGGCGTTATGTCATCACTTGGGCGGAGGGGCCAGAGTCCGGGGAGTGGCACTTGTCCACCACGATCGCGAAGCTCTCGGACAGAGTTTTTACGGGGTCTTTTCCCCGCAACAGCGGCGGGCCGCCGCCTTCACATTCAGCAAGTCAGCCAATGGCAGCGACTACTCTTCAAAAAATGCCCATGCGCTTTCACTCCAGCCCGTAGCCTGCGCCCATTTGCGGGTCAGCCTGATCTGGGAACTGGAAAACCTGTACGATCCGGGCGAGGCCGAGGACTTTTTGCATCAGTCGCGGTTGGCCGGCGGTCAGGTCGTGGGGCACGGAAAGGTTGTTGCCGCGGAGAAGCTGCTCCATGCGCTGGAACAGATCGGCGGCGGGTATGTTGTGATGGATAGGCGCGACATGCTCGAATCCAAGGAGAGCCATCAGGCGGATCTGCTCATTCGCGGGCTGGGGCGGACGCCTTCCGCAGACAAGGACGCAAGCTGGTTGTCCGCGGCCTGCGTCGGATACGCCGCCATCACGCCGTTCGAGCGGCGGGGGGGCGCACGCGGGGGATATGCCCATGCCTTTGCGGAGCCGCTTGTCGGCATGGTGCAGTACCGTTCCCTGCGGGAATGCCGGGCCGCCGGGAATCTTGAAAGGCTGTTGTGGCGTCCTGTTTGGCTGGAAGGGCAGAAGGGTGCCTTTGTGTTGCGGCAGGAAGAAACTGAAGTTGATGACGGAATGTAAGGAGAAGGAATCATGGCCAAAAAGTTGAGCAAGCTTCCGGGCGTATTGTCGTTTCAGCGTTGCCTCCTTGTGACGGACGGCCTTTTTTACAATGCCTTTGGAGGCGGTGCACAGGATACCGAGCTGTGGGTTGTCCGGCACGGCATTCGCGGCACACAGAATATCAACAAGGCGAGCAAAAAGGAGCAGGCTGCCTCTGCCAGTGCGAAACGGGAGGAAGTAGCCAATATCCAGACGACGGATACCGCCAAGCTGGATGCCAAGGCGACGGGCCTGCGGGTGCGCTTCAACCTGCGTGGCATCGATATCGAAAAAGCCTTGTTCGCCTGCGCGCCGGGGCAAAAGGACAAGATGGAAGAACTCAACGCCTTCAAGGATGAATTGAAGGACTTTATGGCGCGGGCCAAGAAGAGTGGGGCATTGGATGAGCTGGCCTGCCGGTATGTGCGAAACATTGCCAACGGGCGGTTTTTGTGGCGGAACCGCACGGTGGCCAGCAAGGTTGCCGTTACCGTAACGCTGCCGGACGGCACGGCAAGGACGTTTGACGCTCTGAGGATGGAGCTTAACCGTTTCGAGGACTTCACCCCGGATGAAAAGGCCGTGGCGCAAGTGCTGGCCAGGGGCTGGCAAGGCGATTCTGACACCGAGCTGAGGGTGTCCGCGTATGTCGATTTTGGCGTGGGCGGCGGTGTGGAGGTCTTTCCCTCGCAGAATTATCTTGAAAACAAGATGCGGGGCTTTGCCCGTCCGCTGTATTGCGTGGGCGGTGCGCCGGAAACGCAGAGCCCGCACAGCGTGGAGATTATGGGGCAGGCCGCGCTGCGTGATCAGAAAATCGGCAATGCGCTGCGTACCATCGACACATGGTATCCCGACTATGCCGAGCGGGGCATCCCGATTCCGGTGGAACCGAACGGCGCAAACCTTGATGCCCAGATGTTTTTCCGCAACAAGGGCAGCGAGTCCGGCTTCAAGCTGATGTTGCGCGTCGGCGAGCTGGAGCCGATGAGTCCGGAAGGGCTGTTCCTGCTGGCCTGCCTTATTCGTGGCGGCGTCTTCTCGGGGAGTGACTAGCCATGATGCCCAAATGGTATTGTGATGCCATACCGTTGATGTTGGGCGGCGATACCGGGACAGGCGGCCCTCTTTTGCGGGGCCGTCTGCTGGGCTTGCTTCATGGAGCCTTTGCCAACCGGCCCGCGGCGTTCGCGGTAGCGTTTCCTGGCGATATGCAGAAGGCTCCGTTATCCGGTATGCTGCGGATTTTTGCCTCGTCGCGAGAGGATCTGGACTGGCTGGCAACAAGCATGGCTCCTCAGCCGTGGTTCCGTGACTACTACCGCTTTGCCTACCCGTGTGCGGTTCCTGAAAACTTTGCTGGAGAGTGGGTGCGCTATTGCCGGTATCGTATTCCTTCCCTTGCTTCGGATCGGCACGAGGGCGAGCAAAACGGACAGTTGCGGAAACGCAGGATGGCGGAGGCAGGCAGAGAAAGGCTGGCCTATTTTGTCCTGCGGAGTGGCGGGAACGGGCAGCGTTTTTCCCTGCTGGTGCGGCGGGAGCCTGCGGAGATGCAGCATGGCGAATGTATGCCCAACGGGTACGGCTTCAGCGTAACGACGCGTCCGTTCAGCCTTCCGGAATTGCCATGGCTGTAAAAAGGCGTTCAGAGCCGCGTCCTATGCTGCTTTCGAAACGGGCCAATGTCTTTTATCTGGAACATGCCAAGGTCGTGCAGCAGGACGATCGTATCGTCTATTTGACGCAGGATGGCGGAGAGTTTGAACAACTGTTCAACATCCCTGAAAGGAATACGGCCTTTCTGCTGCTGGGAAAAGGAACGTCAATTACGGATGCCGCCATGCGCCGGATGGCGGCATCCAATGTTATGGTCGGCTTCTGTGGCAGTGGAGGTTCTCCGCTCTTCGGGGTGTGCGACGTGGCTTTTATGACGCCCCAAAGCGAGTACCGCCCAACGGAATATATGCAGGCATGGGCGGAACGCTGGTTCGATCCGGCCCGGCGGCTGGAGACGGCCCGGCATTTTCTTCGCCAGCGGGTTCATACGGCGGCAGATTGCTGGCGGAAAAACAGGTATTTGCAAAGTGTTGGAGCGCATATTCCCGAATTTTCGCTGGAAGGCTTTTGCCGGGAACTCGATGCGGCGGAAGATACACAGGCGTTGCTTTTGGCAGAAGCGCGTTGGGCCAAGCGGCTTTATGCGGAGCTGGCGCAACGGCATGGCTTTCCGTTTACCCGGGAGGAGGGGGCAAGGCGTTCCTCCTCTCTGGCGGATGTATGCAATGGCCTGCTGGATCACGGAAACTATATTGCATACGGCTATGCGGCGGTCACGTTGTGCGGCCTCGGCATCAGCTTTGCCATGCCGATTTTGCATGGAAAGACCAGGAGAGGCGCACTGGTGTTCGACCTTGCCGATGTGGTGAAGGACGCCTATGTGATGCCACTGGCCTTTGAATGTGCAAAAGAGGGAGAGACCCAGAAAGATTTCCGGCAACGGCTTATCGAATGTTGTCAGGATGAGGAGGTGTTGGACTTCCTCTTTGGCTTCATGAAAACCCTCTGTAAAAAAGACAAATAAGTACAGACGGTTGTTTGTATGTATGAAAAAGGAAGCCTTTTCTGCTGATCCGATAGTAACCTTTTGAAAAAGCAGCTGTTTTTTGGTCAGCATTCTTGTTACCCGCCGTGCAGGCGGCTTAGAAGGCGCCATGACGCTCCGGGGCAGAGAATCAGGGGTTACCCGCCGTGCAGGCGGCTTAGAAGTCCTTCGCGCTCACGACGAGCTTGGATTCCGTGTTACCCGCCGTGCAGGCGGCTTAGAAGGCCGTCGGTGGAGAGCCGGTACGTCCCGGCATGTTACCCGCCGTGCAGGCGGCTTAGAAGTGCTAAGGGGCAGCCCGGAGAAGGCGAGGAAGGTTACCCGCCGTGCAGGCGGTTTGGACATCATTCAGGAGAAAAGAGGGATAAGGCGAGAGGACGGCTAGAGAGAAAAGAAAAAGGACTTGCGTTTCAACAACGCAAGTCCTGTATTCTCGAGTGGTGCCGGGGGACAGAATTGAACTGCCCACACGGGGATTTTCAGTCCCCTGCTCTACCAACTGAGCTACCCCGGCTCGACAGGAAGAGTAACTACGCAAACTCTTCGGCTTTGGCAAGCATTTTTTTGCGTTTTTTTAAAATAATTTTTGCGATAATCTTAATATAGTGTATTTATTGGTTTAAATTATTTTACGAGAACAACGTTCTTGATGAGCACAGGCTCCTTCGGGACATTCTGGTAGGGGCCGACGTTACCGGTGGGTACAGCCTTGATGCGATCGATGACATCCTGCCCCTGAATGACCTTGCCGAACACCGCGTAGCCGTAGCCTGCCGGAGTGGTGTTCTTGTGGTTCAGGAAGTCGTTATTCGCCACGTTGATGAAGAACTGCGCCGTTGCCGAATCAGGATCGTTCGTGCGGGCCATGGCGATGGTGTACGGCTCGTTTTTGAGTCCGTTGCCGGCTTCGTTGATCACTGGCTTCTTGTTGTTGGGTTTTTCCTGCATGTCGGCTGTGTGCCCGCCGCCCTGAATCATGAAGCCGTTGATGACGCGGTGGAAAATCGTATCCTTGTAAAAACCGCTCTTCACATAAAAGAGGAAGTTGCTGACCGTCTTGGGAGCGCGTTCCTGATTCAGTTCAACAACGATGTCGCCCATGTTGGTCTCGATTTTGACCTTGGGCTGGGGAGCCGCAGCGTTGCTTTCGGGAGCGAGCAGGCTCGCGCCGAAGCACAGGGCGAGCGAGAGGATGGCAATACGGATACTGTGCATGGTGTTCTCCTTGCAAGAGGGTGGTCCGCCGGATGGCGGCACGGGCGAATATACGGAAGAGCAGACCGCTTGAAAAGCGTTTATCCCGCCTACAGCGTTTCCCAGTCCTTGACGCGCAGCTCCACCGAGGCAATGCCGTTGTAGGCGTTGATGCCCGGCGTGTAGGCGAGGCGGATGCGGCGGCCCTGCAAGGATTCGGGGATCTGGCCCGCCTGCCGCCACGCCTTGGCCTGAAGCGTGATGCCGGACTGCTCTTCCATGACTTCCAGCGAGACATGTTCCCGAGAATGCCCGAACGCCCTGCGTTTTTTTACAACCAGTGGAAGCGAGGCGAAAAGCGGTTCTGGATTGCCGATGCCGAAGGGCTGGAGCAGCTCAAGGCCCTTCAGAACCATGAAGTCCGATGCCTGTGAAAAAGGCATTTCCGCATCGATTTTCAGGGTAGGCGTCAGCGGCGTATCCCCCAGCTCTTCCCGGACAATCTTGTCGAAACGGCTGCGAAGTTCTTCCAGGCGTTCGGGCGCAAGGCGGAGTCCGGCCGCCTGCCGGTGCCCGCCGAATCCCAGCAGCAGGTCGGAGCAGCGCGTCAGGCCCGCATGGAGATCAAATTCGGAAACCGATCGCCCGGAGCCTTTCAGCGTGTCGCCGTCCGCGCAAAGGATCAGTACCGGGCGGTAATAGGCTTCCACAATGCGCGAGGCCACAATGCCGATGACGCCCTGATGCCAGTCCCTGCCGTACAGGACGAGGCCGGGATGGTTGGGGGACGCCTCCACCTGTGCCACGGCTTCCTTATAGATACGGTCTTCTTCGGCCCGGCGTTCGTCGTTCATGGCGGTCAGCGTCTGTGCCAGCCGGGCGGCCTCGTCGTGCGAGTCGGTCAAAAGCATGTCATGCGCCAGCGTCGGGCTGCCGAGCCTTCCGGCGGCGTTGATGCGCGGGGCGAGGTTGAAGACGACCTGCCCGGCTCCCAGCGCGGCTACCGGAGAAAAGCCGCTGGCTCCCTTGAGTTCGGCAAGGCCGGGGCGTCTGGCCTCTGCAATCTTCAGCAGCCCGTTCTTGACCAGAATGCGGTTCTGCCCGGTCAGGGACACCATGTCCGCCAACGTGCCAAGGGCCACCAGATCAAGGACTTTCCGCATGTCCATGCGCTTGCCCGTCAGGGATTCCAGCCGGGCATTCAGGGCCGCCATGAGGAAAAAGGCCACGCCGACTCCGGCAAGATGGGGGCAGGGATTGTCTTCGTCGAGACGCGGGTTGGTTATCGCGTGGGCGGGGGGAAGCACTTCGGGCGGCATGTGGTGGTCGGAAACGACCACGACAAACCCCAGCTCCCGGGCGCGTTCGACAGCCTTTACGTCGCCGATGCCGCAGTCCACGGTCAGCAGCAGCCCCGCACCCTCTTCGGCGGCGAGACGTTCGATGCCCGGAATGTTGAGTCCGTAGCCTTCCGTGCGCCGGTCGGGAAGGTGCACAAGGGCGGGGATGTCATGAAAGCGGAGCGTTTGCAGTATAAGCGTGGCTCCGGTGATGCCGTCCACGTCGTAGTCGCCCCAGATGATGATTGTGCGGCCTTCGCGGATGCCCTGTTCCAGCGTATCGACGGCCTCCTGCATGCCGGGCCAGCAGGTCGGGGCGGCAAGGTGGCGCAGGCCGGGGGAGAGAAACGTGTCCATGTCGCCGAGCTTGTCCAGCCCGCGCTGCCAGAGCAGATCTGCGACGACCTGCGGGACGCCGAGCTTGTCCGCCCAGCCGTCAGGGCAGCGGCCTGTTTCGGAATCGTTGCGGAATTTCCATTTTTTCATGGGAACCTTTTGGGGAAGGAGAGAGGGAAACGGGGGAGGGCCCTTTTGAAAACGGGTTTCCTCCCCCGGCCCCCACCCCCAAAAACGTTTGACTGGTGGGGAGGCCGGGCGTCCGGTGTTCGTGGCAATCCTGAAAGGCATGCTGCCGAACGGCCCGGACGCGCCAGACAAGGGCGGCATGGCATCCGCCGTGAAAAAACTGGCGGAGAGGAGACCGGTGAGGGCGGGGAGATGCCTCCGCCGTGAAAGCCGGAATCTCTCTACGCCTGTGCCATCTCTTCCAGAATGGCGCGGGCGGCGTCGGCGGGAACGTCAGCCTTGGTGATCGGGCGTCCCACGACGAGAAAATCGCTTCCGATACGCACAGCCTGGGCAGGCGTCATGACGCGCCGCTGGTCGTCGGCGGCGGAGCCGGAAGCCGGGCGGATGCCGGGGGTCAGGCATTGCAGGCCGGGACAGCGGGACTTGATGGCCTCGACCTCATGGCCGGAGCAGACCACGCCGTCCAGCCCCCACGCCTGCCCGCCCGCGGCGAGATCGGCTGCAAGGCCCGAAAGGTTTTCGCCATAGCCGGGAAGTTCGCCGGGAGCCATGCTGGTCAGGACGGTTACGGCAAACAGCAGGGGTTTGGCTCCGCCGTTGGTGCCGCTCTGGGCGATGGCATCCACGGCGGCGCGGATCATCCGTTCCCCGCCGAGCGCGTGCACGGTGATGAGGTCGACCCCCATCCGGCAGGCGGAGGCCACGCCGCCCGCGACGGTATTCGGAATGTCGAACATCTTCAGATCGAGCATGACCTTGAAGCCCATCTCCTTGAGGCTCTTGACGACGGAAGGGCCTTCCTGCGTGAAAAGCTCAAGCCCCACCTTCATCCAGATGGGGCAGCCGCGCAGGGATTCGGCAGTGGCAAGGGCGTCTTTGGCATTGGTATAGTCAAGGGCTACGATAAGCTGGGCCATGAGTTCATCCTTCGAGAATGGAGTTTGCCAGCCCCGGGCGGTGCGCGGGGTGGAGTGTGGAAGCGAGATAGACGGCGCGGAGTTCGTCATAGGCCTTGTCCAGATCGTCATTGACGATCCACGCGTCGAACCAGTGCGCCTGCCTGATTTCGGCGGCGGCGTTGGACAGGCGGCGGGCGATGCTGGCCTCGTCGTCCGTGCCGCGTCCGCGCAGGCGGCGTTCCAGCTCGCTCATGGACGGCGGGAACAGAAAGACGTACTGCCCGCGCGGCAGGGACAGCCGGAGCTGCGCCGCGCCCTGCACGTCGATGTCAAAAAGCACGTCCTGCCCGGCCTTCAGGGTTTCAAGCACGGGAGCCAGCGGCGTGCCGTAATAGTTGCCGTGCACGTTGGCCCATTCCGCAAACGTGCCGGAATCGCGGCGTCGGAGGAATTCCTCCACCGAAAGGAAATGGTAGTCTTTGCCGTCCACTTCCTGTCCTCTCGGGGCGCGGGTGGTGCAGGAGATGGAGTAGGCAAAGTTGGGGAACTCGTTCCGCAGGCGTTCAATCAGGGTCGATTTCCCCGTCCCCGAGGGGGCGCACACGACGAGAAGAGCCCCGGAGCGGGCCGTTGCGGATGGCGTTTTGTCAGGCATTGTCAGTTTCCTCCTGCGTAAACCGGTGACCAGGCGTCCGCAGGATGGCGGAAAGGATCACGGGGCTGGGAGCGTTGGGTCTTTGTCACTTGGTACGATGGCGGAACGGCGGGGTGTGCCCGTCTCCTCAAGAGCACGGGCAAGAGCTACGGCAAGAGGCGTGCCTCTCCGCCTGTTCCGGAACCCTTGTTTCAGGCCGCTATTCCAGGTTCTGAACCTGCTCGCGGCACTTTTCCAGTTCGTTCTTGAAGTCGACGACAAGGCGGGATGTCTGGGCATCCTGAATCTTGTTGCCGCAGGTGGCGATTTCCCGGAAGCATTCCTGAAGCGTGAAATCGAGGCGTCGTCCGGCATCCGTACCGATTTCGAGCAGATCGCGCAGGCGTTCGAGGTGGGCATGGAGGCGGGTCAGCTCTTCGCTGACATCGAGCTTGTCCGCGAGGATCACGATTTCCTGCAGGAAGCGGTTTTCTTCCAGCTCAACGCCGGAACCGGACAGGGCTTCGGAAAGGCGTTCCCGGAGAACGGCAAAGCGTTCCTCCTTGATTTCCGGGGCGCGCTCGTCGATGCGGGCTACCCATTCCTCCATCGTGGCGATGCGGGCCTTCATGTCCCGGGCAAGGGCCGCGCCTTCCGTCTCGCGGGATTCGTTCCAGTCTTCCAGAGCGGCAACCAGACCTTCCTCAAGGCGTTCCTCAAGCTCGTCGTCGCCTTCCTCGCTTTCGCGCTCCCAAAGAGTGGGGATGGCGAAAAGCGCGTTGTAGTCCGGTTCGAAGGCGTCGCCGTGCAGATCCGCGAGGGCGGCGATCTGATCCAGCATCGCCGAGGCCTGTGCCGCGTCGAAACGGAGGCTTGCCGCCGCCCCGCGCTGCTGGAGGATCAGGGTCACTTCCATGCGTCCCCGTGCAGCGAAACGGCGGATCACGCGTTCAAGGCGGGATTCCAGCCCTCGCGCCTGAAGGGGAAGCCGCCATTTCAGATCAAGGTGGCGGTTGTTGACACTCCGAATTTCCCATGTTTGCGTCCAGTCGGCGTCTTCCATGACGCAACGACCGAAGCCGGTCATGCTTCGCAGCATACGTACTCCTTCGAGGCTTGTAAGCGTTGGGGATGGCTATCCGCATCATGTTACGGCAGATTGTTTTTGGGCACAAGGGTTGGCAACCCCTGCGGAGGCTGGCCTCCGGTCCCCTTTGGGGATATGCTTATGCCCCTTGCGGGCGGACCTGCCTGCCGTCCTGTTGAGCCTCTTGCCGTGCGCTTGTCGGGTGCGGGGTTGTACTTTTAAGTAAAACCATATAGTTGAGCGTGGTTATTGTGCTGGGGGAGCTGTGTGGAGCAGCCTCCTTTTCGTGTAGTCTCTAGCAACAGGATGGAATGCCTATGGCCGTTCTTTGCGTGGAAGATCTTGATCATCTGGCCCTTACCGTTTCTGATATCGGCGCGACCTGCCGCTTTTATGAGCGGGTTCTCGGCATGACGCCGTTCGTGTTCGGAGACGGGCGCACCGCCCTTTCCTTCGGCAATCGCAAGATCAATCTTCATGAGGTGGGAGGAGCCGTTCGTCCGCAGGCGCGGAATCCGCTTCCGGGGTCGGCGGACGTGTGTTTTCTCTCCCGCACGCCGATCGTCGAGGTGCTGGAACACCTGAAGGCCAGCGACGTTTCCATAGAGGAAGGCCCGGTGCGGCGCGAAGGTGCGCTTGGGCCTATCACGTCCGTGTATTTCCGTGATCCCGACGGCAACCTTATTGAAGTGGCAAACTATACGGAAGCCTGAGTTTGGGAGACTGCATGCGTATTCTGCCTTTCGTCAAATATTCTCCTTGCGGGAACACGACCATCCTTGTCCGCGACCATTCGCTGCTTCCGGTGGAGCGGGCTCGTGTCGCTGCGGAAATCATCGCGCCGGGGCATCTGGAAGCGGAGCAGGCCGGGTATGTCGATACCGCCGCCGCGGTGCCGAGGCTGGACATGATGGGCGGGGAATTTTGCGTGAACGCCACCCGTGCCTTTGCCGCCCTGCTTGCCGACGAGGGAGTGCTGGAACCGGAGGGCGATGCGCTCGGCGGGCAGGTGAGCGTTTCGGGGATGCCGGGCGTGCTTCGTGTGCGTGTGCGCCGGCTGACTCCGTGCCTGTTCGAGTCCGCCGTCCTGCTGGACTTGCCGGAGTCCCCGTCCGTGCGGGCAGTGGCCCCGGGGATATGGCTTGTCAGGGTTCCGGGAATCGCGCATCTGGTGCTGGATGCGGAGGTTCATGCCTTGCCGCGCGACAAGGATAGCGATACGGCGGAGCTGTTCGCCCGGTTCGGGCTTCTTGAGGAAGAGGCCGCCGGGTGCATCTGGCTGCACCGTGAAGGCGGCCTGCGGATTACGCCGTTCGTCTGGGTTCGGGCTACGGAAACCACCTATGCGGAGACGGCCTGCGGCTCCGGGACGCTGGCGGCCTCCCTCGTATGCCGAAACGTCTGCGGAGATACCGGCGTGCTGCGCCTGATGCAGCCGGGAGGCGAACCGCTGACGGTTTCCGAAGCCGGGGATGGGCCGGGCAGGGGCTGGTCGGCATGGGTCGGCGGCCCTGTCCGCCTGCTGGCTCGCGGGGAAGTCTTTGTGGAGGCTTTGCACGAGGGCAGGCCCTAGCCGGAATTTGTGCCGTGCCGCCTCTCCCCGGCAGGCCGTTTCAAGCGGCTCCGGCTCTTTCCTGCCTCGTCCGTATGCCGGAAAACAGGAGAGGAGCCTGTGCCGAAAGCGTTCTTCATGCGGGGGGAGCGTTTCACACAAGGCACTCCTCCCGGTTCAGCCGAGCCGTTCCCTTTTATTATGGTAGGCATGCTGGATGTACCGGACAAGATCCCCTTTTCGGGTTGCCCATTCCGGGGCCACCAGCTCGCCGGGAGCGGGGTCGGCCACAACCCGATGGATGATGATGTCCGGGCGCAGCTCCACAAGGGCATCCACGGCAAGCGAAATGTAGGCCTCTTCCGTCAGCGGCGTATAGTCGCCTGAGCGGAACGCCTGCTCGAGCACCGTCTTTTTGCAGACATATACGTTGTGCAGCTTGACGCCGTTGACGGGAAGGCTGTTGATGCGGCGCACGGTGGCCAGCACGTCGTCCGGCGTTTCTCCGGGAAGCCCAAGCATGAGGTGGGCGCAGACCTGCACGTCTGTGTTGGCTGCCAGCTCGATGGCCCGCTCGGAGGAGGCCGCGTCGTGTCCGCGGTTGATGCGGCGCAGCGTGGCGTCGTTGAGGGTCTGGACGCCCAGCTCAAGCCATTTTTCCCGCCACGGCGCATCGTTCAGCAGGGCCATCTTTTCGGCGTCGAGACAGTCCGGGCGGGTTCCTACGGAAATGCCCGCGAGATCCGGCAGGGTGCGGAAGATCTCCAGCATCGCCGCCAGACGCGAGGCTGGGCCGTAGGTATTGGAAAACGATTGCAGATAGGCCAGAAACAGCGAGGCACGGTTGGACTTGCGGAAGTGCTCGCGCCAGTGCTCCCATTGGGCGGGCAGATGCATCCCCGCAAGGCCAAGCCCGGAACCGGAACCGACGGCGTTGCAGAAGGTGCAGCCCGCGCGGGAGAGGGTTCCGTCCCTGTTTGGGCAGCTTGCCCCCGCATCGAGTGGTATTTTTTGGACCCGCTGTCCGAAACGAAGGCGGAGATGGGCCGTAAAAGTATTCCATGTGTGCATGAATCCAAACCCTTAAGGCTCAATGCCCGCCGGGCCGCGGCGGTACATTTATTTTGACCTTGCTTGTTATATGTTGAAAAGATTCAGTATGTTTTGTAGATTCCCAAAAGAGGGAAGAGCTTTCGCTTGACACTGGCGCGTTTTTGGCCCAACACTTCGCGACTGAACTCAAGCTATCCTTAAAAGGACAGGCTGAAAAGAGCGCGAGGTCTTTCGCAAAGGGGCAGGCTCGCCGGTTCCCCTCCACCTCCGAGATTTCCTTTTCCGGTATTGATGCCGATCAATACAATCTTGTTTGGCCCATTGAGAAGACAAGTGAGCAATCCTGTATGCCAAAACTCGTGAATTTCATCCTCGGCGCGTTCTCCAATGATCTCGCCATTGACCTCGGGACCGCCAATACATGCGTGTATGTGAAGGGGCAGGGGATTGTCCTGCGGGAACCTTCCGTCGTTGCCGTCAAGAAGGACTCGCGCGGCAACAGCGTCGTGTTGGCCGTGGGTCAGGACGCCAAGCGGATGCTTGGCCGTACTCCCGGCAACATTCAGGCCATCCGCCCCATGAAGGATGGCGTTATCGCCGATTTTGAAGTGACCGAGGCCATGCTCCGGCATTTCATTTCCAAGGTGCACAATTCCCGCCGGCATCTGGTTCGCCCCCGGATCATCGTGTGCGTGCCCACCGGCATCACGCAGGTGGAAAAGCGTGCCGTGAAGGAATCCGCCCAGAGCGCGGGAGCCCGCGAGGTCTATCTTATTGAAGAGCCGATGGCTGCCGCCATTGGTGCCAATCTGCCCATTCAGGAGCCTACCTCCAATATGGTGGTGGACATCGGCGGCGGCACTACGGAAGTGGCGGTCATTTCCCTCTCCGGCATCGTGTATTCCCGCTCTGTGCGCGTCGGCGGCGACAAGATGGACGAATCCATCATGACGCACGTCAAGCGCAAGTACAACATGCTGATCGGTGAATCCTCCGCCGAAGAGATCAAGATCAAGATCGCGTCGGCCTACCCGATGGACCCCGAGCAGCAGCTAGAGGTCAAGGGCCGCGATCTCGTGACCGGCATTCCCCAGAATATCATCATCACCTCGGAAGAAGTCCGAAAAGCCATTTCCGAACAGGTGGACAGCATCGTTCAGGCCGTCCGCATCGCACTGGAGCAGACGCCTCCGGAACTGGCCGCCGACATTGTGGACCGGGGCATTGTGCTCACCGGTGGCGGCGCGCTGCTCAAGGGGCTTGATCAGCTCCTGCGCGAAGAAACGTCCCTGCCCATCACCGTGGTGGAAGATCCGCTGTCCACGGTCGTCATGGGAACCGGGCGGGCACTCGACAACCTCAATGAACTTGGCGACGTCTGTATTGACTGATGACGCGTCTGCCGGGGCTTTCCCGCAGGCTTTCCGGTCCGCAGTCCGGCCTTTGCGCCGACTCTGCGGGCCGATTCGCATCCTTTCTCCCAATGTGTCCGCCCTCGCGGATGTTCTCCCGGACAAGGCATGTCTCCCAAGCATATTCTGCTGATTCCTGCGCTCGCCCTGCTGATGTACCTCGGTATGTACAGCTGGAATCAGCGCACCCATGTTCTTGACGGCTTTGCGGCCAATACTGGTCTCGAAGCCTCGGGTGCCGTCCTCAAGTCGGTGCACCTCGTGCAGGATACCGTCATGGGGGCGTGGAACCGGTATATGAATCTCGTCAATGTGCGGGAAGAAAACGATGTGCTGAAGAAAGAGGTGGAACAGCTCCGCCACAAGCTGCTCATGGCTTCCGAAGAGCGGGCCGAGCTTGTCCGGCTGCGCCGGCTGCTCACGCTGGCTCCGCCTCCGGGCTGGCAGACGCTTGGGGCGCGCGTGCTTGCCGGGCGGATGGGGGCCAACTCCGCGCTGGCCTCCGTGCTGATCGGGCGCGGGTACATGACGGGTGCCTTGCCCGGAACCCCGGTCATGACTCCCGAAGGTGCCGCCGGGCGCGTGCTGCGGGCAGGTCCCACCACGGCGACCGTACTGCTGCTGTTCGATCCCGGCAGCCGCATCGCGGTCATCAGCCAGGAAAGCCGCGTGCAGGGCGTACTGGTGGGCGGAGGAGCCGACAAGCCGCTGGAGATGCGTTTCGTATCCCACAACGACGTGATCCGCCCCGGCGAAATGCTCGTGACTTCAGGCATCGACGACGCGTTCCCAAAGGGGATTCCGGTAGCAAGGGTTCTTTCGGCAACGCCGTCCGATCTTTCGCCGTTCCAGTCCATTCTGGCCGTTCCGCTGGCGACGCTGACCGATGTCGAGGAGCTGCTGCTCATCTCCAAGGTCGAAGGTTCTCCCGCCTCCTCCGAGGTGTCTGCGCCCGGGGTTCCGCTGCCCTCCGGCGAAACCGCGTCCCGCACGCCCGAACCCGGACAGCCCGGCTCGCCGCTTCCCGGGCCTCCCCGTCCTGATGCGCCCTTCTTTCTGAGCGGGCCGAATACGTCGCCCGGTTTGCCGCAACGGGGACGTCCATGACGTTCAATATCCTCTGGTGGGTTGCCTTTTTCGTCTTCGGCCTGGCCCTGCAACAGTTCCTGCCCGGTACGGATGTGCTGGTTTCCGGCCTGTTCATCGCCCTGCAGGAGCGGCGTCTGGTGCAGATCGGTCTGGTGCTGCTTGTCCTGATCCTTGTTCAGGAAGGTGTCGGGACGCTGGATTTCGGCACGTCGGTGCTCTGGTATCTTCTGGTGATTACCCTTTTTTTTGCCGGACGCTGGACGTTCGAAACCGAAAACTGGCTGTTTGTGCTGCTTATCAGCGGCTGTCTTGGTGCCGCACACTACGGAGTGCTCTGGGTCATGATGCGGCTTCAGTATATCCCTGTCGATACGACGCGCCTGCTCGACGAGAGCATCCTTCAGGCGTTGCTGACGCCGTTTATCTGGCAATTCTGCATGATGACCCGTCGGTGGATGGTTTCCAATGAAAACAATACAGCTTGAAACCGAAGGGTATCAGCCGCCCAAAAGCGGGCTTTTGCTGTTGCAGTGCCTTGTCGGGGTGTTGTTCTTCACGTTTGTTCTCCGGTTCTGGTATCTCCAAATCCACCGCGGCGAGGATTTTGCACAGCAAGCGCAGGCCAACCACCTTCGCCAGGAATCCGTCTATGCATCCCGCGGCCTTATCCGCGACGCGAAGGGGGCCTTGCTGGCCGAGAACAGGCCGGCTTTCGGGCTTGCGCTCATCCGGGAAGACTGCAAGGACATTGCCGCCACCCTGGCTCAAGTCAGCGAGTGGGCGGGTATCCCGCTGGAACAGCTGAACACCCGCTTCCAGCAGGATCGCCGCAAGGTGAAGCCTTTCGAGCCGATACTTCTGCTCAACGACATGAGCTTTGAACAGGTGGCCCGCATCGAAGCCCAGCTTCTGCACTGGCCAGGGCTTGAAATCGTGACGCGTTCCAAGCGGTACTATCCGGCAGGAAAAGAATTTGCCCATATCCTCGGTTATGTAGCCGAAGCCAATGAACGCGAGCTTGCCGCCGATCCCTACCTCGCCCTCGGGGACACCGTGGGCAAGCAGGGGATCGAGTATGTTTTCGAACCGCGTCTGCGCGGGCACAAGGGGCTGTTCAACGTTGAAGTGGACGTGCTGGGCCGCTCTCTTGGGAAAACGCTGGTTGAAGAACCCCAGAACGGCGAGAATATTCAACTTACCCTTGATGTTACCCTTCAGAAAAAACTTGCCGATCTGCTCGGCGACCAGACCGGCAGTATCGTGGTCATGGAGCCGCATTCCGGCAAGCTCATTGCTCTGGTGACGAATCCGGCCTACGACAATAATCTTTTTGTCGGGGGGCTGTCCCAAAAAGACTGGGTGGCCCTGCGCGACGATCCGTTCCATCCGCTCCAGAACCGCGCCATCCAGAGCATCTATCCGCCCGGTTCGGTCTGGAAGCTCATGATGGCGGGACTGTTCCTCAAGGAAGGTATTCCGCCCTCGCTTCGGATCTCCTGTTCCGGCTCGGTCAAGCTTGGCAACCGGGAATTCCGCTGCTGGCGGCGGGGCGGCCACGGGCCGGTGGACATGATCCAGTCGTTGATGCACTCCTGTGACGTTTATTACTATACGCTCGGCGAGCGGGTAGGCATCGACAAGATCGAGGCGTTTGCCAAGGCCTGCGGTTTCGGAACGCCTACGGGCATAGATCTTCCTCACGAGAAGGCGGGCCTTGTGCCCTCCAGAGCGTGGAAAAAGCGGCGTTCGGGTGAAGGCTGGTATCGCGGCGAAACGCTGAATGTGTCCATCGGGCAGGGCTATACGCTGGTCACGCCTCTCCAGATCGCCACCTTTGTAAGCGCGCTGATGAACGGCGGACAACTGTTGAAGCCGCAGCTTGTTATGGGCATGGGACCGGAAGTGCGCGGCAATATCCCGTTCAGCGAGGCCTCCCGGAAGCTGGTGCTTGAAGGCATGCGCGTTACCGCGGATGTCGGCACGGGCAAGGTGCTGCGCCGCACGGACGCCATCATCGGCGGGAAGACCGGAACGGCGCAGGTGGTGAAGATCCGCATGGTCGGAGATCGTCGCCAGCGCACGGCGGAAATGGCTTACCTTGAGCGCGATCACGCGTGGATTGCTTCATATGGGCGGCGAAATGGGGAAGATGTCGTGGTCGTCGTGATGCTTGAACACGGCGGCGGCGGCAGTTCCGCGGCTGGCCCGGTGGCCCGCGATGTCTATAATATCCTTTACGGAACGCCTCTGGGACCGCAGCCCCGGCATGCCGCAGGCCGTGTGGCCCGGGAAGACTAGTTCCTCCGGAAAGGTTGCCGCCGGGCGCGGTGTCCGCTTCTTCCCCTCCCTATCGTAGGGTATCGGCGTTTTTTTGGGGGGGCGATGTGCCGTGCGGAGCCAAAGGCAGGCGGCGGGATTCCCCCGGAGCCGGGGAGAGCGTTTTTGCGGCGGTCTCGGATACTTGCCGAAGGGCGGGGACAGCCCCGTCAGGAGTTTCTCACATGGTGATCGATCGAAGACTGCTGACACATATCAACTGGGGGCTGTTTGCCACCATGCTCCTGCTTTTCTGGGTGGGCATCGGCAATTTGTACTCTGCCAGCGGGGTTCGGGTTGAGGACGGCATCAGCCTTGCCCCGTACTACGAACGCCAGATGGTTTGGGGGCTGTTCGGCTTTATCTGCATGATAGCCTGCATGAGCTTCGATTACAGGCATCTTCAGGCGATGGCCCTTCCGTTTTTTTTGGCGGTCCTTTTTTCCCTGTGCCTTATACCTATCTTTGGAAAGGTTATCTATGGAGCGCGCCGCTGGATAGACTTGGGGGTTTTCCACTTCCAGCCCAGCGAAATGGCAAAGATCGCGGTGCTTCTCATGGGAGCGCAGGTGCTTTCGCTGGATGGCGAACCTCTTTCCTGGAGGAGGCTGCTTCAGGTGTCGTGCGTCGGGTGCGTGCCTGCGGGGTTCATCGTCCTTCAGCCGGATCTGGGGACGGCTTTGACCGTGCTGGCCATTTTGGGCGGGATGATTTTGTATCACGGCCTCAAGAAGCGCGTCCTTCTCGTCTGCCTCCTCAGCATCCCGCTCCTGTTGCCGATGGGGTGGTTTGCCCTGCATGACTACCAGAAACAGCGCATCATGACGTTTCTGGACCCTTCCAATGATCCGCGCGGTGCGGGCTACCATATCATCCAGTCAAAAATAGCCATAGGTTCTGGTCAGATATGGGGAAAAGGCTTTCTTGAGGGGACACAAAGCAAATTGAGCTTCCTTCCTGAAAAGCATACGGACTTTGCCATCGCCGTATTCGGCGAGGAATGGGGCTTTGTCGGGTGCGTGCTGCTGATGGGACTGTTCAGCCTCTTTTTATTGAGTATTTTTAATACGGTACGCAGTGCGAAGGACCGTTTCGGCAGCAACCTTGCAGCGGGCATATTCGTGTATTTTTTTTGGCAAATATTTGTCAACGCCGGCATGGTGGTGGGGATCATGCCGGTGGTAGGCATTCCCCTCCCGTTCATCAGCTATGGCGGCAGTGCCACGCTGGTCAATTTTGCGCTTATTGGGCTGGTTTTGAACATTTCCATGCGCCGGTTTTTGTTCAAAACGTGACAAAGTTTTCAAAAAAGAACACTATAGGCTTTTTTTCACAATCGGTGAATCCGGCGTCAGCCCATGATGGAAAAGACAGAACCCGTTGGTTCGTTTGCTGAATTGGGAACCTGGCCTCCCAACGTGGCCGAAACTCCGGTTTTCAGCTCGACGGGTTTGTGATCTTTTGCTTTTGCGAAGAACCTTTGACACATTTTGGCGGTTCGTATAGACTCCCCGCATTCTATACGTTTAGCCGTTTTGCATGAAGGGAGTTTCCGCGTGATAGATCTTAATATTACGGTATGGATCCAGTTGGTGAACTTTCTGATCACTCTGGTCGTGCTCAACTATCTGTTGATTTCGCCTATCCGCAAGATTATCCGCAAGCGCAAGGACAACGCCGAAGGTCTCCTTGGCGAAATCGAGGCGTTCAACGCGGAAAGCCAGCAGCTTCTGGACGAATACGATTCAGAAATCCGTAAGGCTCGCGGAGCTGCTGTCATCTATCGCAAGGATGGCAAGACGATGGGCGAACTGGAAAGGGCGCGCATCTTCGAAGCTGCCAACAAGGACGCCCAGGCCGAGCTGCGGATGACGCAGTCCGCCGTGCGTGCCGACTCCGCAAAGGCCCTTCGTGCGCTTCAGGGTAAGATGCGCGAATTTACCGAAGCCGCCATGTCCAAACTTTTGGCGTAACTTACGAATTCGGGGGAACCCTTGAAAGCGCTCGTCTCTTTTTTCTTGTCTAAAGATGGCATTGTGGCGGTAGCCACATTCATACTGCTGGGTGTCGTTTCTCATTACAGCGATCCGTATAATCCGTGGATCAACCTGCTCGCCCGCGTCGGCAACGCCTGTGTTTTTCTGTACATTCTGTGGCGTGCCGCCGGACAGGCCATCGTCGGCGGGCTGGGCAAGAGGCGCGCCGCCATCGTGGAAGAAATCGAATCTCTCGCAGCCCGCAAGGCCGCTGCGGAAGAACAGCTCGCTGCCATGATTGAAAAGATCGACAGTCTTGACGCCGAGTGCGAAACCATCCTGAAGGAAAGCCGGGCCCGTGGTGAAGTCGTTCGCCAGACGATGGTTGCCGATGCGCTTGCCGAAGCGGAAAAAATCCGCAGTGCCGCACACCGCGCCGTTGACAGCGAAATGAAGAAAGCCATTGAAAACCTGCGGAACCAGATGGCCGACGAAATCGTGCAGTCCGTGGAAGCGACCCTGAACGAGCAGCTTGACATGAAGAATCATCTCAAGCTCATTGACAACGCGCTGAAAAAGGTGGTGCTCAATTGAACGGCGACATCGTGGCACAGCGGTACGCCAAGGCTCTTTTTGCCTTGGGGCAGCAGGAAGGTATGGCCAAGCTGGAGCAGTTCGGAGAAAATCTCTCCGCACTTGAAGGGGTTCTGGCAGAATCTTCGGAGCTGGTGCGCCTTCTTGGCATTCCTGTCATCAGCATCGCCGAAAAGCAGAGGATTCTCGTTCAGATTCTCGACAAGCTTGGCGTTGACCCCATGATAAAAAATTTCTGCTCGTTGCTGGCAGAGAAAGAACGTCTCCCCCTCCTCAGCGAGATTACCGAAAGCTTCGGCAAGCTCCTTGACGAGGCTTGGGGCGTGGTTCGCGGCAAGCTCCTGACTGCCGTGACGCTCAGCAAGGAACAGCAGGCTGGCATTCTTGCCAGACTGGAAAAGCAAACCAGCAAACAGATCGCGCTGAAGTTCGAAGTGGATCCCTCCATCCTCGGCGGGGTCGTCCTTCAGGTGGGGGACAACGTGCTGGATGCGAGCCTTCGTGCGCAGTTGACTATCCTCAGAGACATCATCAAGAGGGGTGAATAGGATCATGCATATCAATGCAGGCGAGATCAGCAAGATCATCAAAGAGCAGATCCAGAACTACGAGCAGCGTGTCGATGCCACCGAAACCGGCACAGTGCTTTCCGTAGGGGACGGGATCGCCCGTGTATATGGCGTGCAGAACGCCATGTCCATGGAGCTTCTCGAATTCCCCGGCGGGTTGCTGGGTATGGTGCTCAACCTGGAAGAAGACAACGTGGGCGTGGCCCTGCTTGGTGAAGATACCGGCATTAAGGAAGGCGACCCGGTCAAGCGTACCGGTCGCATCTTCTCCGTGCCCGTTGGCGATGCCGTCATGGGGCGTGTACTGAACCCCCTTGGCCTTCCCGTCGACGGTCTCGGCCCGGTTGAAGCCACTGAATTCAGTGCCGTGGAAGTGAAAGCTCCCGGCATCATTGCCCGTAAGAGTGTGCATGAACCCATGGTTACCGGGATCAAGGCTATCGATGCCATGACGCCCATCGGCCGTGGACAGCGCGAACTGGTCATCGGCGACCGTCAGACCGGCAAGACCGCCATCTGCATCGACGCCATCCTTGCCCAGAAGAACTCTGACGTGCATTGCTTCTATGTGGCTATCGGGCAGAAGCGTTCCACTGTTGCTCTCGTAGCCGACACCCTGCGCAAGCACGGTGCTATGGAATACACCACGATCATCTCCGCCACCGCTTCCGAGCCGGCTCCGTTGCAGTACATTGCGGCTTACTCCGGCTGCACCATGGCGGAATATTATCGTAATACCGGCAAGCACGCCCTCATCGTCTATGACGATTTGTCTAAGCAGGCTGTGGCATATCGCCAGATGTCCCTGCTGCTCCGTCGTCCTCCGGGACGTGAAGCCTATCCCGGCGACGTTTTCTATCTCCACTCGCGTCTTCTTGAACGGGCGGCGAAAGTCAACGACAGCCTCGGTGCCGGTTCTCTGACGGCTCTGCCCATCATTGAAACGCAGGCTGGCGACGTGTCCGCATACATTCCTACCAACGTGATCTCCATCACCGACGGTCAGGTGTATCTGGAACCCAACCTCTTCAACGCCGGTATCCGTCCGGCCATCAACGTGGGCCTTTCGGTATCCCGCGTGGGTGGTTCCGCCCAGATCAAGGCCATGAAGCAGGTGGCCGGTACCATGCGTCTGGATCTCGCCCAGTATCGTGAACTGGCGGCTTTCGCCCAGTTCGGTTCGGATCTGGACAAGTCCACGAAGCAGAAGCTGGAACGCGGTGCCCGTCTGGTGGAACTCCTGAAGCAGCCCCAGTACCAGCCCATGCCCACTCAGGAACAGGTCGTGTCCATGTACGCCGCCACTCGCGGATTCATGGATGATGTGCCGGTTGCCTCCATTCAGGCTTTCGAACGTGACTTCCTTGACTTCATCCGGAGTGCAAAGGAAGATATCCTGAACGATATCCTCTCCCGCAAGATGCTGGATGCCGATCTGGAAGCTCGACTGAAGGACGCCATCCTTGAGTTCAAAAAGGGCTATAATGCCTAGGGGACGGTAGCGCATGCCTTCGTTGAAAGACGTCAAAATGAAGATCGTCGGGGTCCGCAAGACCAAGCAGATCACCAAGGCCATGAACATGGTGGCCTCGGCGAAGCTGCGCGGCGCGCAGTCCCGTATCGAGCGTTTCCGCCCTTATGCGGAAAAGTTCCAGACGGTGCTCGGCGATCTTGCGGCCAAGTCCGACGGCTCGGCTCATGCGCTTCTTGAGCGCCGGGCCGAGTGCCACGTCTCGGTTGTCATTCTGGCTACTTCGGATCGCGGCCTGTGCGGCGGCTTCAACGCCATGCTCATCGCCAAGGCTCTGGATCTGGCCAGAACGAAGACTGCGGAAGGGAAAACCGTCAAGTTCATCTGCGTAGGCAAAAAAGGACGCGACGCACTCCGCAAGACCGACTATGAAATCCTCTCATCCTATGGTGATGTCATGGGCAGTTTCGACTTTACGTTGGCTGCCGGCATCGGCAAGGATGTCGTGAGCGGCTACACGCACAAGTCGATGGACGAGGTAACGCTCATCTACGGCAAGTTTGTGTCCGTGGCAAAACAGGTTCCTCTTGTTCAGACCCTGTTGCCGGTGGAGGCCGCTGCGCCCGCAACGGCTGAAGCCGCCGCAGAGGATGCCTCCAAGGCGTCCGAAGAATACACGTACGAGCCGGAAGTGAAGCAGCTGCTTGCCGAAATACTTCCCCGGTTCGTGAATGTGCAGATATACCGTGGCCTCCTGGATACGTCCGCCAGCGAAAACGCTGCCCGGATGTCCGCTATGGATAATGCCACGCGCAATTGCGACGAAATGGTGGGTGCGCTGACCCTGCTCTTCAACAAGACACGGCAGACCTCCATCACCAACGAGCTTATTGATATCGTTGGCGGCGCGGAAGCTCTGAAATAAGGGAGCGAGCAATCGTTATGAGTGAAAACATCGGCAAAATCGTTCAGGTCATCGGCGCAGTCGTTGACGTGGCGTTTCCCGACGGTCATTTGCCAAACATTCTGACCGCTCTGGAAATCAAAAACCCCAACAACAACGATGCGCCTGATCTGATCTGCGAAGTGGCCCAGCATCTGGGCGACGACGTGGTACGCACCATCGCTATGGACGCGACCGAAGGTCTCGTTCGTGGCATGGATGTCGTGGATACCGGCAAGCCGATCATGGCTCCGGTAGGCTCGGCATCTTTGGGCCGCATCATGAACGTGGTGGGACGTCCCGTTGACGAAATGGGGCCCATCAACGCTGAAAAATACCTGCCCATTCACCGCGAAGCCCCCAGCTTTGTGGAGCAGAACACTTCGGTGGACCTGCTCGAAACCGGCATCAAGGTCGTGGACCTGCTCGTTCCCTTCCCGAAGGGCGGCAAGATGGGTCTGTTCGGCGGTGCAGGTGTGGGCAAAACGGTTATCCTCATGGAAATGATCAACAACATCGCCAAGCAGCACGGCGGCATCTCCGTGTTTGCCGGTGTTGGTGAACGTACCCGTGAAGGCAATGACCTGTATCACGAAATGAAGGACGCGGGTGTTCTTGAGAAAGCCGCCCTCGTTTACGGCCAGATGAACGAGCCTCCGGGAGCCCGTGCCCGCGTGGCCCTGACCGCCCTGACCTGCGCGGAATACTTCCGTGACGAGGAAAACCAGGACGTGCTGCTGTTCATCGACAACATCTTCCGTTTCACCCAGGCGGGTTCGGAAGTGTCGGCTCTGCTTGGCCGCATGCCCTCTGCCGTGGGGTACCAGCCCACGCTCGGAACCGACCTTGGTGCTCTTCAGGAACGCATCACCTCCACCAACAAGGGGTCCATCACCTCGGTGCAGGCTGTGTATGTTCCCGCTGACGACTTGACCGACCCGGCTCCGGCAACCACCTTCTCGCACCTTGACGGTACGCTCGTGCTTTCCCGTCAGATTGCGGAACTTGGCATTTACCCCGCTGTGGACCCGCTTGACTCCACCTCGCGTATTCTTGACCCCAATGTGGTGGGTGAAGAACACTACGGCGTGGCCCGCGGCGTGCAGCAGGTTTTGCAGAAGTATAAAGAACTTCAGGATATTATCGCCATTCTCGGCATGGACGAACTGTCCGACGAAGACAAGCTTGTGGTGGCCCGTGCCCGCCGCATCCAGCGTTTTCTGTCTCAGCCGTTCCATGTCGCCGAAACCTTTACCGGCACTCCCGGCGTCTATGTGAAGCTGGAGTCTACGGTCAAGGCTTTCCGGGGTATTCTGAACGGCGACTATGATCACCTTGCGGAAGACGACTTCTATATGGTGGGCGACATTGACATGGCTCTGGCCAAGCACCAGAAGCGCCAAGAAAACTAGGAGCCTGCTATGGAATCCACGCTTCAGCTCGAAATCGTCACACCTGACAAAGTGGTGGTCAGCCAGCCCGTGGATTACGTCGGTGTTCCGGGGGTCGAGGGTGAGTTCGGCGTATTGCCGCACCATATCGCGCTTCTCTCCGCTCTGGCTATCGGCGGGCTGTATTTCCGTGTTGACGGAAAGACGGAACATGTTTTTGTTTCCGGCGGCTTTGCAGAAGTCTCGGACAACAAGCTGACTGTCTTGGCTGAATCGGCAGAACTCGGCAATACTATTGATGTTGCCCGGGCGAAAGCGGCAAAGGAACGCGCCGAGGCGCGTCTGGCTGCCAAGAATGCCGAAACGGATATGCTGCGAGCACATCTTGCACTTCAGCGGGCTGTCGAACGATTGAACATAGCTGCCCTGTATTAGTCCTTCTGTCTGGTCAAAGATATAAAACGAGTGTGGAGCCTCAGGTTCCGCACTCGTTTTGTCTTTTGGAGACGCCGTATGCCGCGCAATGCTGGAGACGGGATGAACGCCATACGGCGTCTGCTGGTCATTGCGGCATATTCCCCTATGTTTTCTGGCATGGCGAGTGCCTCTTTATGCTCACGGCATGGAGATACCGTTCCAGCCATAGCAACTCATTAGACAAGATATGCTTGAAGAAGGTTGAACAGCCAGCCTGCAAGCGTGAAGACAACCAGAAGCATGGCAATGAATACAGCCAGCAGCTGCCAGCGCATAACCTGCTTGAGCATGAGGACTTCCGGCAGGCTGGCGGCTACCGTGCTCATGCAGAAGGCCAGCGTCGTCCCGAGGGGCAGCCCCTTGAGCAGCAGGCTCTCCATGATTGGAATGATGCCCGTAACGTTGGTGTACAGGGGGATACCGATAGCCACAGCTACGGGGACAGACCACCATTGGCCCGCTCCAAGGTGCTCGGTAAACCATTCTTGCGGGACAAAGCCATGCAGGAAGGCCCCAATAGCGACACCGAAGAGGACCCATAACCAGACACGCCGGAAAATACCGGCTGTTTCGGCATATGCAAAGGCGTGGCGTTCCCGCAGGCCTATCCTGGGCGTTTGTCCCGGAAAGAGCGGGCGGCCCGGATTCTTTTTGCGGGCGTCCAGCAAGAAGGGCTGAAGCCAGCGTTCCGCATGGATGGCGTCCATGAACATGCCACCGGCAATGCCGGCAGCCAGGCCCACGCCTATATAAATGAGGGTGAACTTCCAGCCCAGCAGCCCCCAGAGCAGTACCACGGCGATTTCGTTGATCAGCGGCGAAGTTATCAAAAAGGACATGGTGATGCCGACGGGGATACCCGCCGTGGTGAATCCAAGAAACAAGGGAATGCTGGAGCAGGAGCAGAATGGGGTGATGGCTCCAAAGCCCGAACCCATAAGATAGCCTATGCCTCGCCCTTTCCCGGCAAGGTACGCCCGCACTTTTTCCACATGCATGCCGGCCCGCAGCCAGCCTATGGCATAGACCATCAGGACAAGCAGCAAAAGAATCTTCGCCGTATCGTACAAAAAGAATTCGACAGCAGCTCCCGCCTCGCTTGCCCTGGACAAGGAGAGCAGATCGTAAGCAATCCATTGCGCTAGTGGCAAGATGGCGGAGTATGCCGCCAGCCATATAAACAAGGCGGAAAGCCCGAGCAGGGCATACCGAACGGTACGGCGGTTATCGTTTTCAGGCGTTGCTGAAGGGGCCTTACGGCAGGCGCATTGGAGAGGGGGTGGCGGCGTTTCTTTTTGGGGAGGACGGGAACAGCAGTCGGACATGGTTTCCTCGCTTCTTTTGTAATTGGCAAAATAGACAAATAATATGGTAAAAAAATTATTGTGATTGCAGCATGTCCATTTGTGAAAGGATACGTTTTTCCACAAGGCTGCTGGTGCACTTCAAAAAGGCATCCAGACAACAGAGGGTAAGCGCATAGTAGACACTCGTTCCCCGCTTATCCGTGGAAACAATGCCGGCTTCCCGCAACACGCCGAGATGTCTGGAGACAGTGGACATGTCGTCTCCCACCAGAGCCTGAAGCTCACAGACACACTTTTCTCCGCTCCGCAGCGCGTCGACCATCAGCAGGCGGCTCGGATGCCCCAAGGCCTTGAATATTTTGGCTTGTTCCGCAATGTATGCTTTATGCTGTGCCATCGTTTCTTCCTTGTCTTTTTTTGCAAATACTCGGCTTGAATGGTGTTGTCAATGCTGAGTTCAAGCCGTTGCGCCGCATGGCGGGGCGGACAGCTTTGGGGAAAGGCCGCAATCGGCCTGTTCCGGTGACGGATTGGGGAAGAGTGAGCGTATCGGGCAATCGGCAGCCTAATTGATAAAAAAAGAACGGAGTGCTGGAGATCGGCTTGGGTGCGGCCCGGAGCCTCGCCCTTTTCTTGGGAAAGCGCGGAAAACGAGAGCTAACCGGGCATGACTGTTTGTTGGTTCAACCATACAGGTATGGATACCCCTAAAGATGAGGCGTTTTGTTCGGGACAAAAATGTCCCGTGGGACAAAAATGACCCATTAGGGTATTTTTTGTAATAGGGTAAAAATAAAGGATTAGTTGTAAAAAGACTCCTGTGTGGGACAAAAATGTCCCGCAGCCGCAAGAGCTGGAACATCTCTGTCAAAATCGTCTTTCAAAAAAATATTTTTATTGTATATCAGCGTATTATATAAAAATAGGCGAGCACCTTTTTCTTCGGCTAACGATGTTGGCTCGCTGATTGCTAGAGAGATAGTGCCTTCGGGAACAATCCCGACGTTCATGGAGAGTTTTGGACAAGGCGTCCTTTTTCGTTCAAGGCCGAAAAGGCGGCGGTGAACGAAAAAGAGCGCGAGATGCCACTCTTGAAACGCCAAGATGTAAAGAGGGATTTTAGGTATGAGCAACGAACATGTTGAAAACGGACGGCAGGAACTGAAGAAGACGATGAGTCCTGCGGAAGTGTGGGCTCTCGCTGTTGGCGCCATCATTGGATGGGGCTGCTTTGTTCTCCCCGGAACCCGCTTTTTGCCTGACGCTGGCCCGATCGGCAGCATTCTCGCATTCTTTATCGGCGGCGGATTGCTGTGCTTTGTCGCACTGAGCTACAGCGTGCTTATCAAGGCCTACCCCGTGGCTGGCGGCTCGTTCACCTATGCCTATGTCGGTTTCGGCACGAAATGCGGATTCATCTGCGGCTGGGCACTGGTTCTTGGCTATCTCTGCGTTATTGCCGCCAACGGCACCGCGCTTGCCTTGCTGAGCCGCTTTTTGCTGCCCGGCGTATTTGACGTAGGGTACATGTATTCTGTCGCCGGATGGGACGTGTATGCCGGTGAACTTGCCCTGATGTCCGCCGTGTTCCTTTTCTTCGGCTACATGAACTTCCGCGGCATGGACATGGCGAGCAGCCTCCAGCTGATTTTGGCCTTTGCCCTTGCCGGCGGTGTGCTGGTCCTGACCGTGGGCACCTTCTCCGCCGAAACGGCCAGCATCGACAACCTGTTCCCCCTGTTTACCGAAGGCCGCTCCGTCTGGGCCTGCGTCATCTCCATCGTGGCCATTACTCCCTGGCTGTTCGTGGGCTTTGACACCATCCCCCAGACCGCCGAAGAATTTGACTTCCCGCCTGAAAAGTCCCGTCGCCTGATGATCAACTCCATCATCTGCGGTGCAAGCCTGTACGCTCTGGTGCTGCTCTCCGTAGCCATCATCATCCCCTATACCGACCTTCTGGGCCAGAACCACACCTGGACTACCGGCGCAGTCGCCAACATGGCCTTCGGCACATGGGGTGGAGCTGTCCTCGCCATTCCGGTTATCGCCGGTATCTGCACGGGCATGAACGGCTTCTTCATGGCTACCACGCGCCTCCTGTTCAGCATGGGCCGCGGCAAGTTCCTGCATCCCTGGTTCGTCCGGGTCCATCCCAAGTACGGAACCCCCACCAACGCCGTGCTGTTCACGCTTGGCCTGACCCTCATCGCTCCCTGGTTCGGACGTTCCGCCCTCAACTGGATCGTCGACATGTCCGCCATGGGCACGGCCCTTGCCTACCTGTTCACCTGCATGACCGCGTACAAGTTCGTGGATCAGTATCCCGAAATCGCCAAGGCTCCCTGGGGCAAGCCCGTCTCCGTGGTGGGTGGCCTCACCGCCGTCGCCTGCTTCCTCCTGCTTGCCATTCCCGGTTCTCCCGCCTCCGTCGGCTTTGAATCCTGGATGATGCTGCTCGTGTGGGTGGCCCTCGGTGCCTGCTTCTACTTCAGTCGCGCTTCCGAACTGAACGCCATTCCCCACTCCAAGATGCAGTACATGCTGCTTGGCTCCACTGACCGTCCCTTGCTCTTCAATACTGGAGAAGAGGCTGAGGACGAAGTGGAAGAAGATATCAAGCCTGCCGTTGAACTGAGCTAGCTGTTTCTTCCGACATGAAGGGAAGGCCGGGGTTTCGCGCTCCGGCCTTCTTTTTTGGCATATGCGGTTCAAGGGGGCCTGTATTGGAACGAAAATGATGATTGCCAGCTCTGCGGGATATTCCTTATACTGGGCAAGGCCAGCATTCGTACCATAACAGGAGAGATTACATGCCTCGTCTCGAACACGATTTTCTGGGAGAAATGGAGATTCCTTCCGATACCTATTACGGCATCCAAACCTACAGAGCTATTGAAAACTTTCCAATTTCTGGGGTGAGCATCGCCAGTTTTCCCCAGCTCATTACGGCTCTGGGGCAGGTAAAGAAGGCTTCGGCCATTGCGAATATGCAACTTGGCGTACTGCCCCGGGATATCGGGGAGGCCATTTGTGCGGCCTGCGATGAAATCATTGCCGGAAAGTTGCATGACCAGTTTCCCGTGGACAGCATTCAGGGCGGGGCTGGAACCTCGACCAACATGAATGCCAACGAGGTCATCGCCAACCGTGCACTGGAGCTGCTGGGACGCAAAAAGGGAGAATACGCCTACTGCCATCCCAACAATGACGTGAACTGCTCCCAGTCCACCAACGATATTTACCCGACTGCGCTGCGTATCGCCCTCTACACCAAGCTTGGTGAGCTGATCGGCGACATGGCCTACCTCCAGCAGGGTTTTGCCGCAAAATCCGAAGAGTTTTCCGATGTGGTCAAGATGGGCCGGACTCAGTTGCAGGACGCTGTGCCCATGACGCTGGGGCAGGAGTTCGGAGCCTACGCGACGACGATTGGGGAAGATATCCTGCGCGTCGAGGAGTCCCGCAAGCTGCTGCTTGAAATCAACCTTGGGGCGACCGCCATCGGAACCGGCATCAACGCCCCGTCAGGGTATGCCGAAATTGCGACCAGGGCCCTTGCCGAGGTCAGCGGCATTCCCGTGGTGCTGTCCACCAACCTCATCGAGGCAACGTGGGATACCGGAGCCTATGTCCAGACTTCCGGCGTACTCAAGCGCATCGCGGTCAAGCTTTCGAAGATATGCAACGACTTGCGGCTGCTGTCTTCCGGGCCGCGCACCGGCATCAACGAGATCAACCTTCCCCGCCTTCAGCCGGGATCGTCCATCATGCCCGGCAAGGTGAACCCCGTCATTCCCGAAGTGGTGTCGCAGGTCGCCTTTGACATCATCGGCAAGGACGTGACCATTACGATGGCTTCCGAAGCCGGACAGCTGGAGCTGAACGTCATGGAGCCGATCATCGCCTTCTCCCTGTCCAACGGCATCCATCGGCTGCGCCAGGCGATGCGGACGCTTCAGGATCGCTGCGTGAGCGGCATCACGGCGAACAAGGATCGCTGCCGATACATGGTCGAGAACAGCATCGGGATCATTACGGCGTTGAATCCCTATCTCGGCTATGAGATTTCAGCATCCATCGCCAAGGAAGCTCTGGAAACCGGCGGTTCGGTGCTCGACATCGTGCTGTCGCGCAACCTCATGAGCCGTGAGCAGGTCGACAGCATCCTTGCGCCCGAAAACATGATCACCCGGAAGTAATCCGGGCCTCCCCCCCTGATCAAAAAGGCGTCCCGCAGCCAAGCAAACGGGACGCCTTCTTTTGTACGGGGACGAAAACGGGTTGGGCCTATACCTTCCCAAAGGGGCACTTGGGGAAGGTGCAGACCTTGCATTCCATGCACAGCCCGCCGTTGCCGATCCGGGCCAGATCGAGCCGCGTGATGGGCACACCCGCCAGCAGGCGCGGCAGGACAAGATCGAAGGTCGTTGTCTTGAAGAAGAGGGCACAGGCCGGCACGCCGATGATCTGCGCGCCTCCGATACGGCCAATGAGGGTCATGGTTCCCGGCAGGGCGGGCACGCCGTAGAGCGTTTCCGTAAGCCCGGCCTCGGTCAGGCCCTTCCGGGTCAGATCGTCAGGGTCGACGGACATGCCCGCCGTGGTGACGATGAGATCCGCACCGGCGGCAAGCAGATCGCGCACGCCCTGGACGATCATGTCGGCATCATCCGGGGCAAAAAGCGTCTTGACGACGTTGCAGCGGTGCTGCCTGGCCTTCTGGGTGATGATCGGGGCGAAGCGGTCTTCGATCAGCCCCTGAAAGACTTCCGTTCCGGTGACGAGGATACCGATGTTGGCCTGCCGCATGGGGAGCACCTTGAACAGCGGGCCGTCTTCCAGCACGGACAGGGCGCGGAGGAATCCGGGACGGGAGAGGAACAGCGGGATGGCCCGGCTGCCCGCCAACCGCGTTCCGGCCTCAAGAAGACTGTAATTGTGGCGCGTACAGCACATCACGTCGGGCACGAGATTGAACCGTTCGAGGCGTTCCGTATCCACAACCAGCATGCCGTCGCGCGTGGCCCGGAAGTTGACCTTGCCCTCGCGGGGGGCAGCCTCCACTTCCACGCCTTCTCCGGGCATGAGCCGGGCAAAACCGCGCGCCGCGTCGTCTTCATGAACCCAGCCTTCGGGGTGGGGTGTATTTTCCTGAACGTAAATCCGGTTCTTGCCCATCTGCTGGAGGCGACAGATATCCCCTGCGGACAGCTCCTGCCCGGCAACGAAGGCCGCGCCCTTTTCCTTGCCGGGGATGATCTGCGTCATGTCGTGAAGGGCGTGCTTGCCCACGGCCTCCTCCACCGGAATGGGAACCGGGGCGGGCATACGCTGCTGGTTCAGGGAAAGGCCGTGGCCTTCCTCATAGGGAGATTGCCCCTGGCACGAACGGCAGATGCCCCCGTAATGTTCAGGATACCATGAGCCGCAAAGCGGACAGCGGACTTTTTTGTCCACGGGCCGCGGCCCCAGCATGTCACGCCGGACGCGGACAGGGCGGACCGAAAGGATGGTTTCGCCAGCTTCATCAAGCTGGGCCAGAAAGCGTCGGGCGTCCAGCTCCTCTTCGGGAAGCTCGCCAAGGAGCCACGCTCGGAGCGTGTCATAAGGCTCGATCCGTTCGGCATCCGGTTCGACGCGCACCCCGGCTCCGGTGTGCCGGTCATACAGCGTCAGGGCGCAAATACCGAAGGGAAGGACGCGGAGACGACCGTTTCCGATCGAACAGGGCGTGAGCATCTGCACGGCATCGGGGAGACGGAGGGCCGTTTCGCAGAGGGCGGCGTAGTCCACGCCTTCCGGGATCCGGCTTTTGGCGAGTTCCGCCATGCGTCCGCCGATGAGCAGACCGGGTATGGAGTTTGCCCGCTCCAGAAAGGACTCGTGCGTCCAGAGGCCGAAAGTCATGGAACCCTCCGCGATACGTTGAAGTTATTGCAGCAGCGGTCTTTCAGGTGTCGTCTGATCCTTCAGATTTTCCACGGTGATGCCCTTGGGGGGCGTGAACTCGAAGGTGCCGGCCTTGATGGGGGCATCGGGCAGCAGCTCGTTCAGGGTCACCTCGTTGGTATTTCCGTAAAAGTCCAGAATCTGGGCTTTTTTGATCAGCTTGGTGTTCTTGTCCACCCAGAGGATGGCTTCCACCAGCTGGGGAGAGGGATCCTTGGGGTAGAGGCGCAGCACAGCCAGGCCATTGTCGTCGGGTTCTGCCTCGACGGAAAAGTCCGTGTCGAGGCGGGTTTGCCCGGTGATGACCTGAATGATTGAGCGGGAGTCGCGCACCACTTCAGGCGCATACTGGTAGGCAAGCTCCTCATCGGGGAGGTAGTCCCAGACATCCTTGTCCGTGATGACCAGCAGCTCGGCGTGCGGAGCCTTGGTTTCCCAGCGCACCCGGAGCGGTTTCTGAAACACGAGCGAGCCTTGCCGGGTTTCTTCCGCGCCGCTTTCCTGATGGAGGAGGCGTTGCGTAAAGTTGGCGGTAAAGGATTGCATCGTCTCATATTTTTTTTGCATTTCTCCCGTAATGGCGGGAGCCGCAGCAAGCGCAACGCCTGCCGTCGTGACGAGAAGGGCGGCGATACAAGCGAAAAGGGCTGAGAAACGCATGGGGTATCTCCTGAAAAAAGAGTCTATGCCCGAGAGGTCGGGCTTCCGGCAGCATAGGCGTCTCCGTATGGGGGAGTCAACGGCCATAATGCCGGTCGGGGCGGTTTCTCCGAAAAGCGCGGACGGAGGCGGAACGGGAGCGTTCGCCGCGCCGCAAAGGGTCAATCCATCCGGACGGTACGGGCTTTGTTGGCGCGGGAGGCCGGAGGAAGAATGCCTTCCTCTTCCATGCGCTCCACAAAACGCGCCGCCTTGTTGAACCCGATGCGGAAACGACGCTGGAGCAGGGAAATGGACATGCGGCCCTGTTCCTGCACAAAGGCCACGGCCTCGGCATACAGGTTTTCCTCTTCCGAACTTCCCGGCCCGGAAGCGGGGACCGCAGGCTTGGCGTTTTCCGTGACCGACGTGCCCCACTCGGTAAAGTCCACTTGATACTGTGGAGCGCGTTGGCGTTTCCAGTAGGCGGCAACGGCTTCCACCTCCTCGTCGGTAACGAACGGGCCGTGCAGACGCTGGAGCTTGCCTCCGGTAGGCTTGTAGAGCATGTCGCCCTTGCCCAGCAACTGCTCGGCTCCCGCCGTGTCCAGAATGGTGCGCGAGTCGTACTTGTTGGCGACCTGAAAGGAGATGCGGCAGGGGAAGTTCGCCTTGATAAGCCCGGTTACCACGTCCACGCTCGGACGCTGGGTAGCCACTATCAGATGGATGCCCGCCGCACGGGCAAGTTGCGCCAGCCGCACGAGGCAGCCTTCCACATCCTTGCCTGCCGTCAGCATGAGGTCGGCAAGCTCGTCAATGACGATGACGAGGTAGGGCAGGGGGACGAGGTCGGCGTGTTCCGGCGGAATGGCATCGCCAAACGAGGCCAGTTTCTTGTTGTAGTCCTTGATGTTCTTTACACCGAAGCGGGCAAGGCAGTCGTAGCGGCGATCCATTTCGGCAACGGCCCACTCAAGCGCGGTCTTGGCAAGCGACATCTCCGTCACGACAGGGTGCACAAGGTGCGGCAAGTCGGCGTACATCGCCATTTCCACGCGTTTGGGGTCGACGAGCATGAGCTTTACCTCATCCGGGTCGGCCTTGTAGAGGAAGCTCACCAGAATGGAGTTGAGGCACACGCTCTTGCCCGAACCCGTGGTCCCCGCGACGAGCACATGGGGCATGGTGGCAAGATCGCGCACGGCGGGGCGGCCTTCAATGTCCTTGCCGATCGCCATCGTCAGCAGGGAAGAGGCGTGCTGGAAGTCGTCCGACTGGATCAGTTCGCGGAAGTTGACGGTAGAACGGTTCTGGTTGGGGATCTCCACACCCACGGTATCGCACCCGGGGACGGGAGCCTGTATGCGGATGGCTTCCGCCTTGAGGCTGCGGGCAAGGTCGTCGGTCAGGTTGGTGAACCGGCCGACGCGGACTCCCGGGGCGGGACGGATCTCGAACAGGGTGATGACGGGGCCGGGAGTCACCCGGACAAGATCGCCCTGAATGTTGAATTCATTCAGGCAGCTCATCAGGCTGAGGCTTTGCTCTTCAAGCACTTCCCGGGAGGGCAGGGAATCGCTTTGCTGCGGCTGCTGGAGCAGATCCAGCGACGGCATGGGGCAGCGTTTGCGGTGCAGGGCGGGCCGCGAAGACGGAGCCGCGGCTTGTGCCGGTTCTGTCTGGGAAGGCTGCGGCTGAGCAGCCGCGGGAGCGGCGTGTTCCGGCCCTGCGGCAGGCCGAGTCTGGGCGGCAGGCTGTGGCTGCGCGGGCGTTTCCTCTACGGCGTTTTCCGCAGGCTCGGCCTGCGCCGAAGCCGGAACCGTTGCCGAGCCTTGCGCCGGGAACGGGGCGGAAATCGTGGGCTGGGCCGGGATTTCCGGGCGGCCGTCGACAGCCGGGCGGACGGCGTCCGGATCGGGAAGCGTCAGGGCCAGCAGGGGGTTGTCGACCGAAAGCTGGAGGGAAGGGCTTTCAAGCGAGATCGAAACGGAAGGCCGCGCCGGGCTGGGGGGGGACGGCGGCGTTTCGGGCTGGAAGGCAAAGGAAGCTTCAGGCTCCGCACTCGTTTCCGGCTTCGATTCCCACAGTGTGAAGCTCTCCGCGCCTCCGGCGGAGGCTGCCGGGTCCGGATCCTTCCGGGGCTGGAGCGGCGGGTCCATGCTGAGGAGCTCCTCGGGTTTCGGGGCAGGCCGCGCTTCTTCCTCATGGATATCGAAAAGTGCGATGACTTCGGCGGCGGAATCCTTGGAATCCGCAGGCTTTTCCCTGTGCGGAAGCCCCATTTTGGGCAGGTTCACCTTGGGCATGGAAACTTTTGAGAGGCGTTCCGGGAGGTTGTCGAGCGAAAGGGGGGTGCCGCTCAACTGCTCCTTGAGCAGGAGCCACGCCTTGCGGACAAGCGAAAGCCACGCGATGCCGAAAGCCAGTTCAAGAGAGATAAACAGCAAAAACACCCAGATGAGCGAAGAACCCATCGGGCTGAACAGTCTGGTGAACAGCGTGTACAGGGAGAAGCCCAGCATGCCGCCGCCGCGGACATCGCCAATGCCGAGATCCCAGGCCGCGCCGAGGGAAATGAGGCAGGCCGCCAGCAGGGTAAAGCCGAACCATCGCCACCAGGGCATGGTGAACCAGGTGGAGACGCATCCCGCGCCCCACGCAAGAAAGACGAGCGGCCACACGAATGCCGCAAACCCGAAAATGTCGACCAGAAGTCCGCTGAGATAGGCTCCGAAAAGCCCGGCGTAGTTCTTGACGGCGGTGGGGTTGCTTACGGCGTGGTTGATGCTGGGATCGGTCTGATCAAAGGACACCAGGCTCAACAGCACCAGCAGTCCCCAGAATATGAGAAACAGCCCAAACAGCTCCCGGGCGATCTTGCGTCCGTCCGTAATGGCAACCTCCTCCGGCCTGTTCCGCGCCGCGCGCGAGCCGGGATTGAAATAGGTAAAGGCCCGGCCTGCAAGCAGTTCCGGGCCGGAAAAAACAACTTATTCGCGGCCGAGATAGCCGTTGGTGCGCGTGTCGACCTTGACGCGGTCGCCGATGTTGACGAAAATCGGAACCTGAATGACGACGCCGGTTTCCAGCTTTGCGGGCTTGGTGACGTTGCTCACGGTGTCGCCCTTCGCGCCGGGTTCGGTTTCAACGACTTCCATGACGAGGGAGGCCGGGATTTCGATGTCGAGGGGCTTTTCGTTGTAGAGCAGCACGCGGCATTCCTGACCGTCCTTCAGATAGGCGGCCTTGCCGTCGGTAGCGTCGGCAGCCATGTGCAGCTGGTCGTAGGTGGTCATGTCCATGAACACGAGGTTGTCGCCTTCATGATACAGGAACTGCATGTCGCGGGATTCGAGGTTGGGGCGTTCCACCTTTTCGCCGGAACGGAAGGTGTTGTCCAGCACGCGGCCGTTCAGGATGTTACGCAGCTTCGTACGTACCATAGCTCCGCCCTTGCCGGGCTTGAAATGTTGGAAGTCGATGATTTCGAAGGGAACTCCGTCGATTTCGATTTTAAGCCCCTTGCGGAAATCTGTGGTAGAATACATGCTGCCTCCAAGAAAACGGTTCTGAATATCAATACATACCAAGGGAGTGGTCAACGCCCCCCGCTTGTTCCCATATCCGGCGCAATCCGGTCTGCCCGTGATTGCATTTCGTGCTGCGGCAGGGTAGCCTTGCCGATGCAACTTAACATTGTCGAACATCAGGCCGCGCTTGTCAACATACACCGGAGGTTCCCATGACGAAAGAAACGCCCCCCACCCTGACCATAGAGGCCACCAGCTTCAACAAGAAGCAGCTTCAGGAGCAGCTTGACGCGCTGGATGAGCGGCAGGCTGCGCAGATCGCGCTTGCCGGGCGTTCCAATGTAGGGAAATCGTCCCTTGTGAATGCGCTTGCCCGCCGCAAGCAGCTCGCCAAGATCAGCGCAACGCCCGGCAAGACCCGCTCCATCAACTTTTACCGGGTCGATCCGGACGGTTTTTTTATGGTGGACCTTCCCGGATACGGCTATGCCAAGTGCTCGCAGGAAGAGCGCAAAAGCTGGGCCAAGCTTATCGAATTTTACCTGACGACCGCCCCCCGGCTCAAGGCTCTGGCCCTGCTGCTCGACTGCCGCCTGCCGCCGCAGGCTCTGGACAGGGATCTTGCCGATTTTGCCCGGGCACAGGGCATCCCGCTTCTGCCGGTTCTGACCAAGGCCGACAAATGCACGCAGGTCGAGCGGAGCAAGCGTCAGCAGGAGTGGGCCAGGCTGCTTGGCGGCGTCATGCCCATCCCGGTTTCCTCCAAGGACATGCGCGGCGTTGATTCCCTCTGGAAGGAACTGCGCCGGTTTGCCGCGGAAGGTACGGAGCAGGCTGAAGAAGCCGGCGAGTCCGCGGCGGACTAGGGACTTTCCCCGTTCACATGCGGCCCTGCCACAGGGATCAAGAGCCATGCAGCCCCGGGCCGCATGGCTTTTCTCATGCGGAAGCCGGAGGTGCGGCGCAGGCTGCCTAGTCCTCAGTCTCTCCCTGCCCTCGGGTGCTGGAGCGGGGGTGCGCCTTGTCGTATACGCGCATCAGGTGGTCAAGGGTGATGTGCGTATACCGCTGGGTGGTGGACAGGCTGGCGTGTCCGAGCAGTTCCTGCACGGAGCGCAGATCCGCACCGCTTTCCAGCATGTGCGTGGCAAAGGTGTGCCGCAGGGTGTGCGGCGACAGGTGCTGGGGCAGGCCCGCGCTTTGCCGCAGGGTGTCCAGAATCCGTGCCGCCTGCCTTCGGTTGAGCCGCCTGCCGCGATTGCCGACAAACAACGCCCTCTCTTCAGGGGAGGCCACCAGCGTACGGACCCGCAGCCAGAGGAACAACGCCCTGACGGAGGTGTCGCTCAGCGGCGCGATGCGCTCCTTGGAGCCTTTGCCCATGACGAGCACGAAGCCGCTGCCGGGGTCCACGTCCTTGACATCCAGCGACAGGGCCTCGGTGATACGCAACCCCGACCCGTACAGCAGCTCGGCAAGCGCGAGATCGCGTGTCCGCTGGGCATGTTCGCGATCAGGCGGCAGTTCGGCAATCTGCTGTGATCCTTGCAGGCCTGTGGTTCCGCCGGACTCCACGCTGGCCTCGTCCAGCAGTTCGAACATCTGATCGACGTTCAGGGCGGCGGGATGGCGGATTTCCCGCTTGGGATTGCGGACCAGTTTCGCGGGGTTTCCGTCTATCTTGTTCATTTTCATGAGATAGCGGAACAGGGAGCGCAGGGAGGAAAGTTTCCGCCCGATGGAGCTTCGCGCCTGCCCTTCGCGAAAGAGAAACGCCGAGTAATCCTGAAAGTGGTATTTTTCCAGTTCTCCGGGCCGGGCGAGGGTGAGCTGTTCGCGCCGGAGCCAGTCCTCAAACTGGATGAGATCCGTCCGGTAGGCCAGGACGGTAGCGGGGGAAAAGCCTTTCTGATCGGTCATCCAGATCAGGAATTGCTCCACGTCGTGCGGGAGGGGAATATTCGGGGCGGGTGCGGGCATCGCATCTATCCTTATAATAAAGAGAGGGCGTCAGGCCAGAGCGTAGCGCAGATCGGCGCGTTGGCGGATCAGGCCGCGCACTTCAAGAATGATCAGGAGGGAGCCTGCCTCGGAAGGCTCGGCATTGAGCTTTTGGCAAACGTCGTCAATGGAGCAGGGGGATTCTGCCAGCAACGCCAGAATACGGCCTTCCAGCGTGGCGTGGCCGAGGCGTTCGAGGCGCGGCGGATCGGCTGTTTCCGGCGGGCAGGCAGGCACGGATACGGCTTGTGCCGCCCTCGGCGGAATGTCCTCTGCGGGCGCACCGGACGGTTGCAGGAGATTCAGCGTATCCCGAAGCTGCGGGGAAAGATCCGAGAGGATGTCGGCAAAGGAAAAGATCGGCTGTGCACCGTCCCGGATGAGCTTCTGGCAGCCTTCGGCGTATTTCGATCCGATGTTGCCGGGAACGGCGTAGACCGTGCGGTTTTGCTCCAAGGCCAGCCGGGCGGTGATGAGGCTGCCGCTTCTCAGGGCCGCTTCCACAACCACTACGCCAAGGGAAAGCCCGCTGATGATGCGGTTGCGGATGGGAAAATGCCGCGGGTCCGGGAGCGTTCCCGGTGCGTACTCCGAGAGGAGCAGCCCCTTTTCGGCAATGTTTCGGCGCAGCGCGTCGTTTTCTCTGGGGTAGCTGATGTCCGGCCCGGCTCCGAGCACCGCGATGGTTCCGCCGGGGAGATCGAGAGCCGCTTCATGTGCCTGCCTGTCGATGCCCACGGCAAGCCCGGAAACGACGGTGATGCCCGAGGCTCCGAGCCCTGCGGCGAGCGTCCGCGCGGCCCGGATGCCGTCTTTGCTGCACACCCTTGTGCCGACGATGCCGATGCAGGGGTTGGCAAGCAGCCCGACATCGCCTTGGCAGTAGAGCCGCACCGGTGCATCGGGCAGCTCCCTGAGCCGTAATGGATAGCGGGGGTCGGTCCAGAGCAGGACGGTTCCGGCAAGCACGCGGGTGGCGTTCCACTCCTTTCGGGCCGGTTCGCGCCACGCTTCGGAGCGGAATTCCCGAACCAGATCCTCACGCAGGCCCGCTTCCGTCCAGCGGGCGGCAGACTGCACCGCCGCCAAGGCCGAGCCGAACGCCTCAAGCAGGCGTTTGCGGCTGCGCGGCCCGATGCCGTTGGTGTGCAGGAGGGCCAGCGACGCCCAAAATTCTGCGCGGGCTGCGGCGTCAAGCGCGCCCAGCGCGGTCGGCACGGGGGGAATGTCCACGGCATGAGGCGCATCGAGCGGCAGGGCAAGCTCGCGCAGCGTGCAGGGAGGGCGTTGTGTGAGATCGGAGTCGTCTTTCATGATTGTCCTGATGTTGGACGTATCTTACGGGGAACATCCCGGGATTTCAAGCTGGGGCGCAATTGTCTCCCGGAGGCGGATGGGCTAGGGTACGCTTTCAGCATCCCAGAAAAAAGGAGTACCCGTGAGCAAGGAATACGATCCGTTCATGCATACCGCCGAGCATGTCCTGAACCAGACAATGGTGCGGATGTTCGGCTGCGGGCGTTCGTTCAGCTCCCACCTGAACGCCGACAAATCCAAGTGCGATTATCATTTCCCGCGTCCGCTGGAAGAGGCCGAGGCTGCCGAGCTGGAACGCCGGATCAATGAGACGCTGTCCCGAAACCTTCCGGTGACGACCGAGACGCTTCCGCGTGCTGAAGCGGAAAAGAAAATCGATCTTGGCAGGTTGCCCGCAAACCTTGAAGGCGTGGACGATGTGATGGTCCGTATCGTGACGGTGGGTGATTATGACATCTGCCCCTGTATCGGGGAGCATGTGGAAAATACTTCCGAGATTGGTGCGTTTCGGCTGGTTTCGCATGATTTCACCCCGCCGCAGGGCGATGAGGCCACCGGACGCCTCAGAATCCGCTTCAAATTGCGAAAAAGTGCCTGAACCGCCTGTTTTACAAGACGTTCATTTCATGTTTAATTGAGTGACATTTTTTATCTGGAGGCCAGAATGTCAATAAAAGCTGCCGTCATCGGTTTGGGTAATATCGGACGTTATACCATTGAAGCGTTGGAGGCTCAGCCCGATTTCACCTGCGTGGGCGTTGTCCGCCGCAGGGAATCCATCGGAAAGACCCCCAACGATCTGCGCGGCGTTGCGGAATACGCCAGCCTTGAAGAGCTGGAAGCGGCCGCCGGAAAGCCGGATGTCGTGGTGCTGTGCGCCCCGTCCCGCCAGATTCCCGATCTGGCCAGCGGGTTGCTCGCAAAGGGGTACAACACGGTGGACAGTTTCGACATCCACGATCGGATTGTCGAGGCCCTCGAAAAGATGGAAGCCGCTGCCGCCAAGGGCAAGGGCGTAGCCATCACCGCCGCAGGCTGGGACCCCGGCACGGACTCCGTGGTTCGCGCCCTTTTTGAAGCCATGGCTCCCGTGGGAACCACCTTCACCAACTTCGGACGCGGCCGCTCCATGGGCCACTCCGTGGCTGCCCGGGCAATCGCGGGTGTGGCGGACGCCACGTCCATCACCATTCCTATGGGCGGCGGCCGCCACTCGCGCCTCGTCTATGTGGTGCTTGAGGACGGCGCAGCGTTTGAAGACGTCAAGGCCGCCATTCAGGCCGATCCCTATTTCAGCCACGATCCGCTGGAAGTGCGCCAGGTGACGCAGGAAGAACTGCCCCGCGTGGCGGACGCTTCCCACGGCGTGCTGATGGAACGTATCGGTGCTTCCGGCCTGACTGCGAACCAGCACTTCACCTTTGACATGCGTATCGACAACCCGGCCCTGACCGCTCAGGTGCTGGTGTCCTGCGCCCGCGCCGCCGTGCGTTTCGCTCAGGCGGGCCGCTTCGGTGCGTTCACGCTGGTGGATGTGCCCCCGGTGCAGCTCCTGCCCGGCGAACGGATCGCCAACATCGGACGCCTTGTCTAGGTCTGAGCTTGCTTTTCAGGGGCCTTCCTTCGGGGAGGCCCCTTTTTGTATGGAAAGCAAACCTCCCGCTATGCCGGGGGGTACCTGTTCGCTTCGTGAAGCGGTTCGCACAAAGCGTTTCGCCTGCAACTCGAATAACCCCCGCTCCGCTTGCTGGACGAAGTGCTCTTGCCGATGGATATGAAAAAGGCCCGGAAAGGAGCT
This sequence comes from uncultured Lawsonia sp., assembly GCA_964538355.1. GTDB lineage: Bacteria > Desulfobacterota > Desulfovibrionia > Desulfovibrionales > Desulfovibrionaceae > Bilophila. The sequence continues at coordinate 26,110 of CAZIFC010000005.1, read as the reverse complement.
TTCCGAGCCTTGTTTCATGAACGTAGGAATCTGTGTTCGTGTATGGAGTGGCTCTGTTGCATGTCTGCGGCAGGCCGAGCACGGGAATGGAGGAATCTATTGTTGACGCTTCCGCACTTTTGGGGAAGCGGAGCCAAAGAAAAGCCCCTGCTCCAGCCAGCTGGCGAACAAGGGCAAAATATATGGAGCGGGAGACGGGATTTGAACCCGCGACTTCAACCTTGGCAAGGTTGCACTCTACCACTGAGTTACTCCCGCAGAACGAGAGACTGTTTATATCGGCACAGCCTTTTCGTCAAGCTTTTTTTTGGAAAAAAGGAAATTTTTTTCTGCGCTGAAAAAGAGGGCGTTGCATCGGGCCTGATGATACGGTACACAGCAACGGCTTTTGTCAATTCAACTTGTTGCGAGAGGGTGTTGTATCGTGTTGCGCCGCTGTCCCCTGTTTGGGGTTTGTGTCCTGTGCCTGTTCCTTCTCTCCGCCTGTGCAAGCAAGGCCCCTCGTCCCGAGGCCGCGCCCAGTATGCCCGACATTGCCGAGGCCGTGCGCGTCGCGCCGCTGGAAACCCCCGGTGTCTTTCCCGTCTCGGACGAAGAGGCCTTTCGCCTTGCGCGGGGGCTGGCTTCGGCGCGGCAGGGGATGGAGTCGTGGAACGACATGCGCTTTGCCGTGCAGCAAAGCCTTTCATACGTTCGGGCAAAGCCCGCCTCCCGCGTGGCGGTGAATACGCCGACGCTTCAGGTTACCTATGGAGACATGCGTAAGGGGCTTGAGCATCTGCTGCGCCTCCTGCCGCTGCTGGACGGTGCCCCGGATCTGCTGGCCTCCGATTTCCGCTGGGTGCGCCTTGGTCCCGACTTTGGCTTTACCGGCTACTACGAGCCGGAAATTCCCGCCTCCCGCGTCAAGAAGGGAACATTCCAATATCCGCTGTACAGCCGTCCGGCAGATCTGAAACGGAAGCGGCCCTACCATTCGCGTCATGCCATCGATCGCAGGGGCGCGTTGCGGGGACGGGGGCTTGAGCTGGCATGGGTAGAAAATCCGGTGGATATCTTCATGCTCCAGATTCAGGGCTCCGGGCGTCTTCGCTTCGAGGACGGCTCCATCCGTTATGTCCTGTATAATGGCCAGAACGGGCACAAGTACGTTTCGCTGGGCCGGGTCATGGTCGATCGCGGGCTGCTGAAGCGGGAGGACGTGAGCATGTTTGCCATCCGCGACTGGCTGGCCGCGCATCCCGATCAGGTTGAGGAGCTTCTGGACACCAATCCCAGCTATGTCTTTTTCAAGTTCGGAGCACCGGGCACACAAGGTTCAAAGGGCAGCATGGGCCGCCGGATTACCCCCTGGGTAAGCGTGGCGACCGACCAGAGCGTTTTGCCCAACGGCCTTCTGACCCTGATGAACGTGGCTCTGCCGAATGAAAACGGCGATCATGTCCTGCCGTTCAATGCGCTGACCCTGCCGCAGGATACCGGCGGAGCCATCAAGCGCAACCGCGTGGATCTTTTCTGCGGCAACGGGGAGGTCGCAACCCGGACGGCAAGCTATCTGGACACGCGGGGAGCCGTTTATCTGCTGCTGCCCCGCTGATGGATGAAAAGCAACAGTAAATCAGATTGATAGACTGGGCCGCGCACGCTCGGCTTGCAAGGGGCGCGGGGTTTCGATATGATGCGAAACCCGCGCCTTTTCGCATGTGATCGTGCGATTGTCCTGTTTTTCCAAGCAGGTTCCGAAAGGCTTTTCCGAAAAGAGGAGGGGCCCCTGCGGGCCCGCAAACGTCGCCTTCCTGCGGGAAGGCTGAAGGGCTTCCTGATGAATTTCGTCACGCTGGAGTTTGCAACCTTTTTCCTGCTGGCTCTTTTCGGAGGCTGGCTGCTGCGCGAACGGGATGAGGCATACAGGGTATTTCTGCTCGTCTGCAACGTGTTCTTCTACGCGCTGGCTGGCGTCGCCTTCATCCCGCTGCTGCTGACGGTTGCTGCCCTCAACTGGGGAACAGTCCGCCTGATGGCGCATTTTCGGGATCTCGCGCAGATGCGGAAGAGGATCATCGCGCTGGATATTGCCCTGCATGTGGGCTTGCTGGCCTTTTTCAAGTACTACGAATTCCTGATTCTCGGCCTTGAATCGTTGGCGAGTGCCGCCGGGCTGGAGGCGGGCATCCTGCGCCATGCGCTGCCGACTACGGAAATCCTGTTTCCGGTGGGGTTGTCCTTCTATACGTTTCAGGGCCTTTCCTACGCTATCGATCATTACCGCTGCCCGGAAGAGCCGCCGCGTGCGTTCATGGACGTGCTGCTGTTCGTCTCGTTCTTCCCCACCATTCTGGCTGGGCCTATCCTGCGTGCGCGTCAGTTCCTGCCGCAGCTCGGACACCGGACATGGAGATCCCGTGATGTGCAGGAAGGCTTTGCGCTCATCCTCAGCGGCCTGTTCAAGAAGGTCGTCATCGCGAGCTACCTGTCCGAACACATCGTGCGCGAGGTGTTCGAGTCGCCGGAATTCTATTCCTCGTGGACGGTCCTTGCCGCGGTGTACGCCTACTCCATACAGATATTCTGCGATTTTTCAGGATATTCGGACATGGCAATCGGCGTAGGGCGGCTGATGGGCTTCCGGTTGCCGGAAAACTTCCGTTCCCCCTATCTTTCCCTGAACATACAGGATTTCTGGAGGCGGTGGCACATTACCCTGTCGCTGTGGCTCCGGGACTACCTGTACATTCCGCTGGGGGGGAGCCGCCGCGGAAACCGCTATCTGAACCTTGTCATTACGATGGCCTTGGGCGGGCTGTGGCACGGCTCCAACATCCGGTTCCTTGTCTGGGGCGTCATGCACGGCGTGGGGCTTGCGGTGGTGCACGCCTTCCACCAGTGGAAACGGCGCGTCTGGCCCGAAGGCGGGTCTGCTTCCGGGCCGCTGCGCTGGATTGGTGCTGGTGCGGCGTGGCTCCTGACGTTCCACTTCGTATCGTTCCTGTGGATTTTTTTCCGTGCCGAAGACATGGATCGCAGCCTTGAGATCCTCCGCCGGATTTTCCTGTTCGGACAGCCGGGGGAAGGTTTCCAGATGCTGGTGATACCGGCGGTGCTCATCGGTCTGGCGATCCAGATCTGGGGGGCGCGGCTGTTCACGTTTTTTGTGGACATGCAGGAACGCCTCCCGTGGCCCGTGCAGGCGGCGGTGCTCGCACTTGTGGGCGGCTTTGTGCTCAAGATGGGGCCTGACGGCGTTATGCCCTTCATTTATTTTCAATTCTGATGAACGAGGCCACGAATGAAGAATCCTTTCCGCGTTGATCAGAACATGACATCGGGCAGGGCCTGCGCCATGTACGCGCTGGTGTTTGTGCTGATGCTTTTTCTGGACGCCGGGCGTTTCTCCGCCTTTCTGGAACGGGCGGGCATTGATTTCCCGCCTGCCGCCGCCATCGGGCAGGCCGTGAAGCAGGTCGCCGGTGCCACGGGGCTTGCCGCGCTTTCGGAGTCCGAAGGCCGGCTGGTCGCCGGGTGTTCACCGGATTGGCGGATCGGCGCAGTGGAATCCCCCGAGGAGCAGACCGCGGTTGCGTCTGGCCCCTCCCCGGAGGCGTCCGCCGCGCCTTCGCTTCCCGAATCCGTGCCGCCGTCCACTTCCTCCGCCGTGCCGCCTGCCGAAACCCCGCCGCTTGCTTCGCTGCCCGGAGAAACGGAAACGGCTCTGCCTGCCGATTCCCTGCAACAGCCCGCACAGCCGGAAACGCCCCCGTCTCCGGTTCGGGCAGGGCGTGAAAAGCCGCTGGTGCTGCTGATCGGTGACTCCATGATGATGGAAGGCTTCGGGCCGGTACTCCAGCGCACCTTGCGGAAACGCCCGGATATGGATGTCGTCCGCGAAGGAAAATACTCTACCGGGCTGAGCCGTCAGGACTACTTTGACTGGCCCGGCCATCTTGAGGAGCTTGTCGGGAAGTACGATCCGGATCTGGTCGTCATCTGCATGGGGGCCAACGACGCGCAGGATATCATCGACGGGGATCGCAAGCGGCATCATGCGGACAGCGAATCCTGGAAGGACATCTACCGGGGCAGGGCGGAGCGTCTGCTCGCCATTGCCACCGCGAAGGGCGCAAAGGTCGTGTGGGCCGGGCTGCCGATCATGGGCAAGGAGCCGTACGCAACCCGCATCCGCCGCCTGAGCGAGCTTCAGCGGCAGGCCTGCGAAACCTACAACGGCGTTTTTGTGGATACCGTCAGGACGCTTGCCGACGCGCAGGGCAACTACACGACCTTTGCCGAGCATAAGGGCAAGCACGTCCGCCTGCGGTACAAGGATATGGTGCATGTTACGGAGGATGGGGGCACGATGCTGTCCGCCGCCGTGGAACCTGCCGTGGAAAAAACGCTTGGGCTTGGCAAATACCGGACTGCGGGACAGCCGCTGCCCCCGAAAGGCCCGGCTTCGGCTCCGTCCGCTGCGGCACAGGTGCCGGTTGCCCCGAAAGAGGCTCCTGCCATTGCAGGGCAGGGCGGGATTCCCTTTGCCGTGGATTCGGCACAGCGAGGCGAGAAGGTCGCGTGCTACGCGTTCTTGCCCGCGGACCGGAAACCCGGAGAACGTTTTCCGGTCGTCTATCTGCTGCACGGCGCGTTCGAGGGCGGAGACGTGTGGAACACGCAGGCCGGATCGCTGCTGGCAAAGCTGGCAACCCGTGAGCGGCTGGTCTTCATTGCCCCGTCCTGCGGGAAAACCGGGTGGTATGCGGACAGCCCCTACCAGAAGCGGAGCCGCATGGAGAGCTTTTTCATGAACGAGCTGCTGCCGCAGGTGGAGCGGACGTTTCCGGTGCTGCCCCGGCGCGGGGTCATGGGCATGAGCATGGGCGGGCATGGCGCGTTTGTGCTGTCCTTGCGGCATCCCGGAACGTTCTCTTCCACCAGCTCCATGAGCGGCGTGCTGGATATTACCAAGCACCCCGGCCAGTGGAAGATCCGTGACGTGCTCGGCCCCATGAAGGAAAACCCCGCGCTGTGGAATGCCTATTCCGCACAAAAGCTTCTTTCGCGGTTCCAGCCCGCGGGTGCCCCCCGGATGCTCATTTCCACGGGCCAGCAGGATACGGCGGTACTTGCGGAGAACAGGGCCTTTCGGGACACCCTTCGCAAGGGCGGCTTTGTTTACCAATACAGGGAAACGCCCGGTTCGCACGACTGGATTTACTGGCTGGAAGAGTTGCCGCTGCATGTGGCCTTCCATGCCGGCGTACTGCACAGGTAGGAGCAGGTTCAGGCGGAGGGTGGGGAGAGGCCGTTTTCCGGAGCCTGTGTGACCGGAGCCAGTGTGACCATCCTCTCCCCGGGGCTCTTTCCGGGCCTTTTCCTTTCGTCGCGGTGCAATGGCTTCGCTAACGCCTCTCCCCCCGAAGGGAAGCGAGCACCGCGCTCGCCAGAAACCACACGCAGGCCACGAGGATCACGGTTGCGCCTGTGGCGGTTCCTGCCCAGTCCTGCGCGGAAATGACCAGCCCCGCAATGGCGGAACTGATGCTGACGAGGATTGACCACCAGAACATGCCGCCTGCGGTTCGGGCCAGATTGCGGGCCGTGGCTGCGGGCACGATGAGCATGGCCGTTACCAGCAGCACGCCGACCGCCCAGACCGAGAACATCACGACCAACGCCAGCAGCCCGGAAAACAGGTATTGCCAGAACCTCACATGGATGCGGTGCGCTCCGGCAACCACGGGGTTAAGCCCGATGTACAGGAGCTTGTTGTAGCCCCGGATCTGGAAGGCCGCCAGCGCAAGGAACAGGACGATGAGCCAGCGGATGTCGGTTTCCGTAATCGTCAGGATGTCGCCATAGAGGAATTGCTGGAGATCGCGGGCCACGGCGTTGTCCCGGCTGACGATGGCAAGCCCGAAGGCCATGACCGCCGAAAAAAAGACCCCGATGATCGTATCGGAGGACAGTGCGCTGTTGCGCTGCACCGCCATGATGCCGAAGCCGACCAGAACCCCGAAAAGCGGCATGGCAAGATGCGGATCAACGGCAAAAAGCAGTCCCAGCGCAACCCCCGCAAAGGCCGAATGACTGATGGCGTCGGAAAAGAAGGCCATGCGGAAGCTGACGACCTGTACGCCCATGGTTGCCGCCATCGGAGCCAGCAGGATGAGCGCGAGCATTGCCTGCTGCATGAACCGGGCTTGCAGGCATTCGAAGGGCAGCAGCGATACAAGATGGTAGAGCGGCGTGAGATCAGGCATGGGCGTCCTTTTTGGCGGCGAAGTGGGGCAGGATCAGCCCCATGTGCATCCCGAAGAGATCCATAAGGTTGTCGGGTGTCATCACCTCGTCCGGCGTGCCTTCGGCAACGACCCGCCGTTTCAGGCAGATGACATGGTTTGCGTGATGGAAAACCATGCCCAGATCGTGACTGACCATGAGTTGTGTGAAACCCTGCGAAAGGCGCAGCTCGTCCAGCAGCTCGCAAAACAGGTGTTCGCCCTGAAAATCCACCCCCGCCGAAGGCTCGTCCAGAACCAGCAGCTCCGGTTCCTGCTGGAGGGCAAGGGCCAGCAAAACCCGCTGCATTTCGCCGCCGGAAAGGTTTCCGAGGCGGCGCGACGCAAGGTGCTCGGCCTTGACCATTTCAAGCAGTTCAAGGGAATGCTGCCGCAGCGAGGGGCGGATGCCGAGCCAGAGCGGGCGTTTCTGGATGCCCATGACGAGGAATTCCATCACGGTGAGGGGCATTCCCCGGTCTATGCTGATGCGTTGGGGCACATAGCCGAGACGCAGCGGCTTTCCGGTTGGGCCGGTTCCGATTTCAATGCGTCCGCTGTGGCGCATTTCCTTGATGAGCGAAAGGAGAAGCGTCGTCTTTCCCGCTCCATTGGGGCCGACGATGACGGTGCAGCTCCCGCGCGGCACCGACGCGTTCACATGCTCGAGAATGGGCAGGCCGCTCCGGGTTACGGAAACGTCCCGGAAAACGACGGCGTTAGTTGCTTCCAAGGGTGTCCTCCAGTGTGCGGAGGTTGCGGCGCATGACCGTTTCGTAATACTCGGGCGCGGCGTCGGAGGGGCCGGTGGCTGCGGGATCGAGCTTTGCCGTGGGGACGCCCGTTTCGCGGGACAACATGGCGGCGATTTTGTCGGGATATTGCGGCTCCGTGAAGATGGCCCCGGCCCGCTGTTCCCGGATGGTCTTGGCAAGCCGGATCATGTCCGCTGCGGAGGGCATCTGTGTTTCTCCGGCCTGAATGACGGCGACGACCTGAAGCCCCATGTCGCGGGCCAGATAGTCGAATACGCCGTGCTGGGTGACAATGTGCGTGTTCTTCAGCTTCCGCCCCAAAGCGGCAAACTCGTCGGACAGCACATCAAGCCTGCGGGCGTAGTTTTCGGCGTTGCTCCAATAGGTGGCGGCATTGGAGGGATCGAGTCCGGCAAGCTGCCCCGCGATGGAGCGGGTCATCTGCGCCGCCATGCGGGGGCTGGCGAACAGGTGCGGATTCATGCCGCTATGGTCATGATCGTGATCGCCGGCATGGTGTTCATGCCTCTCGGTTTCCGAATAGGGCAGGATGCCGGAAACGCCTTTGGAGCTGTCGATGATGCGCAGCCCCTTTTGGGTATGCGCGGCGGGCGAACCGAGGAAGCCCTCCATGCCCAATCCGTTGATGACAAGAATATCCGCCTGCGCGAGCTTGCGCATGTCCTGCGGGGTGAGGGCGTAGTCGTGGGGGCAGCCTGCCTGTGCCGGGAGCATGAGCTGGATATCCGTTCCCGGCAGCGTGCCGACAATGTTGCGGAGGATCTGGTAGACGGGGAACGTGGTGGCAAGCATATGCGTCTGGGCCGAAGCCGGGCTGAAGCCGAAGCCCAGCAGCACACAAAGGATGATTGCGGAAAAGATGCGGCGCATGAGGGGGACTCCTTGCGGGGAAGCGGTCGACGGTTTATTGCTATTGCGAATGCATTTGCAAGTACAGCCTGTGCGGGAGCCTGTCAAGAGTCTGCGGAAACCGTTTGCAACTTGGCGCGGGCTTGGTATGCTCCGCGTGTGAGGTATGCAGGATGAAGCGAAAGACATCTCAGCGGGCGGCGATCGAGCAGGTTTTTTGTGAGCTGGATCGGCCGCTGGGCATTGAGGAGATACTGGAAACCGGACGGCGGATGGTGGAGTCGCTCAATCAGGCCACCGTCTACCGCAACATCAAGCTGTTGCTGGGAAACGGCTGGCTCCGACAGGTCTACCATCCTTCGCTCGGTACGCTTTACGAGCGCACGGGCAAGGGGCATCACCACCATTTCCATTGCCGGGTCTGCAACCGGGTGTACGATCTGCCCGGCTGTGCCCTGAACGGACACGAGGCCGCCCCGGAGGGCTTTCTTGTGGAAGATCACGAGTGCTTTTTGTTCGGCATCTGCCCGGAATGCCGCATGTAGCTCCTCCCTTCATGAAAAAGTGGCCCCGAAGAAGAGGCCATGAGCGGCCTTTTCGAGCCGTGCGGACATCGGGAACAGCATCATATTTCAGCACGGGTTCGGTACGAGGCCGCCGAGGGGAATGGCTCCCCCCGGCGGGGTTGGGGCAACGCCCCGATGTTCCGCTTCCGCTAGGCCGTCGCGCGGATTTTTTCGATGAGGGCCGTGGTCGAATACCCGGAAAGCAGGGGCAGGCTGAGTACCGTTCCGCCGCGCCGCTGGACGGTTTCCCGCCCCACGATGCGCTCGATGGGCCAGTCCCCGCCCTTCACCAGCACGTCGGGCTGGATGGCCTCGATCAGCTCTGCGGGGGTGTCCTCGTCAAACCGGACCACAAAGTCCACGCTCGCCAGATGGGCCAGCACAAAGGCCCGCACCGGATAGGGATTGACGGGCCGGTCGTCGCCCTTGCCCTGCCGCCGCACGGATTCGTCGCTGTTCAGGCCGAGAACCAGAATGTCCCCCTGCGCCTTGCAGCGTTCCAGCAGATCCACATGCCCCGGATGCAGGATATCGTAACAGCCGTTGGTGAAGACAACGGTGCGGCCTTCGGCACGCAGCCCTGCCAGCGTGTCCAGCAGCTCCGGCAGAGGGAGCATGCCGGGATGGTTCAGTTCGTCCATAGTCGATCCTTTTTGATGGAAAAAGAGGCCCGGAGGCAATGAGAAAAAGGGAGGAAGAACGGCAGTTCCCCTCCCTTCGGTCATTCGGGATGCGCGGACGCCCTCTAGCTCAGCACGATGAGGGAGAAGATGGCGTTCACGGAAACGTTGATGAGCGGGTACAGCACATAGCCGAGCGCGCCGGTCATCAGCAAAAGAATGAGCAGGATGAAGCCGTAGCGTTCAAGCTGCATGTACTGGTAGCCGATGCTCGGGGGCAGGATGCCCCAGAGGATCTTGCTGCCGTCGAGCGGCGGGATGGGCATCAGGTTCAGCCACGCAAGGCCGATGTTGACGATCACGCCGGTTCGGAACATGAGAAAGAAGAAGTCCCAGAAGGTGCTTCCCTGCCATTCTCCGGGCGGGAAAAACTCGACAAGCAGCCGCAGTAGCACGCCAAAGCCGATTGCCAGCAGAAAGTTGGCGGCTGGCCCGGCAAAGGATACCAGCATGGTATCCTTGACGATGTTGCGGAAGTTCCGGGGGTTGATGGGCACGGGCTTGGCCCAGCCGAACACGAAAGGCCCGGTCAGGCTGGTCAGCACGAAGACGAACAGGCCCATAGGGTCGATGTGGGGAACCGGATTGATGGTCAGCCGTCCGAGCATGGCGGCCGTGGGATCGCCCCGCCTGAGGGCCGCCCAGCCGTGGGCGACCTCATGCAGGATGATTCCGAGCATCAGCGGCACGAACGCCACCGACAAACGTTTTATGGAGACCGCAAGGTCAAGGTCGAACATGTATTACCGTACCGTGAGGCGCAGGAAGCGCTTTTTGCCGAGCTTCACCACATAGGAACCCGGTTCCAGCGGGCTTTCGGCGTCTTCGCAGCGGTCGCCGTCAATGGAGAGCGAACCCTGCTTGATGAGGCGTTTGGCTTCGCCGCGGGAGGCGGCAAGGCCGGATTCGGTCAAAAAGACCGGAGGCTTGCTGTTTTCGCCGTGCTCACAGGCGTACTCGGGCGCATCGTCCGGCACGCCGCCGCCGGCGAATACGGCATTGAAGCCCTGGAGGGCTTCGTTGGCCTGATCCTCGCCGTGGTAGCGGGCCACGATTTCGTAGGCGAGCTGTTCCTTGGCCTTCTTGGGATGGAGGCGTCCTTCCTCCACGTCCTTCTTGAGAGCGGCGATATCGTCCAGCGACTTGCTGGAAATGAGTTCGTAGTACCGCCACATGAGATCGTCGGAGATGGACATGGCCTTGCCGAACTGGTCGGCGGCGGGTTCGTTGATGCCGATGTAGTTGCCGTAGGACTTCGACATCTTGCGGACGCCGTCAAGGCCTTCCAGCAGCGGCACGGTCAGGATGCACTGCGGTTCCAGATCGTACTGGGACATCAGGGTGCGGCCCACCAGCAGGTTGAAGGTCTGGTCGGTGCCGCCCATTTCGACGTCGGCCTTGAGTGCCACGGAGTCGTACCCCTGCATGAGGGGATAGATAAGCTCGTGCAGGGCGATGGGGGTGTTTTCGCGGTAGCGTTTGGCGAAGTCGTCGCGCTCCATCATGCGGGCCAGCGTGTAGCGCGAACCCAGACGGATGAAGTCGGCGGCGGTGAAGTCGTTGAGCCAGCGGGAGTTGAATTCCACGACCGTCTTTTCAGGATCAAGGATCTTGAAGACCTGCTCCTTGTAGGTCTCGGCGTTGGCGAGAACCTGTTCGGTGGTCAGGGGAGGACGGGTGGCGGAACGGCCCGAGGGGTCACCGATGCGGCCCGTGAAGTCGCCGATGAGGAAGACGACCCTGTGGCCCAGCTCCTGGAAGTGGCGGAGCTTGTGGATGAGGACGGTGTGGCCCAGATGGAGATCCGGCGCGGTGGGGTCGAAACCGGCCTTGACGGTAAGGGGCTTGCCCCGTTCCAGCTTCTTGCGCAGTTCGCCTTCATCAATCAGGTTGGTGACGCCGCGTTTGATCAATTGCATCTGTGTATCGACAGGAATCATCAAAATCTCCTCTCCCTCCCCGTCCGGGAGGATTCGCCGTCATGCGGCGGAAATGCGTGTGGTGGTGGCGCGTTTCGGTTGCGCCTTGTTTCCTGTTGCAGACAAAGCGGGGACTGTCAATACCGTGCGATGTCCGCGTAGACGCCTTCCGTGGCGCGGAGCAGGTCGTCCGGCGCAAGGCGGAGCTGAACGCCGCGGTGCCCCGCGCTGACATAGATGCGTTCCTGAAGGATCGCACTTTCATCAATAAAGACGGGATAGTGCTTTTTCCCGGCCAGCGGAGAGCATCCGCCCCGGATGTAGCCGGTGAGCGGCTGCACTTCCTTGAGCGGGACAAGCTCCACATGCTTGTTGCCCGAGGCGGCGGCAAGCCCCTTGAGGTTCAGCTCGGCGGCACCGGGGATGCAGACTTCGAGCACGCCGGTCTTGTCGCCGCGGACGACCAGCGTCTTGAAGACTTCTTCCGCGGGGACGCCGAGGGCATGGGCCATGCTGACGGCGGACAGATCGGCTTCATCATACGGGGCTTCGTGCAGTTCGTAGGCAATGCCCAGCTCGTCGAGGAGGCGGGCGGCGTTGGTTTTTTTGGGAGGCATGGCGTTACCCTGTTGGCGTTATCCGGCAAGGCTGCGGGCGATGCGCTTGCCGATGGCGTTGCAGTAAAAGTCGTTTCCGGCACGGCTCAGGTGTACGCCGTCCGGCTGGAGCAGGGCATCCGGGTTCAGGCTGTTTTCAAGGATAAGCTGTTCCATGTCGATGATGACGACGCCGCGCATCCCCGCAAAGGTTGACCGCAGGGCGGCGTTGTATTCCATGACGTTGCGGCGGTAGAGATCCGCTCCCGGGATATCCGGCGTGCGTGCCGGAATGTGGTTGGTCGCGACAAAGACGGTGTGCGCCCCGCAGCGGAACGAACGCTGGATGATTTCACCCATGTTGGCGGTGTAGGCCCGGGGGCCGATCATGGGCTGCCCCACCGGGCGGCACCAGAAGCTGGCATCGTTCAGGCCGAACTGGACGAAAACGGCATCGGGATGGTGGCGTTCCACATCCCGGAGCATGCGGTGCAGACCGTCCGCGGTGGTATCGCCGCTGACGCCCGCGTTGGTGACCAGGATGGGATCTCGCAGCGTCGCCAACATGCGTGTCATCTGGGCGACCCAGCCTTCGCCGGGCCGGACGCCGTAACCGTAGCAGATGGAATCTCCGAAGCAAACGAGGTGCATGGTTTTCCTCAAGCGGTTGAAGGTGGTTGGGTGAGCCGGATGGGGCGGCGCGGAAGGCGTTCCTCCGGATGCCGTTTCTCAGAGAATAAGGACAAAGGCGGAACCGTTCGGCACCCGACAGTTCTTCATGAGGGATTCGATAACGTCGAAAGTCTTGGGAAGGGATGGGGAGGGTTTGGGAGGGGAAGGGAAACCTATCTCCAGAAAGGTTTCCCTTCCCCTCCCAATCTTCTCTTCTTTCCCCTACTTCATAAACTTGTCCACATAGCCCTGAATGAAAAGAAAGATCAGCACGCAGGGCAGAACATACTGGAGGTAGGGCCTGAGCCAGTGCGGAAAGCGCGCGCCCTTGCCCTGATCGGTTTCCGCAATGAAGTTTTTCCAACCCCAGCCCCAACGGTGGCAGCAGAAGGAGAGGAAGAGCAGCGCGCCGAAGGGAAGCAGGTTGTTGCTGAGCAAAAAGTCTTCCAGATCCAGCACGTTGGTGCCTTCACCGAGAGGCTGGAAGCCGGACAGGAGGTTGAAGCCCAGCGTGCAGGGCAGAGACAGCAAAAACATGGTCACGCAGTTGACGATCGAGGCCTTCTTGCGGGTCCATCCCCAGACATCCATGCAGTAGGAGACGATGTTTTCAAACACCGCAATCACGGTGGACAACGCCGCAAAGGACATGAATACAAAGAACAGGGAGCCCCAGAAGCGTCCGAACGGCATGCTGTTGAAGATATTCGGCAGCGTTACGAACACAAGGCCTGGCCCGGAGCCGGGGTTCACCCCAAAGGCGAAGCAGGCCGGGAAGATGATCAGGCCCGCCATGAGCGCGACGAGCGTGTCGAGCATGACGATGTACAGGGCCTCTCCGGTCAGGGAGCGCGACTTGCCGATGTAGCTTCCGAAGATGGTCATGGAGCCGACGCCGAGTCCAAGCGTAAAGAAGGCCTGCCCCATGGCGGCGGTGACGGCTGCCCACAGGCCGCCGGTGAGTTTTTCGGGATCGGGCATCAGATAAAAGCTGATGCCGGCCTCGCCGCCCGGCAGGGTCACCGAGCGCACGACCAGCGCGAGCATCAGCCCGAGCAGGCCCAGCATCATGAACTTGACCACCCGCTCCACACCCCGGCGCAGGCCCATGCCGCATACGGTGAAGCAGAAGATCACGGCCGCGCCCATCCAGAGCGAGGAGGACAGCGGCGCGCTCACAAGCCCGCCGAAGAAGCCGCCCACCTCATCCGGCGTCAGCCCGGAAAGATCCCCCCGGAGCATGGCCCAGCAGTAGGCCAGCATCCAGCCCGCCACCGTGGTGTAGAACATCATGAGCAGGTAGCTGCCGACAAGGCTGATGGGGCCGAACCTGTGCCATTGCGTCCCCTTTGGCTCCAGCATGTGCATGGCGGCTCCAAGGTTGCGCTGGGAGGCGCGGCCCACGGCGAACTCCATGACCAGAATGGGCACGCCCACCGCCAGCAGGAAACCGAAATAGATAAAGACGAACAGTGCGCCGCCGTAGGCTCCCGCAATGTAGGGGAAACGCCATACGTTCCCGAGTCCGATGGCGCATCCCGCCGCGAGGAGCAGAAATCCGATACGGCTCCCAAGCTGTTCCCTTTGCTGGTTCTGGCTCATGCTTCCTTCCTGAAGATCGTGTTTGTCCTGTCGATGGCCCCTGTCTCGGGCCGATGGCTTGTTGTACAGAAAAAAGGCCCCGTCTTCCACCGCAACAGGCCGGGAGAAAACGGGAAAATCCACCATGCCGCACGGTCTGGCCCTGCGGGAAGGCCCGATGCCCTTGCCGGATGCGGCGGACGGCTGCCGGAGGGGAGCGGCGACAAGGAAGGGGGCGGCCCTGTGGTGCGGCCGTCCCCTTTCCGGTTGGTTCAGTTGATGCGGTGGTGGCACCCGAGGCTGCGCGGGTTACGCAGTGCGCTCTGGGTGATGCTGTAGGCCGCCTGGCAGCCGTGGAACAGATCCACGATGGGCTTGGAGATGGCCGTGTTCTTGTAGAAGTCGTGCAGATGGCGAGACAGCGCGCGCAGGTCGTCAAAGGCCCGGTGCAGGCGGCTGGCCGTGCGGCTGATGCCCACATAGTTCCACATGGTGTTGCGGATGGTGGCCCAGTCCTGCGCGATGAGGGCGGGGTCGTCGTTGCGCTCGTCGCCGGTGCTTTCCCAGTCGGGGATGGCGTTCGCCAGACGCTGGCTGATGTAGCTGCGCTTGGTGATGCGCTGGGAGATGTTTTGTCCCGCGCTGTAGCCCCAGAGCAGGGCCTCCAGGAGCGAGGTGCTGGCAAGGCGGTTTGCTCCGTGCAGGCCGGTGCAGCTGCATTCGCCCACGCTGTAGAGGCGGGACAGGGTGGTGCGGGCGGAGGAATCCACCAGAATGCCGCCGCAGAAGAAGTGTGCCACCGGAACGATCGGGATCGGCTTCTGGTTGATGTCGATGCCGATTTCAAGGCAGTGCTGGTAGATGGTGGGGAACCGCTTGGTGATGTCGTGCTTCACGCCGGACAGATCCAGATACATGCACGGTTCGCCGCTGTGGAGCATTTCATCCATGATGGCGCGGGCCACGATGTCGCGGGGGGCGAGGTCGGCGCGTTCGTCATGGCGTTTCATGAAGAACTCGCCCTTGGCGTTGACAAGGCGCGCCCCTTCGCCGCGCATGGCTTCGGTAATCAGGAAGCTGTGCGACTGGCGGGTGTACAGGGCCGTAGGATGGAACTGGACGTATTCCAGATTGTCGAGCCGAACCCCGGCCCGCTGGGCCATGGCGATGCCCGATCCGGTGCAGGCGGCGGTGTTGGTGGTGTGCAGATAGACCTGCCCGACGCCGCCGGTGGCGAGAACGGTGAAGTCCGCCAGCAGGGTTTCCACGCTGTGGGTGTACTCGTTGTAGACGTACGCGCCGAGGCACTGGTTGTCGAGCTGGTAGCGGTACTCCTTGTAGCGGGCGTGGTGATCCGTGGTGATGAGGTCCACGGCGGTGCGTCCGGTCAGGATGCGGATGTTCGGGGACTGGCGCACGGCTTCCAGCAGGCTTTCCATGATGGTCTTGCCGGTATGGTCCGCGCAGTGCAGGATGCGGTACTTGCCGTGTCCGCCTTCGCGGGTGAAGTCCAGCTTGCCGTCCACACGATCAAAGGGCACGGGGGCGCGTTCCATGAGGATGCGTTCCACCGCGTCAGGCCCGTTCTGGCAAAGATAGCGGACAGCCTTGAGGTAATTGTGGTGGTGTCCGGCGACCAGAATATCCCGTTCCAGATCCTTGGCGTCGTTCGGGCCGGGGCGGGAGACGATGCCTCCCTGAGCCAGCGCGGAGTTGCCTCCGTCCAGTTCCTGTCCGGGAACGATCAGGGTGACCTCATGTCCGGCATCCGCCAGAGTAAGGGCCGCCGTGCTACCGCTGATGCCGGCGCCGATGACGAGAACCTGTGTTTTCAACCGCTGCTGTGTCATAATGCCTTCTTTTCACGAAGAACAGATTTTTTGCATGCGCGAAAAGGGGGCGGTAGCCCCCTGAGGTCCCGAAGGGTCGAGCATGCCTTTCCCCGCACGCCGGAACTTCCGCCGCGCGGCCTCCCGGGAGTCCCGGGAAGGGTGATGGATGTTGGGGAAGGGAACCTTCCCGAAAAAAGGGTTAGGCGCAGGCTTCGAGCATCCGCTCGAGGGCAGCCCTGGCAGGTGCGGCGTCCGAACCGGGAACCGTGACGGGGGTGGTGTTGCCCGCAACGATGCCCTCCAGTGTGGCGCGGAGCTTCTCCGGAGTAACCTTTGCCATGTTGGAACAGGCACTGGCGCGAAGCGGCTCGACGCGGATGCGTCCTTCCTGCTCCCTGGCGAGGCGTTCCACCAGATTGATTTCCGTGCCGACATAAATATGCGATCCATCCGGCGCATTCCTGACATACTCAATGATGTAGGAGGTAGAGCCGGAACCGTCGGCGGCGCGGACGACTTCGGGGGCGCATTCGGGGTGTACGATGACCTTGCAGCCGGGATCTGCCTGACGCACGGTCTCAATCTGGGAAGGATTGAACCGAGCGTGGATGGCGCACAGGCCGGGCCAGAGCACGAGGGCCGCCTTGTCCGCCGCTTCGAGATCGAGGGCGTTGCCGGTCTTGCGGACATCCAGGATGTGGGTGTCGCGTCCGGTCAGCCCCAGTTTGCGGGCGGTGTTGCGGGCAAGGTTCTTGTCCGGGAGGAAGAGCACGCCGTCTCCCTGGCGGAAGGCCCAGTTCATCATCTTTTCCGCGTTGGCGGAGGTGCAGACCGCGCCGTCGTAGCGTCCCACCACGGCCTTGACCGCCAGCGACGTGTTGACGTAGGCAAGCGGAATCAGCTTGCGGCCGGAAGCGGTGAGCCGCTGGAGCGTGCGATCGAGGAGGGCGGCGGGAGTCATCCGGGCCATGACGCAGTCCGCGCCGAGATCGGGGAGCAGCACCTGCTGATCCGGGCGGGCCAGCAGCGCGGCGGATTCCGCCATGAAGTAGACGCCGCAAAAGACGATGTAGTCGGAGTCGATGCCGGGAACGCGGCGGGCCAGCTCCAGAGAGTCGCCGCGGATGTCGCAGTGCTGGATGGTCGCTTCCTGCTCGTAGTGATGCCCGACAATGGTCAGCTTGTCGCCCAGCTTGGCGCGAAGTTCTTCAATGGCGGTGGCGTCTTTGGAAAGATGTGCGTTCATGAGTTGTCCTTGGCGATACGCATGCTGAGGTCGGCGGTTACGGCGGAGTGGGTGATCCGGCCGACAGAGATGAAGTCGGGTTTGCGGACCGTGCCGGCGGTGGCGTAGGCCCGTATGGTATCGAGGTTGATGCCGCCGCTGACTTCCGTTTCGATGGAGGACGGGATCATCGCCAGCGCACCGGGGAGCATGTCCGGCGTCATGTTGTCGAGCATGATCCGATCGACCTTGCAGGCCACGGCCTCACGGATTTCATCCTGATTGCGGCACTCCACCTCAATGGGCGGACAGGGATTGTAGCGGGCGCGGAGCAGTCCGACGGCCTTGGTCATGGAACCGGCGGCGTCGATGTGGTTGTCCTTGAGCATGAGCATTTCGGCAAGGTTGCGCCTGTGGTTGTGCCCGCCGCCGCAGAGCACGGCGTATTTGTCGGGGTAGCGCAGTCCGGGCATGGTCTTGCGGGTATCCAGCAGGCGCACGCCGGTTCCTTCCAGCGTCTCCACATAGAGGCTGGTCAGGTTGGCTATTCCGCACATGTGGCTGACGAGGTTGAGGATGACCCGTTCGGCCCGAAGGATCTGGCGGGCAGGGCCGATGATGCGGGCAAGGAGCGTCCCCGCGACGACCTCTTCGCCGTCTTTGGCGAAGGCTTGCCATGTATAGGAAAGTTCTTCCGGGTGGGCGGCGCACAGGTCCATGACCAGCGGAATGACGGGAAGCCCCGAAACAATGGTCCTCTCTTTGGCGACGATGACGGCCTGCAACCGATCATCAAGGCCGAAGACGCCTTCTGTGGTGAGATCCGGCCCGTCTTCAGCAAGGGAGAGCTGGAGAATCGATAACAGGTGGGCCCGCGCCTCACCCTGAAAATATTCTGAGAATTCTGGAAGGATCATATCTTGTCCCGCATCCTTGGCAGTGCTACACGATGTGGAGAACAGCGGTTGACGTGTGCAGGCCGCCGGAATGCTCGACTCCGGCGACGAATCATCAGCGTAAAGTCTTTTCGTTTACTAGGTGGCTCGTCCATTTTCGTCAAGATGCTCTTTGCTTTCCGAGAGTGTTTCGTGGAGCGTCGTTCACGGCGGAAACATCAGGGAAGGAAAGGGGCTGCGGGCCACACGCCGCTGTTGCGGAGGGGGAGTTTCGTTTTTCGTTTTTGAATTGATTGCTCTGGGTTCGGGGAGAGGAGGATAGGTCAATGCCGGGTATGACCCCTGAAGAAAAGAAGACGCTTCCTGACGGCGTTCTGTCGCCTTCCGCAGGGAAGGGGGCATCAGGCTCCGCTGGAAAAAAAGGCGCGGATTCGGCCGATGTCTCCCGACAGCGAGCCCTCTCTCAGTGTATTGAATACCTTGAGGATGGAGAATCCGAGTACGCCCACCCGGCCGACATGGCCGATCATCTGGAAAATCTGAGCCTCAAGGAGCAGGTTTGCCTGTTCCGCCACCTGCCTGCCGATGAAGCCGCCGAAGCCCTTGCCGAGCTTGATCAGGAAATCGCCGTTGACGTTCTGGAAAACCTTGATCCTGACGAGGCCGCCCAGATCATCGCGGAGATGTCTCCCGACGACGCCGCCGACGTGCTCGACGAGCTGGACGAAGGGCACCGCGACGTCCTCCTGAACAATCTGGACAGGGATGACGCCGAAGAGCTTCGCAACCTGATGGCCTTTGATCCCGACACGGCGGGCGGCATCATGAATACCGAGATCATTCTGCTGGAGCAGGATATCACGGTGGATGAAGCCATTACGCTGATCCGGCGCGGCATGGAAGAGGATATGGAAATCCCCTACTATGCCTATGTGGTGGATGAGGACGACAAGCTTGTGGGCGTCTTTTCCCTGCGTGACCTCATGCTCTCCAAGCCGGGCACGGTCCTGCGGGATGCCCTCCACGATCAGGACGTGATTGCCGTGCGCTACGATACGCCGAGTGAGGAAGTGGCCCGCCGGATGAGTCACTACAACTTTATGGCGATGCCCGTGGTTGATTACGAGGGGCGTCTGCTCGGCGTGGCGACCTACGACGACATTCTGGACATCATGCAGGACGAGGCCAGTGCTGACCTTCTCGGCATGGTGGGTGCCGGTCAGGATGAGTGCGTCGATACGCCGTGGCTGGAATCGGTTCAGATGCGTTTGCCGTGGCTTATCGTCAACATGCTCACGTCCATGATGTCGGCGTTTGTCGTCTATATGTTCGAAGGTTCGATCGCGGGCATGGCCCTCCTTGCCGTGCTCATGCCGATGGTGGCGAATCAGGCCGGGAATACCGGGCAGCAGGCCCTTGCCGTGATGATCCGCCAGCTCGCCACGGAGAAGTTTGACCGCAAGCGTGCCTGGATAGCGGTTCTGCGCGAGGGCAAGATCGGGATTGCGTCCGGCCTGATCATGGCGATGCTGGCCTGTGCCGGGGTGTGGTTCACCTCGTCTTCGCCGGAGCTTGGCATTGTCATGGGGGTCGCGCTTATGGGAGACATGATCCTTGGCGCGCTGGCAGGCGGCAGCATCCCGCTGATTTTCCGCGCCGTGGGCCGCGATCCGGCTCAGGCCAGCAGTATTTTCCTGACCGCCATCACCGACAGTGCGGGGTTCTTTATTTTCCTTGGGCTGGCGACGGCGTTTTTGCTGTAGGCGTGCCGACGCGGGGGAAGGGAGGAAGAAACTTTCTGGAGAAAGGTTTCCTCCTCCCTTCCCCCACACCCCCATCCCTCCACCTTCAAAGACGTTCCCGCTTATCGAATCCCTGTTGGCAGATTTTCCCGCACACAGGAGCTTTCCCGGGGCAAACGAAAGGCCGACTCATAGAGTCGGCCTTTTTCTCGCTTCAATGGCTCCGCGTTTACGGTGTTGTCGCCTTGTATTCGGCAGCGTTCCCGTGGCCTTTTGCAGCGTTGCAACAGAAACCGGGAAAGCCGCGGCGCGGCCTCCCCACCGGATGAACGTCTTGGGAAGGAGAGGGGAGGGGTTTGGGGAGGGGAGAGGAGAACCCTTCTCCAGAAGGGTTTCCTCTTCCCTCCCCAATGCTTCCCCCCACAGACTACTTCTCAAACACCAGCGGCAACACGTCGTCGATGCTGTCCACGGTGTGGACAACAATCTTGCGGCGCAACTCCTGCGGAATGTCTTCAAGATCCTTCTGGTTTTTGGCCGGAAGGATGACATGCCCGATGCCCCGGGCCACACCCGCAAGCACCTTCTCCTTGATGCCGCCCACGGGAAGAACCCGCCCGCGCAGGGTGATTTCCCCGGTCATGCAGATGTCGCCGCGCACCGGCTTGCCGGTCAGGGCGGAGATGAGGGCCGTCACCAGAGTGACGCCGGCGGAGGGGCCGTCTTTCGGGGTCGCTCCGGCAGGCACATGGATATGAATGTCCGTATTCGCCGCGAAATCGGGCGCAATGCCCAGCTCTTCGGCCTTGGAACGGGCATAGGTCAGCGCAGCCTGTGCGCTTTCCTTCATCACGTCGCCGAGCTGCCCGGTCAGGGTCAGGCCGCCCTTGCCCTTGATGGCGGAAACCTCGATATAGAGGATCTCGCCGCCTGCGGGAGTCCAGGCAAGGCCAAGGGCCACACCGGGGATCAGCTTGCGTTCGGCCTCGTCATCAATGAAGATCGGGGCACCAAGCAGCCTGGGAATGCCTGCGGCGGTCACCCGGAAGGGGGGCTTTGCCCCTTCGGCCTTGCGCCGGGCAACCTTGCGGCAGACCGTGCCGATTTCGCGCTCCATGTTCCGAAGCCCCGCCTCGCGGGTGTATTCCCGGATGATGCGGTTGATGGCGGCATCCGGCAAGGTCAGCTCCTGAGGCTTCAGGCCGTTTTCTTCCGTTTCCTTGGGCAGGATGTACTTGCGGGCGATGGCAAGCTTTTCTTGCTGCGTATAGCCGGGCAGGGAAATGATCTCCAGACGGTCACGGAGCGGGCCGGGGATGTTCTCCAGATGGTTTGCCGTGCAGATGAACAGCACTCTGGAGAGATCGAACGGTACGTTCAGATAGTGATCGCTGAAGTTGAAGTTCTGCTCGGGGTCCAGAGCCTCCAGCAGCGCGGAAGAGGGATCGCCCCGGAAGTCGTTGCCGAGCTTGTCGATCTCGTCGAGGATGATGACGGGGTTGCGTGTCCCGGCCTGCTTCAGGGCCTGAATGATCCGTCCGGGCATGGCCCCGATGTAGGTGCGGCGGTGCCCCCGGATCTCCGCCTCGTCGCGCATGCCGCCGAGGGAAATGCGCTGGAACTTGCGGCCCAGTGCCCTGGCGATGGAGCGGCCAAGGGAGGTTTTGCCCACACCGGGAGGGCCTGCAAAGCAGAGGATGGGGCCTTTGGAGTCCGGGTTGAGCTTGCGGACGCTGAGATACTCAAGGATACGATCCTTGATCTTTTCCAGACCGTAATGGTCTTCGTCCAGCACCGTCTTGGCCTTGGCAATGTCCAGCTGATCCTTGGACATCTTTTTCCACGGCAGTTCAGCCAGCCAGTCAAGGTAGGTCCGAACCACGCTGGCCTCCGCCGAATCGCCATGCATGGAGGCAAGACGCTTCAGCTGCTTGTCGGCCTCCTTGCGTACTTCGGCGGGAAGCCCGGCCTTTTCAATGGCCTTGGCGATGTCTTCCAGCTCTTCATCGGCATCTGCGCCGTCGCCAAGCTCCTTGCGGATGGCCTTGAGCTGCTCGCGCAGAAAATATTCCTTTTGGGCCTTGTCCATGCCTTCGCGGGCGGAGGTCTGGATCTTCATCTGCATGGTCGCCACTTCGGACTCATGCACCAGATGGGTGATGATGAGGCGCAGGCGATCCATCGGATCAACGCACTGGAGGATCTCTTGCGCTTCTTCCATCTTGAGCCGCAGATTCGCCGCGATGAGATCGGAGAGCCGGCCGGGTTCGCTCACGTTGTTGAGCACGCCCATGATGTCGCCGGTGGGAATGCCGCGCATGGAAAGGATGCGCTCGCACTGCTCGCGGGCAAAGCGGGTCAGGGCCTCCTGTTCGGACTCGGGCGCGGCCGCTTCGGGTTCGGGCATCAGCTCGACCTTGGCGGTCAGGTAAGGCCCGCTCTCGTCGAGGCTGGTGAGCCGGGCGCGGGAAACGCCCTGCACCAACGCCTTGACCCGTCCGTCGGGCATCTTGAGCAGGCGCAGGATAAGCGCAACAGAGCCGACGGGGTAGAGATCCTCGCTCTTGGGGTTTTCCACCTGCCCGTCTTTCTGGGCGCACAGGAAGATGTGCCGACCGTGGGTTGCGGCGGCCTCGACCGCCTGTACCGAAGGTTCCCGGCCGACAAACAGGGGGACGATCATATAGTTGAAGACCACAACGTCCCGGAGCGGGAGAAGCGGCATGCTGGAAGGGATTTCCTGGAGGTCGACGGTGTCGTCGTCGGAGGACGCGTCCATCTGTCCATCCTGTATCTGGGCAGCGACCCGGCGACGAGCCGGTCTGCGCCGACGGCGTGGCCCTTCCTCTTTCTTTTCGTCGTTGTCGTTATCCGAATCAAAAGTCATGGTTGTATCCTCAAAGGTAGTAAGACCCAACGGTCAAAGCAGCCTGTCCTCTCGAATGCTGTAGCAGGCTCCTCCGCTCACGATGAGATGGTCGAGCAGCCGCAAGCCCATGCTGGTAGCGATCCGCTGAATATTCTTGGTCACTTCCGCGTCTTCCGGGGATGCCTTCGCCGCCCCTCCGGGATGGTTGTGAACCAGAAAAAAGCCCGAAGCCTTTCGCAGGAGCACCCGTTCCAGCACCTCTCTCGGGTAGCACGGCACCGTACCCACAGTCCCGCGAGCCAGCCTCTCCCAGCTGAGCAGGCGGTTTTGGGCGTCCACCGTCGCTATCCACAGCTCTTCATGCGGCGTCCCGGACAATCGGGGGAGCACCATCTCCGCCACGGAATCCGGAGTGCACAGGCTGATCCGTTCCCGGACGGGCGATTCGGCATACCTCGCCATGCTTTCCCGGAGCAGGAGCTGGAGCGCGGCGACACCTTCACCCGCGCCGTCCACCTGCTGGATTTCGGAAGGCAGGGCGTCCAATACCCCCCGGATGCTCCCGAACCGATCCAGCAACGCCTTTGCAAGCGGCTTGGTGTCACGGCGGATAAGGGCGTAGCCCAGCAGCAGTTCCAGAATTTCATAGTCGGCCAACGCCGCGCTGTCCTTGAGAAGGCGTTCGCGCAACCGGGCGCGATGTCCAGTGTAGTGAGGGATGCCAGTTGACATGATAAGCAGTCCTGCGGGGTAAGCAAGGGGGAAAGGCCGAACCAAACGTGAGAAAGCGCGCGTTAGCGGCTTGAACGGCGTTGTGCAGGCGCGAAAAGCAGGGTCAGTTCGCCCATGAGCGCATCCAGAGCCTGCCCCGGAGAGCGTCGGCCCGATTTGACGGACAGCTCCGCCGTGTGCATGGCATCCCAGATTTTGGCGAGTCCGCCCGCACCCAGCCGGGAGGCCGTCTGCTGTTTGGCCTGCTGTTCCGAGGGGGACATGCGTACCTGTTCGCCGGCCAGAAGCTGCCAGAGCAGCCTTGCCTCGCGCTGGAGCATGGCAAGAAGGTAAAAAAGCGGCTCTTCGCCCTTGGACTGCTCTTCAAGGATGCTTTTCCAGACGGTGGCCGTCTGCCCGGACTGAAGCTGCCGGAGAAAGGAGAATATGTTGAATTCCGCTGCGGCACTGACGCTCCGGGCCTGTTCCTGCGTGAGCGGCCCGCCGTCGGCCAGAAGCAGGAGCTTGCCCAGTTCGGCATCCACGGCAGCGGCGTCCGGCAACAGGGTTTCGGCAAGGATTTCCATGCAGCCCGGTTCCAGCTCCAGCCCTAACGCCCTGGCGCGGATTTGGATATGGCGTTTCAGGGAGCGCGGCTCCAGGCCAGGGGACCGCCAGATCCATCCCTTGGCCTCCGCAAAGGTGAAGCAGGGCAGCCTGGTGATGTGGGCAGGGATTTTTGGCTGCCCCTTTTCCCAGGCTGTTTCGAGGCAGAAGATGGGCCATGTCTGGGGGTTGGGGCGGGCGAGAGCCGCGGACAGGCGTTTCCATACATCGGCGGGAAGCGCGTGGGCGTTGCGGAGCAGCAAGACCCGCGAAGTGGAAAAAAGGCCCTGAAGGGTGAGCAGCTCCCAGAATTTGGGAGGCAGGTCGTCGTCTCCCCAGTATACATGGCGTTCACGTCCCGGATCGGGACAGCCTGCAAGAAGCTCCTCCACCTGCTGGCGGAGGAGCTTCCCGTCTGGGCATAGGCAAAAACTGAAACCAGGTCGAGTAGGCATATCAGAAAAGACGGCCTCGGCCCGTCGGATCAGAATCGTTGCTGGAGGGCGTCCATGGCGCGGCGCACGGCCATTTCAAGGATGTCCTTGATGGCCGCCTCCTCATTGGCGTTTTCATAGTTTTCGCTATAGTAGATCGGTGAGGAACGCCAGACCTGCGTATTGGTCTTTCCGTCGTAGACGATAAGCTCCATATAGATGGTAGCCGTATACAGCTGGGAGGATGTTCCAT
The DNA here is from genome assembly GCA_964538355.1 of uncultured Lawsonia sp. Classification (GTDB taxonomy): domain Bacteria; phylum Desulfobacterota; class Desulfovibrionia; order Desulfovibrionales; family Desulfovibrionaceae; genus Bilophila. The sequence continues at coordinate 1,631 of CAZIFC010000005.1, read as the reverse complement.
ACTGGCCGTAGCTGCGAACCTGGAAACTCGGAATGCGTACCGTCAGCGTATAGTCTGCCGGCCCGGCATCCACCCATTTCGCCAGACTGCGGGCATTGATGTCGTCGCGGATCAGAGAGCGGATCTGGTAGGTCAGCCAAGGGTAGAGCGTCGTTTGTTCGATGCTCTTGATCTTGAGCGTTTTCGAACCATTGCCGAGCACGCTGTTTTCAGAAAGCGAGCCTTCCTGACCGCGCCAGACATAGCCGCACCCGGTCAGCATCAGGCAGACGAGCAGTCCGCTCAGCAGTCCTGCGGCAAGCCTGCGCAGGCGTCCATCGCATGCATGTGTCGAAGCCGGGTGCGGTTTGTTCATCAGTTGGCCACCACGTTGACGAGTTTTCCGGGAATGACCACGACCTTGCGGACGGTAAGCCCTTCAAGGTGGCGGGCCACGTTTTGTTCGGCGAGGGCGAGCTGTTCTACTTCCTCCTTGGAGGCGGAGGCGGGAACCTCGAGCTTGCCGCGCAGCTTGCCGTTGATCTGGACGACTACGGTGAGCACGTCGCGTTCGAGGGCATCTTCCTTCCAGACGGGCCAGCCGGCGTTTTCAAGGCTTCCGGTATGGCCGAGGTCTTCCCACAATTCTTCGCACAGGTGCGGGGTGATGGGGGAGAGCAGGGTGATGACCGTCGCCACGGCAGAAGACAGCACCTTGCGCCCTTCTTCCGAAGCCGTCAGCTCGTCCTTGACGAGGTAGAGGCTGTTGACCAGCTCCATGACCGCGGCAATGGCGGTGTTGAACTGGTAGCGGTTGCCGATGTCGTCGCTGGCCTTGCGGACGGTGACGTGTTCCTTGAGCCGGATTTCCTTGGCTGCGGGCGTGGTCGCGTCGGCGGCAGTGGACGAACACGCACTGACCGGGGACAGGAATTCCCGGGTGTCCGTATACAGACGCCAGATGCGGTTCAGGAAGCGCGAGGCACCTTCAATGCCGGTATCGCTCCAGTCGAAGTCACGTTCCGGCGGCGCGGCGAAGAGGCAGAACAGGCGGACGGTATCCGCACCATACTTGGCGATCATTTCGGTGGGATCGACGATGTTGCCCTTGGACTTGGACATCTTGCTGCCGTCTTTCAGGACCATGCCCTGCGTGAGCAGGTTGGCGAAAGGCTCGTCCAGCTCCTTGGGGAAGTAGCCGAGATCGCGCAGCACCTTGGTGAAGAACCGGGCATAGAGCAGGTGAAGGATGGCGTGCTCGACGCCGCCGATGTACTGGTCCACGGACAGCCAGTAGCGCAGGGCCTCCATGTCGAAGGGGGCCTTGTCGTTGCGGGCGTCGGTGTAGCGGGCGAAGTACCAGGAGGACTCGACAAAGGTGTCCATCGTGTCGGTTTCGCGTCTGGCTTCGCCGCCGCACTTCGGGCAGGTGCAGTTGTAGAATTCGGGGGTATGCGGCAGGGGAGACTTGCCGTCGGCATGGGTCTGCACATCCAGCGGCAGGCGGACCGGGAGCTGATCCTCGGGCACGGGGACCATGCCGCACTTGTCGCAGTACACAACCGGGATGGGCGCGCCCCAGTAACGCTGGCGGGAAATGTTCCAGTCGCGCAGACGCCAATTGGTGGTGCGCTTGCCCTTGCCGGTGGCTT
>CAZIFC010000004.1:147319-156141 GCA_964538355.1 uncultured Lawsonia sp. | reverse complement strand
TGGGCGGCATGGGCTTGAACAGGTCGAACAACGGCTTCACGATGGCGTTGACGTACTTGTTCAGGGCCATGAACAGGCCAAGGGGAACGGCGACGATGCTCGCGCTGATGAAGCCGATGAGCACGCGCTGGGTGCTGGCCCAGATGTGGCCGAGCAGGTTGGTTCCCGCAAACTTCATGTAGGTCAGCCGGTACAGCTGGTCCACCACTTCCATGGGCCGGGCAAGGGAATCCCGGAAGATCTTTTCCCGCGCCACATAGTCCCACAGGGCGAGGAACAGGACGATGGAGACAATGTTGAGGAAATACTTGTTGGTAATGAACTTGTAGAAGCTGAACGGCTCACGGTTTTTGGAGCGATCAATGGTTTCGTTGGCGATGGAAGAACTGGTCATTCCGATTACCTCCTGATGCCAGCCAGCAGTTTCTTTTCGACCTGGTCGATGATGAAGCCGATGACCGCGCCGGACAGGCCTACGCAAATCATGCCGAGGACGATGATGTCGGGTCTGCCGAGGCGGCCGCCCATGGTGATGAGAAAGCCGAGGCCGGAGTCGGCGGCGAGCAGTTCAGCAGCCACAAGGTTGGTCCAGCAGTACGCGAGGGCGAGCTGAAGCGCGCCGAAAACCATGGGAAGCGCGGAGGGGATGCAGAGCTGGTGGAAAATCTGCCAGTTGCTTGCTCCGTAGGTACGGGCCATCTGGATCAGCGTCGGGTTGGTCATGCGTACCCCGACGTAGGAGTTGATGACGCAGGGCACGATGCCCGCAATCCAGATAATGAAGACCTTGCCGGCAAGGCCGATGCCGAACCAGAACACCGTCAGCGGAATCCACGCGATGGGCGGGATGGGGCGGATAAGTTCGAAAATCGGGCGGCACAGCCCTTCAACAACATTGAACCATCCCATAGCCAGCCCCAGCGGGATGCCGATGATGAGCGACAGCACATAGCCGAGGAAGGCTTCCTGGATGGAGGTCCAGGCGTGCGTAGCCATGATGGCTCCGTCGGGGTTTGGGTTGCCGAGTTTGTCAACGAAGGCGGCGAATACCTGCGAGGGCGATGCCAGCAGCGTATTCGGGATCAGCTCGGAGCGGACAACCCCTTCCCAGAAGGCAAAAAAGGCAATGACGCTGAGGTAGGGAAGGATGGTCAGGAGCAATGGCTGCTTTACGGTGACTTCTTTGTAGGCCATGTGTCACATCCTCGTATCTGTACGACGTTAGGGAAAGCCTCGCCTGATTCGGGTTACCACCAGCGGATCAGTTCGGTGACCTGTTTGCGAAGTTCCACGAACTTGGGATCGATCAGGTTGCGGGGCCGGGGCAGGTCAATCGGGATTTCCGCCTTGATTTTGGTGGGCTTGTTCGTCAGCACCAGAATACGTTCGGCGACATAAACCGCTTCCTCGATGTTGTGCGTTACGAACAGAACCGTACTGTTGAGCTTCCTCCAGATGTTGACGAGTTCGTCTTCAAGGTAGAAGCGCAGCTTGACGTCCAGCTGTCCGTAAGGCTCGTCCATCAGGAGAAGGTCGGGATTCACCGCGAACGCACGGGAAACCGCGATACGCTGCATCATGCTGGCGGAAACCTGGTTGGGGTAGAGATCCGCGCAGGAAGAGAGTCCGACAAGCTCCATGATTTTGGTGGCGCGCTCTTCGCGCTCGGCCTTTCCGACGCCTTTGACCTCCATGCCGTAGGCCACATTCTCACGGACGGTACGCCACGGCAGGCAGGTAGGCTCCTGAAACACATACGAGATATTGTGCTTCTTCGGGTTGGCTTCCTCCCCGTCTATGAGGATGTCGCCTTCGGTGGCAGGCATCAGCTTGGAGAGACAGTTCAGAAAGGTGGTCTTGCCGCAGCCGGTGGGTCCGACGATGGCGAGAAGCTCGCCTTCCTTGATGTTGAAATTGATGTTGTCAAGGACGGTCAGATCGCCAAACCGTTTGGTCAGGTTGTTCACCTGAATCTTGATGCGTGATTCCTGGGTAGTGGGCACAGGAGGCTCCTTTGTCTTTTTTTCAGGGCGAACACGCTTGTGTCGTCTTTCGATGGAAGGCGGCGGCCTTGATCGGATCTCGTACGCAGTTCCGCATGGTGGCTGAAGCGGCCTTTCACAACTGAAAGCGGCACGGTGGAGCGGGGAAATGCTTTCCTCGGCTGGTGCTTTCAGCTCCAATCTTGTCTGATAAAGAGCAAGGAAAGTGCCAAGGTTTGCTGCCGGATGATTTTTTTCGCGCAGCCGTTTGCGCCGCAATCTGAAAATGCTTTTATTCAAGCTGAATATATGTAAAAAAGAAGGCTGCGGAATTGAGGGGGATTTTGTACGCGAGATCGCGGCATGCGTTTGAAACGGGAAAAACAGGATCGTACTGTCCCAAAAGGCAAAAAGGGGCCGTTTTTTTGGGACAGAAAAGACCCAAAAATAAAGATCTTTGATTTTGAATGGTTGTGTTATGTTTTGGCGGAATGGCTATGCGGGATGATTTCGGGCAGAGAGGGATGATCCGATAACCCGCCGATTATTGTGACAAAGGGAACATGCCGGGAACGAATCAAGTGAAGAAAGGCGCAAGAAGCGCGATGGGACAGATGTGGCACATGCTCATCCAACAAGAAACGCTCCCCCTTTGGAGAGCGTTTCAGCGGAGAAGGGCGGACAGCCTCATGCTTTTTCGAGGTTGAAGTCCTTCATCTTTCTGAACAGGGTGCGGCGGTCCACACCAAGGCTGTCGGCGGTGGGGCCGCGTTTCCAGTTGTTTTTTTTCAGGGCATTCAGCAGGTAGGCCTTTTCAAAGCGGGAAAGGGCTTCCGCAAGGGTCAGGTTTTCTTCCGATGTTTCCGGCGAGAGCGCGGGCTGTCCCGCGGCTTCTCCAATAACCCTGTCCCCGAGGCGGGCCGTTCCCAGACTGAGATACTGGTACAGGACGTTTTGCAGTTCGCGCACATTGCCCGGCCAATCGTACAGCATGAAGGCGTGCAGCATTTCGCCATCCATGTATTCAAACCGTTTGCTGCTGGGGTAGGCCTTCAGGAAGTGCTCGACGAGAAGCGGAATATCCGACTTGCGCTCACGGAGCGGCGGGAGCTGTACCGGGATGACGTGGATGCGGTAGTAGAAGTCGCGCCGCATCGCGCCCTCGTTGACCCGCTCCAGCAGGTTTCTGTTGGTGGCGGCGATGATGCGGACGTTTGGGCGGTGTATCTGGGAGCCGCCGACAGGCGTAAAGCCGCCGTGCTCAATGGCGCGGAGGAGCTTGACCTGCCCCATCAGGCTGATTTCGCCGAGTTCGTCGAGAAAGAGCGTTCCGCCGTCCGCCAGATCGAGGTAGCCCTTCTTGTCCGTCATGGCTCCGGTAAAGGCCCCCTTCTTGTAGCCGAACAGCTCGCTTTCAAAGAGGCTTTCAGGGATTGCCCCGCAGTTTACGGCGACAAAGGGCTTTTGATAGCGCGCGCTTCCGTCATGAATGGCTCTGGCGACCAGCTCCTTGCCGGTTCCCGACTCGCCGTAGACGACAACGTTGTCATCCACAGCCGCAGCTCTGGCGATCAGATCAAAAACGGCCGTGATTTGCGGGGAGCTGCCCACGATATCGCCGGAGCAGTGCGCCTTGAGGCGTTCCCGAAGCTCCTCGTTTTCCTGCCGTATCGTGTTGTCCTGCTTCTGCTTTTCGGTAACGTCGTTGATGAAGCCCTCAAGGAGCGGCTGGGCGGCTGTTTCTCCGTCCGCCTGATAGATGCCCGAACCCTGCTCCCAGACCCATTTTTCTTCATTCCATGCGGTAATGATGCGGTAGGTCAGCTCAAAAGGTTCCCGGCTGCAAATGGCCTTGTCCAGCGTTTCGGCGACCCGCGCCCGGTCATCCGGATGCACAAGCCGCATCAGGCCCATGCCGTCCGGCCCGGTGAACAGTTCCGGCGCGTACCCGGTGAGCCGCGTCACGCCCTGGCTGGCAAACCGGATCTTGCGATCCGGGGAGTGCTCTCCCTGATAGGCCAGCCCGGGGAGGTTGTTCATCAGAGTTTCCAGCTGGCGGCTTTTTTCGTGAAGCTCCATGCCGATGAGCTGGTTGTGGTTTTCCAGCGTTTCCCGGAGCCGTTTGTTGGTCACATGGGTTCGGACGCGGGCCAGAACCTCGTCGGCATGGAAGGGCTTGGTCACATAATCCACGCCGCCGATGGAAAACCCCATGTGCTTCTGGCCCGGGGACTCCATGACGGACAGAAAGATGACGGGAATGGATTCCGTCACCCTGTCGGCCTTGAGCCGGCGGCAGACTTCAAAGCCATCCATTTCCGGCATGAGGATGTCCAGCAGGATCAGATCGGGGTGATGGCTGGAGGCCAGCTCCAGCGCACGTTTTCCGTTTTTGGCGATGATGAGGAAGTAATCCTGTTCGAGCGTCTGGACAAGCACGTCCAGATTGACGGGATCATCATCCACCACCAGAAGGACAGGTTTATTGGACTGCATCGGAACGCTCCGCAGGGCTTTCAGGGCCGCCCGTAAACAGGGATGGACGGATGGTTTCCAAGACGGTCAGGGCCGCATCATAGTCATAATTGTCCACATGTGTCTTCAGTGTTTGAAGTAAGGGATATTCGTCCGTATTGCAAATGACCAAAAGGCTGCCCAATGCAATGCGGATACGTCCGGGAGAGGCCTGCCGCAGAGCGTCGACCAGTTCGCCATAGGGGGTATTCTTGTCCGGGGGACGTGTTGCTGTGGGGAAAGGTGTTTTTGGGCGGCGTTCGGCAGGGGGAGAGAGCCGGGCCGCCGCTTCCAGCACGGCTCCCAGAGCGTCCTCCAGCTCAGGCAGGAGCGCGGAGAGCGGTCTGCCCCGCCGCTGCCCGGCCTGTGCGCCGGGGTAGCCCCGATCCATTCTGGCCTGCGCCTCCTGTTCGAGCAGACGGGCCGCATCCCGAAGCCGCAACGCGCCGAGGTTTGCCGAAGCCCCTTTGAGGGTATGCGCCTGTTCGCGCAGGGCGTTCCAGTCTTCGGTGCGGGCCGTGTGACGCAGGCGCGCGGCGTCCTGCGCGTGGTTTTGGGCGAAACGTTGCAGAATGGCCGGATACTGCGCGGGAGAGAGGCCGGTCTGGATGACGGTTTCCAGCGAAAAGCACTCGGGCAGGAAGTCCCATGACGCCTCTTCCTGTGGCTGTGCCGTCTGCCCCTCGGCGATACGGTAAAGCTCCGGGAGCAGGCTGTGGATGGTATCAAACAGCAGGCCCTGCTTGAACGGCTTGGAAAGGTAGGCATCCATGCCCGCATCGAGGCAGCGTTGCTTGTCTACCTGCATGGCGTGGGCGGTGATGGCAACCACGGGCATGACATAGCCGCGCTCCCGGATAATCCTGATGGTTTCATAGCCATCCATCCCCGGCATCTGGATATCGAGGAAGAGGATGTCGAAAGGTTCCTTTTCCAGCAGAGCCAACGCTTCCAGTCCGTTTCCCGCCATGCTGAGCTGGGCGTGCGTCTCTTCCAGCAGGATGCCCATGATTTCCTGATTGACCGAGTTGTCTTCCACGACAAGGATACGCATGGCTGACAGATCCGGCGTAAGCAGGGACTGTCCGGCATGTACGCCAAGAAAGCCTGCGGGCTTCCTGTCGAAAAGGTTGCGAAGGGCGGCGCGCACGCAGCGGATGGTGATGGCGGGGATCAGTTCGACGGGATAGGGCTTGTCCTTGAGTTCGGAAACCGCAAACCCTTCCCGGGGGCCGCCCACAAGCACAAGCGGAACCGGCGCGGCGCAGCGCAGTTCGAGTTCGCTGGCAAGCCGCAGGGCAGGCGGGGCGTCTTCATCCCCAATGAGCCGGTCGATGAACAGGATATCCGTTTTCAGGGCTTCCTTGCCCAAGGCAGCCAGCACGGAGAGCGGCCCTACCGCGCTGGCGATATGGCTGCGGCACTGAATGCCCAAGGCCTCCAGCGTCCGCCGCATGATCTTCAGGCCGGTTTCCGACGAGCTGATCACGATGGCCTGAAGGCCCATGAAGGTTGTTCCGCCGAGTGTCTCCACCTGCTCCTGAAGCGCGAGCGGGATGGAAAAGGCAAAGGTGCTCCCTTGCCCCACTTCGGATTCCACCCAGATTTCTCCGCCCATGTTTTCCACCAGATAGCGGGCAATGCTCAGGCCAAGCCCCGTACCGCCATGCCGTCTGGTCAGGGATGAGTCCGCCTGCTTGAAGGGCTGGAACAGTTGCGGGAGCTGCTCCGGGGCGATGCCCACCCCCGTGTCGTGGACAAAAAATAGAAACTGGGCCTTGTTCTGGTTTTCCGAAAGGTGCAGGTTGCCGCCGCGCCTGACCTGAAGATGGATGCGCCCGCCCGGAGGCGTGAATTTTACGGCATTGCCCATCAGGTTGGTCAGGATCTGCTGGAGCCTTCCGGCGTCGCCGAGCAGGGCCAGCGGCATGGACGGTTCGATGTCGATCAGGCACTCGACCTGCCTTGCCATGCTGCCGCGCATGGTCATGTCGCAGACGCGCAGGATGACTTCGTCGAGCATGAACGGCGCGGTATCCATATCCATTTCGCCCGCCTCGATCTTGGAGAAATCCAGCGTGTCGTTGACGATGTCCAGAAGGGCGTAGGAAAGATCCAGTATGGTGCGCTGGTGGTTGCGGGGCAGCGGGTTGTTTTTCAGATAGGCCAGCTCCGTAAAGGCAATGATCCCGTGCAGGGGGGTTCGGATTTCGTGGCTGATGTTGGCGAGAAAGCGGCTTTTGGCTTCCGTTGCGGCGTCTGCGGCTTTCATGGCTTGCCGCAGCTCGGTATTCAGGCGTTGCAGGTCTTCGGCCCGCGCGCTTTTTTCCAGTTCGGTCGCAAGGCGTTGGGTGCGCTCTTCAACCTTTTTGCGGAGCTGGGCATTCCAGAAGAGGATGAGCAGCAGAACCGCCAGCACGATTTCCATGCCGAGCAGCCCCAGCCAGAAAACGCGGGGAGGGGTGTGGAAAGGCGACTGCCTGCCAAGCCAGCGATAGTTGATGCGATCGCGTTCCGAGGGCGAGATCTGCCGCATGGCCTTGTTGATGATGGTGTGCAGCTCCGGCTTGTCCGGGCGCACGGCAAAGGAGAGTCCGTTTTGGGCCGGGATGATCGAGGTCGCGTGCAGGTGGAGGTGCGGATTGTCGTCCAGCTTGGGAAGCACATTGACCTTGTAGTCGAGCAGGGCGTCGGAATGGCCGGACATGACCCGGAAAAGCCCCTGAAGAGGGGTTGTCACCGGATCGAGGGTGATGTCGGGATAGCGGCTTTCAAGGTAGTTGTGCCAGAAGTGGCGGTAGACAACGGAAACTCGCTTGCCGGAAAGTTTTTTGAGATTGGAAAGGTGCGGCTTTTTTTCGTGTACGACAATGGCACCGGGAAGCAGGATGTGCGGAGGCGTGAAAAGAAGGCTCGTATCCTGGGCCAGTGTTGGTTCAACCATAGCGAACAGGTCGGTTTTCCACGGCTTGTCGTTTTCGAGGGCTGTCGTCCAGTTCGATTGCGGTTCAATGCGGAACTGGACGCCGATGATGCGGGAAAGGTGGCGCAGGTAATCGAGGCTGATGCCGGAATAGGCATTCAGCAGGGTGGTGTCGGTGACGGGAATGAAGGCGGGCGTCATGCTGACGCTGATGACCGGGTGCTCGTCAATCCATGTCTGCTCATCGGGGCTGAACAGCTGCGGCATGGTCGTCATGGGGGAGAGCATGCTGATCGAAGACTCCAGAGCCGGAAGGTAGTTGTCTTCCGGTGCGTCCTTCGTGACCAGCACCACATGGGTGGTAAACATGATGAGGATGACGAGCAACAGGCCGAAAATGACAAAGATTCGCATACAGCCCCGCATGGCAATGAGCTTGACAGAATTTGATTATGCCAGAGAAGCCGCACGAGGTCGAGAGGAGGCTTGCCGATTCGCTGTCGCTTGGCTATGTTGTTCCGGTTCAATCCAATCTGCTTGTGAGGGAATGCAATGCGTGTCGATGCGGTAAGGAAACAGTTGGAATCTTTTGGGCTTCTTGATGGCTATCGGGAGTTTAGCACGTCCAGCGCAACGGTGGAACTGGCTGCGGCTGCGGCGGGATGCGAACCGGGAAGAATCGCAAAGACGTTGTCATTCAAGACGGCGGATGGTCCCATTGTTATTGTCGCCATGGGCACCGCCCGCATCGACAACCGGAAGTACAAGGAGCAATTCAGGGAAAAGGCGAAATTTCCGCAGGCGGAAGAGGTGGAGGCGTTGACGGGGCACCCCGTTGGGGGCGTCTGCCCTTTTGCGCTGAATCCCGGCGTGCGGGTCTTTCTTGATGTGAGCCTGAAGGCCTTTGATCCCGTTTATCCGGCCGCAGGTGCCCCAAACAACGCCGTGTGTCTTTCGCTTGCGGATCTGGAGCTGTCCACCGGCGGCGTCTGGGTGGATGTATGCCGGCAGACAGATGCCTGATTTGCCGATTGGCACGAGAATGACGAGAAGGAGAATCGTGATGGACAGGCAAAAGACATGGACCGAGGCGGAGCAAGACGCCGTCTGGGAACAGGCCGGGGAAGTTGATGCGCTGGAACCGGAGCAGTTCCGCAAGGATGCCGCCGGTGCGCTGATGCAGAGAGATGCCTATGGCCTCAGGCACCGCTTCGGGTGGGAAATCGACGAAGGCCCGGAAGGGCTTCGCCCCCTGTTCTGGAAAAACGCGCAGGCCCGCCGGGAGCCTGCCGGAAGCAGAAAGTTTTTCCGCCATCAGCAGGCCTTGGGGCTGAACGTCAGCCACTTCTTTGCGGAAGATGTGTAGGGCGAGGCGTTGCCCGCCATCAATATATTGCTTTTTT
>CAZIFC010000004.1:16773-147219 GCA_964538355.1 uncultured Lawsonia sp. | reverse complement strand
AAAAGAGGTTTATTTTCCGGCCTTTTTCGCCTTAACGGACTGGCGGAGCCAGTCATACCAAGGCTCGAGGCCCTCCCCGTTACGGCAGGAAACCTCAAAGACGGCAAGATCCGCATTGAGATGTCTGGCGTGCCGGGCCGCGGTTTCGACACTGAAGTCCACATAGGGCAACAGATCGATCTTGTTGAGCACCATCGCGCTGGCTCGGTTGAACAGGAGAGGGTACTTTTCCGGCTTGTCGTCGCCTTCGGTCACGCTGAGCAGGGCGATTTTGGCGTCTTCCCCGCAGTCGAACTCCACGGGGCACACGAGGTTCCCCACGTTTTCAATGAAGAGGATATCAAGTTCATTGAGATCGAACGCCCCAAGAGCTTCCATGACCATGTTGCTGTCGAGGTGGCAGCCGCCTTCCGTATTGATCTGTACGGCCTTGGCTCCGGTAGCGGCAACGCGGCGGGCGTCGTTGTCCGTCTGAAGATCGCCTTCGATGACTGCCATGCGGAATTCCGGGGCCAGATCGGAAAGCGTGCGTTCCAGCAGGGACGTTTTACCGGCTCCGGGGGAGCTGATGAGGTTCAGGGCAAGGATGCCGTGGCTGGCGAACTGCTGCTTCAGGTTGGCCGCCAGTTTCCCGTTGGCTTCAAGAACATTGCGAATAACTGGTATTTCCACGATAAGGCTCCTTTATTCCGCTTCGATATGCTGAACGTAGAGTTCCCGTCCCGTTTCCATTTCATGCCCTCCCAGCTCGCCGCATTTGGGGCAGGGTGCGAAAAAGTGCTCGCCCCGGACGGTGGGGAAGACATGCCCGCACTGGGAACACTTGAGAGTAATGGGGATTTCTTCGGTTTCCAGCGTTGCGCCCTCGAAGTCCGTGCCGGCAGTCAGAGCTTCAAAGGCAAAGGAGAGAGCTTCCGGAACGATGTTCGACAGCGCACCGTACCGCACACGCACCAGAAGCAGGCGGTGAACGTCATGCTTTTCCATCTCTTCGCGGACAATGGACAACAGACTCGTGACGACAGACATCTCGTGCATGGCAGAACTTCTTTGGTTGGTTCCCGTTTTCATCCGTTCCCGGACAGACGCACAAGGGAAAACTCTAGGCGAAAAAGAGCCGCGCGTCTAGCCGCATGGAAAAAGGCCGGGACGCCGCTCAGCGGGACGAAAAGGCAAGAAGCAGTGCCAACGCCGTAAAGATGCCTCCCGTAACCCGGTTCAGGATCAACTGGCCGCGGATGGAGGCATTGAACCGCTCGGCAAGGCGTCCGCCAAGAAAGGACACGCCGCCAAAGACGAGCAGGGTAGCGAGCTGGAACAGCATCCCGAGCGTGATGATCTGCCCGGGAAGCGAACCGTAGGCAGGGCTGGCGAACTGCGGGAGAAAGGCGAGGAAGAACAGCGTAACCTTGGGGTTCGTGATGTTCATGATGACTCCCCGGCGGAACAAGCCCCAGTATCCGGGGAAGCTGGTTCGCTCCAGGCTGGCCCGGGAGGCTCCGCTGCGGAAGCAAAGCCAGGCCAGATAAAGCAAGTACGCGGCCCCTACACATTTCAGAACGGTAAACGCCACTGCGGAGGTCTGGAAAAGGGCGGCTACCCCCAGCGCAACAGCGGCCGTATGTGCACAAAGGCCGGTGATGAGGCCCAGCGTGGTGGCAAGCCCGGCGCGAAACCCGTAGAGGGCCGACTGGGTCAGGACAAAGATGTTGTCCGGGCCGGGAGCCAGGGCCATGACGGTGGCCGTGACAAAAAATGCGCCAATGATTTCAAGGGGCAGCATGGTCATTCCTGCAAAGAAGGTTGGGACAGGGGCGTTTTTCGCGCCCCGAGCGAACCGGCAAACGGAAAAAGGCTATCCCAGTTCCATGTGCCGATGTTCTATGGAAACGGCGTAATCCTGCCGTTTCAGGGCCTTCATGAGGGCCTCCGCAACAGCAACGGAGCGGTGTTTCCCCCCGGTGCAGCCCAGTGCGATGGTGATGCGGTAACGCCCCTCTGCGTCATAAAGCGGCAGGAGGAACCCAAGAAATTCAATGAGGCGGGCCTTGAATGCCTTCCCCGAAGGTTCACTGAAAACATGGGCGGCAACGGCCTTGTCCCGTCCTGTTCTGGGGCGCAGCTCTTCAATAAAATAGGGGTTTGGCAAAAAGCGGAGGTCAAAGACGAGATCCGCCTCACGGGGAACGCCGTATTTGAAGCCAAAAGAAATGAGGTTGACCTTGATGTTCCGCAGGCGTTCCTGCGCGTTGTTCAGGCGACGCTGGATCATCCGGCGCAGGTCGTGGATGGAGTAGGCCGAGGTATCTATAACCCTGTCGGCAATCTCCCGGACGGGAGCAAGACGTTCTATTTCTTCGCAAACGGCCTGCTCCAGACCGACACCTTCCCGTTCCAGCGGATGGGGGCGGCGGGTGGTGGCATAGCGGCGCATGATGACGGCGGGGTCAGCTTCCAGATAGATGATGGTGGGCCGAAAGCCCATTCCGGAAAGGCGGTGCAGCGCGTCGTCCAGTTCGCTCATGAATTCGCTGCGCCGCTGATCAAAACCAAGCGCGACACCTCTGGCCCGTTCGACAGACGAGTTTTGCAGAAGGCGCACCATGTCGGGCATAAGCTCTGGCGGGACGCCATCCGCCGTAAACAGGCGCATGTCTTCAAATACATGGAGAACCGTGCTCTTGCCTGCGCCGGAAAGTCCGGTGACGATAAAAATGGATTTGTCGGTGCCCGGCTTGGGAACCTTGGGGGCAGGGGCTTTCACAGGAGTCGTCGTCTGATCCGTCATAGCGTCTTCCATAAAACAGGGAAGCCCGCCCGGCGATGGTTCCCCGGACGGGCTTTGTTGGCAATGGCATTGTGCCGAGAACAGGGCCTAGAAGATGGGATCTATCAGACCCAGGTTACCGTTCTTGCGCCGGTAGATGACATTGATGCGGTCGTTTTCCGAATTCAGGAAGGTCAGGAATTCGAATTCCTGCACATCAAGCTGCATGGCCGCCTCATCGGGGCTCATGGGCTTGGGCGAGAAGTGATCGCGCCCGGTAATGGTGCGTTCCCCCTCTTCTTCCGTGACTTCAAAGGTGTATACATCAATGTCGTTGGTGCGGCCCTTGCGGTGCACTTCCTTGTTGCGCGAGAGGAACTTCTTGACCTGCGCTTCCAGCTTGTCAAGGACGAGATCGATGGAGGCATACATGTCTTCCGACACTTCGCTGGCGGCAATGTTGATGCCGTCACCGGAAAGCTGCACTTCCACGCACTGACGGAACTTGTCGACGGACATATTGACCTGTGCGTCGATGGCGGGGTTCTTTCCAAAGAACCTGCCCAACTTTTCCATGCGACGGCGGGCGTACTTGCGCAAGTGTTCAGACGGCTCGAAATTCTTGAAGGTAAAGGAAATGTGCATGAAGCCTCCTTTTGCTGAGAACCCGTCCGCATAGCAGACGCCAAGGCATCCGCAGACGGACATTGCTTTGTCAGGCATGACTTCTTTACAACAACCTTTTGCGCTTCCTGTCAAGGCCCCTGCCGCTGCTCTTGCGCCGCTAAAAGTGGGCCTTGCGCCGTGACGATGAAGGAATATCCATAGCCATTCGATACTTGGCAACAGTTCTTCGTGCGATATTGACTTTCAGATGCTCTTTGAGAATTTCTCCGATACGTTCATCCGAAAGAGGGCTTTTGGGATCTTCTTCGCTGATGCATTTCTTGATAAGAGCCTTGACGCTTTCCGAACCTACCTGGCTTCCGTCATCCAGTTCCAGTGCGCTGTTGAAGAAGAATTTGAGTTCGAAAACGCCGAAGGGGGTAGCCACATACTTGTTGGTGGTGATGCGGCTTACGGTGGATTCGTGCATGCTGATGTCGTCGGCGATGTCTTTCAGGATGAGGGGCCTGAACTTGCTGATGCCTTCCTCAAAGAAGCCCCGTTGGTGCTTTACGATGCTCTCGACGACCTTGTAGAGCGTCCGCTGCCGCTGGTGCAGGCTTTTGATGAGCCATGCCGCCGAGCGGATTTTTTCGTTGAAATATTCTTTTTCTTTGCTGGATGCGCCTTCGGAGGCGTTTTCGTAGGCAGGGTTCAGGTGCAGGTTGGGCAGGCCGTCATCGTTGAGGACAATGAGAAATTCGCCGTCGACCTTGTAGACGAAGACATCGGGGCTGACGTAGGTGGAGACGCCTTCACCGAAGCTTGCTCCGGGCATGGGATCGAGGGACTGGATGATGTCGAGGTAGTCCTTGAGTTCGTCCATATCCAGACGGAACTTGCGGAGCAGGGGCTTGTAGCGGCGATCTTCCAGATCTTCAAGATGGTCGCGGACGAGATCCACAAGAACCTGATCCCGATCATAGCCCAGAGCCTTTATCTGGATGAGCAGGCACTCCTGCGGCGTCCGGGCCGCAACGCCGACGGGGTCAAAAAGCTGGATGGCCTTCAGGACGGTTTCCACATCCTGCGGCCCGGGCCATGCCGCGTCGCGTGCCGGGGCGTTTTCCTCTCCGCTGCGTTCTTCGGCAAGATCCGCTCTGGCCATTTCCGCCATTTCTTCAAGGGAAGCCTGAAGGTAGCCGGATGAAGCCAGATTGCCGATGATGATTTCGCCAAGCTCTTTCTGTTCGTCGGAAAGCGGCGAGAGGCGCAGCTGCCACATGAGGTGGCTTTCCAGCGTGGGGCTGGAGGCGTAGCGGGCTTCGAGCGAGCTCATCTCCTCCGGCATTTCATAGTCACGGGGCTGCATCTGCTGGGGGGTGCTGGCGAACTCTCCAAGGTAGTCTTCCCAGTCTTCCGAGCGGGCCACCTCCCTGTCGTAGGTCGGCTCATCGCGGGGCGACTCCGGGCGTGTTTCAGTTGGCTGCTCTGCGGAAGGCTCATTCTGCACTTCTTCAAGGAAGGGATTTTCCAGCAGTTCCCTCTGGACTGTTTCCACAAGTTCCAGCCGGGAAAGTTGCAACAAACGGATGGCCTGCTGTAGTTGAGGCGTCATTACCAGCTGTTGCGAAAGCTTCAGTTGCTGTCTGAGTTCCAGTGCCATGCCTTGTTAACCCGTCGTCGTAGAGGTCTGCCCAACCCGCAGCCCGGTGAGGCGGAGCGCGGTAGCCTGAGACGGGAGAGTCCAAAAACCTCTCCCTACATGCAGGGATTATGCCACACGCCCTGAAATGAGGCAAGACGAGAGCGTCTTTTTCTTTTTCCTTTTGAGAAAAAACAGGTGCGGATTCCGTGTAAAGAGAAAGCAAATACAGAGGTTACAGCGGCAAATGAAAAACTTTCTCATATTTTCACGGTGTTCCGGCCTGAGAATGGAAAGCAAATAAAGCTGTGTCTATAAGCGGATTGTGGCTGTATTTTGGCAAAACGCGGCGCGTTTCTGCACACCGCTTTCAGGAGTGCGGTGCGGCCGGTTTCCCGTAAAAGCGTTTGGATAGGAAAAAGGGGATATTGCCGATTGCAGAGACATTCCTGCCGGTTCCGTGCGGACATGCAAAAAGCCCCTTGCAGGGAGCAAGGGGCTTTGGAGATCCTTTTTGCCCCGCACGGGGGCAGGGGAAGAGCGCGGGGAGGCCTTTTAGAAGACCTTGAGCCCATGCAGCAGGATAAGGACAATCAGCACCGGGGTCACATAGCGGCACAGGAACAGTATGGATTTCGCACAGGCCATGTTGTTCAGCGTCCCGTTGTTGGTCAGGGCATTGAGCGCGTCGGTGCGGTTCCAGACATAGCCGACGAACAGGCTGAGCAGCAGGCCGTCCAGCGGCAGCATCAGGTTCGAGGACAGAAAGTCGTACAGATCAAACAGCGACAGGCCGCAGACGGTCACGTCGGAGAGGACGCTGGTGGAAAGCGTTGCGGGCATGCCCAGCAGAATGAGCACGACGAGCATGATGACCGTAGCCCGGGGACGGGAAACACGGAACGTCTCCGAAAGCCATGCCACCGGGACTTCCAGCAGGGAGAGCATCGCGCCCATGGCGGCGACGGCGGAGAGGATGAAGAAGAGCGTCGTAAAGATCTGTCCTCCGGGCATGGAGGCAAAGACGGCGGGAACGGTCAGGAACAGCAGGCTTGTTCCCGCAGTCGGCTCGAAGCCGAAGCTGAATACTGCGGGGAAAACGGCAATGCCCGCCAAGATGGAAACCAGCAGGTCGCAGATCATGACCCGCGTGGCGAGGAAGGGGACGTGCGTATCGATGCGGAAGTAGCTCCCGTATGTGATCATGCAGCCGAATCCGACGGACATCTTGAAGAAGGCAAGGCCCATTGCCATGAGGACGACCGAACCGTCAATCCGCGAAAAGTCGGGCATGAACAGGAACTTCAGGCCTTCCATCGCATTGGGCAGCGTCAGGCTGCGGATGCAAACGACAAGCAGCAGCACAAACAGCAGGGGGATCAGGATGCGGGTTGCCTTTTCAATGCCTTTTGAGGCCCCGCGCAGGATGATTGAAGCCGTCAGGCCCAGGACAACCCACTGCCAGAGCAGCGTTTCCCAAGGGGAGGAGAGCAGGGAGGAAAAGGCTTCCTTGGCAATGGCGGGGTCCTGCGTGTGGACGCTTCCGGTCGCGGCCTTGGGAATATAGGCGAAAACCCAGCCCGCCACATCCGTATAGAAGCTCAGGATGGTGACTGCCCCGGCAATGCCCAGCCCGCCGATAACCCACCAGAACCGTTTGGGGGTCAGTGCCTTGAATGCGCTGAAGGCATTGGAGCGCGTGGAGCGTCCAATCAGCAGTTCCGCAATCATCAGCGGAAGCCCGACCACCAGCGTGGACAGAATATAGACCAGGAGGAAGGAGGCTCCTCCGTGTTCTCCCGTCAGGGCAGGAAATTTCCAGATGTTGCCCAGACCCACAGAGGAACCGAGCGTGGCCGCCAGCATGCCGAGACGCGAGGCAAAAAGATCGCGAGAGTGTTCCGCCATTATAAGCTCCGATAAAAAGACGCCGCAACCGGGCAGGCTGCGTAAAGAAGGCCGTACTGATAGCATGGGCCGCGGATCGAGGCAAGAAAGGATGCGTTTCCCGGCGCATTGCGGCACGGGGGCGTTGGTGCGGCGTCGCTCTGTCTTGATGGGGCTGGGCTTCTTGTGCGCCTTGCGGACAAAAGGCATGGACAAACGGCGTGGCCTGTGATCTGCTGTTCGGAGCCTGAGGAACTTTTTTTTGGAAACGTCCTGCGGTTGCCGAAAAGCTGGAATGAATATGCGGACGGCGGAATGAAGGTTCCCAATACATGGTCAAAACATGAAAG
This sequence comes from uncultured Lawsonia sp., assembly GCA_964538355.1. GTDB lineage: Bacteria > Desulfobacterota > Desulfovibrionia > Desulfovibrionales > Desulfovibrionaceae > Bilophila. The sequence goes on along the minus strand of CAZIFC010000004.1, from coordinate 139,964 downwards.
GAGACTGCAATGCAGGAAAAACTGTTTCATCGCCTCATGGATGTGATTGAGTTCGATATCGCGCCTCTGACCCGCAAGCGTGTGGCTGTCGGCTGCAAGGTCTTCGGTGCGGCGGTCTTGCGAAAGGACGACTTGTCGCTTGTGCTTGCTGAAACCAACATGGAGGCCTTTTCTCCGCTTTGGCACGGGGAAGTATACGCCATCAAACAGTTCTGGGAGCTTCAGGGGCATCCTGATCCCAAGGATTGCCTTTTCATCGCCACGCACCAGCCCTGTTGCATGTGCGCTTCCGCAATCGCATGGAGCGGATTCCCGGAACTGTATTATCTCTTCGGTTACGAGAATACGAGCAAGGATTTCAATATCCCCCATGATCAAAAGATGATCCGGGAACTGTTCCACTGCACCAGCCCCGCGGAAGATTCAAGCTACTACACCAGCCGCCCGATCCTCAGCCTGCTCGACACTCCGGAGGCCGCCGCCCGCTATTCGCGGATGCGGACGCTGTATGCGGAGCTTTCCGAGGTGTATCAGGCCGGTGAAAAGAAAATGGTGCTCTCGTAGCGCGGGACAAGAAGACCGGAGGGGCAAGGAGCGGCAAACGGAATGGCGGAGGCCCCGTTTTTCCGGCGGAAGCCAGCCTGCTGCGGGACAGAACCCCATCCGGCTGTACCGGTATGCCGATGCGCCCGCAGGCGTGCTGTTCCGGCGGTACGCTTGCAGGGCCTTGTCTGTCGTGCAAGGACACCGGAGCACTTCCCCGTCCGCCGGATGTTGGGAAGGCGCGTCAGGCGTCTCGGGCAGCTCTCTTTTCCGGCTCATCAGGCGGCAAGGGGGGGCTGCCGCACGGCTTTCCGCAAAACACGGCAGCTTCGGTTCCGGTATGGACAGCACCTTTGCACTTGCACTAAAAATAAGGGAAGGCTATCAGGGGAGAGAAGGGAAAAAGCGGATACGGCATACTGGCTGGAGGCTTTCCGGCCTGCCGCGTATCGGGCAGAAAATCTGTGTGCGGGTTCCTTTGCTGCCGCATGTTCATCCGAACCTTACGGAAGGTCTTCCATGTCTTTTGAAGACACGACAAGAGCGCATGGCGCAGAGGCATCATGCAGGTGCTTTTGGGCCTTATTGGCGGTTTCCCTGTTGTCCTTTCCGTTGTCCGCCGCTGTTCCCGGAACGGCTTTCGCGGCCTCTTCCGAAACGTCCCTTTCCCCGCAACCCGCGAAGCCCAGATCTGCGCCCGTCCTGATGACGCTCTCGCTGGACATGCATCCGATACAGGCGGATCAAGCCGCCGTCAGGCTGGGCTACCGGCAGACGCAATGGCTGTCGGAACCGCCCTTTACCCGGCGGGTTTATGCGGCACGCCGGGCGGATATGCCCTTGCAGGCATTGGAGCTTGTCATCTGTCAGGCCACCGCCCGGATCGTCGAGATCCGCCTTCGGGGGACTGATCGCAAAACCATCTACGCGCTGGCCCGGGAAAAATCGGAACTGGGGCTTCGCAATCCCCCTCCGTCCACAGGGCCTGATCCAGTGGACAAACGCCCTCTGTTCGAAACCTATCAAGAAACCTATCAGGACAAGAGCAGGCTGACCCTGTCCGCAGAGGGGCAGGGGGCAAGCCTCCTACTCGAATCCCCTCCCGCAAGAGCCGAATGCCGCGCCGATTTTGCACGGGACATGCAGGACATGGATTCCTTTCGGCAGGAACAGCAGGAAGGCCGCAGCAAGCGTTTGCGGCAGACGTTTTAGCCGGCATCGCCCCGCAGGGATCAGGAGCATCATGAGCCAGTATTATAAAGAACAAATGCGCCTTCTGAGGGAAGAGTCCGTTGTTTTCGCGCAGGAACATCCCGCGCTGGCCCCCTTGCTGCTCGGGCAGGGGCAGGACCCTGATGTCGAGCGCATTCTGGAAGGAACCGCCTTTCTGTGCGGAAAAATCAGTGAGCAGCTGGATCGGGGCTTTCCCGAACTTGTCCAGTCGCTGATGCGGGTGGCCTTCCCTCAGGCTCTGCTCCCCGTGCCTTCCATGACCCTCATCCAGTTCACCCCAGTCACCGGGCTGGACGAGCCTCTGTTTATTCCCGCCGGAGCGCAGGTCGCTTCCGGAACCATAGACGGTACGCGCTGCGTCTACAGCACCACAGTGCCGCTCACAGCCCTGCCCCTGACCCTAGAAGCCGCCCCGGAGCCAACCACTGCGGACGAATGGCAGCAGGTTTCCCTGTCCGTCCGCGGAACCGCGCTTCAGGCCAGCCTCGCACATGGCCTGACCCTCCACCTTACGGGGAATTACGATCAGGCCGTCGAGCGTTTCCAGACGCTGCTCAGGCGGCTTGATCACCTTGAAGTCCGCACGGGAACAGCTGTGCGCCGTTTTCCGGCCTCAAGCGTGCGCGCCGCCTTTTTCCCGCTGGAGGACAACCGCCTCCCGGCCCTTGCGCGGCGCAACCATTCCTACATGGAAGCCCTTCGGTATTTTGTCCTGCCACAGCAGCTGCTGTTCATCCGAATTGAAGGGCTGGAAACGCTTCCGCTTCGGGAAACGGACACCCAGATAACGCTGGGCTTCTGCCTGAACCGCCCCTTTGAAACGCTTCCTTCGTTTTCCGGCGACTGGGCCGCCCTGAATGTCGTCCCCGCGAGCAACGTGTTCCGTGTTTCGGCGGAACCGTTCGTGGTCACCCACACGCAAGAGGAATACCCGATCCGCCCTCGCGACGCCCAGGGCGAGCATTTCGAAATCCTGAGTCTGGAAAAGGTGACGCTTCTTTCGCAGTCCGGCGATGTGGAAACCTGCCTCCCCTATGAACGCCAGTCCCTGTCTGCGGAGAACCGCTCTTACGCGCTCCATTGCCGGGCCACAGGAACGGAAGGCGAAACCGCCCATTTGCTTACCTTTCTGCACAAGCCGGGAGAGAATCCGGACTCCCTTATCAAACAGACCGCATCCATTGACCTGACGTGCTGCCATCTGTCCCTTCCCGGACGTCTGCGCGTGGGGGATTTGACCTGCAAGACCGATCACTCGCCGGCGCAGACGGCCTTTACCAATATCGCTGCGCCGACACCCACCTTGCCCCGCACCCTGAACGAATCGCTTTTGTGGCGTTTCCTGTCGCACATCAATACGAATATCCTGTCTTCCGGTTCTGCGGAATCGCTCCGTTCCATGCTGGAGCTGTACATCCCTGACAGTACGCAGGCCCCCGAACTTTCTGCCGCCAACAGACGGCGTTGCGAAGGGATCGTCCATTTTCGCGGAGAGATGGAAGACATGCTGTTTCATGGGCGTCCGCTGCGGGGGCAGAACCTGAACCTTACGCTCGACCCGACGGCCTTTTCCTCGCGGGGGGACATGCTCCTGTTTGCCGGAATGCTTGACCGGTTTCTCGCGGGCTATGCCGTTATCAACTGTTATTTCCGGCTGACGCTGACGATTGCCGGGACGGGGGAAACCTACTCATGGCCGCCGAGACTGGGCGAAAAGCAGCTGCTGTAATGCGGTCTGCCGTGCAGAAAACGTCTGTCCTTCAGGAACTGCAGGAACACCCCGAGCTTTTTACGCTGAATCAGGCGTTGCGGCTTCTGGGGATGCCGCATACGGCAACCTACGCGCAATGGCTCCAGTTTCTGGAGCAGAAAATCCATGTGCGTCCGTGGCTGTCCCTCGCCTTTCCTGCTACGGAATTGACGGCCCTTGACCTTGATGCCGGAGAGAGCCGGCGGATTCGGATTACGGAAACGTCCTTCGGGCTGTACAGCACCCTTGGGCCTCTGCCCACGTTCTATACCGAGGAGTTGCTTGAAGAGGCCCGCAGGGATGAATCCGTCTCCCGCGATTTTCTGGATGTCATCAACAGCCACCTGTACAAGAACGCTATCCGGGCTTCTTTGCACAACAAGCTTTTCCGGCGGGCCGGAGAGCTGGGCGATCCGCAGGCGAGGCATATCTTTTACTGCCTTATGGGTGAGGCGTACCCCTCCCTGCGGGCGGAAGGGCCTCCGCAGATGGCGGTGCTCCAGCTGCTCTTGCGCCGTTCGCGCTCTGCAATGGGGCTTGAAGACTACCTGTCCTACGCGCTGCACCTTCCGAAGGTGACTGTCGAACAGTGCGTTGCCCGCACGGTCCGTATCCCCGAGAGGCAGCGTTGCCGCCTTGGTATGGATAATGCACAACTGGGTGGCAACGCTGTACTTGGGCAGCAGGTGGAGGACAGAACCGGCAAGTTTCGTATTCACATCCATGAGGTGGACGAACAGACCCGGACGTCTTTTCTCTATGCACGCGACAATCAGGAGCTGTACAGGGACATCAGATTGCATGTACAGCGTTTCCTTGATGTTCCGCTGGAGTTTGATCTTGTGTTGCATCCCGAACCCGAGAAGAGTACGGGGCAGCAGCTGGGAAAAAGCGCGTGCATCGGGCGGTATCTTGCCGCGCCGGGGACGGTCTGTACCCAGCCCGTAACCGTCTACCACTCGGACGCCGTCCATTGATCAATTTGATCAGATGCACTGCAAACGTTGTTTGCAGTTTGTAAAGGCCGGGGTTTTACCGTGTTTACGCTGGAGGCACTATGGCTGATCGTTATACCGAACTCTTTCGTTTCGTCTCTCTGGAGCTTGACCCCGAAACCTTTCATGTGATCCGCTTCTCTGGAACGGAAGGACTCAACAGATTATTTTCTTTTGAAATCGATCTGGTCAGCACCAATGTTGCCGTAGATGCGGAAGCCCTCCTTCACAATCGGGCCGTACTCACAATCCAGCGTGCGGACGGAAGCACCGCCACGTTTTCCGGCTATCCTTCGGAATTTCGGCAGAGCGGTCATTTTAATGGCTATACCTATTACAGCGTAACCCTGCGCCCGACCTTCTGGAAGACGCGGTTTATCGTTCAAAGCCAAATTTTTCTCGATCAGACCGTACAGGATACCGTAACCGCCCTTCTCAACCAGCAGACCTACTTTACCTTTGCGCGCGAATTCCAGCTTGCGGGTTCCTATCCCAAACAGGAATTCGCCATGCAGCACAACGAAAGCGTCTATGACTATATCTGCTGGCGGCTTGAGCAGCAGGGCATCAGCTGGTTCACGCGTCAGGACGGCATGGTGGACACGCTGGTCTTTACGGATTCGGTGGCGACACGGGCCACGCTTCCCGCAACCACGTCGCTGCGGTATTCTCCGCAGTCCGGCATGCAGGCGGCGCACCTTGAAGAGGTGATCCTCTCCTTTGCCCTGACCTGCGGACAAACCCCGCGCCGGGTTGTGGTGCGTTCCTACAGCTGGAAAGATCCCAACAAGCCTATCGTCGGGGTGGCGGATGTTTCAAAAACAGGCATCGGCGATGTCTACCTCACCCGAGAACCTGTTGAAACGGAAGCGGAAGCCCAGCGTATCGCCAAGATCCGCGCGGAGGAACTGTTGTGCCGGAGCCGCATCTTTACCGGAACCAGTGCGGTTCCTTCGTTGCGTCCCGGCTTTCTGTTTACCCTCACCGATCACTACAGCCCCGCCTTTAACCGGGAGTACTTCCTCACGGATGTCACGCACGAGGGAAGCCAGGAGGCTTTTCTGAGCCTTGGCCTTGGCATTCCCATGCATAATGTGAAGGACCACTATTTTTATCACAACACATTTTCCTGTATCGAATCCGATGCTGTCTACCGTCCGGCGCGGATATCGCCGCGGGCCTCGGTACAGGGCGTTATCCATGCTTTCATAGACGGCGCAGGGTCTGGAACCCGTCCTGAGCTTGACGCGTATGGTCGGTACAAAGTGTTGTTCCCCTTTGATGTTTCGGACAATGCTCCCGGAAATGCCTCGTGCTGGGTCCGCATGGCGCAGCCGCAGGTGGGCAACCGTTCGGGCATGAGCTTCCCGCTCCTTCCGGGAACAGAGGTTGCGGTGGCCTTCATCGACGGCAACCCCGACGCACCGCTTATTTCCGGGGCCATTCCCAACGGGGAAACCGGTGCGCTTACCGGTAACGGCAATAACCAGTTTTCCGGGATGCGGTCTGCCGGCGGAAATCAGATCGTCTTTCATGATACCAATAAATCCCAAGGTATTTCACTGGGGACTCCCTCAGGAAACGGCCTTGCCATGACCGCTGGATCTACCTCGGTACTTGAGGCAAAGACGGATATTTCACTCAATGCCTACAGTATGGCAGGCTCGGAAATTGCCACCTTTTCCAAGTGTCTGACCACCGGATACAAGGCGGCGCAAAAGGCTGGCAGCCCCGGCATCCTTGCGCTCATCCAGAAATTTATCACGATGTCCAGCGGAATAGCCTCTGACTTTCTTGATGCCGAAGGCAAGAAAACAAATAAGTTGACCTGGAAAAACGCTGCTCGCGATACCAAGCTGAGTGCGGTTATTATTAATAGCCTTATTGATATGGGCGATGAGCTGGGTGGTGGAGTCAAAAACGTGACGAAGGATAAGGAGAAGCTCAAGACAATGTATGGATATACCTTGTCCTCTTCGTCAGGGAGTGCCAGTTCCGTGGCACAGGTTCCGCCGAATATCGGAATGCTTGTTGCGGGGCAGGTGCTGAGCATTGCCGGGAAAAGTCTAAGTGTGGGCATGCAGTCAAAAGCTGCCAGCAAAAAAGAAGAAAACTCTAAAGAAGATTATATAGCCATACTTGAGAAGGCAATAAATACCCTGAACGATCACAAGGCAGAATATAAGAATAAATATACTGAAAGCCTCATAGCCGGATTGTCGAGCGAGGCAAAAAATACACTGTGCAGCAAAAAGGATATGGTTGCCGGAGATCTCTTTCGGGAAAATGTCCTGCTGACTATCGATATTCAAAACGCACTTGCAGCGGATCCTAACGCCGATGTATCTGACAAGCAAAAGAAAAAGGCGGAATTTGCTGGATTGAAATTCAAGCTAGAAGATGCATGGGCTACATATTGTGATGACAGTTCGACGAACGAATCGTATTATGCTCAGAAAAAGCATGAAGCTACCCTGGATGTAACAACCTCCGCCTTGTCAGATCTTCTTCCTGAAATTATTGCGTTTATTATGCTCTTTCTTGGGCCGAAAAAATACAATGAAAAAGATTATGGCGGTATCCTTTTAAATACAAAGGATTCCAACATAAACATGCTCGCTTCTGGCCCGATATCCATCAACAGCCCAGAATGCGTATACCTCAATACAGAGAATATTTCTCCTAAAATGGAAGGCAAGGTAGACTTTGATACGTCAGGTAGTAAAGCAACCCTTAAGCAATGGGGGCTTCCCAAAGAGCCTAAAAAACGGAAGCCCATTGATGATATCAGAAAAAATAATTTTTCAAACAATTTTATGAAGAAAACAGGGTCAATAGACGACCCTGATATGAAAAAGCTAAGCGGAAAAGAGAATTTTGTGGCTGTTGACACAAACAGCCTTTATGAGGGAGCACAGTGGCGTAAGCATGTGACGTGGCTAACGAACAAGAGCATTGCGAGGAAACACATCCTTCAATCATTGGAAGGCAAGCATGCTTTGAAAATAAGTCAGGACTTGGATGCCTTCTTTAAAAGGCCAGCAGTCATAGCCTTGGATACAACGCTATCGGCACAGTATACAGCATTGGATGTTGCAAAAAAAGGAAAAGAAGAAATAGAAAATGCCCAACAGAATGCTTCAGCAGCGGATATAGTTCTTAAAGAAGCATTAAAGCTTGTCCTTGAAAAGGGCATTGTCGAACTCAAGAGCCAAATAAAGGAAACACAAGACAAGTTTGTCAAAGAACTAGAGAAATTTGTAAAGGCGGAAGAGAGCGGATTCATCTCCCTTGAAAGCCAAGATAAAATATCCCTCCAGCAGGTTCAGCTTGAACAGTCGAAACCGACCGGTGTTCTGGAAACCTTTGCGGCGGGAAAATATCAGCTTGAAATTCAAAAGAAGGGAGAGATCAAGCAGCAGATTCTTGCCGAACCTGATAAATTGACTTTTCAAACGGCAGAAGGAAAGGGCAAGGCTCCCAAGATACTCCTTGAACCCGAGGCTCTTACGCTTCAGGGAAGTGAATCCGTTATGACGTTTAAGGATGGAAAAATCACGCTGGCAGCGAAGAATAAAGAAGTCCTTATTGGTGATGTCACGGTGAACAACGGCAAGATCAATGGCAACGGCGTGATTGAAATCAATGGTGCCGTGAAGGTCATGAAGTAAGCCTATGGATATCCTGAAGCCGGAAACGCTGGAGCTGACCAGCCAGCCGCTGGATTGGGGCGGAACGCTGTACCAGAGCCTGACCATTTCGTTCGGCTTTGATCTGCTGACCGGGGCACCGCTTCCCATAGAAAAGGCACTCATTGCCGCGTTGAAGAGCCTTGGCTCCGGAGACTGTCTGGATATGGGGCTTCCCAAGAAACAGGCGGAGTGGCTCCTTGTCGGAAACGCCTGCACGCCGCGTGGTGAACCCATGCGGGGGCTTGTCCTGCAAACGGAGGTTGGGGCGTCACGCCGCGAATGGCTCGTCCGGGGCGAGCATGACCAGCCGTTTACCGTGATGCCGCTCACCTGGGCCAACACCTGGGGGGCTTCGCAGCACCCCGACAATCCGTTGGGATGCGGGCTTGAGAAGGATGCCGCTGGAGTGTTGCGGCTGCCTACCGTGCTCGACAAGAACGATGGCGACCGCCGGCCCGCGTGCCCGGGGCCGCTGGGGGCGTGGCCTTGCCGTATGAAAAACATGGGTACCTACGATGCCGCATGGTTGAAAAACGAGTGGCCCGGCGTTCCGAAAGATTTTGACTGGGCCTTTTATAATCTGGCCCAGCCGCAGCAACGTCTGGCCCGTCTTGACGGTGGGGAACAGATCCTCCTTACCAATCTCCACCCGGAACATGCCCGAATTGCGGTGGCGGCCCCGGATAATCAGCTTTGCGTGGAGGTTCGCCGGGCCGCGCCGACATCCGAAGACCCCGCCGCGCCGGAAGGCTGGAAACGCTGTGCGGCTACGCGGGACACCGTATGGCTTTTCCCCGGAGAGCTTACGGGCTTGTATTTGTGGCATTGTCTTGTGCCGTGTGCCGATACGGTCGCTTCGGATATCGCCGCCATCCGCTTGACGCTGGAACCGGAGGCTGTGGTGGCACCGGATCTTCCCTTGCCCCCGCCGGAGGTTGCTGCGCCTCCGGAGGCGGAGGCCGCTGCTCCGGCAGCGGAAGGTGCAACCGCAACGGTTCTTGGCGGAGCCGCCGTTGCCGCAGGCGTGGGAGCCGCCGCTGCGGCTGCCCATACGGGAGGTTCCGCGCATGGGGTTGCGGGTGGGGAGGCCGCGAAGGAAGAGCCTTCCGACGGGCCGTTGGAAAAGCCCGCACCCGTGGCGGTATCCGAACCCGCCGCTTCGGCAGAAGACGGGATGGTGGAGGATGCCCTCCAGCATTTTGCGGAAAGCCGGGACGAAATCAATGCGGCTCTCGCGGAGCAGGGGATTCCGCCGCTCACCCCTGAGCAGGAAGCGGAGATGGAACAGCGTGTCCGTGAAATCTGTGCCCAGATGGCGCAGACGCTGGATCAGCCGGAGCCTCCCGACGATGTTTTCACGGCACTGGTGGAGGCCGGAGTTTCCGAAGCCGATGCCTCCGCCGCCGCCAGAGCTTTGGAGCTGGAGCAGCCATCCCCTTCGGATTTTGACACACAAGCCGAATGGGAGGCTGCCGTTGCGGAATACCTCGGTTCGTTTGCGGCGATCATGCATCCTTCTGACGATATTCTTGGCATGATGCGTACCGTTCTCGGAGCGCAGGGGCCTGAAAGCATGGCGGCTCTTGAAGATTTGAGCGGCGGCAAGCCCCTTCCGGAGGCGGTACAGGCTCTGGTGGAAAGGGGCGTTGAACCGCAGGTTGCCGAGCGGCTGTTGGATCACCTTGAAAATGATGACATTCCCGGTACTGACGATATGGATGCGCTCATCGCCTACGCGGGCAAGCTCGAAGCGGAGTGCGGTTTGCCTGCGGATTCCGTCGCCGGGCTTCTTGATGCGGTACGAAAGGCAATGATTGAAACCGGGCTTCTCGAGGAACCCTCTCCCGGAAGCGATGCCGTCCCGGACGCGGCGTCCGGCGTTGCGGAGCCGGAGCCTTTGGGACAGGAAACGCAGGCCGAGCAGGAGAAGCAACCCTCTGCGCCGCTTGAACGATCCGATAGGGACACCGCTTCAGGGAGCGGCGCGTCGGCGGAACAGGCCGTGCCGTCTGGAGGGGAGCAGGGCGGCACCTCTTCCCATTCACGGGAAACTGTCGCCGCCGCGTTGCTTGCCGGGGCGTCGCTTGTCGGAGCCGTGCTTGCCGGTCTGGAACTCCAGGGGATGGATTTTTCCGATCGCGACCTCCGGGGGGCAAACTTTGACGGTGCCAAGCTGGATGGAGCCGATTTTTCCCGCTCCGACGTTACCGGAGGCAGCTTTGTCGGGGCCTCCCTGCCGGATGCCCTTTTCCATGAAACACGGTTGCCGGGCGTTTCCTTTGCTTCCGCGGCGGCTCCAGATGCCGACTTTACCGGTGCGGTCTTGACCGGTGCGGTGTTTTCAGGAGCCGCGCTGACTGGCGTGACCTTTGCCAAAGCCGAAGGCTCCGGCCTGAAGGCGGCAGGGGCGCAGTGCGACAAGATGCGGATGCATTTTTGCACGCTCGACAATGCCGACTTTGAGGGCGCACAGTTGCAGCATGCGGACTTTCATGAGGCGTCGCTCGAAAACGCCTCATTCAGGAAGGCCGATCTTACCGACGCTTCCCTCGGCTTTGGCACGAGAGCACCCGGTGTCGTCTGCACAGGGGCCACGTTGACCGGCTCCTCATGGAAGGCGGTTCCCTGCACCGGCGGAACCTTTACCGGCGTGCAGGCCGACAACGCCAGTTTCACGGATTGCGATCTTTCCGGTACGACCTGGCGTTCGGCGCGGGCACGGCAGGGGGATTTCTCCCGGGCAAGGCTCCACAAGGCGGACGCGCGCTATGCGGATCTTTACGGAGCCTCTTTCCGGGAGGCGCAGGCGGAAACGGCAGACTTCAGCGGTGCCAGCCTGTATTCGGCTGACCTGTACCGCTTCGGGTACGGCCCGCAGACCGGTCTGGAAGGAACCGATCTGACCGCAACCATCGTTGCCGCCCGCGCCAAAGCCTAACCCGTGATTCTGCGGAGGGAAGCATGGACTATACGGATACCGATTTTTCAGGAAGCGACTTTGCAGGGCAGGATTTGACGGGCTGGCGATTTGAACGCTGTTCTTTTGTTGGTGCCAACCTTGTTGACGCTACCCTTGACGAGGCGGTCTTCCTCGGCTGCGCCTTTCAGGACGCGGCCATGTCCGGCGCAACCCTGAACCGGACACGCCTGCAACGGGTTTGCCTTGATGGGACCAACCTTGCCAGAGCCGTTTTTTCCGGTACGGTCTTTGAAGACGTCCGCTGGGACAGGGCGTGCCTGCATCAGGCGACACTGATTGACGTGACGCCTCCCAAGGAAGCCAATGGAACGGATTTTTCCATGAGCCTTTGGGTTCGGTGCGACTGCTCCCAAAACCGTTTTACGCAGGTCAACGCCGAACTGATGGTTCTTCAGGCGTGTCGGCTCTCCGGGCTGTCGTGTCGGGACTCCGATCTTACCCAGCTCTCGGCAATGGATACGGATGCTTCCGGGGCTGCGTTTGTCCGGTGCAGCCTGAAGCGGGCCGCGTTCATCGGGAGCAACCTGAGCAGAGCCACATGCAGCGATTGCGACTGCGAAGCTGCCCAGTTTGCTTCGGCCCGGCTCCAGTGCGCCGACCTTTCCCGGACACGGCTCAAGACAGCGGTGTTTACGGGTGCGGATCTGTCCGGCGCGGCCTTTTCGGGCGCGGATCTGACCCTTGCCGATCTTTCCCACGCGGTCGTCACGCATACCCGGTTCGACAACGCGAACTTGACGCTCGCAAACCTTCACAATGTCATGTTGCGCGAGGCCGACAGCGTAGCCGGGGCCATTCTTTCCGGTTCCCGCCCAACCGATCCCGCCCGCTTGCGGGCCGAGCAGTTTCACGTACAGGGCTGATCCGTTCCGGTTTCGCCCCTATGCCTCAACTGGAGAAACAATATGGGAAGAGCACTCCCCCTGTCCGCAATCGGAAACTCCCTCGTCTCTGGAAAAATCCACGGCTGTGATGGGGAGCATTTTCTTGTCGTCAGCCCGCAGGGGCTGATCCGGGCCGATCGCGCCGCCGGATGCCTCCTTGTTCCGCAGCAGGGGGATGAGGTTCTGCTTGCGCTGCTGGAGAATGGAGCCGCGTGGATTCTGCATGTGCTTGTTCAGAAGAAGCGGGAAGGGACAGTGCAGCTTCCTGATGCGGCGACCATTCGTGCGGAATCCCTGCACATGGAGGCACCCCAGATCGCACTCAAGGGGGAAAGCGTTCGCATCGGAGCCAGGCTGTTTACCTTGTCCGGGACGCTTTTCCTGCAGAGCTTCAAGGCCGTCCGGCTTCTTGCCAGAAGCTTCGGTGAGAAAATCTTGCGGCGCACGGGAACTTATGGCACTGTACATGAACAGGTATCAGATCTTTTAGATAAAAAAGCCGGGAGGATACGCATTGCCAGCGAAGGCGGCTTGCGTGTTCGGGCAGAGACTGCCGATGTCCGGGCTCAAACATTGCTTGATATGGATGCCGAACATATCAAGCTGGGGTAGATCATGTTTGCATTGACCGTGCAGGGTGGCATGTGCACCAGCTCCGTTCCTGATGTCTGCAAGACGCCCGCACCTCCCGGGCCGCCTACGCCTGTTCCCTATGTGAATATTTTTCAATGCAACATGGTGCTTCCGAATACGGCGTCAACCAAGGTCTTTATTTGCGGAGCGGCGGCCCTGAACGTCAAGTCAAAGACGACGATCTCCAACGGGGACGAGCCGGGCGTTGCCGGAGGGGTTTCGTCCGGCAAGTTCATCGGGCCGGGCGAATTCACCAAGGGTTCCGCAAAAGTGCAGTTTCAGGGCAAGGATGCCGTGAAGATGGGAGCTTCAACCAAGCACAATGACGGGAATGCAACCGGCATGTCGAGCACTTCAGCGCAAACGAAGGTGTCCCTTGGCGGCTGACGGCTACACGAAGGGAAAGAGGGGCCTGAGGGGCATTGCCTGTCTGCTGGCATGGTGCCTGCTTGCCGGTTGCGGCGGCCCTGTCGCATCCTATCCGCCGGCTCCCCTGCCCGTTGAAAACCCTGCGGAAGTCAACTGGAGCCTGAACATCGGCGGCCTGCACTATTTCATTGAGACAACTGACGATCTCAATATGGATAAAGGGTTTCCGCTGGGCCTGACGGTCTGCCTGTATCAGCTTGCGGACTACGCGACCCTGCAAAACCTCGCGTCCACCCCAGCGGGCCTCTCGACCCTTCTGGAAGGCAACATGGAAACGGCCGGGGCCTTGAGCGTCAGGACGTTTGCCCTCCAGCCGGGACAACGCATCGAAGTCACTGCGGACAGAATGGAGAAAGCTCGCTATCTCGCTGTCGTAGCAGGTTATACGCACCTGAAACCAGAACTTTGCTGGGCGATTCTTCCTTTTCCCCTGCATACGGAACGCGAGGGGCTGCTGCGGAAGCCGGTATATCTCGCGGCCCCGGTAGATGCCTTGATTCGTTTGGGTTCCGAATCTGTCAGCCTCTCAGGAGTAGAACGTGTACGCTAATCCCGTGTTTTGGGAACAGGGCCTGTTTTTGCAGCCACAGCATTTCCAGATAGAGCAGCAGCAGGCGTCGGGACAGGCCGCCGCCTTGGCTGGGCTTGTCCAGCCGTGGCTTTGGGGCATCCGCCGTCTCGTGGTCAACGAAGCCGCCCTGAATACGGGCGTGTTTGAAATCACGGAGCTGGAGCTTTTTCTCCCCACCGGGGAACACCTGACGTTCCCCGGCAATGCCACACTGCCCTCCAGATCCTTTCAGCAGGCTTGGGACAAGCCGGAAAATCCCCTGACGGTCAGTCTGGGGATTGCTCCCTTCAAGGATACCGGCGGCAATGTCTTTGAAACGGATACCCCGGAATCCGCCCCCGATCGCGCTCGGTTCACGACGACGACGAACCCGGATCAGATTCCTGATCTGCTCGGCAACGGGCCACGGGTGGATGTGCGGACCCTGCGCTACAACCTGCGGTTGAGTTTTGATGCCGAACACCCTGATCTGTACAAGATTCCGGTGGCCCGGCTGATTCGTGACGGCGACAGGGTTCTGCGCGAGAGCCGCTTTACGCCGCCCTGTGTCGAACTCTCGGCGGCTCCTGTCCTGTATACGCTGACCCGCGATATCCGCGACACGCTCCTTTCGCGCAGCAAGCAGCTTGAAGAATACAAAATCGTGGCCGGAGACGCCCGGGGTTCTGGAATCTCCTCGCTTCAGGGGGTAACTCTTTTCTGCCTGCTGGGTGTTCTCAGCAGGAACGCGCCCGCGCTGGAATTTCTTCTGAATGCGCCGTCCATGCACCCGTGGAGGGTGTACGGGGCTCTTTGCCAGCTTGTCGGGGAGCTGTCGGTCTTCTCGGCCTCGCTGTCGCCGCTTGGCGAGACGCCGCAGGGGGAAAGGGCCTTGCCGCCCTATGATCACAACAATCTTTACGACTGTTTCAGTGCCGCCGCCAGCATCATATCCCGCCTTGTGGATACGTTTGTTGTGGGGCCTGCCTTCACCTTTATCCTTGAGCCGCGCAACGGGTGTCTGGGGACGGTCATGCCGCAGCACGCACTCGGCAACAGCTATGCCTACTGGCTTTTGCTGCGCAGCTCACACCGGGCCAATCTGGACGAGCTGGTGTCCCGGCTGGGAAAGCTCGCTCCTTCCGCAATCATGCCGGGGATTGTGGCCCGGGCGTTGCCGGGCATCCGCCTGATTCCGGCGGATCAGCCTCCCGCGGGGCTGCCGCGCCGACAGGATACGCTTTATTATATGATAGATCAGGGGGACCCGCTTTGGCGTCAGATTCTTCAGCAGGGCGACATCTCTTTTGTTCTCCCTGAAGCTCCCGAAGATCTTCTTGTACAGCTGACGGTCATCCAACGGTAATGCACATGGATATTCTCAATCGCTTCAAGCCGCTCATGAGCCAGGCCCTGCATTTTGCCGGTACGCAAGCCGGATTGGAAACGCCGCTTGAACAGGTACAGGGCGTATTGCGGGGGCTTGCCGACAAGGAACGGGCCCTCCCGTATTCCGGGGAGGCTTCCGCTGGCCTCTCGTCCTTCAGCTGGAAAGAGAACGGCGAATATTGCCGTTTTGCCGTGTACGCATGGATTGACGAGCTGCTGCTCAACGCGCCCCGTCCCGATGCCATCGGGTGGATGGCGTTGAGCCTCCAGTCCTTTTATTTTGCAACGTCAGCCGCCGGAACCCGCTTTTTTGACGACCTGAATGCCCGGCTCGCCTGCTTGCTGGAGGGGCAGCCGCAAGAGGCGTCCTTGTCCCTCCAGCCTGTTGCCTTGGCCGAAACCGGTGGCCTTGCCCCTGCTTTCGAGCGGGCCGCGGCACTTGATCTGCCCGATGAGGAAGTACAGGTGCTGCGGGTGTACGCGCTGTGCCTCGTCTACGGTTTCAGCGGGTGCTGCTTTGACAAGCCCGAGGAGCTTCGCGCCCTGCGCAAGGCTGCCGGACAGTTCTTGTCCGCTTCGGAAGAACCGCTTGCCTTGTCCAGGGAATGCAAGCCCAAGCCTCTGGCGGCGACGCTGGATTTTGTCGAGCCGCTTCTCTATGTGCTTGTCCCCTTGCTGGCATGCCTTGTTTTTGGATTGTATTGTGCTGACATTCTGGCCAATCTCCCCCTTGATGAAGTGCTAACATAAGGCGATGCCAATGCGTGTTTTGATGAAGTTCCTCGGATATTTCATGCTTGTTCTCTTGGCGGGGGCCATCCTTGCGGCTTTGACGGCACTGGCGTGGTGGCAGAACTGGCCGCTGCTTACCGGAGCGGTGATCATGGTCGGGCTGCTGGGGCTGGTGTTGTTGTTTTTCGGCCTGAGGACCCTGTTCCGCTGGCGCAACAAACAGGCTTTCGTCAAGCGCGTGCTGTCCGAACAGCGGCAGCAGGAATCCGGTGGGGAGGGGGGCTTCAACAGCCTGTACGATGTCTGGCGGCGCGGCCTGCATGTCCTTGATGCGTCCCCGCTTCGGGCCAAGGCCCATCCCCGCTACAGCCAGCCGTGGTATCTGGCTCTGGACGCCACCGGCGGCACGCCGCTGTTTGACGCCTTTGGGCGCAATATCCCCGAGCACAAGGCTCAGGCTCCCGTCGGCTGGCATTTCCTTTCAGGGGCAATCATCCTGAGGACAGCGGCGTCGCTGGAGTGCGGCGTTTGGGAGTCGTTCCTCACCTTGCTGGTGAATGAGCGGCGCAA
The DNA here is from genome assembly GCA_964538355.1 of uncultured Lawsonia sp. Classification (GTDB taxonomy): domain Bacteria; phylum Desulfobacterota; class Desulfovibrionia; order Desulfovibrionales; family Desulfovibrionaceae; genus Bilophila. The sequence continues at coordinate 123,584 of CAZIFC010000004.1, read as the reverse complement.
GATGTCGCTCCGGGGATTGATGCTGATCGTATCCTCCCGTGATCTCCGGCAATGGAGCACGGAAAAACGCCGGGAACAGGGCCGGGAATTTCGTGATCGTGCCCAGCAGGTGATGCTGGCTCTGGGCCGCCGTTTTCCCGTGTACGTTCTTGTTCAGGATCTCGAAACCCTTCCGGGCATGGCTGAACTGGGAGAACGGCTGCCCGGCTCGGTGACTGAAAGGCCTCTGGGCTGCCTTATGGAGGAAGCCGAGGCGGATTATGGCCGATATGCCCTTGAGAGGGCGGTCAAAAGCCTGACCGGGGCAATACGCACTGCCGCAGTGGACGGCATCCCGCCGCACGGAGACGAGCTGGCTGCCCTTGAGGAGCTTCCCCGTATAGGCGAATGCCTCGAAGATGTCCTCGAGCAGGTTTTTACCCCTGTTCCGCATCAGGCGGTTCCTTTGCTCCGCGGCATCTTCTTTTCCTTTTCCCGTCCGCTTGGCGAGGTTGCGGGTTTCGCGGCAGAGGAGAAACGTGCTGCCGCCAATGCCGGCCCTGAGGCTTCGGCGGCGGAGCTGCCCTTGCCGCTCCTGCCCTGTACCCCGCAGGCCGAGTCCAGCATGCTTCGCAAGGAGTCTCCGCGTCCCCGTTTTTTGAGCGAGCTGCTGACAAAGGTTCTTCCGGCCGAAACCCAGCCCATCGAGCGGCTCAATAGCCGCTTTTCCCTGTATGCCTCTACAAAGGGGATGCTGATGGGGGCGTGGCTTCTGCTCCTGTTGTTCGTGTGCGGCATATTGGGCGCAAGCACGCTGTACCAGCATTATGTTTTGACAACGCCTCAGGCAACGCTTGATGAGCTGAGCCACGTCGACAGCATCAACGAGCTGTACGAACGCATGACCTACGCACGCTATCTGGAGCATGCACGGACTTCATGGTACCTTCCCACATTGGGGCAGGATATGATTGGCTTTGTGGAACGCAAAGTCAAAACGCGTTTTGTTCAGGATAGCTACAAGCAGCTGTTGCTGCCTTCTCTCGATCATGTGCGGGTTTTTCTGACAAAGAAGAACAAGAAATATGTCCTCAGCCAAGAGCTGGATATTGCCCGCCAGCTGCGTTGGCTCTGCGCCAATGTTGCGGAGCGCGTGACCACCGGGAGCACGGCCGGCGTGCGGAACGAAATCTATCCGCTGACCGCCTTTAATGAAAAGAAGTGGACTCCGCTCAATACCGAACTTATGCAGACCGCCCTTGACTGGACGGAGAACAACGCCCAGCTTGAGGTGCTGCTGCAAGACCTCCAGCAGCTGATGGCCTATAGCCTGTCTTCCAACGGCGGGAACATGCTTTCGGTTATTGCCGACAATATCGGAGAATTTTCCCCGGCGTCGCGCATCTGCCTGTCGCAGTTCTGGCCCCACCTGCTCAGGACTCCCGAGGCCGATGTGTGCGTCCCCACCAAATATACGGTGTTCGGCCACGCAAAACTTCAGGAGACACTGGAGGACGTCTTGCAGATCAGCGGCGGCAACGCCTCTGTAAAGCAGGATATCCAGCATTTTCTGGATGCCTACTACCGTGAATATGCCGAGGCATGGCATAACTTTGTTATCAAATCCAATGCCATGAACCTCGACCTGTTGCAGGGCGATGTCTTTCTTCCCTATGCGGATATGGATTCCGTGGCCCAGATGCCGCAGGTTCTGTTGTTGCACCGCTTGTCCGCCGAGTTGCAGCCGCTTTCAAAGCACGGGAAGGGGGCTGACTGGATCGATAACGTAGAGCTTGCGGACGCCATGTCCTCGCTCGCGCTCCTGACGGCGGAAGACAACTCGCTCACCTTGTGGAATACCGTGCTTTCCCTGATCAACGCTTCGCCGGAAACACTGGCTATCCTTAGAGACAATACAAAGGATACCAAACACCTGCGAGATGTTTTCCGGGGCATCCCCGAGCTGCGCCAGTATTATGACCAGCTTCTTGAAATCATGCACCTGCTTGCCTCTCCGGTACAGACGCTTCCTCTTGCCGCAACCCACTACAGTATGGGAGAGGCGGGCGATCTGACGCAAAGCCCGTTTACGCTGGCTGAAAAGCATCTGAACAAGGCATTGAAATCCATTGGCGGCAAGACGGACAATCCGGGGCAGACGCTTTTGAGGGGCATGCTGGATCTGTTGGCGCAGGGTGTCACCGTGCAGTCCGCCCGAGAGCTTCAGCGGTTGTGGGAAAACGAAGTCCTCAGCAATCCCACCTACCTGTACCGCTCTCAGGACATCGAGGCCATGTACGGAGAAAAGGGCATTGTGATCGGGTTCATGAATGCACGGCTCAAGCCTTTCCTCAAGCGGCAGGGGAGCAATCTTGCAGCCGCTTCGTGGGGGGCGATGAACTTCCCCTTCACGGCGGACTTTTTGCAATCGCTAAGCAGGGCCGAATCCGTCAACAGCACCCCTCCCCGGGATACCTATACCGTGCTGCTGCGTTCACAGCCGACGCTGGTGAACGTTGAAGCCAGGCAGCGTCCCGACGCGACCACCGTTTCGCTCCAGTGCCCGGGGAAAAAGATGCAGTTGACCAACCGCAACTACCCGCAGGAGCAGCTCTTTGAGTATTCCGTCGCACAGTGCGGAGAAACGCGTCTGAATATCGTGTTTCCTTCGTTTACGCTGAGCCGTTCGTATGCCGGGTTTGATGCGTTTCTGGAGGAATTCCAGTACGGAGAGCGGCAGTTCACTGCGGCGGATTTCCCCGACCAAGCAGAAAAGCTTGCGGCCGCGTCGATCGAGACGATTACGGTCCGCCTGCTCCCGGACAACATCGCCGATGTCCTTGAGCGCAAAAACAACACTGCCCCCACCCTACAGGATCGGATAACATATGTATGGTAGCCGAAGACCCTCACTCCGTGTTGCGTGCCGCATCATGCTCGGCATCTGGCTGGTGCTTGTGCTTTGCATGAGCATAGTGGTGGGCAAAACCACCAAAACGGAAACGGCGGGAAACCTGCTTGCCTTCCTTTTTACGTCCAGGACGCACATGCAGCAGATCCCTGTGGCGCGGCTGCCCGCCACAATGCCGGCAGAGCCTGAACCATCGGCTCCTCCGGCTCCAGAGCCTGCGCCTGCCCCGTCGCCGTGGACCCCCTTTACGCAGGGGACGGCTCCGGCGGAAGGGACCGTTGGAGAGCCAAAAGTGACCGTGCTTGCTGACGGAAAGGTCGAGGTCATCCTGCCGTACACGGGAACACCGGGGCAGTGCAAAACGTTTGTGCCCCATGCCGGGATTCCTGCCCTGAGTACGGATTTTTACGGAAAATGGAAGAAGACGCCCTACTTGAACCAGTCTCTTGCGGGCAACAGCGTCCTTTCCCGTATTCAGGTCGCTGGCCATGACGGATTGTTCCGCGTGTCGGGTACCGGGCATAGGTCCGGGAGGCCGCTCAAGTCGGAAAGCCATTACTCGTCCGAGAGTATCCGTATCGTGTTTTCCTGCCGTGGAGAAAGCTGATGTCGGGGATTCGCTTGCTGGAACGCTTGCGGGCCATCAACAACAATCCCGATTTTCGGGATCAGGACGATCCGCAGGATGTTCTGCACTCCGTCATCGGGTACGTCACCAGCCTGCTGAATACCCGGCAGGGCAGCACTCTGCTGGACAAGGAGCTGGGCATTCCGGACTTTACCAGCATGGGGTCCGTTTTTACCAATGACGATATTCCCCGCATTGAAAAAAGCATAGCGGATATCCTGATGCGCTACGAACCCCGGCTTTCGAATGTGTCGGTCAAGCTCATGCCTGAAAGCATCGCCTCAACCCAAATGGTTTTTGCGCTTCAGGCACGGCTGCGCCTTACGCAGTCGGAAACGATGCCTATCCTGCTGATGACGCGGGTAACACCTCAAGGGAAAGTCTCCGTGGAGGGATGATGAACACTCTGGGAATCGATCCGATCCCCGGCGAAAAGCCGCAAGGGAACGATCCGAAATACGAAGAAGCCTACGGGCAGATGCAGGACGAAATCAAGAAATTGAGTTTTGCCGCATCCGGTGACGGCATCCAGTGGTGTGTTGTCGCCAAGGCCGCCACGGAGGTGCTGGGAACGCTCGCCAAGGATATTCCCGCCGCCAGTTACCTCGCCATTGCGCTGGGGCAGACGCAGGGGCTTTCCGGCTGGGCCGAGGGTACGCAGGTGCTGGCGGATCTCTTCCGGCACTGGTGGGAAACCGCCTACCCGCCGCTGAACCGGATTCGTGCCCGAGTCAACAGCCTTGACTGGTGGCAGGAGCAATCGCTCCCCCTGATGGCCTCGTGGCAGGATATGCCGCCGTACCCGGCGGAAACCGTGGAGCGTGCGCGGCTGGCGGTGACTGCTCTTGACGAGCAGATCGGAGAACGCCTGCCGGATCATATCCCTCTGCGCGAAATCCTTGAGGCCTTGCGGCGATTGCCCGTCCTTGAGCCGGAACCGGCTCCACCTCCGCCGGCTCCAGAGCCTGAGCCTGTACCGGAAGAGGCCGCGGCGGTACCCGTGCGGGAACCTGCGCCGTCCAGCGCACCGGGCACAGCACCCGCGGTCACACCCGCAGCCGCCGTCCCGCCTGTCCAGACAACGCCAGCCGCACCCGCGCCCGTCGAGCCTGCACAGGAAATCAAGGATACGGCTTCCGCGTTTGCCGCCTTCCATGCCCTTGCGGGTGACGTGCTGGGCCTGTTGTGCTGCCAGCCGCCAGCTCCGGCAAGGCTCCTCTGGAAGATCGTGTACGGCTCCCTGTTGGGGAAAATCAACGCGCTGCCTCCCGCGGATGGCGGACAGACCGCGATTCCTCCCCCAGATCCGGTTCCTCTGAATGCGGTACGCCACATGCTTGCCGCGGGAAATCCCGTTGCGGCGGTAGCGTCTGCCATAGGGTTTGCTCCCGTGTGCCCCTTGTGGCTTGATGCGCAGCGCAGCATTGCAGAAGGGCTGGAGGCATGCGGTTCCGAATATGCCGAGGCCCGGGAGGTGGTCCGGGAAGAATGCGCTGGGCTGATCCGGCGGCTTCCGGGGCTGGAAACGCTGAAATTTGCTGATGGCACGCCCTTTGCTACTACCGAGACGCAGGCATGGCTGGAAACGCTTCAGCCGGGAGCGGCACAAGGGGCGGCTTCCCTGGCTGCGGACAGTGCCACGCTTGCGATTCAGGAATCGCAACAGTGCGCCGTACAAGGGAATTATGTCAGTGCGCTGGAAGTGCTGGAAAAGGCCATTGTCGGGCAGGAGCCTCAGAAGCGGACTCGTCTGCGCCTGGAACAGATACGGCTTTTGTGTACATGCCAACGTTGGCACTCTGCAACAATGTTGGCGGATGAAGTAGCCGCTTCCGCGGAAGCCTGCCAAATGGATGAGTGGAACCCTGCTTTGGCAAGCCTCCTCTGGCAGAACGTATACAGCGCATGGGCTGGCTCTTCTCAAGAAAAACGGTTACAGAAAATGAAAGAAGCCTTTCTCCATATTGCCAAGCTTCAGCCATCTGTGGCTTTCCGCATGGAAGAAAAGAATGACATGTAGCTGATTACGGATCGAAAAAGGAGTGTCTCATGGGAAATGACGGTTCAGTAGCACCCAAGGAACGTGTTAATATCCTGTATAGGCCGGCAACTGGTGATGTCCAGGAAGATGTGGAACTCCCTCTGAAGCTCATGGTTTTGGGCGATTTTTCCAATGCAAGGGATGAACGTCAGGTTGAAGACCGTACTCCTGTTTCCGTGGATAAGGATAATTTTAATGATGTGCTGGCCGGTCAGGGGATTCAGCTGAATATTTCCGTGCCGAATACCATCACCAATGAAGAAGACGCCAAGCTCACTGCCAATCTGTCCTTCAAGACGATGCGGGATTTTGAGCCGGATGCGCTTGTGCAGCAGGTTCCCGAGCTTATGAAGCTGATCCAGCTTCGTGATGCCCTGAAAGCCCTGAAAAGCCCCTTGTCAAACGTCCCCGATTTCCGCCGCAAGGTGCAGGAAATGGTGGCTGATGAGGATATGAGGGCCAAACTGTTGCAGGAACTTGGACTTGAAGGAGATTCGAAATGAGCGAGGTAGAAGCCGGCACCCAGGCAGCCGCCGCCCCCAAAGCGGAAGAACTGACTCTTCTTGACGAAATCGTTGAAGCCAGCAAGCTCCGCCCTCAGGACGAAGGGTACAGCGCGACGAAGACCGGGCTTGAGGAATTCCTGAAGCAGCTGGTCGGCAGCTCCCCCGACGTCAAGGTTTCCGCAAGCCTCGTCGATCAGATGATCGCCGAGCTGGATGCGAAGCTTTCCGCTCAGGTCAATGCCATTTTGCATGACGAGTCCTTCCAGAAGCTGGAACGTTCGTGGCGCGGGCTGAAGTTCTTGGTCGACCACACTGATTTCCGTCAGAATATCAAGATTGAATATATCAACGTATCCAAAGAAGACTTGCTTGCCGACTTTGAAGATACCCCGGAAGTGACCAAGTCCGGCCTTTACAAGCATATCTACACGGCGGAGTACGGCCAGTTCGGCGGCCAGCCCGTAGGCGCGATGATCGCCAACTACGATTTTGGCCCCGGCCCGCAGGACATCGAGCTGCTGAACTACGTTTCCAGCGTTGCGGCCATGTCCCATGCCCCGTTCATCGCTTCCGCGGGCAAGTCGTTCTTTGGCCTGGATTCGTGGGAAGATTTGCCGAATCTCAAGGATCTGAAATCCATCTTCGAGATGCCGCAGTACACCAAGTGGCGCGGATTCCGGGAAAACGAAGATTCCCGCTATGTCGGCCTGACCCTGCCGCGCTTCCTGCTGCGTGTGCCCTATGGCCCTGATACCGTTCCGGCAAAGACGTTTTCCTTTGTGGAGCAGGCAAACGATACGGAAGACTTCTGCTGGGGAAACACGGCCTTTGCCATGGCTTCCCGGATGGCGGACAGCTTTGCCAAATACCGCTGGTGTGCCAACATCATCGGGCCTCAGGGTGGCGGCAGTGTGGACAACCTCCCCGTCTACACCTACGAGGCCATGGGCCAGATGCAGACCAAGATTCCGACGCAGGTGCTTGTCTCCGAACGCCGGGAATACGAATTGGCGGAAGAGGGCTTCATTGCCCTGACCATGCGTAAGGGTGCGGACAATGCCGCGTTTTTCTCGGCAAACTCCTGTCTGCGTCCCAAGGTCTTCCCCAATACGGCGGAAGGGAAGGAAGCGGAGCTGAACTACAAGCTGTCGCTCCAGCTCCCCTACATGATGATCATGAACAGGCTGGCCCATTACATCAAGGTTATCCAGCGCGAAAACATCGGAACGTGGAAAGAGCGCAATGACCTTGACCGCGAACTGAACAAGTGGATCAGCCAGTATGTGACGGAAATGGACGATCCCGATCCGGTAACCCGGAGCCGCCGTCCCCTGAGAATGGCAAAAGTGACGGTAAGCGACATTGCGGGACAGCCCGGCTGGTACTCCGTGGGCCTGCTCGCCCGCCCCCATTTCAAGTACATGGGAGCCAGTTTTACCCTTTCCCTGGTCGGCAAGCTGGACAAGGCCTAGGCCTTTCTGGATCACGCACCTTTTAAAAAAGGACTGTTGACATGGCATTGACTGCATATCTCAAGGTGGAAGGGACCTCGCAGGGCGAAATCAAGGGCGATTGCCCGCAGGGTGGGGACAAGAAGGACAAGATGCTGATCTACTCGGTTGAGCACGATGTGGAAATCCCCAAGGATACCCACACCGGACTCCCCACCGGACAGCGCATTCACCATCCCTTCACGGTCGAAAAGCATCTCGACTGTGCGACCCCCAAGCTCTACAAGGCCTGCTGCACCGGCGAACAGTGCACCGTGACGCTGGATCACTATCGGATCAAGGCGGATGGCACTGAAGAAAAGTATTTTACCATCAAGCTGGAAGAAGCCATCATCGTAAGCGTGAACAAGTCCACGCCGACGACGTTCCTGCCCGAGAACAAGCCGTACCACGACATGGAAAAGATTTCGTTCACCTATTCCAAGATCACGTGGACGTATAACGACGGCAACATCGAATACGTCGACAACTGGAAGAACTAGTACGTTCGGGGGGAGGCTTCTGAAACAGGGCCTCCCCTCTGCTTTTTTGCTGCGGCAGGGACGCGAAGGAGAGAGCACACATGGTTGGAGTGGAAATAAAGGCACTGATTGAAAAGTGTAATGCGGCCTGCGTCCAGATGCTGCACGGAGCCGCAGGGCTGACCGTGAATCATGGCCAATACGAGGTTACCGTAGAGCATTGCCTTCTCGCGGCCCTGGACATGGCCCATGCGGATATCGGGATCATCCTCAAGGATGCAGGGTGCGATCTTGATCGCCTGCGGAAAGAATTGAATGCCGCACTGGAAACGTTCCGCAGCGGCAATTCGGGGCGGCCTGTGTTTTCGCCTGTCCTGCAAGAGCTGCTTGAGGCCGCCTGGCTGGTCGCCTCCGTGGATCTTGGCACCACGCGCATTCGGACCGGCTCTCTACTGCTTGCCTTCCTGCGCCGTCCCTCCTTCTACGCACAGGGCAACTATGCGTCCCTGCTGGCTTGCGTGAACCGGGAAACGCTCCAGCAGCGTTTTGCGGCCATTACCAAAGATTCTGATGAGAACACGGCCGCGAGTTCCGACGCCAAGCCGCTCTCCGGGGTGCGGGAGGCTGGAGCGGAGCGTTTCATTGAACGGTTTTGTGAAGACTTTTCAGCCAAGGCCCGGTCGGGGAAGCTGGACCCCGTCTTCGGGCGCGACGCCGAGATCCGCCAGATGGTTGATATCCTTGCAAGGCGCAGGAAGAACAATCCCATTCTGGTGGGCGAACCGGGCGTGGGGAAAACGGCGGTCATGGAAGGCCTTGCCCTGCGTATCGTAGAGGGCGATGTCCCGGATACCTTGCGCGGCGTTACCCTGCTGGGCCTTGATATGGGCCTGCTGGAGGCGGGAGCCTCGGTCAAGGGTGAATTCGAGCGGCGTCTCAAGGGCGTTCTGGATGAGATCAAAACTTCGGAAGAGCCGATTATCCTCTTTATTGACGAAGCCCACCTTCTTGTCGGCGCAGGAGGGCAGTCCGGCGGGAGTGACGCTGCCAACCTCATGAAGCCGGCCCTTGCCCGTGGCGAAATCCGTACCTGCGCGGCGACGACGTGGAAGGAATACAAAAAATATTTCGAGAAAGATGCGGCCCTTGCGCGTCGGTTCCAGCTGGTGAAACTTGACGAGCCTTCGGTGGACACGACCACCCTGATTTTGCGCGGCCTGCGCGAAAGCTATGAAAAAAACCACCATGTCCTTGTTCGCGATGATGCGCTTGTCGCCGCGGCGGAGCTGGCGGGAAAATACATCACAGGCCGTTTCTTGCCCGACAAGGCCGTGGATTTGCTGGATACGGCCTGTGCGCGAGTGAAGGTTGGGCTGGCCTCGACCCCCGCGCCTCTTGAAGATTGCCGCCGCAGCATTCAGGCGTTGCAGCGTGAAAAGAAGGCATTGGAACGCGACCGCGACAATGGCCTGCCCATAGATCCGGCCCGTTTCGAGACGCTGGATGCAGACATCGCCGCCCAGGAAGAAGAGGCCGCCGCGCTTCTCGCCCAATGGGAAGCGGAGCGGGAAGCCGCCAATACTCTTATTGAAGCTCGGGAAGCCCTCGTAGCCGCGCGAAAGGCTGAAAGAGATCGTGTGCCGGATGCGGCGGATGCGCCGGATGCGGCAAATAAGGCGGAAGAGGCGGAACAGGCGGAACCGGTTCCTGCGCCTGAGCCGGAAAGGGAAGAAGGGTTGCCGGAAGAGCCTGAGGCTTCGCTGGAATCTGCCCAGCTTCGTCTCGACAAGGCCCGCGCAGCGTTTGAGGCCCTGCAAGGCAAAGATGGCCTGTTGAGCGTGGAAGTCACCCCGGATACGGTGGCGCGGGTCGTTTCCGACTGGACGGGGATCCCCGTGGGCAAGATGGCCCGGGATCAGGCCAGCACGGTTGCCCGTCTGGAAACGCTGATTCAGGAGCGGATTCAGGGGCAGGATGCCGCACTTTCCGCCATTGCGGAAGGCATTCAGATGGGCAAGGCCGGCTTGCGTTCGCCTTCCCAGCCGCTGGGCGTGTTTCTGCTGGTCGGGCCTTCCGGAGTCGGCAAGACGGAAACCGGGCTGGCTCTGGCGGATGTGCTCTTTGGCGATGAACGCAATGTCGTGACCGTGAACATGAGCGAGTTTCAGGAAAAGCACACCGTGTCCCGGCTGGTGGGTTCTCCTCCCGGCTATGTGGGATATGGCGAAGGCGGGCTTCTTACGGAGGCCGTGCGCCGCAAGCCGTACTCCGTTGTCCTGCTCGACGAGGTGGAGAAGGCGCATCTCGACGTGATGCAGCTTTTCTATCAGGTCTTTGACAAGGGAACGCTGACGGATGGCGAAGGTGTCGAGGTGAGCTTCCGCAATACGCTGATACTGCTTACTTCAAACCTTGGTTCCGACATTATCCAGCGCATGACCGCAGAAGGGACGATCTCCGACACCACCGAGGTGGGGGCCGCCATCCGTCCCCTGCTGTCGCAGCATTTCCAGCCCGCGTTGTTGGCCCGGATGCGGATAGTCCCGTATGTCAGCCTGAACACTGAGGCTCTGAACCGCATCACGCTGCTGAAGCTCGAACAGCTGAAACGGCGGATGTTCAGCAATTCCGGCATTGCCATGAACTGGACGGAGGCCGTCCCCGAGAACATCGCGGCACGCTGCACGGAAGTGGAAACCGGTGCCCGCAATATCGATGCGGTGCTTTCCGGGGCCGTCCTTCCCCATCTGGCCCGGGAAATCCTGAACCGCATGAACGGTGAAACCATGCCCGCATCGGTGACGCTTGACGTCTCTCCCGCGGGAGCCTTTACCGTGACCTTCAGCGAGGACTAGCGGTCGGCGTTTTTTCTTGCCGCCATACAAACAGCCTCCTCTGCCGCGTGGCAGGGGAGGCTGTTTGTGCTAACTTGTGTTTTTTTCCGGGCCGGTATCGTTTTCCCGGCCTGCGCTCGGGCTAGTTTTTCTCGCGATTGTCGATGACGCGCTGCGCCTTGCCTTCGGTGCGGGGCAGGGAATTGTGCTGCACCAGCTCCACCTTGGGCGTGATGAGGATCTCGTCCTTGAGGGCGCGGGCGATGGTATCCTGAAGGCCCCGCAATACGCGCATGTCTTCCACAAAGCTTTCCTCGCGGATTTCCACCTGCACCTTCATGGTATCCTTGAGTCCGTCGCGTTCGAGCACGATGAGGTAGTTCTGGCCTACCTCATGGTAGTCCATGAGCACGCGTTCGACCTGCATGGGATAGATGTTCACGCCCTTGACGATGATCATGTCGTCGGAGCGTCCGAGGATGCGGTCGATGCGGCGGTGCTTGCGTCCGCAGGGGCAGTCCCCGGGGATGATGCGGGTCAGGTCGCGGGTACGGTAGCGCAGGAAGGGCATCCCGTGGCGGCACAGGGTGGTGAGCACCAGCTCGCCCACTTCGCCGTCAGGAAGCAGCTCCCCGGTCTTCGGATCGATGATTTCCATCAGATAGGCGTCTTCCCAGAGGTGCAGGCCGTTCTGATGCTGGCATTCGAAGGCGACGCCGGGACCGTTCATTTCGGACAGCCCGTAGGAGTTGTAGACCTTCATATCGAACATTGCTTCGATGCGGCGGCGGGTTGCCTCGGTGTACGGCTCTGCGCCGACGCAGGCGATACGGAGGCTGAGGGCGGTGGGATCTTCCCCTTCCTCCTGCAGCGTTGTGCCGAGATGGAGCGCGTAGGAGGGCAGGATGTGGGCCACGGTGGTTCCAAAGTCCTTCACCAGCTTGAGCTGACGCTTGGAGTTGCCCGCCCCGGCCGGAATGGTCATGCAGCCCAGACGTTCCGCGCCGTAATGGATGCCCAGACCGCCGGTGAACAGGCCGTAGCCGGACATGTTCTGAAATACGTCGTTCTTGCGGACGCCGGCCATGTGCAGGCAGCGGGCCATGAGATCGGCCCAGCTGTTGATGTCTGACTGGGTGTAGCAGATGGCGACGGGGGTTCCGGTCGTGCCGCTGGAACAGTGCATGCGTACGAATTCGGAATGCGGAACCGCAGCAAGTCCATACGGATACTGGGTGCGGAGATCGTCCTTGCTGGTAAAGGGCAGCCGCCGGAAATCCTCAAGGGAACGCAGGCTGTCGGCAGAGAGTCCGGCCTCGGCAAGACGCGCGGCATAGAAGGGCGTGCGCGCCGCTTGCTGGATGGTCGTTTTCAGGCGGGTCAGCTGAACGGCGTCCAGCGTGGCTCTGTCCCATGTCTCGGCAATGTCAAAGTACTCCATCGTTCTGTCCGTATCGTTTGAAAACGGTTACACGCTTTCCGGAAACACGCCCTGGAGAGGGGGTTCCGCCGCGCGGCCTTCGTCCGCCGGGTGTCCGACAGGAGTCCGGCAGAGAAGGAAGCGGGGGAGAAGAACCTGTCCGAACAAGGTTCATCCTCCCCCTTTCCATGCGTATCTATTCTCCGCGCAGGGCAAGCCCGTGCAACAGGCCGTGGCAGCCCGCGATCATCATGTCTCCGTGCGGAGCGATGAACTGGGCGTGTCCCTGCAACATGTCCCTGCGTGGCCCCACCGCGAAAATCGGCGCAAAGCCTTCCGCTTCGGGAGGGAGCGGCGCAAGGAACGCGCAGCCGTGCCCGCCCTTGGCCCGAACCTGTTCGTCGGGCAGCCAGCCAAAGCCGAATTCCTTGAGATCAAACAGCAGGGAATCCGTATCCAGCATACCGGTATGGTGCTCGTAGACACCAAGGATGCGCCCCCGAAAGACAAGAAAGGCCGCAACATGGCTGTTGCCGACATTGACGACGGTCACACCCTGCCGACGGCTGCGTCTGGCGACTTCCGGCGCGGCCAGTGCGCCGAGTACGGCCGCGGCTGCGGTATCCGCCACCGGGCCGCCCGTGCGGGACTGAAGGGCCTGAAGCCGGGTGCAGGGGGCAGGCGGCGTGTCGTAGATCCAGCGGGCCGGGTCGCCCTGCGTTTCGGCAAGCAGGGCGCGCCAGAGGTTGAAGCGTCCGACGCGGTTGCCTTCCGCCGGGTGGTGTCCGTGATCCTGCACGGCAGCGACGACAAGGGCCGGGACCGGCAGGCCGGAGGCACGGAGCAGGCCGTTCCAGAAGCCGGGATCGTAGTCCGAGAGCGGTACGGCGGCGTAACCGCGCGGGCAGGCGGAAACGATATCGACCCCTTGCGCCCTGACACGCTCGGGGTTGTCATGCAGGGCAAGGGCCGCTTCTGGGGAGGCGGCGGGAGCCAGACCTGCCGCGGCCTGTTCCTGAATGGCGGCGGCAAAGCCTCCGCCCATGTTGTTCCCGTACAGCCAGACGGGGCGTCCTTCGGCGGAATGGCGGCGGATGGCGGCGGCGATGCCGAGTGCGGGTGCGGGCAAGACGAAGCGCGGCCAGTTCTCGGCGCGTTCGCCGGGCAGGGCCAGCAAGGCATCCTGTGTCCCGCTGCCGATATCGAGGCTCAGGATCGGCCCGGTCTTGTCGAGCAGGCGCGCAACGGCACTCCCGGACCCGTCGGTCGCGGCAAGTTCAGTCATGGCTATTTCTTTCCTTTATTTTGGATCATCACCAGCGGGATACGGTGAAACGCGCTGGAAATGCTTTCCGTCGTTCCGATCCGCCACCAGACGTCGTCGAGTTCCCATCCGGCGTGTTGGGCGATATCGCCGACAAGGCCCTTGAGATTGATGATCGGATGGCGTTCGAAAACCTGCGGCAGGCCATAGGTCAGGCTGCACACAAGGCAGCGTCCGGCCCGCTGATGAAGCTCGAAATAAAAATGCAGTTCGCCTTCGTCGCTTTCTTCGTGATCGACGGCAAGGCGGATATCGTAGGCTCCCTCTTCCGCGTCACCGAACAGCGCATCGAAAAAGTCGTCAGTCCGCTGGGGAGGGAAAAGGTTGCTCAGACACTCGGGGGTAAAGACGTCACATACAGCCATGAAGGGAACCTTCCTTGCGTTGGAAGCCTGAATAAAGGCACTGGTCAGTGCGGCAAGACAACGCTTCGGAACGTAGCATTCCTTCCCCGAAGACGCAACAAGAGCGCGTTGCGACGCGACAATAAAGACCTTTCGGCTGCTCAGCAGAGGGCCTTGAGCCGGGAGGCCGTGTCGTGTTCGATGCGGATGCGGCGGGGGAGGGTGCGGAGGGTTGCGGGATCGAAATTCGGAAGCAGCTCCTGCGGAGAGAGCGGCGCGGCACGTTCCCGCAGCCCTGCCCTGGCGGCGAGATAGCCCACTGCCGAAGCCGGCGAGACGCCCGCATCGCGCAGTTCGGCCAGCGTCAGCCCGGCATGGCGTTTGGCAAGGCGTTCGCCTTCGGCATCGCAGAGCAAGGGCAGGTGCATGTATTCGGGGCGGGGATAGCCCAGCAGATCCAGCAGGGCAAGCTGGCGCGGTGTGGACACGAGCAGATCGTCCCCGCGCACCACCTGCGTGATACCCATTTCCCCGTCATCGACAACCACGGCAAGCTGATAGGCGATAACCCCGTCAGAGCGGCGCAGGGCGAAATCTCCCCCGCAGTCTTCGAGGGTCATGGACAGCGGGCCGGACAGGGCATCCTCAAAGGTATAGGTTCCGGCTGGGCAGCGCAGGCGCAGGCAGGGGCGGCGTCCGGCGGACTCCAGCTCCGCCCGGCGTTCCGGGGAAAGGTTGCGGCAGGTTCCGGGATAGGCGGCTCCGGCATCGCCGACATGCGGAGCACCCGCCAGCGTACGCAGCTCCTTGCGCGTGCAGTAGCAGGGGTAGGTGTGCCCGCCCGCCGCCAGCCGTTCCAGAGCTTGGGCATAGAGGGCCATGCGGGAGCTTTGCACATACGGCCCGAAAGCTCCCCCCGCATCCGGCCCTTCGTCCCAGTCCAGCCCGAGCCAGTGCAGATCCCGAATGATCGCTTCGGCATAGGCGGGGCGGGAGCGGTCGGGATCGATGTCTTCCATGCGGAGAACCAGTTTCCCGTTTCTGGAGCGGCAGGCCAGCCATGCGAGCAGGAACGCCCATGCGTTGCCGAGGTGCAGGAATCCGGTGGGGCTTGGCGCAAGCCGTCCCCTGATCGTGTGCGGCGTGCTCATGCGTGTTTGCGGGAAACAATGAAGAGTACGGAAAATACGGTCAGGCAGCAGGCTGTGACGATGGCGGTATTCACCTGTTCGCCCGCAAGGAGCCACCCGAGGAATACGCCGATGACCGGGTTGACGTATTCATAGGAAATGGCAACCACCGTGCGCGTGTGCAGAAGCAGCCAAAAATAGCAGGTGTAGGCGATGATGGCTCCGAAAAAGACCAGATAGAGCAGGGAGCCGGCACTCAGCGGCGTGACGGAATCCAGAGAGAAGGCGGAGAATTCGCCAAGGACCCAGGCCGCCAGCAGGCTCTGAAACCCGCCGATGAACATGAGCAGACCGCTGGACTGCATGACGGAAAGTTCCGTGCTGCTGGCCTGCTTTTTGGAAAGAAGAGAACCCGTTACCCAGCCAAAGGCGGCAAGGAGCACAAGCAGCAGCCCCCAGCCTGAATCGGCCCCGGAGGATGTCTGGCTGACGCTGAGGATGATAAGCCCGGCAAAGCCGGTCAGCAGGCCGAAGAACTGTTTGCCTGAAGGCCGGGGATCGTCTCCGAAAAGCCAGCCTGCCAGCACCATCCAGATGGGGACGGCTCCGAGCAGCATGGCCGCCGACCCCGAAGAGACGGACTCCTGCCCCTTGGCAAGAAAGCCGCTGGCGACGAAGACCATGAAAAACGCAAGGATAAAGCTGTGCTTGAGGTCGCGCCGGGTGGGGAGGGTTCGCTCGCCCCTCAGCCAGCACCAAAGAAAGAGGAGCAGCCCCGCAAGAAGCATCCGGAGTCCGCACATCATGAACGGCGGAAAGCTCTGAATAGCAAACTTGATTGAAATAAAGCACGAACCCCACGAAATATAGACCAGCGTGAGGCACGCCAGAACCTGTGCGATGTGTTTTTGCCTTGAAGTCAACATGGGAACCGTCATATCCCCTCATCCGGAGCAATTCAAGCACCGAATGGGGGGACAGGGCGGATTCTTTTTACGGATTCAGGCCCGTTTTTCCGATTGACAACCGATTGGAAACGGGGTAGCCAGAAAGTCATGAAAACACAGTTCGTCAACCTTCCTTCCTCCCAGTGGTGGTGGCGCTCTTTCTAAAGAGTGCCGGGTTGTCGATTATTCTTTTATAGGCGTAACAATCAACCGCGGCCGGGGTACTGGTCGCGGTTTTTTTGTGTGGTGGTGCCCCGCCCGAATCATGAGGACACAGCCATGCAGACGACGAACGCCTTTTCCCTTCCCGTTTCCGATGCTACCGGTTTCTTCGGCGAGTACGGCGGACAGTTTGTACCCGAAGACCTGAAGGCGCGCCTTGACGAGGTCGCCGAAGCCTTTGCCCGCTATCGGGATGATTCCTTTTTTACCGAAGAGCTGGACTACCTCTTTACCCACTATACCGGGCGTCCGAATCCCGTCTTTTATTGCGCCAATCTGAGCAAACGCCTCGGCGGAGCCAAGATTTACCTCAAGCGCGAAGATCTGAACCATCTCGGCGCGCACAAAATCAACAATACGCTGGGGCAGTGCCTGCTGGCGAAGCGGATGGGCAAGACGCGCATCGTCGCGGAAACCGGAGCTGGACAGCACGGCGTGGCGACGGCGGCGACGGCGGCCCTGCTCGGGCTGGACTGTACGGTCTACATGGGCGCGGAAGACATGAAGCGTCAGCGGCTGAACGTCATCCGCATGGAGATGCTCGGCGCAAAGGTGGAGCCGGCCCTTTCCGGGCAGCAGACCCTCAAGGAGGCCGTGGACGAGGCTCTCGCCGCGTGGATTGCCAACCCCGATACGTTTTATGTGCTCGGTTCGGCGGTCGGCCCGCATCCGTATCCTACGGTAGTCCGGCACTTCCAGTCCGTCATCGGGCGCGAGGCCCGCGAGCAGATGCTTGCCGAATGCGGTACGCTTCCGGTTGCCGCACTGGCCTGCGTGGGCGGAGGTTCCAACGCCATCGGGCTTTTTTCGGGCTTTGTCGAGGATGAGGGTGTGCGCCTCATTGGGATTGAGCCTGCGGGACGGGGACTGCGCTACGGGGATCATGCCGCCAGCCTGTGCGAAGGGGAACCGGGCGTGATGCACGGCTTCCGCTCCTACATGATCAAGGACGAGCAGGGTGAGCCGGGGGCCGTGTATTCCATCTCCGCCGGGCTGGATTACCCCTCCGTCGGACCCGAGCACAGCTATCTCAAGGACGCGGGCCGTGCCGAGTATGTCGGCGTGACCGACAAGGAAGCCGTGGACGCTTTTTTCCTGTTGTCGCGGACCGAGGGGATCATCCCGGCTTTGGAGTCGTCCCACGCGCTGGCGCAGGCCGTCAAGATGGCTCCCGAACTGCCGAAGGAGGCGGCCCTGCTGGTCTGCCTTTCCGGGCGCGGTGACAAGGATGTCGAGCAGATGGAAGCCTTTCTCGCAGAAGCCAGATAGGGCGGGGAGCGTCATGCCACGGCGTTCATCCGCTCCGCCTCGGCAAGAATCCATGCCACGGCGGAAGAAAAGTCGGCGGCGATGACCCTGCGCGGCCTTCCCTCCAGCTCCAGCGTGCCGGACTCGGGCACGGGATACCCCGCTTTGGCGGCGTGTTCCGTGCCTTTTCCGCTCAGGACAAGCAGCCCGGCGGCAAGGCCCGCGTTGGCGGCGAAATCGAGATCGTCCAGCTTGTCCCCGATCATGAACGTCCGTGCGGGGTTGAGTCCGTGCAGGGCGCGAAGCCGCTCGAACATGCCGGGGAGGGGCTTGCGGCAGGCGCAGTGTTCCTCCGGCGCGTGGGGGCACCAGATGGCGTTGTCCAGAGCCGTTCCGTAAGGCAGGAGCAGTTCATCCAGCCGACGCTGGCAGGCTGTGACGGCGTCCTCGGAAAAATAGCCCCGCCCGACACCGGACTGGTTGGACACAAGAAACAAGCGATGCCCTGCCGCCGACAGCCGGGCAAGCCCGTCACCGACGCCGGGAAGCAGCGCAACACCGGAAGGCTCTGACAGGTAGTGCCTGTCTTCAATGAGAGTACCGTCCCGATCCAGCAGCACCGCGCATGAAAAAGACATAAAAATCCTCCGGGGGAATGGGAAACAACAACGCAGAAGAACACGGAAATATCACCAAAAGCAAGCCCCGACGCAAAACCTTTTTCCGGGGAACCGCCTTGACAGGCCTGACATCTTCCTGCAAAAGAAGACGGTTAGAACATGGAAGAGGGGAATGCGTGCAAGAGGAGCGTGGGCGTTTTCCCCGTGCGGCACTTGCCGTAGAATTTTGCAACATCTGGAGGAGCTGTCGGTATGTTCCGTTTTTTGAGCGTGACTCTGTTGTCTCTGCTGTTGTGTGCTTCTCTCGCCAATGCCGCCGAAAAAAAACTCATCGTAGCTTCTGACGCGACGTGGCCTCCCATTGAAATGCTTGATGAAAACAAGAACGTGGTCGGCTATTCCATCGACTACCTCAAGGCCGTCGCCAAGGAAGCCGGACTGGACGTCGAGTTCCGCAACACCGCCTGGGACGGTATTTTCGCCGGGCTGGAGTCCCATCAGGCCGACATCATCGCCTCGTCCGTGACCATTACCGACAAACGCAAGAAGGCCATGGGCTTCTCTGACCCGTATTGCGAAATCCGCCAGGCTGTCGTGGTGCCTGCCGGCAGCACCATCAAGAGCCTGAAGGATCTGGATGGCAAGAAGGTTGGCGGCCAGATCGGCACCACCGGACTCGTGGAAACGCTGCCGAAGGTCAAGTCCAAGGCCGTCGTCAAGACCTACGATGAGGTGGGCCTTGCTCTTGAAGACCTCGCAAAGGGTAATATTGACGCCGTGATCTGTGATGATCCTGTTGCTGGGTTCTACGCCAATAAAAAGCAGGAATATAAGGGCAAGCTTCAGGTTGCTTTTGTGACCGAAGATGTGGAATACTACGGCTTTGCCATGCGGAAGTCCGACACTGATCTTGTCAGGAAGATCAACGAGGGCATCAAGGCCGTCAAGGCAAAGGGCATCGACAAGCAGATCATCGAGAAGTGGATCGGCAAATAAAGCCGAGGCACTCTCATCTCGTCGTGCTGTTGCGATTTTTTCCGGCAGGGGAGTTCTTCTCCCCTGCCTCCCGTTTGGTAGGGACCCTGTTTTTGCGTGCCGGCAGGCACGCCGCACCTGCAAGGCCATGCGACTGCTTTTTGCACGCCCGCAGCCTGATTACAGTTAGGAAACCGTATGAACAACGCTCCCAACATTCGCATTGAGGTTACGGAGGGCGCGCAGATCCCTGATCCGGGGGACCGCCGAATCCTCAATGCCTGGACTCTGGCGTTTTGTGTCGCGGTGGTGACGCTTGTCACGCTCTGCGCCACTCAGCCGGAACCGTATCTGGAAATCGTCAAATTTCTTCCCGACGGACTGATCATCACTTTTGAGGTGACCATCCTGTCCCTGCTGTGCACGCTGCCCATCGGGCTGCTTACCGGCCTTGGTCGCCTGTCGCGCAATCCGGTCATCAATCTGATCGCGTCCACCTATGTGGAAATCATCCGTGGCGTTCCGCTGCTCGTCCAGCTGTTCTACATTTATTATGCGTTGGGCCGGGTCATTCAGGTTCCGCCGATGGTTTCGGCTGTCATCGCCATCAGCTTCTGTTATGGCGCGTACATGGGCGAAGTCTTCCGCGCCGGCATCCTGTCCGTGCCCAAGGGACAGACGGAAGCCGCCCGCTCGCTGGGCTTCAACCGTTTCCAGACCATGACCATGGTCATTTTGCCGCAGGCCATGCGGACCATCCTGCCGCCCATCGGCAACGAATGCATTGCCATGCTGAAGGATACGTCGCTTGTATCCATCATCGCGGTGGCCGACCTGCTGCGCCGCGGACGCGAGTTCGCCTCGCAGACCTTTGACTATTTCGAGACCTATACGGTCATTGCCCTCGTGTACCTCATCATCACCCTGCTGCTCTCCAAAGGCGTGAGCATGATGGAAGGGAGACTTACCTATTATGACCGCGACCGAAAGTAACGCCCCCACGCCTATCATAAGCATCCAGAACGTCTGGAAGTTTTTTGGACAGCTGACTGCCCTGCACGATGTGAGCTTTGACGTTCAGCCCGGGGAGCGTGTCGTCATCATCGGGCCTTCCGGGTCTGGGAAATCGACGTTGCTGCGCTCCATCAATCGGCTCGAAGTCGTCGACAAGGGGGCGATCATTGTTGAAGGCAACGACATCAATGCCCCGGAAAACGACATCAACAAGATCCGGCAGGATCTGGGCATGGTGTTCCAGAGCTTCAATCTGTTCCCGCACAAGACGGTGCTCCAGAACCTGACCATGGCTCCCATGAAGCTCCGCAATATCTCCAAGCACGATGCTGAAGAGCGTGCGCTGCAGCTGCTCAAGAAAGTGGGGCTTTCCGAAAAGGTCAACGTCTATCCGAGCATGCTTTCAGGCGGTCAGCAGCAGCGTGTCGCGATTGCCCGTGCTCTCGCCATGCAGCCGAACATCATGCTTTTCGACGAGCCGACCTCCGCCCTCGACCCGGAAATGATCGGCGAAGTGCTCGACGTTATGGTCAAGCTCGCTAACGAAGGCATGACCATGGTGTGTGTGACGCATGAAATGGGCTTTGCCCGTGAAGTGGCGGACCGCATCGTCTTCATGGATCAGGGACAGATCCTTGAGGTTGCTCCTCCGGCAAAATTTTTCACGGAACCGGAGCATCCCCGCCTTCAGCAATTCCTCAAGCAGATTTTGTAATCCTTGCTTGCCCAAAAAACAGAAAGCCGCGTCATGCGGCTTTTTGTTTGCAAGAAAGCCCCCGGTGACGGGGGCTTTGAACGATGCGGCGTTACAGCGAAAAGCTTTCGCCGAGGTAAACGCTTCGGGCTTTCTCGCTGTTGACGATGGTTTCCGGTGTCCCGGACAGAACAACCTGCCCCTGAACCATCAGGTAGGCTCTGTCGCAGATGTTCAGGGTTTCTCTGACGTTATGGTCGGAAATCAAAACACCGATCCCCCGATCGCGCAGGGCGCGCACCAGCCCCTGAATATCCCCTACGGCAAGCGGGTCAATCCCGGCAAAGGGTTCGTCCAGCAAAACGAATTTCGGCTCGCGGATAAGGGCGCGGGCAATCTCGAGGCGTCGGCGTTCGCCGCCGGAGAGGTGCATGGCATGCGATTTTTCCAAGCGTGTCAGGCCGAAATCTTCCAGCAGGAGATCCGCCCGCTGCTTCTGCTCTGCCCGTGAAAGCCCGGTGTGTTCCAGGATGATCTGGAGATTCTGGCGAACCGTGAGCTTTTTGAAGACCGAGCTTTCCTGAGGCAGATAGGAGATCCCGACGCGGGCGCGTTCGTGCAGGGGCCATGTGCCGATATCCTGCTCGTCAAGCAGCACTTGCCCCGAGGAGGGTTTGATAATCCCGGTCAGCATGTAGAAAGACGTGGTCTTTCCCGCTCCATTAGGGCCGAGAAGCCCAACGATTTCGCCCTGGTGAACTTCCGGGGAGACGCCCCGGACAACTTCGCGCTGTCCGTACCACTTCCGCAGTTCAACGCCCGATAACCTTGCCATCAGCGGTTTCCTCTGATGGGGCTGGTCTTGGAGCCGGAAAAGACCGCCTCAACACGTTTTTTGGAGCCGCCCATCACTTCACTGCGATTTTCTTCAGTAAAATATTTGATGGTTTCGCCGGTAACCGTATTCTCGCCATCCGTCAGGCGGGGATCGCCTTCCATCAGCAGAACGCCGTTATCCATGGTATAGGTGGCCTTGGCACATGTGCCGTTTCTGTTTTCGCTTTTCATGCGTACGTTGCGTTCGGCAACGATGCGGTCTACGTCTCCGGAAGCCATTCCGGCGGGCATGCCGCCTTTTTCTCCGCCTTCCTTTGCGCCGTTTTTGGCCGGCTTCAGATAGACATTGATCCTGTCCGCCCAAAGCTCGAAATCGGGACGCTTTACATGGACATTTTTATCAAAAACGACGAGATGCTTCTCGGCTTCGTAGGTCAGCTGGTCGGAGGTGATGCGTGTTTCGACATCTTTGGCTGGCTTGGGCGGCGTCATGGGGGCGGCGTGGAGCGAGGCTGAACAGAGCAGGCCAAGACTCAGCATGGTTATTCCCAAAAAAAGTTTTTTCATGCGGCATTCCTGAGCAAGAAAGGAGTTATTGCTGTTGAGTGGGCAACGGTTTCGCTGGCGGAAGCTTCCCGGAGGCAGGCGTGCCCGCAGGGTTGTCTTTCCCGGATGTGTCCGAAGTGGGCGTGCGGGGCTTGAGAATGACGAGCACGTCGCCGGAGGCATGCATCACGTTTTGGGCCAGATCCCATGAAAAGACACGGGCACTTCCAGAGGCAGTGGGGCTTTCAAGCTCGGCTCCATCTGGGAAAACTATCTGACGCTTGTCCGCATTGTACGTCATCCTGGGTCCGGTGAGCACGTCATCATAGCGGGTGATGACAACGTCGTCCCACAGCGTGAGGAAGCGTTGGTTGTCTGTGATTTTGCCGAATTTCGACTTGACGTCAAGCACATCGTCGTCAGGGTTGCTTGTGGAGCCATCGCCAAGGGCATACCGGACGACAGGCATTTCCACGTCGATCTGTTCGCCGTTCTGGGACATATGCGCCCATGAAGCCTTGAGCCGCCAAAGCTCGATGCCCTTGTTGCCCTGAAACAGGTTGATGCCCTTGATGGCGAGGCCCGCCACCTCTTCAAGCGGATTGCCGGACAGCGTGCCATTGTCCTGCAGCTTGCTGCCGTCAAAGGAACGGAGGCCGTTTTCTTGGGCACTGCCTAAAAGCCGGCCAAGCAACGCCGCCTTGTCATTTTGCAGAAAATACCAGCCGCCGCCGATCAGCAGGGCAAGAAGGATGATGGGCAGGATTCGTGAACGTTTCATTCCAGATGCATCCAGTGCTCAAGGAGCGTCTCCTGTTTCCCCTGACAGCGCAGCAGCAGGTCGATGCACTCCCGGACAGCACCGTTGCCGCCTTCCTTTTGGGTGACGAAACGGGCCAGTTCCTTGACTTCGGGAACGGCATTGGCAACTGCGGCGGGGAGGCCCACGCTAGACATGGGAGCAAGATCAACCCAGTCATCACCGAGATAGGCGATCTCGTCCCACTCAAGGCCGAGGCGTTGGCGCATGGCGTTGAGCAGCGGGTATTTATTGTCGGCACCACCATGATATTCGGTTACGCCGAGAGCTTCCAGACGTTTGAGCACGCAGGGCGCGGCCATTCCCGAGATGACGGCGATTTCAATGCCCGCGGCCTTGGCAAGCCGGATGCCGATGCCGTCGTGGACATGAAAGCGTTTCATGACCAGCCCGTTTGCATCGTAATAAAGTCCGCCGTCGGTCATCACGCCGTCCACATCAAGGACGAGGAGACGGATTTTTTTGGCAAGCATTTCCAGCGAGGGACGGCGGGAGGCGGGGGACTGTGCCGGGCATCCGGTTCCGTCAGAGTAGAGCGTGTTACACGTCATTGGGGACTTCCCATATGGCTGAAAGTTGCTTGAGCAGAGCGGGGAGCTTGTCCACGGGCCAGCTGTTGGGACCATCGCACAGGGCCTTGTCGGGATCGGGGTGGCATTCCATGAAGATGCCGTCGGCACCTGCGGCTGCGGCGGCACGGGCAAGAACAGGGACGTGATGCCGCTCGCCACCGGAGCAGGTTCCCTTGCCGCCCGGAAGCTGGACGGAGTGCGTCGCGTCAAAGATCACGGGGAGGCCAAGCCCGCGCATGATGGGGATGGCGCGGAAATCGACGACCAGATTGTTGTAGCCGAAGGAATTGCCCCGCTCGGTGAACAGGAGCCGTTCGTTGCCTGCCGCAACAATTTTGTCCCGCACGGCTTCCATGTCCCACGGCGCAACGAACTGCCCTTTTTTGACATTGACGACGCGCCCGGTTTGCGCTGCCGCAAGGAGCAGATCCGTCTGGCGGCATAAAAAGGCTGGAATCTGAAGGATATCCACAACCTCGGCAACCGGGGCGGCCTGTTCGGGAAGGTGGATGTCCGTAATCACGGGCAATCCGGTTTCTTCCTTGATGCGGGCCAGCCATTCCATGCCTTTGGCGAGGCCGGGGCCGCGAAACCCCTTCCCCGAGGTTCGGTTGGCCTTGTCCCACGAACTTTTGAAGACGGTGAAGAGCCCGGCTTCCCGGCCCGCTTCGGCAACTGCGTGGGCGGTTTCGAGAGCCAGCTCAAAACTTTCGAGCGCACATGGCCCTGCAATGATGAAATGCTCCCGTCGAAGTCGTGCGTAAAGTTCTTCTGGCGTCATGGAACAGGCCTCAATGTTGGAGGTGTTGAGAGACGGCCTTGCGGCCACTTCGGAAAAAACTCCCGAAATGGCCGCAAGGAAAGGTTTTTTTGAAATCCTGCGCCTACTTCTTGCCGTACGTTCTGGCCGCGCGGATGAAGTCCTTGAACAGCGGGTGCGGGTTCATGGGGCGGGACTGGAATTCGGGGTGGAACTGGCAGCCGAGGAACCACGGATGATCAGGAATTTCAACAATTTCAACCAGCGTTCCGTCAGGAGACTGTCCGCTGAATTCCATGCCCTTGTCGGCAAGGCGTTCGCGGTAGGCGTTGTTGAATTCGTAGCGATGGCGGTGACGCTCGTTGATATTGGCCTTCTTGTAGGCCTCGAAGGCATGGGTCGCTTCGGAAATGGTGCAGGGGTAGGCCCCGAGACGCATGGTTCCGCCCTTGTCGCTTTCGGCGTCGCGGCGTTCCACGGCCTTCTTGCGGAAGTCGTACCATTCCGTCATCAGGTAGATGATCTTGTCTTTGGCAAGCGGGTTGAATTCTTCGGAGTTCGCGTCTTCGATGCCCACGACGTTGCGGGCGAATTCGATAACCGCGCACTGCATGCCGAGGCAAATGCCGAAGAAGGGAATATTGTTTTCACGGGCATGGCGGATGGACTCGATCTTGCCCTCGACACCGCGGTAGCCGAATCCGCCGGGAACCAGGATGCCGTCGACGCCCTTGAAGGTTTCGGCAACGTTTTCGGGGGTCACTTCTTCGGAGTTCACATAGCGCAGATCAAGGGCTACACGGTTGGCGATGCCGCCATGTACCAGTGCTTCGTGCAGGCTTTTGTAGGCTTCCTTGAGTTCCACATACTTGCCGACGATGGCGATGGTCACGCGACCCTGCGGGTTCTTGACGTTGTGAACCAGCTCTTCCCACGGTTCCAGCTTGGCATTGCGGGCGGGCAGGCGCAACATTATGGCGATTTTCTGATCCAGCCCTTCTTCGTACAGCTTGAGGGGCAGCTCGTAGATGTTGCTCACGTCCACGGCGGAGAAGACGGCGTCCTTGTCCACGTTGCAGAAGAGGGCGATCTTCGCGCGCAGGTCGGCGGGCACGGGTTCTTCGCAGCGGCAGAGGATGATGTCGGGCTGGATGCCGATGGAGCGCAGCTCTTTCACGCTGTGCTGGGTCGGCTTGGTCTTGTGTTCGCCAGCGGAGCGCAGGTAGGGCACGAGCGTCAGGTGGATGTACAGGCAGTTGTCGCGGCCCAGCTCGGAACGGAGCTGACGGATGGCTTCGAGGAAGGGCAGGCCTTCGATGTCCCCGACCGTACCGCCGATTTCGATGATGGCGACGTCGGGAGCAGGGTTGCCCGGTTCGTCCTTGGCGAGGCTGAGGACGGCGTTCTTGATTTCATCCGTGATGTGGGGAATGACCTGTACGGTTCCGCCAAGGTAATCGCCGCGGCGTTCCTTGGTGATAACCTTATAATAAATCGATCCGGAAGTGGTGTTGTTCTTCTGGGACAGGGACGTGTTGAGGTAGCGTTCGTAGTGGCCCAGGTCGAGGTCGGTTTCCGCACCGTCATCGGTAACGTACACTTCGCCGTGCTGGTAGGGGTTCATGGTTCCCGGGTCCACGTTGATATAAGGATCGAGCTTCTGGATGGTGACGCTCAGCCCCCGCGTGTTGAGCAGCGCGCCGATGGAAGCCGCCGAAAGCCCTTTGCCGAGAGAGGAAAGTACGCCGCCAGTAATGAAAATAAACTTGGTCATGAAAAAACCTCGAGGTATGGGTTTCCCGCCGTGAGGGTGGGGATGCAGTTACGAAGCTCGTCTTGAAACAGAATACATCAGAAAGGAAAAGAACGCGATCGCGAAAAGCCCGCCAAAAGCGGGTCAAAAGACGGCGGCATCGGGTGATGCTGTCGTCATGTGAAGCGAAAAAACCTTGCTTTTCGTATCTATCCGTGCGTTGTTTTCTGTTTTCCGGCAAAACGCTCCGGATGCACGCAAACAATATCTGCCTACAATAACCCTTTTTTGAAAAAAAAACAGCCATTGACTGAAAACGCACACCCGCATAAAGTAAATCCCCCGCTCCGGTAGCCCGCCCACAGCGCAGGCGGCCAGATTGCGCCGGAAATACGTTTTTTGCGGGGAAAGTCTTCGGAATGGGTGGAAGCGTTTGACATTCTGCGGAGTCAATGAAATCTTCGCGAGGTGCTTCCCTCCTTGCGCCGGGAAGCCGACAGGCTCGGATGCCGATGTGGAAAAAGGCGGAAACAGGCTGGCGCGGTATGGCCTTTCCGTGATAATCATTCTATTTTTATGCAGGAAAAGGGTGGACAATGAGTCAGGTCAACACGCTGGTCATCACCGGATACGGCACCAATTCGCATAAGGAAACGGCACATGCCGCGCGTCTTGGCGGTGCGGACAGGGCTGACGTGGTGCATTTTTCCGATATTGTGGCTGCGAAGGTTCGCCTGAGCGATTACCAGTTTCTCGTTTTTCCCGGCGGCTTTCTCGACGGAGACGACCTTGGCGCGGCGCAGGCTGCGGCCCAGCGTTGGCTCCATCTGTCTGATGCGGAAGGGCAGCCGCTGCTGGAGAGCCTGAAACGGTTCGTCGAAGCCGGCGGCCTTATTCTGGGGATCTGCAACGGGTTCCAGCTTCTCGTCAAGCTCGGTATTTTGCCTTCGCTTGACGGCAAGCGTTTTGAACGGCAGGTTTCCCTGAGCCATAACGATTCCGCCCGCTACGAAGATCGCTGGGTGCAACTTATTCCCAATCCGAACAGCCCCTGCGTGTTTACCAAGGGCCTCTCGGTTCACGGCGTGCTCCCCATGCCGGTGCGTCACGGTGAAGGCAAGCTCGTCGCACGCGATGCCGCTACCCTCCAGCGTCTGTATGATGAAAATCTGGTCGCCCTTCAGTACGCTCACCCCGAAACGGGCGAAGCTACTCAGGAATACCCCTGGAATCCCAACGGTTCCCCGATGGCAATTGCAGGCCTGACCGACCCCACCGGGCGTATCCTCGGCCTCATGCCGCACCCGGAGGCTTTCCACCACGCAACCAACCATCCCGGCTGGACGCGCGGAGAATTTGCCGTTCCCGGTACGGCTCTTTTTGCGAATGCCGTGCGCTATCTTCGCGAAAACCCCGTCCGCCACGCCTAACCTCTTCTTCGGCAGGGGCCAGAAACATGAAACAGACGGAACTTGTCCGCATCATTGAACAGACCGCACCGCTTGGCATCATGGCGGCGTGGGATCGTTCCGGGGTGCAGGTCGCTTCGCGGCGGGAAGAGGTTTCCCGGCTTGCCGTATGCCTTGATCCCACGCCGGAGTCCGTGCGCGCAGCCCTTGACTGGGGCGCGGAGATGATCCTTGCCCACCATCCCCTGACGATGGAAGGGCGGTTCACGGATCGGCTGGACGGCTACCATGCGGTTTTGTCCATGCTTTTCCGGGCGGACGTTCCGCTGTATTCGGCACACACCTCGCTGGATGCAAATCCGGCCGGGCCTGTCGCCTGGCTGGCGGAAGAACTGCGGCTGCGCCGGACAGATGCTGCGGCCGGCCCTCTTGATGTGCTGGAAAAGACCGGCACGATGGAACAGGACGGTGTCGCCTATTCATGCGGATTCGGCGTTGTCGGGGATTGTATTGCCGATATGACTCCTGAAGATTTGCGGAGCATCCTGCGCCAATGGCTTGTAGGAAGCTGTCCGCGGATTGCCGGAACCCTGCCGGAAACCATTCGGCGCATCGCCATTTGCCCCGGCTCGGGAAGCTCGCTTGCTCCCGAAGCGGCGGCTTGTGGGGCGGATGTGCTGATTACCGGAGATATGAAATACCACGCTGCGCTGGATGTTCCGCTTCCGGTGCTGGATGTGGGGCATTTCAGCCTTGAAGAAGAGATGATGCGGCGTTTTGCCCTGCAATTGAAAGTGAATGTGTCTGATGTCGCTGTGCAGTTCGTGTCCGCGCAGGATCCGCTTGCGCCGTTTTTTCCACGCACTGATGCGTAATCCCGTTATCAGATTCCAGGAGTAGTGTTGTGAGCCTTTATCTTGAACAAATCCGTCAGCTCGTGGCCCTTCAGCGCGTGGACGACGCCATTCATTCCGTGGAGAAGGAGCTTGAACAGGCTCCCAAAGAGCTTGAAGAGCTCAAGGAGCGCTTCGCCGCTACGAATTCCCAGCGTGAGCATGTGCTTGAAAAGCTTGCCCATTTGAAGGAGCAGGAAAAGCGCATCAACGGAGAGCTTGATGACGACACCAGCCGCATCAAGAAGAGCAAGAGCAAAATGATGCAGGTTTCCAATTCGCGCGAATATCAGGCGATGGCCCGCGAAATGGACAACATGGAAAAGGTGAACCGTTCCCGCGAAGAGGAGCGTGCAGCTCTTCTTGAGGAAAAGCTGCATCAGGACGGCGTGTTGCAGGAAGTCGACGCTGTTTGGGCGGATCTCAAGGCTGAACTGGAAACCAAGCAGGTCAGCCTGGAAACCCGTTTGCAGGAAGCCCGCAAGCGTTTGGAAACCTTGGGATCGACCCGTGCCGATACGGGTTCGGCCGTTCCCCGTCCCGTCCTTGATCGGTATGAGTTTATCCGCCGCCGCCTGTCCCACCCCGTGATCGTTCCGGTCACGGCGGGCGTGTGCTCGGGCTGCCGTATCGCGATTCCGCCCCAGACGTTTATTGAGTTGCAGGGCGGTCACAAGATCATCAATTGTCCGAACTGCCAGCGTCTTATCTACTGGGTGGAGCACTTTAACGAGGAAACCAACCAGACCGCTGACGACATGGCGCATGATGCCGAATAGTTTTTGATATTTCGGGAGTTGGATGGACTGTCGCCGCGTTTGCCCCGTTTCGGCGGGGCGGACGGAGAGGAAAGTCCGGGCTTCGCAGGGCAGGACGCTGGGTAACGCCCAGGAGGAGTGATCCTCGGAGAGCGCCACAGAAAGCAAACCGCCGCCCTCGGGCGGTAAGGGTGAAACGGTGGGGTAAGAGCCCACCAGTCGGCACGGTGACGTGACGAGCTAGGTAAGCCCCGTCCGAAGCAAGACCAAATAGGGAAGCGGGTCGGCCCGATCAACGCTTCCGGGTAGGTTGCTTGAGGGTACAGGTAACTGTGCTCCTAGAGGAATGACAGTCTCCGTCCCGCAAGGGGCGGACAGAACCCGGCTTATAGTCCGACTCCCGATTTTTCAGGCTCCGGTGAAACCGTTCGCGGCAGAAACACCGGAGCCTTTTTATTGCAGAGAGGTTGTTATGGCTTGGACGATTCTTCTTGCGGCGGGGCAGGGCAGCAGATTGTCTGCAGCAACGGGCGGCTTGCCGAAGCAGTTTCTTTCGTGGAACAAGGCCCCGCTGTATTGGGAATCGGCATTGGCTTTTTCCCGCTGCGCGCGCGTGGAGGGCCTTGTCTTTGTCTTTCCGGAATCATGCCTTGATCAAGAACGTGAGCGCGTCGATGCGCTTATGCGGAAACAGGATCTCGGCGTTCCGTGGAAGACAGCGGCGGGAGGCGCGTTGCGGCAGGATTCCGTCCGCAACGGTCTGGCTGCCCTTCCAGAGTCCTGCCGCCGTGTCCTGGTCCATGACGCGGCGCGGCCCTTTGTTTCTCCTGCCCTGATCAACCGCGTTCTTGATGGGATGGGGGGAGAGGCCGCGGCCTGTATCCCCGGCATCCCCGTTATCGATACCGTCAAGATTGTGGACGGGGCAAGGCGGGTTGTCTCGACCCCCGAGCGGAACCGGCTGGTAGCCGTGCAAACACCACAGGGATTTGCTGTGGACATGTTGCGGGAAGCCCATTTGCGCGCTGTCCGGGAGGGCTGGACTGTTACGGACGATGCCGCACTGCTGGAGCTGTGCGGAAAGCTCGTGAACATCGTTGATGGAGAGCCTGCAAACAAAAAAATAACGACGCCTGAGGATTTGGAAATGCTGCATGAGACGAAACCAAGCCTCCCTTGCGTAGGATACGGATACGACGTCCACCGTTTTTCCGACGGCGGGCCGTCAAAACAGCCCGCCCGTCCCATGCGTCTGGGTGGCGTTGCCATTCCCGCGGCTCCCGAGGTCTTGGCCCATTCCGACGGGGATGTTCTGCTGCACGCGCTCATGGATGCCTTGCTGGGATGTATAGGGGCAGGGGATATCGGAACCTTTTTTCCCGATTCCGATCCGGCCTTTGACAATATCAGTTCGGCGGTCTTGCTGAATACCGTTCTTGAACATGTCCAGAAAGCGGGCGTAACCCTGACCCATGCGGATGTGACGATCATTGCCCAGATCCCCAAGGTGGGGCCTTACAGGGAGCAGATCCGCCGCTCCGTCGCGCTGCTGCTCGGGCTGGAGCTGCGTTCTGTCAACGTAAAGGCCACAACGGAAGAGGGGTTGGGGTTCACCGGCGAACGGCTGGGAATCAAGGCTGTTGCCGTGGTTACGGGGCTGCGTTCCGCCTAGCGCATCCTGAAAGCCCGGTATGGCAGCATACATACAGCCCAAGAAGATACAACGTGCAATAACTCTTTGCTGTGCCTGAAAGTTCCGCCATATCCTTGTAAAACGGTTCTCATTGGTGTAATCAGGCGAGAGCCTTCAGGACAGACACTTCTAACCTTCTCGCATCGTGAGCCATTATGAACGACCTTCAACAGGACGCCGGTTGCCCCTGGTTCTCTTCCTACGACAAGGGTGTCCCGCATGACATTGAAATACCTCAGGGCGGATTGCAAAGCGTTCTGGATACAGCAGCCCGGGAGTTCGGGCAGCGTGATGCCATCGTCTTTCAAAATACACGCATTTCTTATAAAAAACTTAAAGATCTCGCCGAAACGCTGGCGGCTTCGCTGAGGAAACGCGGGGTAAGGCCCGGTGATCGCGTTTCCATCATGCTTCCCAATCTTCCCCAGACCTTTATCGCCTTCTGGGGCGTCATGAAGGCGGGGGCCATTGCCGTCATGACCAACCCGCTCTACATGGAATCCGAGCTGACGCACCAAATAAAGGATTCTGGAGCGAAGCATCTCATCACGCTTGATATTTTCTGGCCCAAAATAGAGACCCTTCAGAGCCAGCTCGATCTGGATGTCTGTTATGTGACCCGTGTCCGTGATGCTCTGGGTTTTCCCCTGAGCTGGCTTCAGCCGTTTTCCGCCCGCCGTCAGGGAACATGGGTTTCCGTTCCGTTTGACGGGAAAAAGGTTGTGGCGTGGAAGGATCTCTTCAAGACCTCGGAGCGGGTCAGTGCCGTGGTGGAGGACGCCCACGAAACCGTCGCGCTGCTGCAGTACACAGGCGGGACAACGGGGATTTCCAAAGGGGCGATGCTGACGCACGCCAATCTCCTTGCCAACTTGACCCAGCTTACGGCCATCGTTCAGCAACCCCCGGAAAAGGAACATGTTTTTCTGGCGTTGCTGCCGCTGTTCCATGTGTTTGGCCTGACCATCACCTTGCTTCTTCCCGCGCGTATGGCGGCCCGGGTTGTTCCCATGCCGCGCTATGTTCCCGCGGATATGCTGGAAGCCTTCAAAAAATATCAGTTTACGGCCTTCATCGGTGCGCCGTCGGTGTATATCTCCTTGTTGCAGCAGAAGAATCTGGCGCAATACGATCTGCACCATATCGTGTTCTGTATTTCCGGGTCTGCGCCCATGCCCGTGGAATGGCTGAAAAAATTTGAAGAAGTGACCGGCACGCCCATTACCGAAGGCTTCGGGCTGACGGAAGCCTCTCCCGTCACCCACGCCAACCCCGTGTTCGGAAAGCAGAAAGCCGGTTCCATCGGCGTCCCCGTTCCCGGTACGCTGGCCCGGATCGTTGATACCGAAACGGGAGAGGACGTGTTGCAGCCCAACCAGATCGGTGAACTGATCATCAAGGGGCCGCAGGTCATGAAGGGTTACTGGCAGCGTCCTGAAGAAACCAGCCGGACTATCCGGGACGGCTGGCTGTACACGGGCGACATCGCCTATATGGATGAAGAAGGGTATTTTTATATCGTCGACCGGAAAAAGGACTTGATCATCGTTGGCGGATACAATGTGTATCCCCGCGAGATCGATGAAGTCCTGCACAGCCATCCGAAGATTCGCGAAGCCGTGACCGTCGGCGTGAACCATCGTTCGCGCGGGGAAACCGTCAAGGCGTATATTGTCCCGGAAGAGGGCGCGAACTTGACCGTCCCTGAGGTTGTGGCGTTTTGCCGCCAGAAGCTGGCTTCGTTCAAGGTGCCTCGGCTTATTGAATTCCGTGAAGAATTGCCGAAAACGATGGTTGGAAAGGTGCTGCGCCGCATCCTGCGCGAAGAAGAACTGCAAAAACATGCGGAAACGCCCGAACACGTTGCCGGGGATGCGGTCGCGCAGGATACGCCCGAATCGGTCAGGGCGGATGATGTGAAGCGGAGTGACGGATGAGGCTCCTGCTTCAGCGGGTTCATGAAGGCAGCGTTGCCATCGCGGGAGAACGCGTTGCCGAAATAGGCGAAGGGCTGGTCGTGCTTGTCGGCTTCGGCCCGGAAGACACGCTGTCCATGCGGGGCGGAAAGGTTTGGAACGCCATGCTCGAAAAGCTGGCCGGCCTGCGTATCTTTCCCGATGAAGAGGGGAAAATGAACCTGAGTGTCGGGGAAACAGGCCGGGACGTTCTTTTGGTGTCCCAGTTTACCCTGTATGCGGATACCCGGAAGGGAAGGCGGCCCTCATTTCATGTCTCGGCAAACCCCGCTGTTGCCGAACCGCTGTTCCTTGCCTGTATTGAGGACATGCAAAAACGCCTGCCGGGAAAAATAAGGCATGGCGTGTTCGGGGCGGATATGGATGTCTCCCTCATCAACTGGGGCCCTGTGACCATCATGCTGGATTCGGCAGATTTTTCCTGAGCTCGTGTTGAGGCTGGATGTAAAAAGGACGGTTCCTTCAGGAGCCGTCCTTTTCTCTGGCGAGCGATGGAGCGTGTTGTGGCGATCAGCGTTTGAAGAGCTGCGTGGACAGGTAGCGTTCCCCAGTGTCCGGCAGGACGGTAACAATACGCTTGCCTTTCCATTCGGGACGCTGGGCCAGCATGAGCGCACCCGCAACATTGGCACCGGATGAAATGCCGCAGGAGATGCCTTCTTCCGTCATCAGCCTGCGGGCCGTGTCGATGGCATCCAGTCCGGGAACCGCAAGCACGTCCGTCAGCAGGGAACGATCGAGCAGTTTGGGAACGAACCCCGCTCCGATCCCCTGAATGAGGTGCGGGCCGGCCGGTTTTCCGGAAAGGACAGCGGATTCGGCGGGTTCAACAGCGAAAAGCCCCACGGCAGGAAGCTGTTCACGCAGATAGCGTCCCGTCCCGGTAATGGTTCCGCCCGTACCGACACCGGCGACAAAGGCATCCAGCGTCTGGAGTTGGGCGAGGATTTCCGGCCCGGTTGTGCGGTAGTGGGCTTGCGCGTTGTCGGGATTGGAAAATTGATCCAACAGGACATAGCCTTCGGTTGCCGCCAGCCGGTTGGCTTCTTCCACCGCGCCGCTCATGCCTTTGGCGGCGGGGGTCAGAATGAGTTCGGCTCCGAAACCCCGGAGCAGAGCCTTGCGTTCCTCGCTCATGGACTCCGGCATGGTCAGAACGACCTTGAAGCCCATGCAGGTCGCCACGAGAGCCAGGCCAATGCCCGTGTTGCCGCTGGTCGGTTCCACAATGGTTCCGTGCGGCTTGAGCACGCCCTTTTCCAAGGCCCCCTGTATCATGCGGAGGGCGGCGCGGTCCTTGATGGAGCCGCCGGGATTGCGCGATTCGATTTTGACGAGGATTTCCGCGCCGTATTCCTTGCCCAGTCTGGAAAGGCGAATCAGCGGCGTGTTCCCGATGCTCTGCAGCAGATCCATAATGATTCCTTTGCTTCGGCAGCAGGTTAGAGGACGGAAAGATAAATCGCTTCCAGTGCGGCGCAACGTGCGTCCACGGAATAGAGCCTGCCCTGTCTGGAGCTGCTTTCCCCCCAGCGGGCACGCTGCACAGGGTCGGAAGCCATACGCCGCATGGCGGAGGCCAGAGCGGAGACGTCTCCGGGGGCAACCAGCAGGCCGTTGTCTCTGGCGATTTCGGGAACGCCCCCCACTGTGGTGGCGACCACCGGAAGGCCCATGCGGATGGCCTCAAGCAACGTGTTGGGCGCAGAATCCATATCCTTTGAAGGGAAGACGAAGGCATCGGCAATCTGGAGATAGTTGCTGACCTCCTCGCTGCGCCCGACAAGCCGCACTTTTTCCACGATGCCCAGTTCGACGCACAGGGGCATCCACCGTTCCCGGTGAGAACCTATCAGCACGAGGCAGGCATCAAGGCCGGACTCGGCAAAGGCCCGCAGGAGCGGTTCGGTTCCCTTGGCGGGGTTGTCATTGCCTACGGAAATATAGGTAAGGGTTTGTTCGGGAATGTCCAGCTCGGCGCGCACGGCTTCCGCTGGGCGGGATGGCGTTACCCTGCCGTCCGGGATGGCGTTGGGAACCGTATGGATCTTGTGCTTGGGGCAACACCAGCTGATGGCCCGAGCGCAGGCCTCGGAGTTGGGGATAAAGGCCTTCATGGACGGAGACAGATAGGGCAGCGGGTTGCCAGGGCGATAAATGACGCCGCGGTGGGCGACGCAGGCCAGCTTCCTGTTCCGCCAGAAAAGCCCCCACCATGCGACACGCTTGACAGCCTTGTTGTGAAAGGCGTGCACGATGGTCGGCGTTTCGGGAGAAGGAAAAAGCGATTCCACATCGGCCCGATGCTCGGCAAGAGTTTGAGGAAGCGCGTGCCAGAGCGGGTTGGAGCGTGCCTCTGGCAAATCCCAGAGTTCCGAATTGTGGGGCAGGCACAGGGTGACATCGTGTCCGCGGTCGCTCAGGCCCTGCGCCTGATAAACAGCCTGACGCGTCCCGCCGCTGCGGTTGCTGGATGAGGTGATGATGATGACGCGCATGTTCGTTTCCTCTGAGACAGTGATGGCCGTCTAGATAAGATGGCGGAATATGGTCATGTAGGCATCGCGCATAAGCAGGGCCAGCTTGAGCCTTTTTGAGGGCAATTCTTTTGTATCCTTGTGGAAAAGGGATACGATATAGCCGCTTACCGTCGTAAAGTCGGCATCGCCCCGTTCCCGGAACTTGTCGACGTAGGCTCGGGTGAGGATATCGAAGGCATCCGCTTCGGTTCTCGCCTTTGCCGTCTGGACCTGCTCATACAGGGAAAGCATGAACCGTTCGAATATGGTGTCGCTTTCGGAGGGGAAAGAACGCTCCAGCCCCAGACGCCATAACCCGATGCTCATGGCCTTCAGCTCCCGGAGGGCCTTTTTTCGTTGGCGGAAATGGAATTTGCGTATGCCCAGAAGACGCAGCTCCCGGGCAAAATCCATATTGTCGAGCATGACGGAAAAGTTTGCCAAAACTGTTTCCGCCATGTCCAACGGTACTGCTTGAGGACAAGTTGACACTGGTCCCCCCGGAATCAGTCAGCAGGTTTTTCGGAAGGCCGCTTGCGGCCCTTGAATCCCTGCCCTTCTTTTTTGCCTTCCCTGCTGGGGAAGGGCTTGCCGCCGCGCCGTCCTCCGCCTTCACGCCGAGGTTCGCCGCCTTCGCGGGGGCCGCGCTTTCCGTTTCCGCCGCCGTTGCGGGGTCTGGACTGGCGGGGTGCCTCATCCTTCGGCTCCTTGCGGGGCATGCCCGCAGGCAGGAAGGCCGTGGGATTCAGGCTTTTCTGGTAGCAGTCGTCGAGCAGCAGGGTCAGCAGGTGGAGCTGTTCGGGATCGTTGCCGAGAGTCTGCACCAGCAGTTCAAAACGCTTCATGCGTTCACGCTCCAGACCGTTGAGCTGGCGGAAGCGTGCCTCAAGCAGGGCGGTAACGCGCATGCCGACGGCCTGCGCCACCGCGTCGTCTGTCGGTGCGGCATACTGTACGAGAGGAACCTTGAAATACTTGGCAATCCGTTGCAGTTCCATCTTTTCCATGATGTCCACAAGCGAGATGACCTCACCGGCGGCTCCGGCTCGGCCCGTGCGCCCGGCCCTGTGGATGTAGGATTCGCGATCGTCCGGCGGCTCGTAGAGGAACACATGGGATAATTCGGGAATGTCGATGCCGCGTGCAGCCACGTCGGTAGCGACGAGGAAGCGGATGGCCCCGTTACGCAGGCGGGAGAGGACATCTTCGCGGCGGGTCTGGGAAAGGTCGGCGGACAGTTCGTCGGCATTGAAGCCGAAACCCTGCAGCACGGCAGTCACAAAATGCACCGTGGCCTTGGTGTTGCAGAAGATGATGGCGGAAGACGGATTCTCCACTTCCAGAATCTTGATCAGCGTGCGGTCCTTTTCCATGCTTTTGCATTCGCAATAGCGGTGTTGGACTTCCGCCACATGGATTTGTGTGGTGGAAAGGGACAGGAGCTGCGGTTCGTTAAGAAATTCTCCAGCCAGTTTCAGCACATGCGGGGGGTAGGTGGCGGAGAACAGCATGGCATGGAGGGGCGTCTTGGGCAGATACCGCTGGATTTCCTTCATGTCGGGATAGAAACCGATGGAAAGCATGCGGTCGGCTTCGTCAAAGACGAGCGATGCAATGTGATCGAGGTTGAGGGTGCGGCGCAACAGGTGGTCGAGAACGCGTCCGGGAGTGCCCACGACCACGCTCACGCCTTGGCGAAGGGCATCCATCTGCTTGCCGTAGCCGACGCCGCCGTAAACCGCTGCAACGGTAAAGCCGCTGCCCTTGAAAAGCGTTTTGGCTTCCTGCTCCACCTGAACGGCCAGCTCGCGGGTAGGCACGAGAATGAGAGCCTGAACAGCGGGCATGGCGGGATTGAGCCGCGCCATGAGCGGGAGCAGATAGGTTCCGGTTTTGCCGCTTCCGGTACGGGACTGAACCATAAGATCCCGCCCTTCAAGGAGATAGGGGAGGGCGCGGGACTGCACGGGCATGAGGCTGGCCCAGCCAGCCTTGGTGCAGGCCGTCTGGAGAGGCTGGGGCAAATCTTCAAGCGTGACTTCAGGGAGCGCGTTTTCAGGCTCGTCGACGGAAATGATTTCGGAAGACGTGTGGATGGTATTGGAAGCGGGAGCTTTGGCCTTGGCTTTTTTGAAAGCGGGTTTGGCCTTGTCCTGAGGCTGCTGTTCGGTCATGTGGTGTCCAAAAAGTGAAAAGGTGAAACAAAAGGCTCCATCAGGTGCGGCTTGCGTGAGCGAATGGCGAGTTGCCGGAGTCGTGCGGCAGCGCGGG
The DNA here is from genome assembly GCA_964538355.1 of uncultured Lawsonia sp. GTDB lineage: Bacteria > Desulfobacterota > Desulfovibrionia > Desulfovibrionales > Desulfovibrionaceae > Bilophila. The sequence continues at coordinate 85,968 of CAZIFC010000004.1, read as the reverse complement.
TATGGAGCGAAAAAGCTTTGAATAAACAGGGATGGCGCAGAAGCCCGGCACTCCCGCCTCCTGAATCCGGCGGGCGGAAGAGTTGAAAGAAACGTGTCGAATTTCGTTTACACGATCCGTTGATCATAACAGACCTGCCAGACAAGGCAAGAGCCGCCGAAGGCTCACTCCCCGGCAGGATCTGAGGGACTGGCTGGAGGCGGGTTCCAGCGAAGGCAGCCAGACTCCCCTTGAATCCAGTGGACGTTTTTTTTGGTAATGCCGAGGCTGTTCCATGCGGGAAGGAGGTTCCCGCCGTGTCCGAAAAACAGGCCCTGGCAATAACGGGGAAGGAGCAGCGCATCCGGGGGGGCTTTTTCCCCGTGCAGGCGTCCGCGGACCGTTTGCAGCAAGGCCTCGCCCTGAATCAGGTTCCCGAGCGCGGGGTGGCGTGGCCCTGCAAGGACGGCGTTGTCCAGTTCCGCTTCCGGCGCAAGGCTCAGGCGGATGACGGGAACACGCCGTGCCCATGCCGCAGCAAGGGCCTTCCCCAGGGTTCGAACGGTTGTTTGGACATCCCAGGGCGTATAAAGCCCGGCTTTCCACGCTTCGGCAAGAGGAGTGCCATCCACAACAAGGCAGGGATAGAAGCGCAGGCATGCCGGAGAAAAAGCGAGGGATTCGGCAACGTCTTCCGCAAAGATCGCCGGAGTCGACCCCGGCATGCCCGGGAGCAGCTGGATGCCGAGCTTCAGCCCGCTGGCGAGAACCCTGCGGCAGCCTTCCCGTGCCGCTTCTCCCGAATAGCCTCGCTGTGAAGCGTGCAGAGGCTCTTCATGAAAGGACTGGATGCCAAGTTCAACAAGATCCATCCCCATGTTTTTCAGCCAGCCGAGGTGATCCGGCTGAACGGCATCGGGCCGGGTGGAGCAGCGGATGTACGAAACCAGCCCGCGTTTTTTGGCTTTTTGCGCCAGAGAGAGGCAGGCCTCCTGTAGCGGAAGCGGCAGGGCGGTGAATGTGCCTCCGTAAAAGGCAAGCTCGGCGGGCCGGTTTCCCGACCTCGCTTCAAGGCCGGAGAGAATCCGGGAAAGTTCGTCCGGGTAGTTGCGGCTGTTCTTTGTGCGCTGCCCCGTCTGCTTGTCCTGCGCGCAGAAGAGGCAGCGGTGGGGGCATCCGGCGAACGGCAGAAAAAAGGGAATAATGGGCGGGCGGCGGCGTGGATCTGCCGAACCGGGGTTTCCTACCGGGAAAAAAAGTTCACGGAATTCATAAAGGATGGAGGCGTTTTGTTTCATAATGGTTGATTTATCGCATAATATGCGGTAATGAAAAGACATCTTTTGGACAGTAGCATCTTGCGGCGCGTCGTTGTCCGCACGATTATTCCACATTTCGTGATAGAGATCGAGTCAGCGAGGGCAAAAGGAGCTCCCATGTCGGCATTGCAACACGAAAATTGTATTTTTTGTAAGATTGCACGGGGAGACATTCCTTGTGCCGCTGTTTTCGAATCTGACCTTCTGATCGCCTTTCTGGATATCAGCCCAGTCAACAAGGGCCACGCGCTCATCGTTCCCAAAGCACACATGGAAACGCTTTTCGACATGCCGGAAGGCATGGGCGAACAAGTGTTTTCCGCCATGAAGCAAGTGGGAGCCGCCATTCTGTCGGCTACCGGTGCGGAAGGTATGAATGTCCTGCAAAACAACTATGTTGCGGCAGGGCAGGAAGTTCCGCATCTGCATTGGCATCTGGTTCCCCGTTTCTCCGGGGACGGCCTCCCGGCATGGCCGCATGGCGCGTATCAGGACATGGAAGAAATGGCCGCCGTGGCCGCATCCATCCGGGAAAAACTCTAGATCGTGGAATTTCAGGAAACTATTTTTCCCGATGGTTATGCGTAGCCATGTAATCTTCTTGAACTATGAGTGAAATCAGCGTATGCTGGACAGCAGGCAGACTTTATTTTTCGTTGGATATCGCTTTTGGGGAAGTGATATATTGAATAAAGCGATTTCGTATGGTTTGTCTGGTTTCAAGAGAATGTTGCCGAAAAAGACGATGGAGCGACGGATTTTTCGACAGCGTTGGTTTTGTGGGAGTAGGCAATAAGAGCCTCCGGATTTCTTCAAGGGAGACCTCCATGAGTATAGGGGTCTTGCGGAGGAATAGGCTTGATGAGAGTTCCGGTTGCTCGAACTTTTTTGGGAAGTATGGAGGACATATGAATAGAGCACTGACCAAGGCGGACATTGTAGAAGCCATTTACGAAAAAACCGACAGAAACCGTGCCGATGTCAAGAATACGGTTGAAGTGCTGCTCGGTCTGATGAAACAGTCGATCAAGAAGGACAATGCCCTTCTTGTGAGCGGATTCGGGAAATTCGAGGCTTACGACAAGGAATCGCGTAAAGGGCGCAATCCCCAGACGGATGAAACCATTACGCTTCCTCCCCGCAAGGTGGTCGTGTTCCGTCTGTCTCGCAAGTTTCGTGCGGAGCTGAACGGCGAGGAAGTAGAAGCCTAGTTGTCGGCCGCACCATAGCAAAACGCCCGTTCCTGCCGATAGGAGCGGGCGTTTTGCTATGGTGTTGGCTTCAGCTTGTGATCCATTCATGGAGGGCCGGTTCGTCCAGCAGTTTTTCGGCAATCAGCCTGTTGCCCGCGGCTCCGGGGTGCAGCCCGTCATCCAGATCCGCGAGAAACACCGGCGGGAGAGCTTCCTGAAGATTGAGATAGGGGATGGCGTATTCCGCACAGAGCCTTGCCTGCGCCATGACAAGCTCGGCAATTCTGGCCTGATGATCCGGATTTGTTACCGGTGGCGGGCTCATCAGCAAAACGGGGGCCTCTCTGGAGGCTTCAAGCAAAATAGCCTTCGTATTTTCGAGGCTTTCCATCATGGGGACTACGGGTTCCCCGTTGGGGGCAGCCATATCCACCGTACCGAAGCAAAAGATCAGAAAAGGCACGGAGGCCGGATTGATGCGGCACTGGTATTCACTGCGCCAGCGATCCCGGATTTGCCGGCTGGAATGCTTGCGGACACCGAGGTTGTAGAAGGTGCTCGGCGGAACCGGCAACCCCGCCCCGCAGGCCAGACCGGCAAAGCGTCCGACCCAACCCCCTGCCAGCACATCATTGACGCCCAAGGTGATAGAATCGCCAAAGAAGAACAGTGTTTTCACAAGAAGCTCCTCAGAGTGACGCCGCCCCCCAAAAAAAGGGTTCAGCTTTTTTCGGCTACATGGAGACGGACAATCCCCGAACACAAGGGAATGTGATAGATTTTGCCAAATCCGGCGGCCCGCATTTCGTCACTGAGGGCGTCGGCGTCCGGGAATTCGATGATCGTGCGGGCAAGGTAGCTGTAGGCGTCCTTGTCTCCCGACAGCCTGCCTATGAGCGGCAGAATACGCTTGAGATAGAAATTGTAGACGCCGAGCCAGATTCGGGTCTTGCCTGTACCGAACTCCAGAATGCAGGCCCGCCCTCCGGACTTGAGGACTCTGGCCATTTCAGAAAAGGCGGCGGAGCGCGGAGCGATGTTGCGGATGCCAAAGGCGATGGTCACGCCGTCTACGCAGGCATCCGGCAACGGCAGGGCGCGGGCGTCGGAGGCCACGGAGATGACAAAATCGTTGTCGTCGGCGGAGAGCTTTTTTTGCCCGTGCACAAGCATGGGCGGGCAGAAGTCCATGGCAAGGATCTGTGCGCCCGGATACCGCTTGCGGAGGGCCAGCGTCACATCCAGCGTTCCGGCGGCGAGATCGAGCACCCGTTTCCCATCGGATTCGGCAGGCAGTACGGCATCGGCGAGGCATTTCCGCCACCCCTGATCAAGGCCGAGGCTCAAAAGCCGATTCAGCGGGTCATACCATTTGACGATACGGGAAAACAGCCCGGAAACCTTGGCGGCGTGGGCGGCTTCGGCGGTGTTGCCGGAAGGGGTGGGGTTATCGGCATTCATTCCCGTCATCCTGCGTGGTTTCGGCTTCCAGCGTATCAAGCACTATCTTGTAAATGGCGGGGAAGTGCTCCGCAAAGTTGTTAGGGGAAATACGCTGCGTTTCAATGAATTTCACCACGATTTCCTTGGTGACCTGCAAAGCTTCCTTATGTTCCTTACCCATGAGAGCTCCCTCACGGTTCAATGTCAGGAAAACCCGTCCGTTGGGGAATGGCCTTGACCACAATGGACAAAACCGGACGGGGAAAACGGGGAGAAACAGGCCATGCCCCTCCCCGTTTTTTTCGTTCATAGCATGGAAGCGGAGCTTGGTCGAGCACTGAGGTACTGCCAAAGACGGGCACGGGGAGAAGAAAAAGGCGTCCTTCCGGAAGAAAGGACGCCCCAAAACCGATTGCCAGAAAGCCCTATTCGAAGCTTTCCGTTCCGGTATTCAGTTCGTTTTCGTCTTCCACAAAGGCTTCCTTGCCCAGATCGCCTTCAAGCTTGGAGACGAGGAGCGCGCCGGTGGCGTCACCGAGAACGTTGATGGAGGTACGGATCATGTCCAGCACGCGGTCGATGCCGGCGATGAGGGCCATGGCTTCCAGCGGGATATTGACCTGCGTAAAAACGAGGCTGACCATGATAAGGCCCGCTCCGGGCACGCCAGCCGTGCCGATGGAGGCCAGAAGGCCCATGAGCAGCACGGTGAGCTGATCGCTGAAGGTCAGCGGCAGACCGTACACTTCGGCGGCAAAGACGGTGGCAACGCCCATATAGATGGCGGTACCGTCCATATTGATGGTATTGCCGAGCGGAATGGAGAAGCTGGAGACACCCTTGGACGCGCCAAGACGACGCACGGCCTGGAGGTTGGTGGGCAGGGCCGCCGCGCTGGAGCAGGTGGTGAAGGCGATCAGCCAGGGCTCGATGATGCCGCGGAAGAACTTGGAAAGCGGCATGCCTACAACGCCTTTGACAAGCGGGCCGTAGCAGATGATCACATGCAGTACGGAGGCAATGGCGGCGACAAGAATCAGCTTGCCGAGGGGCAGGAGAACCTGAAGGCCGTGCTGGCTCACCGTGTAGGAAATGAGGCCGAATACGCCGATGGGGGCGTACATCATAACCATGTTGGTCATGCGGATCATAACGTCGCCGATGAGTTCAAACACGCGGAGCAGGGGCTTGCCGGATTCGCCGAGCGAGCTGAGGGCAAAGCCGAAGATCACGGCAAAGAAGATAACCTGAAGCATGTTGCCCTTGGCGAGCGCGTCCACGGGGTTCATGGGCACGATGTTCAGCAGGGTCTGCACAAGGCTCGGCGGCGTGATGTCTTTCGCCTTCAGGCCCTCGGTGGAGAGGTCCAGCCCCAGGCCGGGCTGCATGATGTTGGCCATCAGCAGGCCGATGGCAACGGCAACGCCCGTGGTAAAGAAATAGTAGATGATGGTTTTGGTGGCGACGCGGCCAAGTTTGCTCAGGTCGTGGATGCCCGCGGCCCCGGCGATGATCGTGGCGAGCACGAGGGGAACGACAACCATGCGGATCAGAGTGATGAAGAGCTGGCCGAAAGGACGCAGATAGTTCCCGGTGAATTCGGCTGTGGTCAGGCTCCCGACGATGACGCCGAGAATGAGGCCGATGACCATCTGCACCGGAAGGCTCATTTTGGATTTGGACATTGTTTCCTCCCCAGAAAACGATTGGTAAAAAAGACGATTGCCCTGCAAGGGGGCAATCCAAATACGGCTCTAATTTCATAGACAATTGTGGCGCAAAGGACAAGAACAAATTGTTTCCCCATTTGACGAGCAACCATGAGTGATTATAGATAAACAAGAGTATAGAAACGCTTTTGGGAATCCCCCGGCATACGAATCTGTCAAACGGATTTTGGTGTGCCCGCGGGTATCCGGGGTTGACAACACCGCGCAAACAGGATCACTAAGGCCCCACGGCGGAGAGGCCCCCAAGGGATTCTTTCCGGTTCTTTTACCGAAATGGAGACGACATGAGCACGGAACAGAATGAAGCCAGAACGTACGATGTCATTTTCGTGGCCCGCAAGAATGCCCAAAATCCCCACGCGGGCATGATTGCCGAAAACGTGGACAAGGCTACCGCCATTCGCCATGCACAGCGGTATTGCCATCGCAACGAGGATAATGAAGGCGTGATGATCGCCTATCATGGAACGACCATATCGCCGGAAGGCTCGGAGTGGTGGTTCCAATAAGCCAGCAAGCCATGTGAAACGGCCCGGAAACCGATTGCGGTTCCGGGCCGTTCTGTCTTTTTGGGGAAGGGGGCCGCCCTGTTGGAGAAGCCGGAAACCATAAGAACCTGTCCTTCACGAGAGCGGTCGAGAAGGACAGGTTCCATTGCTTGCGGGAGAGGCTTACGGGGAGCGGCAAAAAGCCAGTGCATCCTTTTGCCGCTCTCGGGTTGGGGTTTGGTTCAGCGGCCAGAGTGGTTGTACGCGCCCGAAGCCTTGTCGAGCGGCTTCGTGAGGGGATGCTCCTTGAAGTACCTCAGGCAGCGGTCGATGTCGTTGAGAAGCAGCGTGCCGAGATCCTGGCTGAAGCCGTGGCGGACAAGAACGCGCATGACGACCAGATCCTCGCGATTGGGCGGCATGGAATACGCCGGAACCTGCCAGCCGCGGGAACGGAGGCGGTCGGAGAGGTCATACAGCGTGAACCCCTGTGCATCGTCCTTCAGGGTCCAGGTCAGGGCCGGGATGCCGCCCTTGCCGTTGTACAGCACCTTGAAGGGGCCGATCTTTTCGATTTCCGTGCCGAGCCATTCGGCGGTGTCGTAGCATGCCTGATGGACACGGCGGTATCCTTCGCGGCCCAGCCGCAGGAAGTTGTAGTACTGGGCGATGATCTGCCCGCCGGGACGCGAGAAGTTGATGGCAAAGGTCGGGATGTTGTTGCCCAGATAGTTTACCCAGAAGATGAGATCCTTGGGCAGGTCAGCCGCTTCCCGCCATACGACCCAGCCCATGCCGAGCGGAGCCAGACCGAACTTGTGTCCCGACGCGTTGATGGATTTCACGCGGGGGAGCTTGAAGTCCCATACCAGATCTGGCTGGACGAAGGGAGCGAGGAATCCGCCGCTGGCGGCATCCACATGGATCGGAATGTCGAGTCCGGTCTTTTTCTGGAAATCGTCCAGAGCCGCGCTGAGAGCTTCAACGGGTTCATACTGCCCCGTAAACGTCAGGCCGAGGGTGGGGACGACGCCGATGGTGTTTTCGTCGCACCGCTTGAGGGCCTCTTCGGGATTCATGAAGAGACGGTCTTTTTCCATTGGAATTTCGCGAAGTTCAACATCCCAGTAGCGGGCGAACTTGTGCCAGCAGATCTGGACCGGCCCGGTAACGAGGTTGGGCTTGTCGCAGGGCTTGCCTTCGCTCTTGCGCTTTTCGCGCCAACGCCATTTCATCGCCATGCCACCGAGCATGGCGGCTTCGCTTGACCCGATGGAGGAGCATCCGAGCGTGGTCTGCGGCTCGGGAGAATGCCACAAGTCAGCCAGCATATGGACGCAGCGCATTTCTATTTCAGCTGTTTGCGGATATTCATCCTTATCAATCATATTTTTGTCGACCGACAGATCCATCAAGCTGTGGATTTCCGGATCAACCCATGTCTGGCAGAAGGTGGCAAGGTTCTGGCGCGAGTTGCCGTCAAGCATGAGTTCATCTTTCACAGCCTGAAATACGGTACGGGCACCGTGTTCACGATCCGGCATCTGGAATTTGGGCAAGGGCGCGTTGAGATCGTCGCTTGCAAAAATATCGTCGTCCAAATCCTGCCGCAGAGTTGTATGAGTTTTCATAACAGAACCTCGTAACGGTTAAGGGGTGAAAGGAACCTGAATCTTTTCCGCTGGTTTTCAGCAGAGGTATAAAGAATGCCAGTTGGGTGCGCGCTGGTTTGGCTACGCCTGGCAGTTCTTACTGTTGCTTCCATTCCGGCTTCTTGAAGGCCTGAATGACTTGGGGAAGCCCAATGAAGAGGATCATGCCGGCCGCCACCAGAGCAACATAAAGCTCCGGGTTGCCTACGGGGAGGTTTGTGGGCGGGAAGAAGCCGACCACCAGTGCGAAGGTGACCCCGATAAAGCCGATACCCGCCACGATGAACATGCCGGGAAACCCTCCGGGAATCTTGTAGACGCGGGGCAGGTTGGGCTGGGTTATCCGCAGGCGGATTGCCGCGGCGAACATGAGCATGTACATGGCGAGGTACAGGGTAGCGGTCATGGCGGAGAGGACGAAGAAGGCAACGCTCACGTCCTCCATGATGAAGTACAGCAGCGCGAGGCAGGAGACGATGACGCCCTGAATCAGGAGCAGCGTCGTGGGCGCGCCTGCCGCGTTGACCTTGGCCATGACGGGAGGAATTTCCCCTTCCTTGGCGGTTTGCAAAAGCCCGCGGCTTGGCCCGGTCACCCACGACATGACGCCGCCGATTGCGCCGAATGCCATGAGCAGCCCGATGATCGGCGTAAGGGCATGCATGCCGAACTTGGTCAGCATGATTTCAAACGCCTGCATCAGGCCGGCGGTAAGGCTGATGTCCTTGGCGGGAACAGCCACGGCTACGGCAGCGGAACCAAGCAGGAACAGAACGACGATGATGATCGAGGCTACAAGCATGGCCGCCGGGAAGTCCTTGGAAGGATTCTTCATGTCGGCCGCCTGTACCGCCTGAACCTCAACGCCGGCGAAGAGCAGGACGATGCCGGCAAGGAAGGCGATGCTGCCCAATCCCGTCATATGGGGGAAGAAGGTGGGGTGGATGTGCCTGATGACCTCCTGACCCGTGGCGGCCGTGGTCTCAATCGTCGTCAGGGCAATGGGGTCGCCAGAAAAGACCCAGATGCTGCCAAGGATGATGATCAGAACGCCGGGCAGGAGTGTGCCGAATACGACACCGTATTTCGTCACCGAGTTGACGGCCTGTGAACCGCGCATGGCGACAAAGGTTGCGATCCAGTAGATGACCAGAATGAGTATGCCAGTGTACTTGCCATTGGCCGCCAGCGAGGGATCAAGGAACAGGTAGGCCAGGCATGAAGCGGCATAGGCCAGTACGGTCGGATACCAGACCACGTTTTGAATCCATTGCAGCCAGATGGCGGTAAAACCCCAGCGTGCGCCAAAGGCCGCCTTGACCCAGGTATACACGCCGCCTTTTTGCTCGCCGAAGGCACTCCCAAGCTCGGCGGACACCATGGCTGCCGGGAGCAGGAAAACGAATGTCGCAAAAAGGATGTAAAAGATCATGGAAAACCCTTCTGCCGCCATCATGGGAAGTCCGCGCAGGCTTACCACAGACGCTACGGTCATCAAGGCAAGGGTCATTACGGAAACCGACTTTACAGATACTTTGGGAGCAGGCATACAACACCTCCTTTGATACCGAAAGGCTAATCCTGAATAATTCGGCAACCAATTATTATAATTCGATATATCGATTGATGCCGTGTGTTGGCACGGATGCGTGATAATCCAATATGAACGCCGTATTGCCGTGCGGATACCGTGTGCTGCGCCACGGGGAAGGGCAAGCGCGGCCTTATAAATCACCCATGAAAGGATGAGGGAAGGCGGGGGCGACGGTGGTATGGGCGGGGGGATTGTCGGCTGCCGGAAAAACAGCCTCTGCATGCTTGTTCCGGGTTTGTTCTGGGCCGGTTTTGATGCACGGCCCCACAATGCGGGAAGCAGCGTGCGCGGGAAACCGCGGCGGCTTCATGCGGCTCCGCTTCCGGCGAAACCGTGGATAAAAAAACAGGCGAGAAGGTGTTGCCCTCTCGCCTGCATTCATGTCGTATGCGACGCTACTTCTTGGGATGGCAGGGGTTGCAGCCCTTGAACTTTTCCTTCAGCTCGGGATTGCTTTCCGCAGCCTTCTGGTGGCATCCCATACAGGTTTTTTCATTCTTCCTGTCGTGGGCCATCTTGTAGTAGCTGTGGTCTCCCTTGTCCTTCTTGTCAAAGTTGTCATGGCACCCCTTGGCGGCACAGCTGGCAAACTCATTGCCCTCGGCAGCCTTGTGGTGGCAGTACGTGCAGTCGGTCTTGGCGTGCGCGCTGTGGGGGAAGATGACCTGCTTCTTCTCGTTGCCGGTATGGTTCATGGTTATCGGCTTTTCGATCAGGGCCTTCTGTTCGGGCGTGGGATCGGCGGCCATAACGGGGATGCAGAGGCCGGCTACGGCCAGAGCGCAGAGAATGAGTCTTTTCACTGTATCCTCCATATGTTTCGGACAACCCGGCACGACGCCGGAACCCGTCCGTTGGGTGCGCTATTTTGCCAGAATGCGCGGCATGGTGACGGCAAAGGTGCTGCCTTCGCCCTTGACGGAAGTGACCTCAATCCTGCCGCCGTGCTGCATGATAACCTGGCGGGCAACGTACAGGCCTATGCCTGTGCCGCCCTTGCCCTTTGAAGAGAAGAACAGGGTAAAAAGCTTGGCCCTGGTTTCATCGCTCATGCCGATGCCGTTGTCTTCAATACGCAGCTCTACGGCATCGGGAAGTCCCTTTACGGACACATGCACCCCGTGCTCTTGCTTGGAGGTGTCCGCGCGGCAGGCATCCACGGCGTTTTCAAGCAGGTTGACCAGGGCGGCACTGAGGGCCGAAGCGTCGGCTTCAAACGTGCCGGGGTCGCCGTCAATATCCAGATGCAGGGCGATACCGGCTTCAGCGGCCTTGTCGGAGACGGTGCACACGACCGAACGCATGAACTCTTCGGCAACCAGAATATTCCAGTCAAGCTTGCGTTCCTTGGCAAAGTAAAGGATGTCCAGCACCATTTTCCGGAGCCGTGCGACAAGCTGGCGCATATCCTTGAGCGAATCCCGGGTACGGGTTTCGTCGCCCTTGTCCAGCCCGGAGCCAAGGCGGTAGACGCTGCCGTCCAGCGCGGTGAGCATCCCCTTGATGCCGTGGGCCGTGGAACCCATGAGCAGGCCAAGGGAGGCCAGACGATCCTGAAGCTGGCGAAGCTCCGTAATGTCTGTAGCCATTTCAATACATTCGGTGATGTGTCCGGACGTGTCCCGCAGGGGAGCCGTCCAGACAAGGACGTTGACGGGCCGCCCTTCCTGATCGATGACCACCTTTTCCGTGTGGCAGGGCTTGCCGTCCCGGAAAGAGCGTTGAACCGGGCATTCCTCGCATTCCGTCGCGGAACCGGCGAACAGCTCATGGCAACGTTTGCCGCTTTGCATGCCAAAGGTATTGCGGAAAGCGCGGTTTGCCTCCAGCACCTGCAGGTCGCGGTTGACCACGGAGACGTAGCAGGGGCTTTCCTCAAACAGCTGGCGGAACCGCTCGCGGGTGAGGCGCAGCTCCTCGCGCAGGCGGCGGCTTTCCTGCTCGTCCACGCTCAGTTCGAGAACAAGCTCCACCTCACCCTCGTTGTTGAGGATCGGGGCGGTATGGACAAGCACGGGGATTTCCTTGCCGTTCTTGTCGCGCAAAATCTGTTCGCTGCGTGCTCCCCGCCCTTCCACGATGGCCCTTTCGACAGGAATCATGGCCTCATTGCTGTGCAGCACATACGGTTCCCAGCTGGGATGGCCCACCAGATTGCCGAGGCGTTCACGGTAGAGATCGTTGACGGCAAGTATTTCCATGAACCTGTCGTGCATGGCGATGAAGCAGGGCAGCTCGTTGAAGGCCTGCTGTTCTCCGCTCATGGAGGACCCCAGCGTATGCAGGCCAAAGGCAAACCCGTCCACGACCTGCCGGGCGGCAAGCTGGCGTTCGGCCTCGATGAGCTGGGAGGACTTCTCCGTGATCATCTTTTCGAGGTTTGAGGTGTATTCCTTGAGCTTGTTCCGCATGTCGATGCGCTCGTGCGCCCGCTTGAGGGAAACATGCAGCAATTCTTCGTCGATGGGTTTGGTAATGAAGTCAGAAGCCTCGAGCTGAAGACCCTGAATGGCCATTTCGAGATCCGCATGGCCGGACATCAGGATGACTTCTGTCTCGGGCGCAACGATCTTGACGTGCTTGAGGAGATCCAGCCCGGACATGCCGGGCATTCTGGTATCAGTGAGCACGATGGGAATGGGGTATTCCGCAATGAGCTGCAACGCCTCTTCAGCCGACGCAACGGTGATGACGTTGTAGCCCGCCTCGCGGAGCGTCAGCCCCGTGGCGGTACGAACCGTTTGCTCGTCGTCAACGAGAAGGATGTTTTCTTTCATAATAGTACCTTATGGAAGAGAGTGGGTCGGCTTTTCGCTTCGCCGCCGTATTTGCGGGAACGTTTTTGTGCCGTATGCGAAACGCTCCAAAGCCCAAGCGAAGGCCATACGGCACCGGATAGATTCCAATAGCACGTTTTCGGGGCGTAAACAAACGGGGCGCAGGGGGAGCGGGGGAGGGCAGGCAGGTGCGGGAAAAGGGACGGGCAGGGGGAGGCGTGCCGAAGAAACGGGCAGGCCGGAAAGGAGCTTGGAGGGAAGCGGCGAAATTCCGAACATGAAGCAATCCGGGGCGGTCAGGCCGCGTTCCGGCGGATCTTTGGAGAACCGCCGGAACAAGGGAAAGGGCTATTCGCCGTTCATGGCCTTGTGGGCGGCGTCTTTGGATTCAAGCACCCGGTTGACGATGGAGATCAGCTCTTCGGGGTCAAAGGGCTTCTGAAGGGTCGCCACGGCGTTGCGGATGGCGAGGTGGATGCCCTGAAGACCGCTGATCACGATAACCGGCGTATCCTTGAATTCGGGATGCATGGTCATCTTGCGATAGAAGCGGGGGCCCCATTCGTCGGGCATTTCCATATCCAGCGTGACGAGATCGGGCTTTTCGGCCTCAAGAACGGAGAGGGCCTCTTCGACGCTGGCGGCGGAACAGGTGGCATAGCCGTTGTCCGAAAGCACTTCAGTGATATACTTGACGATATACGGATCGTCGTCGATGGTCAAAATCTTCTTGGACATGGGACTTTCTCCTTGAAGTGGAGGTTGCTGGAACGAAATACCCGAGGAATGCCGCCAAATCGGTGGAAGTCCGGGGGAGCGTCGTCCCGCCGAGGCCGTCCTGCTTCAACATGTACCGGAAACGGCCCGTTTCTTCAACAATCGGGGAGTGCCCGGAGGCCGTTGCCAAGCGGGACATGCAGGCCTGCTCCGTATTCTGGAGCACCGCCGGCATGTCCCGTTGAAAAGGCGTGCCTCCGGCGGCGATTATTTATGGCAGCCGCCGCAGGTGGTCGGCCCCTTGTTCTGGGCCGTATGGCATTCAATGCAGTTTTTGTGGAAGGCGCGCATGAGCGGCGTGCGTCCGCTGGGCATGTTCACCTTGTGGCATTCGGAGCAGGGCTGATCTTCCGATCCCACTTCGGGATCGATGACGCCGTTTTCGCCGCCGTGATGGCAGACGACGCAGTTTTCGATCTTGGCGCGCTCGTTGTGTCCATCGTGATCGAAGGTGACGCCGGGGCGACGGTGCGTCTTGAACTCTTCGGATTTCAGGGTCAGCGCGTGGGCCGTCCCGACGAGGCCAAGCAGCAGCGTGACGGCAAGGCCGGCGCGGGCAAGGGCGTGCAGGGGCATAGTTCTCTCCAGTGATTCACGGAGGCCGGGCCTCCGAAACGATGTTACGGGGTCCTTGCGGGAACCCGGAGGTTCCCGCAGTCGGCTAGACTTCAGGCTTTTCCATCAACTCATACATGATATCGCCAATGAATTTGGTGTGCATGCCGAGCTTGTAGTGCTTGATGATGTCTTCCAGACCGCCGTGACAGTTGTGGCAGGGAGCGACCACGGTCTGCACTCCGGTATTGCGGAGCTGATCGGCCTTCACCCGGTTGCCTTCCATGCGTACGCTCTTGAAGGGCGGGCCGCAGTTGATGACCCCGCCGCCCGCGCTGCAACAGAAGTTGTGCTCGCGGTTGGGGGTCATTTCCACCACGTTGGCGCAGAGGAAGTGGACCACGTCGCGGAGCTTGTCGGCAAGGCCGCGCCCGCGGATGGTGTTGCAGGGGTCGTGGATGGTGACCGGCTCTTCGTACTGGTGCGTGATCTTGATTTTGCCTTCGTTGATCAGTTCCCAATAGAACTCGATGGCATGAACCACCGGAACCGGGGAATCCTTCCAGCCGAGCCAGCGGTTGCCCTGATCGTACACGGAGCGGAAGGCGTGGCCGCATTCGCCCATGACGATGCGCTTGACGCGCAGCTTCTGGGCCAGCTCGAAGTGGGCGCGCTTGATGCGGCCCATCATTTCGTAGTCGCCCGTGAACATGCACATGTCGCTGTTGTCCCAGCCGGGGCGGGAGGGCATGGTCCAGTCACAGCCGGCCTGATGGAAGATGGCGGCGGCCTGATAGATCAGCTGGGTGCGGAACTTGGGCTCCGGCGCGATGACGGAGTACATGAAGTCAGCCCCTTCCCTGTCCAGCGGAATGCGGATGCCGGGGAATTCCTCACGGGCTTCCTCTTCCTGCCAGATAAGGCTGTCGATCCATTCGTCCTCGCGTACCCACATCTGGTTGAAGGTCGCGGAGTGGCTGTTGGCGGTGTCCTGAATGAAGGTCGGGGTGATGCCGAGCTTGTTGCAGATGCGCCGCACAAGGCTCATCAGGTAGGCGATGTCCACGCCCACGGGACAGTAATGGATGCAGCGGCGGCACATGTTGCATTCGGTATGTGCGATCTGCGCCATGCCGCGCAGCTGCTCGGCGGAGATTTTCCCCTTGTCGCGGATCATCTTGAAGATGGTCTTGTCGAGCTTGGCGACAGGCGTGTAGGACGCGTCGTCGGGGTGGGAAAGGCTGAAGTGGCAAGCCTTGGCACATGCGCCGCAGCGCATGCAGGTCTGTTCGTATACCTTGACGCGGGCTCCCACTTCGCCTTTGAGCACGTCGCGGATCACCTTGGTAATGCGCTCGGGCGTGGCGAGTTCCATGCCTCGCGTGAGGTTGGCGTCTTCAATCAAACGTTTTTCAATACCCATCGTGTGCCTCCAAAATTACCAGTCGCAGGTACGACGGACGCCGATGGATTCGGAACCCATGTAGGCGCGGGTGAAGGGAATCAGAATGGCGTGGCTCAGGCGCGTGAACGGCAGGCAGATGAGCACCGCCTCGCCGAGCAGCACATGGAGCAGAGCCATGAAGCTTTCGCTCCCAAACCCGTGCGCGGAGGCAAAACCGGTCGCCATGACGCCGGTGACGAGCAGGAGGGAGAACCAGTCGGCCTGTCGAGTTACGGAGCTTGACGCGGAGACTGCCAGTCGACGCCAGCCGAGAACCAGACAGGCCAGAATGGTAGCTAGGGTGACGGCGTCCATAAAGCCGTCGGGCAGGGAAGGAAGGGAAAAACCGAAATTGTAGTCCCACATGACGTTGTGGGCCGAATAGAACAGCACGGACAGCAGGATCCCGATGTGCAGCACAAAGCTCGCCACGGTCAGCAGCGGGTTTTCACGCCAGCCGCAGGTGGAGAAGGGCAGCGACCAGCGCAGGATCGAGGTCAGCGAGTCTTTCCAGTTCATGTAGGCAAGGGCCGAGGCGTCACGCTGGCGGGCAAGCCGTCCGAGCGACCACAGCCGCCAGATGATCCCGCCGATGCACACCGTGAAGGCGAACCATGCCAGCGGGCCTACCGCAAAGTTATACAGGGCATTCATGAGCAAATCCTTTGGGCTGTCGGATGCCTAGATCCGCACGGTGTGGCGGGAGAATACGCCGTCCTTGAGCGAACAGAACAGCAGGACGCTGCCGTCCGGGCTGAACGTGGGGTTCCATACGCCGTCGAGTTCCTCGATGACGGCCTTGCCGTCGACGTAGAGGGCAAACCTTCCGTTGCGGCGGACCTTGGCGGCGACATGATCGTTGGTCGGAGCGAACACGGCGGGCCACGCCATGTCGAACGTCTCCGCCCAGACATTGCCGTCCACGGCGATCTGGAAACGCTCGTTGTTCTGGCTGCCGAGGATAGCGGCATGCTTGCCGTCGGGGGACAGCACGAGATCGGTCACGGACGGGAAGCGGCAGTTCCACGCCGTGGCGTTGCAGGCTGCGGTAAAAACGCCGTAGGAGGGCGCAACCACGGCCCAGACGTGTTCGCCGTCGGCAGACGTGGCCTGAGGAGCCCAGCACTGGGCGAACGCCGGCTTCCAGAACAGGGAGCCGTTGCGGGCAAGGCCCCATTTGCCTTCTTTGCGGATGGGGGCAATGACGTCGCCGGATTTGGGTTCAAAAAACGGCTCCCACGCACAGGGGTAGGTTTCGGCCCAACGCTGCCCGTTGATGGCAACGGTGTACTCATAGGGAGTGACGCGCACGGTACAGGCCACGCGGTGGCCGTCCCGGTCAAAGGAGGGAGACCACGCGTTCAGGAAGCATTCTTCCCACGCTTCGCCATTGACGGCGACGGTGTAGATGCCCTTGCGGAAACCCTCAAGGTCGGCCTGTCCCAGACCGGCAGTCTGGACGATGGCGGCGGTTCCGCCGGTTTCCGAAAGCGTGAAGTCGGTTGCAGCCGTATACAGCTGATCCCACGGCGTTCCGTTGACGAGCATGCCGTATTCCATGCCGGTCTGCATGGGGACGGCAATGGTTCCCGTCGAGTTGAAGCGGGTTCCCCACAGGTAGTCGGCCCGTTCCTCGCCTTCCACGTCATCAATGGCGACAGCCCACTCGCCGTCGCTCTGCGAGAGCGCAGTCAGGCGTCCGTCAGGCGCAAACTGACAGTTATACATCTTGTCGGTGCGCGTTTCCCACAGGGCGTCATTCTTGCGAAGCGTGAATGTCCCGTCGTCAAGGGCAGTAACCGCTGCGAAGGATTCGCAGTCGGGAGAGATCTGCCATTCTTCCTGCCAGGCACATTCGGGCAGCAGAGCCGTGTCCCCGATTTTCCTGACGGAAGGTTCCCAATCATACTGTTTCTGAACTTCCATACAGTCTCCCACTGGTGTCTACTTTTGGGAAAAGCATACCGTGAATCTGCGTTCTGTAAAGCGTCGGCGTTTTGGCGTGATAAAACCGTCCGGCCTGCGAGGGTGTTGTCCTCAAAAGAACGCCGGAAATCCCGGAAAGACGGTCTTGTATCTTAAAGAGCTGTGAAATTGGCCTGTTAGTGAGACAATCCCCGAAAGCCGTTTTGTATCGGGAGCGCAACCGCAGGTGTAACACCTTCTCTTTATAGTTGTTCTTTTTTTGGTAATCTGATGTAAAAAAAGACGTTTTCGCGCAAGAAACGTCTGCCGGAGCGTTTTTTGAAGCGGGAGGGAAAAAGCCGCACAAGCTTTTTTATGCGATTTTATCTCATGAAATAATGAAAAATCATGATGTTATAAAAAAATATCTTGAAACGCGAAGAAAAAACAAAAAAATTTTTCTCTCCAGAAATCATGTCTTGTTCCATAAAAAAAAAGCAATGCTTCATGCCGGATACAAAAGACACATTAACAGGAATGAGTTGCAGAAAAAGAGGCTCGCCCGAAACAGGCCGTTCCGTCGGTGCACCGGCTTTCGGCGATCGGGGAAAAGCTTTCCCCGCGCTTGAAACTTCCCGTCTCCTTTGCCATAGTTCAGGCAGAGCCGTGCCGCTCTTCGGCATGGCGAAACAGAAAGGAGTTCGTGGCATGAGTACCGAACTGGATTGCCGAGGGTTGGCTTGCCCAGAACCGGTCATGCGCTGCCGGAGCCTTGTAGGTGAAACGAGGCCCGGTTCCGTGTGCGTGCTGGTGGACAATGGAGCCGCCTGTGAAAATGTAACCCGTTTTTTGGAGAAAAACGGCTATGCCGTCACCTCTCGGCAGGAGGGCGGAGACGTGTGGCGCGTGACGGGAACGGCGGGGGCACAGGCTTGCGCCTGCGCGGTGGAAGAGGCTCCCGCAGCTTCTTCGCACAAAGCAAAGACCGCCGTGCTGATCACAACGGAGTTTCTCGGCTCTGGAGATGACGGGCTGGGCGAAAAGCTGATGGGCAACTTTTTGGCCACGCTGTCCGACCTCGGCGACTCCCTGTGGCGGGTCATTCTCTTGAACGGCGGAGTCAAACTTGCCGCCAGGCCGGGCAAGGCTCTGGACAGCCTCAAGGCACTGGAAGCCGCCGGAGTATCTGTGCTGGTCTGCGGAACCTGCCTCTCCTTTTATGGAGTGCTTGAAGACAAGCAGGTCGGCGAAACAACCAACATGCTGGATGTCGTGTCCAGCCTTGGCCTTGCGGACAAGATCATCCGTCCGTAATGTTTTGGGTCTGCCGGTTCATCCGGCGTTTATTCATCCCCGCTTGAGAGAGGTTGTTGTGATGCGTATTCTTTTCGCATGATGCCGCAGCAGGAGAGTACATGGAATGTACTCTGATGCCGCGTGGATGGCGAACGGAGCGCGTCGCCTCTCTGCCTGATCGCTCCTTTCCCATCCTGTCATGGCGTCTTGGCATCGTATGGTGCCGAAGATATGAAAAGCAAGGATTGCAGCCTGATTTGGCGCAGTCCCGTTTTGCGACGCCTGTTGTTGCGGGAAAAAAACGGAAAAGGAGTTTCCACATGAAGCGTCTTTTGTTGTCCGGCCTGCTGGCCCTGTCTCTGTTGTGCGGTACGGCTTTCGCCAAGACGGGCGAAGGCATGACGATCTGGTTTGATACGGGCGGTTCCGTGGGCGATGGCTACGGGACCATCGTTCAGAATGGAGCGAAGGCTGCGGCGGCGGACATGGGATGCGAGCTGCGTCTGCTGTATTCGGACTGGAATCCTGAAACCATGCTCACCAATTTTCGCAATGCCGTGGCGTCACGCCCTGACGGGATTGTCGTCATGGGGCATCCCGGAGATGCCGCCTTCGGGCCTCTGGTCGATGCCGCAATCAGGCAGGGCATTGTCGTAACGTCCGTGGATACGGCTCTTTTGGAAACGCAGGCCGCCCATCGCGCCAAGGGATTCGGCTATGTAGGCACGGACAACTATACGCAGGGAAAGGCCCTTGCCGAAGAAGTCCTGCGCCGCACGCAGCTGAAGAAGGGGGATCGCGCTTTCGTATGGGGCCTGAAACGCCTTCCCGAACGCGGGCGTCGCGCGCAGGCCATCATTGATGTTCTGGAAAAGGCGGGGGTGACGGTCGATTATCAGGAAATCACCCCGGAAATAGATAAGGACCCCGTGCTCGGTGCGCCGATCGTGGCTGGCCAGCTCGGACGCCATCCCGATACGAAGGTGGTCATTGTGGACCACGGCTCTCTGACCGCCCAGATGGGCAATCATCTCAAGAATGCGGGCATCAAGCCAAACAGCGTTTATGTGGCGGGTTTTTCGCTGTCTCCGGCTACGGCGTCGGCTATCGAGGCCGGTTATGTGCAGCTGGTGTCCGAAGCCCAGCCGTACGTTATGGGCTACTTCGGCGTCGTGCAGACGGTGCTGAGCAAAAAATACGGGTTTACCGGATTCACTATCGACACCGGCGGGGGTATTGTGGATGCCAGCAATATCGGGAGTGTTTCCGCCTTTGCCAGGCAGGGCTTGCGGTAATCCTTTTTTGAGGACGCCTTTTGCCCTGAACCTTGGGAGGGACGCCTCTTGCTCCGGCTTGCAGGGCAAGCCGGGAGCGGGGCGCGCTGACTAGGCGGACGCCCTCCTGGGCGTGCCTTCTCTGGATGAGGCTGGATCAATCCGGGAATATCCTCCGGGATATTCCCGGAACCGCAACCTTGGGGTGATTATGGGAGCATTGCTCAGCGTACGGGGACTCAGGAAAGCGTTTGGCGCGGTGGCGGCATTGCGCCATGCCGATCTGGAAATAGGGGAAGGGGAAGTCGTAGCCCTTCTCGGCGATAACGGAGCGGGAAAATCCACGTTCGTTCGTCTGCTTTCGGGCGCGTCGCGGCCTGATGCGGGCGTCTTTCGGTTTGGCGGAAAAGAGGTGGATACGGCACGTTACAGTGTCCGCAAGGCGCGGAACATGGGCATCGAGACGGTCCATCAGGACCGTTGCCTGTGCGAAGGGCAGTCGCTTTGGAGGAACCTGTTCGTAGGCCGTCATTTACGGACGCGGCTGGGGTTTATCGACATCCGGGCCGAGCGCGAGGCAACGCGGGTTCTCCTTGAGGAGTGGCTTGGGCTTGCCGGAGCGGGGCTGGACCCGGACGCGGATGTGCGGGTGTTGTCCGGCGGAGAGCGGCAGGCCCTTGCGATCGGGCGGGCCATGTATTTTGGGGCCAAGCTGGTCATTCTGGACGAACCGACCACGGCCCTCTCGCTCAAGGAAGTGAATCGCGTTCTGGAATTCATTCATACCTTGCGGGAAAAGGGGCGTTCGGTGTTGCTGGTATCCCATCATGTGCATCAGGCCTATGCCGTTGCGGATCGTTTTGTCTTTATGGATAAGGGGCGGACTGTCGGCGAACTCGGGCATGAGGAGACTTCGCCGTCGGATTTGGCGGAACGCCTGCTGAGGCTCGCCGAAGGCAGGTCTGAATGATGGGCATGGCGAAAAGGCGGAGCTGGCCCGCCGGCATCCGGAACCAGCTGTGGCTCACGGGGTTGTTCCTTGCGTTGCTGGCCTTGTTCATGGTGACGGGTTCACGGGCGTTTCTGGCCTGGCCCATGTATGAAAGCCTGCTCTCGACGTTGCCGCTGTACGGGTTTCTGGCTCTCGGGCTGACGCTGGTGGTGGCGGCTGGAGAAATGGATCTGTGCTTTCCCTCGACATTGGCCGTAGCCGGGTTCGGTTTTGCGCTGGTGGCGACCCAGACGGGTCAGGTGTGGCTTGGCGTGCTTGCCGCCGTCCTGATTGGGCTGTGCATCGGCGCGGGAAACGGCTTGCTGGTCGCCTATGTCGGCGTGCCGTCCATCATTGCGACCATCGGGACGCAGTTTTTCTGGCGCGGTGTGGTCATGCTGTTGAGCCAGGGGCTGGCTCTCGGGCTGACGGACATCGGAGACAGTCCGGTTCGTGCCCTGTTCGTTGGACGTCTGGGAGGGCTGTTTCCCTTACAGGCGGCGTGGCTGGTGCTGGTTGCGGTTGTGCTTTGGCTGCTGCTGAACCGGCATCCGCTTGGCGATGCCGTCCGGTTTACGGGAGAACAGGCAGACATCGCCTCCCGTCTGGGGGTGAATGTTCCGCTTTCCCGTCTGGGCGTACACACCCTGATGGGTGGGATAGCCGGGTTTTCCGGGGCTGTGGGCTGTATGGAAATGGGTTCCTGGTGGCCGACGCAGGGGGACGGCTACATGCTGCTGGTCTTTGCGGCGGTGTTTATTGGCGGAACCAGCGTGTTCGGCGGCTCAGGGCGGATGTACGGCACGCTGGTGGGCATTGCCATCGTAGGCATGATCGAGGCCGGGATTGTCAGCTCCGGGCTTTCCGGCTTCTGGACAAGGGCGGTTCATGGCATGGTCATCATCATTGCCGTATCAAGCTATGCGGTGCTGTCCGGGAATGCCGACGAGCGGATCATGCACTTGCTGAGGATCAGGAAAAGAGAGTAGGAAAAGGCTGGCGGCGTTTTGGCCCTGTACGCTCATGGAGGTTTGCATGCTACGCTGTATTTGGGGACTGGTAGGAGTGAGCCTGTTTTTCCCGGCAACGGCTTTGGCTATGCCGGACTATTCGGATTCGCCCTTTTGCAGGAAGCTGATGGGGGATCGGGAAGGCATGTGGATTCATGAATGCCGCACGATGGAGCGGGACTGCCAACAGGCCTTGCCCCTGCTGGCGGCGATGGAACAGCGCGGGATCGAACCCTGCGCCAGACAGTATGCCTCTCTGGAATCCTATTGCGCCGTGTTGCGCTGTGCGGCTCCCCAGCATCCCGCTGCAAAGGATGCCGAAGTGGTGATTGAGGCCCTTCCCGACATGATGCGTGCGGCCACGCATGAAAAAAGGGAAGACGCCCCTTTCTAGACGCATTGAAACCCGTTGCCGATACAAGACAAGCCCCGGATCTCAGAGATTCGGGGCTTGCTGTTATGGGCTGTACGGAAGGCTAATTGGCGGGAGCCGTGTTCCCTTCAGGCATGGTTTCCGCCGGAGACTGCGCGTCAGGCGTAGGCAGAGCGGTTGCCTGCGGCTCGGAAGGAGCCGGTGCGGGTGCGGCGGACTGCTGCTGTTCCGGAGCGGCTGCGGTTGCCGGCGGGGTGGCTTCGGCAGCGGGCTGGGCAGGCGTCTCCACCTGTACGGCAGGTGCGGCGACCGCGGGCGCGGCAACGGTATAGTATGCCAGCGGAGCCGCATACAGCAGGACAAGGAAGGTCAGAACCAGCAGTGCGCCATCGGCACAGGCCCGGTTGGTGGCTTTCCAGAGCAGGAGGCCGATAAGCAAAAGGCCGACGCTCTGCACCAGAGCGGGGATCAGCGGCAGGGGAATGGCCTGAAGAGCGGCAAGCTGGGCAGGCGTTTCGCCGAAGAAGGCGGGGTAGACGTTGGCAGCGGCGAAGAGCAGCCCCAGAACGATCAGCGTCAAGGCAAGCAGCAGGAAAAAGCCGCGGCTGCCGCCGGCGGACAAGGCGCGCAAGGCCTGCGCCGTCAATACGGCGAGAGGCGGCACGAGCGGCATCAGCAGGACAGGCATGTTGGCACCGAGCAGGGAAAGAACCGCCAGGGTTACCAGAAAGCTTGCCCACAGCCAGCCCTGTCCCGGACGCTGTGTGCGGTTGGTGACAAGAGCCTTCATGAAACCGCCAATCCTGCCCCAGGGGAGGAACAGCAGGAGCGCGGTCCAGGGGAGCCAAAGAATGGCGAGCAGCGAAGGGCTGATCCACGCATCCTGCCCCTGAAGAGCCAGGGCTTCGCCAATGGGGGCGACGTATTCGTTCTCAATGAGGGCTTTCAGAAGCTCACGCCCGCCGTCGCCGAACGAGACAAGCGTTCCCCATGTCATGAGCAAAACCAGCATCAGGCCGAAGCCCAGTGCGCCGTCACGCGCTCCGGCCCGGCGGAAGGTTCCCCGCCAGAACAGGAATACGAGGCTGGTGAGCAGGGGCAGGGCAAGGCCGAGTATGCCTCCCGCCAGTGCGGAGAGGGCGATCAGCGCGAAGCCGGAAAGAAGCCACAGCGGAGCCGAAGGCTTGATCCAGCCCCGGTAGAGGCAGATGCTGCAAAGCGTCATGATGGAGGCAAGAAACATGTCGCTTCCGGCAACACGGGGGACTTCGATAAAAGCAAGGCTGCCGAGGACGACAAGGCCAGAGGCGAAGGCCGTGCGGCGGTCATTGCCGGTGGCTCTGGCCAGTCCCCATGTGAGAAGAACCATGCAGAGGGCGGACAGGGCGGCGGCAAGAGGAAGCAGGGATACGGGATAGCCGGCGAAGGATTCCAGTCCGGCAGAAGGCTGCACATCGGGGAGCCAGTTGGACAACGAGAGCGTTTCAATGCCCGGGATGAGACTCAGGCCGCTCATGAACCAGTGGTAGACAGGATAGAAATCGGGGGAGGGCAACCCGGCAGCGGCGTTGCCGGTGAGGGTGTTGCCGACTTCGTGCAACGCCCGGAGTTCCCGCCCCATGAGCGTGGGCAGGGACTGGATGAGCCAGAAGAATATCAAGGCCAGAGGTCCGATGGCGGCAAGCCCGCCGAAACAGCGGGACGCAAAGCTCGGTTTCAGCCCGGCTACGGCAGGAGCCTCCGAAGCGGAGCCGCCCTGTGCGGGGGACGCCGTGACTTCGGCTGCGGGGGCAGGCCCACTGGTATCGGCGGATTCCTGCACCGCAGCAGGCTCCTGCACCGCACTTTTTTCGGAAGCCTGATCAAACGTGGGCTGTTCCGAGGTCTGGTGCGCCTCAGGGTGTTGATCTGCCGGAGCCTCTTTCAGGGGTGCTCCGGCCTCGGGACGGGGAGCATCCTGCTGTTCGGCTAGGTTCCGTTCTT
This sequence comes from uncultured Lawsonia sp., assembly GCA_964538355.1. Classification (GTDB taxonomy): domain Bacteria; phylum Desulfobacterota; class Desulfovibrionia; order Desulfovibrionales; family Desulfovibrionaceae; genus Bilophila. The sequence goes on along the minus strand of CAZIFC010000004.1, from coordinate 62,185 downwards.
CTTTCTGAACAGGAGATTCTGTGCTCATATCTGCTCCTTCGATAGGATTTCAAAACAGCTATCGGAAGACCATACCCGAGAATGGCCCGGTCGTCAGCAAAAGATTCCCCGGCTGGCTTTCAGGCCCCGTAGCGGCCCATTCTCTGGCCCGACTCGCGGTAGTGCATGCGGAGGGCATGTTCCACGGCAGCAGGGTCTTTGGTGAGGACGGCATCGAGAATATCCTGATGACGCTGGACAAATTCTTGTGGCGTGAAAAGGGTGTTCCAGTGGTTGGCAAACAGGAACTTGGAGATGTTGCTGCATGCGGCCCGCGCCATGACGACAAGGCGTCTGTTCGCGCAGTGCTTCAGCAGGGCGTCATGGAAGGCGTCGTCTATTTCCGCCATCTCGTAAAGGCCGCAGGTCTGGGGAGCCATGCGCCCCATCTTGTCGACAAGGCTGGAAACCCGATCCAGATCTTCCCGCGTCATGAACGGGAGCGCGGAAGCGACGCCGGCACCTTCGAGAATGCCGCCGATTTCATAATCGTTTTCGATTTCCTGACAGGTCATCTTGCGGATGTGCTTGCCCTTTTGCGGCTCGGAGGTGATGAGACCGTCCTGAGCGAGGATCTGGAGTGCCTCCCGGATGGGGGCACGGCTGATGCCCAGCCGTTCGGCAAGCATGACTTCCTTGACCTGCTCACCGGGGGCAAGTTCGCCGTCAAGAATGCAACGCTTGATAAACTCAACAACTTGGCCGCTGTATGTTTGGCGTTTGAAGGTATGCATAACAAAGCTCCTTGCCGGAGGGGAAGAGGGTGAGCCGTTGATTGTATAAGCCTGAAAGGGATTCCATCTCTGGTACACGCTGCCAGCCGTCTGCTCTTGATCTTTATCATTGTCTAATGAAAATGTTGCTTCGTCAAGATACGGTATGCTGTCCCAACCTTTTTGATTCTGTAAAAAAGCGATATAAGAATCGTCCATTGCATAAAAAATATATCGTTGGTGAATTATTATGAAAAAAATGGATGTATAAAAATATATTTTTTGAAAAACAGGCACTGTTGTATTTGCAAAACGGATTGCAGGTCGGGATACGGGATACGTTGCAGATGCTTTTCGTTACCAAACGGTTATTATGAAGCGTTATAACGTTGTTTATTCGTACCTTGCTCTGTGCAACGGATTGTGCGCCGACGGCATATGGCGTATTTTCAAGGCCCCCAATGCCATCTCATAACAAAAGGATTGAGTGCCATGCCTGTTACCGCCATGCATCGCTTTTTGGCGTCCGAGCTGCCGGATTCAGCTCCAGAATCCTGTCTTTTCCATGTGTTGCCTGTTCCGCTGGAGGCGACGGTTTCCTACGCGGGAGGAACGGCGCAAGGCCCGCAGGCCATTCTTGAGGCATCCGATCAGCTGGAGTTGTGGGACGGCGAGTCCGTACCTGCGGAAGCGGGCATTTTTACCTGGCCCGCCGTAGACTGTTCCGGCTCTTCGGAGGCCGTGCTCGGCAGGGTTGAGCAGGCTGTGGAGGGCATCCTTGAGAAAAAGGGACTGCCCGTCCTGCTCGGTGGGGAGCACACCGTCACCTACGGAGCGTTGGCAGCCCTGAAAAAACGTTTTGGAACATTCGGCGTCATCCAGTTTGATGCCCATGCGGACTTGCGGGATGCGTATGAAGAAAGCCCGTGGAGCCATGCCTGCGTCATGCGGCGGGCCGTCAAGGATTTGGGGCTGCCGCTGGTCCAGTTTGGCGTGCGGGCGATGTGCCTTGAAGAGGTTGAGGCCCGCAGGGAACACAGCGTAACCTTTTTTGATGCGTCTTTCATCGCCCGGAACGGACTGCCCGAGGACTTGCTGCCTCCACACTTTCCCAGACAGGTGTATCTGACCTTTGACGTGGATGGGCTGGACCCTTCCGTAATGCCCGCGACGGGAACCCCCGTACCCGGCGGGCTTGGATGGTACCAGTCGCTGGATATTGCGGAACGGACGCTGGCAGGGCGGGACGTGCTGGGCTTTGACGTTGTGGAGCTCGCACCGGTGGCGGGTATGCATGCGGCAGACTTTGCGGCTGCCAGACTGGCCTATGCGCTGATGGGGATTGTGCAGCGCGGACGCAGCCGGAGGCCGTAACCCCCTTTGATGCTGGCTGATCGAAAAACGAGGAAGGGGACGGTACTCCGCTCCCTTCCTCGTTTATGTGCGAAACCGGAACAGGCTATTCGGACAGCTCCCGCCGCTCATGGCTCCAGTCTTCAAGACGTCCGGCGATGAAGTTCGAAATAGACTGGTGCTCGGCCTTGCCCGTCGTTTCGATGTGCATGGGCGCACCAAATTCGAAATGGATGGTTTTCCCGGCATCCATCGGCCCGAAATCCTTGAGGCACGTTCCGTTGCCCCATGCATCCGTTTTCAGGGCCAGCGGAATGACCGGAACGCCAGCCCGCTTGGCGAGCTTGACCCCGATGGTGTTGAACTGGGCGGGGTCGAATACCGTGGAGCGTGTGCTCTGTGGAAAGACGATGATGGAACGTCCGCTCTTCAGGCGTTCTTCTCCACCCTCCAGTACGGCGGCAAGATCGGCGCGGGGGTTGGTGCGGCCCACCACAATGGGATCGCGAGATCCGAGCACCGGCCCGAAGAAAGGATATTTCAGGAGGCTTTCCTTGACCACAAAGGTCACGTCCTTCCACGGCTGGATCATGGACGGCAGGACAAATGTTTCCAACGTGCTCATATGGTTGCCGATGAACACGCATGGGCCTTCGAGCGAACGAAAGTGCTCAAGCCCGGTAACCTCGATGCGGCAGCCCACGGATTCCAGCGCACGCGCGATTTCTTCGCTGCTGTGGGTCCACGCCTTGCCGTCGTAGGTGTGGCTGAGGGCTTTGCAGCCGGCCTTGAAGACGATCCAGACCATTGGGCCGTAAAATCCAAGATTGATGCTGAGGCGGCTGAACAGTGAAGGCGTACGGGCTGCGCTCAGATAGCAATTGCCGTCAAAGAGGTGTGGAGTTGTCATGATAAGCCTTAGCGGTTTTCAGGTTTGGCGCGCTTTATGCGTCTGCTCCAGCTTGCCAGACGGGGTTCTTCCCCGTTTTCCTTGGGCTGGTAGAAGGTGCGGTTCCTGACCGAGGGGGGGAGGTATTCCTGCTCAACCCACCCTTGGGGGAAGTTGTGGGGATATTTGTAGTCCTTGCCGTATCCCCATTCCCGTTGGAGCTGTGTCGAGGCGTTGCGGAGATGCAGGGGCACGCTTTGCGGGCCGTTCAGCTTCACTTCGCGCGCAGCATTGGCATAGGCGGCATAGGTGGAGTTGCTTTTGCGGGCGAGTGCAAGGTAAACCACTGTTTCCGCAAGCGGAATATAGCCTTCCGGCATGCCGACGAACTCGACGGACTGCTGGCAGGCCACCGCCAGAGGCAAGGCCTGCGGATCGGCAAGGCCCACGTCTTCCGAAGCGGAAAGGATGAGGCGGCGGCAGATGAAGCGGGGATCTTCCCCCCCCTCCAGCAGGCAGGCGAGGTAATACAGCGCGGCGTCGGGATCGCTGCCCCGGATGGATTTGATGAGCGCGGAGGCGTATTCGTAATGGCTGTCTCCATCCTTGTCATGGCGGGCCATGATTTCCGGGAGCGTTGCCTTCACATGGGAGAGGTTGCGTTTTTCTTCCGGCAGGGATGCGGCATGCTCCACCAGATTGAGCATGGTGCGGGCGTCCCCGTGGGATGCTCCCGAAAGGAAATCAATAATCTCGTCGTGCAGCGTGATGGAGAGGGCCGCAGCCCCCCGTTTGCCCAGCTCCATGAGTTCGGGGCGTCCAAGCTGGCGCAGACGCAGGACGTGCAGTCTGGAAAGAAGCTGACGGGTGACGCTGAAAGAAGGGTTTTCCGTTGTGGTGGCGATCATGGTGAGATCGCCGGACTCCAGCAGCGGCAGGAAAAAATCCTGTTGCGCCTTGGAAAAACGGTGCAGTTCGTCGAGAACCAGAATATCCACGCCGGTGAGCTGGCGGCGCAGCTGCTGAAGTCCGGCTTCCGGCGCGCTCAACCGGAGGACCGTTCCTCCTCTGGCGCGAGCGAGGAGCAGGGCCAGTGTGGATTTGCCGCAGCCGGGCGGGCCGAACAGGAGCAGGCTCGGAAGGCGCGGGGCCTCCATGAGCGTGCTCAGCCGCTCGGCGAGATGGCTCTGGCCGACGAAAAGGGCCAGTTCCGACGGGCGCAGACGTTCGGGAAGGGGCTGTGACAGGGGCATACGGGACTCCGGGCAACTCCGCCCGCCTGAGCGGGCGGAAACAGCGATGTTTAGGCGTCTGCGCTTTCGAGAACGACCTCATCGCAGCCGTCTCGTTCTTCCATAAGAACATTGACCTTTTCAGAGCGGGCAGTGTTGATCTTGCGGCCCACATAGTCGCCGTGGATAGGCAGCTCGCGATGCCCGCGATCAACCAGCACAAGGAGTTCCACCGTCTGGGGACGGCCATAGTCGAGAATGGCTTCGAGTGCGGCGCGGATGGTACGCCCAGTAAACAGCACGTCGTCGACAAGGATGACATTCTTGTTGTCCAGAGGGGTGGTGATGTGCGATTCGCCGATGGTGGGGCGCGCGTGCATTGTGGTCCAATCGTCCCTGTACAGATTGATGTCCAGCGTGCCGAAAGGCAATGGGCGTCCGAGTTTTTCTTCCAGCACCTTGCCGAGGCGGAGGGCAAGGTCTACTCCACGCCGCTGGATGCCCAGCAGCACGGTGCGTTCACAGTCCCCGTGCCGTTCCATGATCTGACAGGCAAGCCGATCAAGGACGCGGGCGATTTCATCGGCATGGAGGAGGACGGTGGTTTTCATGGCATCACCTCATATAAGTGTGTATCTACGTTTCATGAAAAGAAAATGTTCAATCTTCCCTCTGAATCACGGGAGCAGTGCCAACCTGTTGCCAGTCATGCTTTTGGGCAGTCGCGTTTTTCTCTCTCCCCCTTTCCCCTCTCACAATTCGGGCACGACCACAAGCACCCCTTGGGGAGGCGTCCTTGGCTCATGTACGGAGCGGTTCCCGCAACCGGCACGGGTAAAGCGCACATTCTGGAGGGTCAGGCTCCGTCGTTTCCGCACAGTTTCAGGGTACGATGGGACGGTATCCATACCCTCTCTATACGCTGTTTTTGCCCTCTTGAAAATAACCGGCCCTGGCCCTTGCGGGAGTGCCCGTCGGACAGCGGAGCCGTTCACTGGAAACAATCGGAATTGCGCTCCGTTCCGGGATATAGCGGGATTTCGGGCTTGACAAGAGGGCCTTGGCAACTATGTTAAGGCCTCGGGCCGGCAAGAGCAGGCCCGTATTCAGCGGGTTCGGCACCTCCCCGCCCAGAGGCTGCTGAAGAACTCGCCCTATCAATAACCATGACCAAATCAGCATGCCGGGGATGTCGGCCTGAGCGGACGGCGGAACAGCGCGGCTGTTTGTGGAGGAAATCATGATCACCGTGACCGAAGAAGCTCGCAAGGAGCTTGAAGCGTATTTTGAAGGCAAGGAAAAAAGCCCTATCCGTGTCTATCTTGCTCCCGGCGGATGCAGCGGTCCCCGTCTTGCCCTCGCCCTGGACGAACCCGGCGAAGATGACGAAAAGAGTGAAGACAACGGCCTGATTTTCTGCATCAACAAGGAACTCGCCGCCAAGGTCGGAGCCGTATCCATCGCCCTCACGCACATGGGCTTTGTTGTCGAGTCCGAAATCCCTCTGCCCAGTGCCGGCGGAAACGGCGGCTGCTCTTCCTGCTGCGGCGGTTGCGGCAGTTCCGGCGGTTGCCACTAAAACGGGGAAAGGGCCGGGAAACCCGCCTGTTCCGCGGGGACGGCAGGGTTTTCGTTGCGTAAAAGACGATTCCATGAGAAACGTCTTCCGAAAAGGTATAAGGCCTTTTCTTCTTTTCCGGCAGCGGCCTATCTGCCATGCGCGGAAAAGCGGCCCAACAGCCCCACCTCCCCTCGGGAGGCCTGCCCGATTCCTTTCCCCCGAAAGGCAGGAGCGGAATTCCGGCAGCATACCAAAAAAACAAAACTGTATTCCGGAGGAAACACATGTTTGCTATCAGTGAAACGGCTGCCCACGAGTTGGAAGCCTACTTTGCCGACAAGGAAAAATCGCCCATTCGCGTCTATCTCGCCGCTGGTGGCTGACGCGGTCCGCGTCTCGCTCTGGCTCTGGATGAGCCTACTCCCGAAGACAAGACCTTTGAGCAGAACGGATTTACCTTTTGCATCGCCAGCGATCTTCTCGAAACCGTGGGCGGCGTGAGCATCGATTTGACATACATGGGTTTTTCCGTTGAGCCTGAGATTCCCCTTGCCAATACGGGAGGAAGTAGTTGCGGCGGCAGCTGTTCCTCCGGCAGCTGTGGCTCCCACTAGTTTCTGACATGTGAACAAAGGGCGGCATTCTTTGGGGATGCCGCCCTTCTGCATTTTGGGGTGTTTTCACGCCTTCGCCAGAAAATGCCGTTCCAGTGTGCAGAGCAGGGTGGTTACATCGATCGGTTTCGCTACATGACCGTTCATGCCGCTGTCCATCGCGGCGGCGATGTCCTCCGTAGAGGCGTTGGCGGTCATGGCTATGATGGCTATGGTTTCCGCATCGTTATGGCCTGATGAGCGGATGGCTCGGGTTGCCTCGTAACCATTCATGACCGGCAACTGGATGTCCATGAGGATGGCATCGTAGTATCCTCCCGGTGCGGCGAGGTACATGTCGAGAGCTTCTTTTCCGGAGGTTGCCACTTCCACGGTCGTGCGGGCCGTGCTCAGAAGTCCAGCTCCAGCCGTGCGGCTTGCTTCATTGTTTTCCACCAGCAAAACGCGCCGCCCGGTGAAGTCGTGGGCCAGGGGCGGAATGGTTTCCGGGGAGGGCCTGCCGCCGTACAAGGAAATGAGCAGGTCAAAGAGGGATGACTGGAACAGGGGCTTGGAGACGCACATGTCGGCCCCCGCTTCGGCGGCCCTTTTTTCAGCCTCCGGGCCTGTGCGGGCGGAGGCGACGATGAGGACGATGTTTTTGTCGTAGGATTCGCGGATGTGCCGGGCGATCGCGATACCGTCCATTGGGGGCGTTTTCCAGTCCATGATGCACACGTCGTAGGCGTCTTCTTCCCGCGCGGCGCGGGCAAGTTCTTCCAGAGCCTCCTTTTCCGAGGCAGCGCAATAATATCGCGTCCCTATGCAGGCAAGGGCTCGCGAAGCATACTCCCGCGCATCAGGTTCGTCATCAATGACCAGCACCCTCAGATCCCGGATGTCTCCCGAACGCTCCATGTTTTTTTCTCCGCAGCATCCGAATGGGATTTCTACGGTAAAGGCGGAGCCTTTCCCTTTCTCGCTTTCTACAGCAATGAAGCCGCCCATGAACGTGACAAGATCCTTCACGGTGGCAAGGCTCAGGCCGTTTTCGCCGCACTCGTCGGCGGCAGCGACGTTTTCCTGTCCAACAGGCTGAAAAAGGCCGTTTTGCCTTTCTGGTGTAAGGCCGCATCCGGTATCTTTGACGATAAACCGGACAAACGTTTTTTCCTGAACGGAAGGTTGCTGTTCTACCATCAGGCAGACGGACCCCTGCTGGGTGAACCTGACCGCGTTTGACAGCAGGCTCACCAGAATCTGATTGACCCGGAGCTGATCGCCTATGAGACATTCGTGGATGGGCGTCAGGAGCCTTGTTTCGAACCGAATCCCCTTTTGGCGGCACTGTTCTTGATATGTGGCTGCAAGAGATGAAAGCATCTGCTTGAAATCAAATGGAACCCTGGAAAAAGCCGGTTTCCCTGACTCAATTGAGGCCATATTGAGCACGTCGAGGATGATGGACAGCAGCATTCGGGAGGAGAGGTTCACCTTGTCGAGCGTTTGCAGGGTGGCTTCCCGATTGTCCACATGTTCGCGGGCCAGCGAGGTCATGCTGATGATGGCATTCAGAGGTGTGCGTATTTCATGCGATATGCGCGCAAGGAAGTCGCCCTTGGCTCGGGAGGCAAGCTGTGCCTGCTCCACGGCTTTTGCAAGCTCAATGTTTTTCGCTGCCATACGCAGCAGGCTTTTCTGGCGGTTGTACAGAAGCGCGATGACAAGGCTCAAGCAAGTCAACAGCAGGAGCGCGATGATCCACAAGGGGATGCGAAGTTTGTAATAGGCGTCTTCCAAGGTGTAGTGGTTCGGTTTGGCCGCGGCCTTTTCGAGAATGAGTTCATCGAGCGTTGCTTCGGGGAGCATGCCGATGGCCTTGTTCAGGATGGATACGAGCCATTCCTCCGTTCCGCCATCCGTTCCGCCGGACGGAAAGCCTTTCCACAGCATGAGATAAAAGGGTTCGTTGCCGAACTGGGCGAGCATCTTCAGATCGTCGTGCCGCACCAGATCTTCCGTGGTGAGGGCTTCAACCCGTTTTTCCCGCAGGGCACGCGGCGTTGCGGCGTCATCATAGCCGATACGCGGCCCCGCCGTTTCCGCAGATGCCGTCTCTGGCGGCAGAGCGGCAAGCGGAATCAGGCACAAAAGGAGCAAGGCCAGAGTGGCGGGCAGGGATAATGCTTGTTTGATGTGCCGTGATACGGGGTGTGCCCAGGGCGTTCTTGATTGGTTTTTCATATCTGCATTCCCGTGATATCAGCAAGATATTCAGGATAAAGAAAAATCGAATTGTACGTTAGATGAAGCTGGCATACTTTGTCTGCTTTGTCGACTGCCCGTGTCTTGCGGAAATCAAAGCGGAATCGTCGACTTTATAAGTGATTTCCGAAGACTGGCAGCTCTTTTCCGGGCAGGAGGGGCCAGGCATATTTTTCAGAAATGCTTTTTTTCGGGGAAAGGACATAAAAACCGCTGCCGTCTTCCTGAGAAGGCGGCAGCGGCAAAGAGGCTTTTGGGCCGAGTGTGCTTTTCGGGATCTACTTGAAGAATTTGTCGATGTAGCCCTGTACAAAGACAAAGAAGACAATGCAGGGCAGGACATATTTGACGTACAGGCGGAGGCACTGGGGGAACATCAGCCCCTTGCCCGAGTCGGCTTCGGCAATGAAGTTGTCCCAGCCCCAGCCGCGCTTGTAGCAGCAGAAGAACAGGAAGACCATGGAGCCGAGGGGCAGCAGGTTGTTGCTGACGATAAAGTCTTCCAGATCCAGAATCATGGAACCGGGTCCGAAGGGCTGGATGTCGGAAAGCAGGTTGAAACCCAGCGCGCAGGGCAGGGAAAGCACGAACAGGAGCACGGCGTTGATGCGAACGGCCTTCTTGCGATCCCAGTGCAGCGCATCAATGCCGTAGGCAACGATGTTTTCAAGCACGGCGATAACCGTGGTCAGGGCGGCAAAGCTCATGAAGACGAAAAAGAGCATTCCCCAGAATTGACCGCCGGGCATGCTGTTGAAGACGTTGGGCAGCGTGATGAAGATGAGTCCTGGCCCGGAACCGACATCGACGTTGAAGGCGAAACAGGCCGGGAAAATGATCAGGCCCGCCATCAGCGCAACGCCGGTATCCAGCAGCATGATGTGAACGGATTCGCCGGTCAGGGAACGCTGCTTGTCAATGTAGCTTCCGAAAATGGTCATGGCACCGATGCCGAGGCTCAGCGTGAAGAAGGCCTGCCCCATGGCGGCATACACAGGTTCCCAGATGCCGTGTTGGAACATCTTGCCGAAATCGGGCTTGAGATAGAACAGAATCCCCTTTTCGGCCCCCGGCAGCGTGATCGAGCGGAAGACCAGAAAGACCATGATGCACAGCAGGCAGATCATCATGAACTTGGTGATGCGTTCCACGCCCTTTTGCAGCCCCATCGCACAGATGAGGAAGCCGGCGAGGATGGTCAGCGTCATCCAGCCGACCTGCGTGACGGGATTGCCAAGCGTCGATCCGAAGAACGAGCCGATCTGATCCGGCGTCAGGGAGGAAAGCTGCCCGGAACCCATGTACCAGCAGTAGGAAAGCATCCATCCCGTGACCGTCGTATAGAACATCATCAGGACATAGCAACCGATAATCCCGCCGTAGCCGTAGAGATGCCAGTAGGTTCCCTTGGGTTCCAGCTTGCGGAATGCCGCTCCGATGCCTTTCTGGGCGGCGCGCCCTACCGAGAACTCCATCACCATGATGGGCAGCCCCAGCAGAACGAGAAAGGCAAGGTAAATGATGACGAATGCCGCCCCGCCATAGGCTCCGGTGATGAAGGGAAAACGCCAGACATTGCCTAGGCCGATGGCACAGCCCGCCGAAAGCAGGAGAAAGCCGAGTCTGCTTCCGAGTTTTTCGCGTTGGGAATCGTGTTCCACAGTTCTTCTCCTCTTAGAATATGTGGGGATGAATAGGTGAGTTTTGGCGTTGAAGCAAGCAAAACCGTCTGTCAGCGTTGCACACGGGAACAGCCGGGTCCGCAGATGCTGCTGCGCCCGCCCGTTCCCGGCATGACCTGTATCTGGGTTCCGATACGTTCCTTTAACGTTCCCACATGCGAAATGACCCCGATGAGCTTGCCGTCGCGGTGCAGTCCCGAAAGGGCATCCAGTGCCGTATCCAGCGTATCTTCGTCGAGCGTCCCGAATCCCTCGTCAAGGAAAAGAGAATCCACCCTGACGGTTTTGCTGGCCATCTGGGAAAGCCCGAGGGCAAGGGCAAGGCTTACGATGAAGCTTTCGCCGCCCGAAAGATTTTTGGTGGATCTGACTTCCCCGGCCTGATAGGCATCGACCACATCAAGCTCCAGAGGCAGATGCCTGTTGCGGAGCAGCAGGTAGCGATCCGTCATGCGACGAAGCTGCTGGTTGGCATGCTGGAGCATGATGTCGAAGGTCAGGGCTTGGGCGAAATTGCGGTATTTTTTGCCGTCTGCCGAGCCAATGAGATCGTGCAGGGAACCCCAGCGGCGGTATTCCCGGCGTTGGGCTTCTGCCATCTCGGCGCGCTCCCGGTGTTCGTTCCGGGTTTTCCGGTCGTCTTCAAGCTGTCGGCGCAGGCTGCCCAAGGCTTCCTGTTGCTGTTTCAGTCGTTCCGTATCGTCTGCGAGAAGCTGAAGGAGCGTTTCTCGAGGCTGCTCCGTGAGCTGCTTTTTGCGCTCGGCCTCCAGTTTCACGGACGTGGCGGTGCGGCGGGCGGCAAGCTCTGCCCGCTCCGTAAGCAGAGCCTGCTCCTTGCCGGCAAGCGTCTTTCGCACCTCCTCGGGCAACATGGCGGAGCAGAAGTCTTCCTCATCGAGAAAGCGGGCCTGCGCGAGGCGAATCTGAAAATCTTCCTCCAGCGGTGTCAGCTGCGAGAGCCGGTCGGCAAAGGCCCGTTGCAGCGTTTCCTGTCGGCTGTGCAGTGCGGTCAACGCCTGCTCCGTCCTTTCCAGTGCGCTCCGGGCCTCTTCGAGGCGTTTGTCCGCATCAGCGACAAGACCGTCAAGACGCCGCTCCTCCACGTCAGGGGATTGCCCTCCAAGCAGGCGCAGCCGTTCCTGCCGCAGCCCGTTCAGCCCTTCGGAAAGGCTTCGCCTCGTTGCGTTGCGGCGGGCCAGCTCTTGCTGCAATGCCGCTACTTGCGCGGAACGATGCCGCGCCTCCATGCTTTTCCCCAGAAGCGACTGCCTGAGCGTGTCGCACCGCCTGCTCTTGTCCAGCCAGCAGTCCCGCCGTCTGGTCAGGGCGAGAAGCACACCGTCCAGTTCAGGCAGCGCAATACTGCGGATTCCGTAAGGCATCAGGGAATCCAGCAGATGCTTTTGCAGCGTTGCCTGCCGCTCCTGCAATCCCGCCTGCTCCTGTTCGGCATGGGCCGCTTCTTGGGAAAGGCGTTCCAGCTCGCGGACACATTGCTGAAAGGCCGTCTCGTGGGCCGCCATTTCGCGGCGGGCTTCTTCCAGAGCGGTTCGGAGGGACAGGGCTTCCGTTTCCATGCGCTCGGCCTGTTGCAGGATGTGTTCGGCCTGCCCGTGTTCCGCCCCGCACGTTTCGCGGAGGCTCCGAAGCTGCGCCGTCACCGCTTCTGTCTCGCCAGCCTGCAATCCCAGGGATTCCAGCAGGGGAAGCGTTTTCTTTGCCAGTTCGGCGAACGCCGCTTCTTGCGCCAGCCGTTGCTCCTGAATCCAGCGGTGCCTTTCGCCGAGGCTGGCCCGTTCGGCCCGTGTGGAGGCCAGAGCCGTTTCGGATTGCCGAAGCCTTTCCCTGACACGCGACAAGGACTCGTCCGGGAAGGAGGGCGGCGTATTCTGGCTGTTGGGGCCGGGATGATCCAGCGAACCGCACAACGGGCACGGTTCTCCAGCATGCAGGAGGGTACGGGCTTCTTCCAGCGCGTGGAGGCGGGCAAACCGTTCCTTCTCGCTTTCCAGATGCCGGAGTTCCTTTTCAAGCTCTTGCTGTTCGGACTCCGCAGCATGTATCCTCTGAAGGCAGCGTTGTTCCGCGCCTTCGAGGTCTGTCTCCTGCCGGCAGAAGGAAGCGATCGCCGTCTGGAAAGCGTGTTGGCGGAGCAGGGCTTCCTCGGCCTTTTCAAGAAGATGGAGGCGGGAGGCCGTATCCATGAGCCGGGTGCGCCAAACGGCGGTGCCCGCTCCGCCGAGGCATTCCGTGAGGCGAACCTGCTGTTGGGCGAGCTGCTGCTCAAGCTGTCTGAGGTGCTGGTTTTGCTCCTGATTGAGCCTGAGCAGATTTTCGTGGCGGGCCGAGGCCTCCAGCCGGAGCGTGCGGGCCTTTTCGACGGCGAGTGTGCATGAAGCCTCTTGCTCCGCCTGTTGCCGCCATTGTTCCGCAGTCTGGACAAGCGCGGACAGCTGTTCGGTCAGGGATTGATCCGCATTCGTCTTTTCGAGCGCGGCCAGCGTGTCGGAAAGCTCCTTTTCCGTTGCCCCGATCTCCCGGTTCAGGTTGTCTGCCTCTTGCCGGGAAAGGGCAAGCAAGGCTTCCTGTTCGCCAGCCTCTTGTTCGAGCGTTGCCAGCACAAGCTCCTTTTCCCTGAGGGAGACGTCAAGCTCGCGCGCGGCACGGACAGCAAGCAAGCCCTGTTCCCGTTGTTCCCGTGCGTTCTCTCTTGCTGCGGCTGCGGCGGCAAGGAGGACCCCGGCCTCATTCCGTTCGGCTTCGCGGCGGGGCAGAAGCTCGGCTAGGGCAATGGACTGGTTGCCATCTTCTTTTTGGGCCTTCCGCAAGGCCGTCAGGCTGGCGTATCCTCCAGACAGCTCCAGCGCACGGGAGGCCCTGTGCAGACGCTCGCGCTCCGGTTCGAATGCCGTCAGCCGTTCTTCCAGAGCGATGCTGGCCCGCTCCAGCTCTGCCCGTTCGTCTTCAAGGGTGCGGAGCGTTTCCAGCCAGCCGAGGGCCTGCCGGGTCTGGTCCGTCTGCCGTTCGAGCCGGGAGGCCAGCAGCTGGCCTTCAGACTGTGCGCTCTGGATCGCCTGAAGCTCTTGGCTGTCCAGAAGGCGGATGCCGGAAAGCTCCGCCTCCAGCGCGTCAAGGCGGTTGCGCTCCGCAACAAGCCGTTCATGCACGCGTTTTGATATGGTGCTGTAGATTTCTGTTCCCGTGAGCTGTTCCAGAATGGGAGAACGCTGATCCGCAGGAGCCTGGAGAAAGGCGGCGAATCCGCCCTGCGCGAGCAGCATGGAGCGGGTGAACCGTTCAAAGTCCATTCCGGTGAGTTCCTCGACCTTTTCCGCAACGCCGCGAAGAGTGCTTTCCAGAACCTTTTGGGTTGCCGCATCCGAAAGTTCGTGCTTGGGAGCCTGCAAGTCGCCATCGGCCTTTTTCCTCGTCCTCCACTGCGCCCAGTGGCAGCGAAATATCCCGGAATCGGTCTCAAAGCTCACTTCGGCGAAGCATTCCCCTTTTTGCCGCGACATGATTTCGTTTTCAGTTTTGGATATGCGGTTCAGGCGGGGGGTGCGTCCGTACAGGGCAAGGCAGACGGCGTCAAGGATGGTGGTCTTGCCCGCTCCGGTGGGACCGGTAATGACGAAAATGCCGTCTGAAAGATACGCCGGGTCCGTCAGATCGATATGCCATTCCCCGATGAGGGAATTCAGGTTCTTGAAGCGGATGGAGAGAATACGCATGCGGGCCTCTTTTTAGGGGCGGGGATCTGCTTCCAGCAGAGAGGTGACGGCTTCCCGGTAGGCAAGCCGGAGATCAGGGCGTTGTTCCTCGGGAATCTCGTGGGCGGCGAGACAGCGTTCGAATACTTCGTGCACATCCAGCGTATCCAGCGAGTCGGAGTCGTTTTCCCGCTCCAGGGCCTGATCCACGATGCGGGCGTTTCTGATCCGCAGGACTTCCATGTCGGTTCCCGCAGCGAGGGATTCGACCCGTTCCCGCAGGTCAGCGAGCAGTTCCTTTCCGGTGTAGACGATTTCAAGCCACGGGCTGCGGCCTTCTTCGGCGATGGACTTCATGCGGGACTCGATGGTTTCCCACGGGCCTTCGATGCGCTCCAGCTCCTGAAAGACGGGAACGGGAAGGCATCGCACGGTGGGAACCCGGCCTTCAAAGGTGACGAGGCAGACGCTTTTACCCTCCTTTTCGCCAAAGCCCATAGGAACGGGTGCGCCACTGTAGCGTCGCGTTTCCGAGCCTCCGACCTTTTGCGGCAAATGCAGATGCCCGAGAGCCAGATAGTCGAACACCTCCGGGAAGCAGTCGCTCCCCACCTGCGCGAGCGAGCCGACGTAAAGCTGGCGCACGCCGTCGCCGTCCAGGGTTTTCCCTCCCGCCGCGAACAGGTGCCCGGTTGCGAGGACGGGAAGATCCGGGCGCGATCTGGCCCGTTCGGCCTGTTCGCCCACAAGGGCGTAGTGGCGGCGGATGCCCTCGGCCATGTTCCGCTCCTTGTCCTCCATGCTTTCGCCGGGGGCCACGCGGCGGATTTCGCGGTCGTGCAGGTAGGGGACGGCGCAGACGATAAGCTCCGGCTCGCCCTGGAGATCGCGAAGCAGCAGAATTTCCTGCCCGGACTCGTCAGCCGTTCCGACAACGTGGACATTGAGGGCCCGGAGCAGCTCCTGCGGGGCCGTAAGGAAGGATGGCGAGTCATGGTTTCCGGCTACGATAATGACATGGCGGCAAAGATGGGTGACGCGGCACAGGAAGCGGTAGTACAGTTCCTGTGCCTGATTGCTCGGCGAGCTGGTATCGAAAATATCCCCGGCAACGACCAGTACGTCGACGTGGTGGGTTTGCAGCGTATCTGCCAGCCAGTCGAGAAAGGCGGCAAACGTCTCATGGCGGCGGCGTCCGTACAGCGTCCGCCCGATATGCCAGTCGGATGTATGGAGTACGGTCAGAGGAGGGCGTTTCATCATGTTCTCCGTGAAAGTTGCGCGAAGGGGCTTGCTCTAGATAGCCCGTGCGTGCGGGAGGAGCAAGTTTCCGTTTTCAACCTGTCCGGCGCAAAGGGGGGGGAGGAGCGAAGGGGCGGGAAGCGGCACGCGAGTACAGGGCACCTTAGTACAGGGCACCTTGAAAAAGGCCGGTATATACTGTAACTGCCTTAGAATGGCAGGAGATGTTCAGGCAGTTGCCCGCCGCATTGACTCTCTTTCGAACAACGCGGTGCCGACGAGCCTCCTCTCTGACGCGGGGAAGGCCTTGTTGGTTCAGGTCGTTCGAGATCGCACGGCTTCTCTCTGGATTTGAACAGAGCTACAGCAAGGGGAAATCCAATGTCCATCACGCGAAGAGCCTTTTGAGCCTGTCATGTGCAGGTATGGCTACTACCCTCTCTCCCCTGAAGACTTGGGCAGGATTTGATCCCCTGTGGCGTTCAGGGCTTCCGGTGGAGCGGCCCATCGATACATCAGTACTGGAAATCTTCAAGATCGGACCCGGTCCGTCAAGCTCGCACACCATTGTTGCTGGTGCGGATGTCGGCTGTCAGGGGGAAATTGGCTCCGCGTCTTCCATGAGTGCAGCCCTGCTCGCGCAGGTACAGGGTGAATCTCCTGAAATAATAGAAAATGCCGCTGAAAATGCCTTGGAGCACCATTTGGGAATGACCTGCGATCCTGTGGGCGGCTACGTTCAGATTCCCTGTATCGCCCGTTGCGCCATGGGGGCCGTCAAGGCGTGGAACGCATTCCTGATGGCAAAGGCCGGGCGCGGTACCTTCCACCCGGTGGGCCTTGACGTGACGATTCGGACTATGGCGGCGACAGGGCGGGATATGGACACTCGATATAAGGAAACCGCACAAGGCGGACTCGCTCTCTTTTATGTGCAGGGATGCTGAACGCGAGGAACAGCCCTTGTGAAGCCACCTGCCGCAAAGACGCTTTTCCCAGCCGGTTCCGTTGCATGGAAAGAAAAGCTCCCTTGACGCAGGAGGCAACGTCTTCACGGTTGTCTCTTTAGCTATGTTGTTTTATTGAAAAAACAGCTTTCGCGGACGGATTGTATGGGGCAGGCCCTCATGCCGGACGGGAAGCGGGGACAAGGTGTTTCGGCGGTACGGCGGCTCGGTTCAGCAACGCGAAGCGGGCCGGGGTTCTGGACAGGGTGAAGTACACGGCGTAAACAGGAAACTCCCTTTCCCGGCGAGTGTCGAAAGGGGGAGTCAGGCGTATGTCCTATCCAATGTTGTACGCCCGTCCGGCTAAAGCAGGGAAGACGCCTTGCCTGCTCCAGGACGTCTTGTCTCGGATGTTGTTACCTAAAGTATTACTGTAGATTCCTTCCTTTTGGGAAGGCGCAAACCCAAACGTAAAGGATGCCGACGATGCCGAAATTGCAAGCGGCCCGGATCACGCAGTGCGGACTGGATTTCGCTGTAGTGCTGGTTGATCCCAAGCTGTTCATGAAGCCCAAGGAAGTGGAGCTTTTTGCCGAACGCGCCCAGAAGCTGTTCCCCGATGTTCCGGTGGCCTTGCTGAGCCATGATGATCTTAAGGTGACCCGTTACCACGGGCCTGACGATGTGGTGGCCTTTCTCAAGCAGGTGCGGGTGGTAAGCCTTCCGTGGGTTGAGTACACCATCGGCGAATGATCCCCCGAATGATCCGCAGGGGCTGTTGCCCCTTTTTGCAGCTGACCGCTTCGGCGGGTGTTGCAGACGAAAAAATCCCCCGACAGGTTGCCGGGGGATTTTTTTATGCAGCAAAGGGTATTCCGCCCAGAGCAGCGCGGAAGGCCCGGAGATGTTATTTCTCGCTGTATGTGCGGGCCATGAGCCAGACAACGGCGATGAGAAAGGCAAACGTGCCGAGAACCGACATTAGATACCCAGGTTGTTGTAGCCGCAGTCCACGAACATCACCTCGCCGGTCACGGCAGAGCCGAGATCCGAGGCGAGGAAGACGGCGGATTTGCCCACGTCCTCAGTGGTCACGTTGCGGTGGAGCGGAGCATGTTCTTCAATATGATTGAAAATCTGCTTGAAGTCGGAAATGCCCGAGGAGGCCAGCGTCTTGATGGGACCTGCGCTGATCGCGTTGATGCGGACATTCTTTGCGCCGAGATCAACGGAAAGATACCGCACGGAGGCTTCAAGCGCAGCCTTGGCGACACCCATCACATTGTAGTTGGTGATGATCTTCTGTGCCCCGTAGTAGGTCATGGTCAGCACGGATGCGCCGGGGTTGAGGAGCGGCTCAAAGGCGTGGCAGAGCGCGGTGAGGGAGTAGGCGGAAACGTTCAGCGCGGTTGCAAAGCCGTCGCGGGAGGTTTCGATGAAGCGGTTGGTCAGATCTTCGCGATTGGCAAAGGCGACCGAGTGGACGAGCACATCCACGGAACCCCAGCGTTCCTTGACGAGAGCGACGGCCTCGGCGATCTGTTCGTCGCTGGTCACGTCACAGGGGAAGATGAAATCTCCGCCAAGCTCTTCGGAGATAGGCTCCACGCGCTTGTGGATGGCTTCCCCCGCGTAGCTAAAGGCCAGCTTCGCGCCCTGCTGCCTGAAGGCGGCGGCGATACCGTAGGCAATGCTTCTGTTATTGGCTACCCCGAAGATGAGGCACTTTTTATCTTTCAACAGCATGTTTTCCTCGTGGTTGGTACTTGTTGGAAAAGAAACCCCGGAAAAGGCCCCAAAGCGGGCCTGTTCCGTAATGCACGCTTCGGCTAGAGAGCAAGCTCGCTGCCGGTGAGGATGCGGTAGGCTTCGAGATATTTGTTCTGGGTGGCCTCAACGATTTCCCTGGGCAGGGCGGGCGGCGGCGGCGTCTTGTCCCAGGGCTGTGCGGTCAGCCAGTCGCGGAGATACTGCTTGTCAAAGCTCGGCTGGCTCTGTCCGGGCGTATAGCCTTCGGCAGGCCAGAAACGGGAGGAGTCGGGCGTCAGCACTTCGTCGATCAGGGTCAGTTCGCCGTCAACCATGCCGAATTCGAATTTCGTGTCGGCGATGATGATGCCGCGGCTTTCTGCCCATGCGCGGGCTTCCTTGAAGATGGTCAGGGCAAGGCTTTCAACCTGCGCGGCGACATCCTTGCCGAGGATTTCGGCGGCGCGGGCGGTAGAGATGTTTTCGTCGTGCTCACCGAGTTCGGCCTTGGTGGAAGGGGTGAAGATCGGGTGTTCGAGGCGGTCGGATTCCTGAAGCCCTTCGGGAAGCGTGTACCCGCAGATCGTGCCGGTGGCCTTGTAGTCCTTCCAGCCGGAACCCGTAATATAACCGCGCACGATGCATTCCACCGGCAGCGGCTTGGCCTTTTTGACGAGGACGGAGCGGCCTTCCAGTTCGTCACGATAGGGGGCCAGAGCGGCGGGGAATTTGTCCACATCGCTTTCGATGAGATGGTTCTTCACGAGGTGGGCAAACTTCTTCATCCAGAACAGGGTGATCTGATTGAGGATTACGCCCTTGTAGGGAACCGGCTCGTTCATGATGACGTCAAAGGCCGACATGCGGTCGGTGGTGACGATGAGGAGCGTGGACTCGTCGATGTCGTAAATATCGCGAACTTTGCCCCGGTTGAGCAGAGGGAATTCCTTGATGTTGGTCTGGGTCGTGACTTTCATGTGGTTTCCTTTGAGCGTGTTCCGCAGGTTGAGCGTTGACGAAAAGACTAGCGTTTCCGGCATTCCATCGAACGGGCATGGGCCTCAAGCTGTTCCATGCGGGCAAGCCGGGCTACGGCGTCCGCATTGGCGGCGGCAAAGGAGGGGCTGGCGGCGATGATGCTGGTGCGCTTGGAAAAGGTCTGCACTGAAAGTGCGGAGGAGAAGCGTGCCGTGCCGAGCGTGGGCAGCACATGGTTCGGGCCGGCGAAATAGTCGCCGAGGGGTTCGGGCGAGTAGGGGCCGAGAAACACCGCGCCTGCGTGCCGGATGTGGGGCATGACTGACCACGGATCGCGCATGAGCACTTCAAGGTGCTCGGGAGCCACACGGTTGGCAAGCTCAATGGCGTCGTCCATGTTCGGGACAAGGACCACCGCGCTCCAGTCGGCCAGCGACTTGTGTGCGATGTCCGCACGGGGCAGGGCGGAGGACTGGCGTTCCATCTCTTCCATTACGGCATGGGCCAGCGTTTCGCTGTCCGTAATGCAGATGGCCGAAGCCAGCGTGTCGTGCTCGGCCTGCGAGAGCATGTCGGCGGCAAGCCAGGCCGGATTTGCGGAATCGTCGGCAAGGACAAGGACTTCGCTAGGCCCGGCAATCATGTCGATGCCCACCTTTCCCTGAACCATCCGTTTGGCGGTGGTTACCCAGATGTTGCCGGGGCCGGCAATGACATCCACGGGAGCGACGGTTTCGGTTCCGTAGGCGAGGGCGGCAATGGCCCATGCTCCACCCATGCGGTAGATTTCCTGAACACCAAGAAGGTGCGCCGCGGCGAGGATGTGCGGGTTGAGCGTGCCGTCGGCACGGGGCGGCGTGACAACGGCGATTTCGCGGACACCGGCAACCTGAGCGGGAATGGCTGTCATGAGCAGGCTGGAGATAAGCGGCGTATTGCCGCCGCGTCCGCCGGGAACATACATCCCCGCGCGATCCACGGCCGTGATTTTCTGGCCGAGGACGGTTCCGTCCTCACGCGTGACAAACCATGAACGATCGTTCTGCGCTTCATGGAAGGCCCGGATGTTGTCGGCAGCCTGCCGGATACAATCGAGGCTTTCGGCATCAACTTCGCGGGCAGCCTCGGCAATGGTTTCTTCCGATACCCTCAGAGGCGGTTCCATTTGCGGACAGTCGAACCGCCGGACATAGTCGAGAACGGCCTTGTCTCCGTTTTTGCGAACGGCATCCAGCATGGAACGGACATCCGCCTCGACGGTATGGTCGGGGTTGTCTCGGTTTTCCAGCAGGTTAAGCAGTTCTGGCCACATGGCCTCAGAGGACAGGGAAAGAAAACGACACGGCATGGGTGACTCCTTGATGTCTCCGGGCGTTCCCGAACGCTTGCCGGATACAGAGCTTGTTGCAACGGACAACTCTAGAGCAGGAACGCCGGAAAGTCGAGTGTTCCGGGATGCCTTTTCCGAAAGGCGGCGTCCTTTGGATGGCGGAAACGGCGTGTCTTGGAGTGCGTGAATTCGTATGTCACGATAGCGTGGCTCTGCTTGTATGGGCAGCGATGCCGGTGTATTGGTCTGCTTGCGGATGGGCAGTTGCTAAGCGTATCTTCACGTCCAAGCCGCACTCTTTGCATAAGGCTGAATGTCTGATCGCAAGATCCTGCATAATGCAGAAAGATGCGGCAAAACGCAAACGGATTTACGGATGCCGAAAGAGTTTCTTCATGTACTGCCTGTAGAGGCGGTGGTTTCCCTTCTGCTTTCCGCCTCTCCGCTCGACAGGGAAACGGTGTCGTTGGACGCACTTTTCCTTGAAAGGGTTTTGGCGGAAACGCTCTGGTCTGGAGAAGACGTGCCCGCTGCCAATCGGTCGGGGATGGATGGGTATGCCGTCTGTGCCGCCGATCTCTTTGGCGTTTCGGAAAACAATCCGGGTTGGCTCGACTGTATCGGGGATATTGCCATTGATGCGCCGCCGGCGTTTTCCCTCCAGCCGGGGCAGTGTGCGTCCATCGTGACCGGCGGATACCTTCCCGAGGGTGCCGATGCGGTGGTGATGGTCGAACATACCCATCCGCTGGGTGCTGGTGTCATAGCCTTTCGGCGCGCTGCGGCACCCGGGCAATATGTGATGCGGAAAGGGGAGGATGCCGAGAAAGGCGGTCTCCTGTTGCCTCGGGGAACCGTGCTCAGGGCACAGGAAGCCGGGTTGCTGGCGGCACTCGGCGTTACGGAGATCCCGGTGGTTCGGCGTCCG
This sequence comes from uncultured Lawsonia sp., assembly GCA_964538355.1. Classification (GTDB taxonomy): domain Bacteria; phylum Desulfobacterota; class Desulfovibrionia; order Desulfovibrionales; family Desulfovibrionaceae; genus Bilophila. Next base: position 40,974 of record CAZIFC010000004.1, on the reverse strand, counting down.
AACGTTGCGATCCTCTCTACCGGGGACGAGCTGGTCGCGCCGGAGGAAACTCCCCGTCCCGGACAGATCCGAGACGTCAATACAACGGTGCTCGCGACCATGACGGCAAAGATGGCGCATGTGGAGGTGTTGGGCATTGTGCCGGATACCCTCGCATCGCTGGAAAACGCCTTGCGCCGGGCCTTGTCGGGCAGGAATGGCGTGCCTCCCGATGTCCTCTTCTTGTCGGGAGGCAGCTCGGTAGGGGTGAGGGATTTGACGCTGGAAGCCCTCCACGCCTTGGGTGATGCGGAAATCCTTTGCCACGGGGTTGCGCTCAGCCCCGGCAAGCCCCTCATCCTTGCGCGCTGCGGAAAAACCTTTGTCTGGGGGCTTCCGGGGCAGATTGCCTCGGCTCAGGTCGTCATGCATGTTTTGGGCATACCGTTTTTGCGGCACCTGGCAGGCTATTCCATCAGCGCGTTGGCGGAAGAGGGCGCACACGGACATGCCTTTCAGCAGCAATTCTGGCCGGTGCGTCAGGCGGTGCTGGCTCGCAACGTCGCTTCCAGACAGGGGCGTGAGGAGTATGTGCGTGTTCGGCTGGAATATGAGGGAGATCGTGTGCGGGCCGTGCCTGTGCTTGGCCTGTCGGGGCTGATGCGGACAGTTCTGAAGGCGGATGGGCTGGTCCGTATACCGGCTCGCCTTGAAGGTCTGGAAGCCGGAACGCCGGTGGATGTCCTGCTGTTTTAGCGGGATGGCCTGTCGGCATGTATGCCATTTGCCACTGCGACGGAGGCAGGGATTCCGAGGTTTCTCAGAACGCTGATGGTTTCAATGCGTGGGAAACCTTGTTTTTCCTGTGCGCCCTCGCTGGCTGCAATAAAGCCTGTTGGCGTGGCGGTGCTCCGGGAAGGGGGCGCAATACGCTGTCAATATTCGATGATGATCCCGTAAGGATTTGAAAAAGGCAACGGGCCGCCCTGCCGGAGGGGATGCCGTGTTCGGCGGATGCAATGCTCTTGACCCGGTTGGGGAAGCGGTGCATAGATTCCCGGAAGGCACGGATAGTCAGAAAAAATTTTAGGTCCCCCTTCCTTTGTGGAGGTTTGGCCTTATATGGTAACTGTCGGTTGAAAGACCTTTTCACAAATCGTTATGCTCTCCGGGCGTGACCACCCCCGGATTGGTGACCAGTTTTTTGGAGGACATATGTGGGAATATACGGATACCGTTCGGGAGCATTTCCTGAAGCCGCGCAATGCGGGCGAACTTCCTGATGCCAACGCCATCGGGGAAGTCGGAAGCTTGGCTTGCGGCGACGCCCTGAAACTCTTTCTGAAAATCAACGATGCGGGCATCATTGAAAATGCGACCTTTCAGACGTTCGGTTGCGCCAGTGCCATTGCCTCCAGTTCTGCGCTGACTGAAATGATCAAGGGAAAGACCGTGGAGGAAGCCTCCAAGGTGACCAATAAGGATATTGCGGCCTATCTTGGCGGGCTGCCCCGTGAAAAGATGCATTGCTCGGTTATGGGGCAGGAAGCTCTTGAAGCGGCTCTTCGCAACTGGCGCGGCGAACCTGCCGAGCAGAAGCACGAACACGAAGGCAAGCTGATCTGCAAGTGCTTCGGGGTGACCGATGTCCAGATCCGCAGGGCTATTGAAGAAAACAGCCTCAAGACCGTAGAGGAAGTGACCAACTACACCAAGGCTGGCGGCGGTTGCGGCGACTGCCTGGACGCCATTCAGGATATCCTCGACGAGGAACTGGGCAAGCCCAAGCTGAAGGAATTCAATCCCGCGCCCAAGTCCGTGATGACCAACGTGCAGCGCATGCAGAAGGTCATGCAGGCTCTTCAGGATGAAGTGCGCCCGCGCCTTGTTGCCGACGGCGGCGATATCGAGCTGATTGACGTCGATGGGCATCGGGTTGTCGTTGCCCTGCGCGGCCAGTGCTCCAATTGCAGCTCCCGTACCGTAACCCTGAAGGATCTGGTTGAAAAGATCCTTCGCGAGCAGGTGGAGCCGGAAATTGTCGTTGAAGAGGTGAAGGCATGAGCGTCATCTATCTGGACAACAACGCCACGACCAAGGTCGCGCCGGAAGTCTTTGAAAGCATGATTCCGTTTTTTACGGAAAAATATGGCAATGCGTCCAGCATGCACACGTTTGGCGGACAGGTGGGCAAGAGCATTCAGGAAGCCCGCGAAAAGGTTGCCGCCATGCTTGGGGCGAAACCCGAGGAAATTATCTTTACGTCCTGCGGTACGGAAAGCGACTCCACGGCAGTGATGTCCGCGCTTCAGGCCCAGCCGGAAAAGAAGCACGTCATCACGACTCGTGTTGAGCATTCCGCGTTGATCTCCCTTGGGCAGCATCTGGAAAGCAAGGGATACGAAATCACCTACTTGGGCGTTGACTCCAAGGGGCGTCTCGATCTGGATGAGCTGGCGGAATCCATGCGGAAAGATACGGCTATCGTCTCCGTCATGTATGCCAACAACGAAACCGGTACGGTATTCCCCATTCAGAAGATTGCCGAAATGGTGAAGGAACGGGGCATCCTGTTCCATACCGACGCGGTGCAGGCTGCCGGCAAGCTTCCTATTGATCTCGCCAAGATGCCGATCGACTTTCTGGCCTTGTCCGGCCACAAGCTCCATGCCCCCAAGGGCATCGGCGTCCTCTATGTCCGCAAGGGAACCCGGTTTATCCCGTTCCTTCGCGGGGGGCATCAGGAACGCGGGCGTCGTGCGGGAACGGAAAACGCGCCGTATATCATCGGTCTCGGTACCGCCTGCGAGCTGGCCATGAACCATATGGCCGAAGAAAATATCCGGGTTCCTGCGCTGCGCGATCGTCTGGAAAAGGGGCTTCTGGCCGCCATTCCCGATGCCATCGTCAATGGCGATCAGGAACATCGTTTGCCCAACACCACGAATATCGCTTTCCAGTATGTGGAAGGCGAAGCTATTCTGCTGCTCATGGATCAGCTCGGCATTTGTGCCAGCTCCGGTTCCGCCTGTACGTCCGGCAGTCTGGAGCCTTCCCATGTGCTTCGTGCCATGGGCGTGCCGTTCACCTTTGCCCACGGCTCCATCCGGTTCTCGCTGTCCCGGTACACGACTGATGCAGAGATCGATTTCGTGCTTGAACAGCTCCCGCCGGTGATTGAACGGCTGCGGGCGATTTCGCCTTTTCGGGCGATGAAATAGCTGACGCACACTGCTTGATGAAAAAAGGCACCTCGTTTGTGGGTGCCTTTTTTCGTCAACGGGAAGATGTTCTCCGTATCTATCGAGCCAGCTGCTTTTGCCAGTCCAGCAGGGCCGCCATCATGTCCTCGATATGTTTTTTCAGCTCGGGATCGACGACATCGCCGTTTTCATCGAAGGACTGTGAGAAGGCATTGGAAAAGACTTCGGGCTTGTTCAGCGGACGGAGGTTCAGGTAAACGCATACCTGACGCAGATGGTACTGTGCCCGGGCCGTTCCCATGCCTCCCCCTGCGCCCATGATCGCAACGGGCAGGCCGTCAAGCGGGGTATCAGGTTCCTTGGAAACCCAGTCCAGTGCGTTTTTCAGGGCAGGGGCAATGGAGTAGTTGTATTCGGGGCAGGCAAGTACCAGTGCATCGGCCTCTTTGACCTGCCGGATGAGGGTGTGTACGGATTCTGGCTTGGAAATGTCTGCATTGTAAAAAGGAATCTCGCCAAGATTGGCAATCTTGAAATGGACATTGGGAGGAAGGCAGGATGCAACATGCCGCAGCAGTCCTGTATTGCGGGACTGTGCCCGAAGGCTCCCTGAGATGCCGAGAATGTTGATAGCAGTATTCATACTTCTTCTCCTTGATATACAGTACGTCGAGACGCACCGGCTGTCCATGAAAAAGTATGCGGCGGGGCGTATCCCCAATCCGTTCAGCGGGATTTGCGAAAAAAATCTTGAAGCAGGGCGGCGCACTCCTGGGCCGCTATGCCGCCCATATGCCAGACCCTGTGGTTATGGAAGGGGAGATCCAGCCCATTGAAGCAGGACTCCACCGCTCCGGCCCGGTTGTCCGATGCTCCGTAGACAACGCCGCCAAGCCGGGCGTGGACAATGGCCCCCGTACACATGAAGCACGGTTCCAGCGTCACGACCAGCACGCAGTGTTCGAGCCGGTAGTTTTGGAGCGTGCGCCCGGCAGCCCGCATGGCCAGAATTTCGGCGTGGGCGGAAGGATCGGAAAGCGAAACCGGCTGGTTATGCGCCCTGCCGAGAATGTTCCCGTCCGGCGAAACGACGATGGCTCCTACGGGAACTTCTCCCGCTGCGGGCGCGTTGCGGGCTTCTTCAAGAGCCAGCCGCATCAGTGCTTCCCACGTCCAGCCGGGAGGGGCAGGGGGGACTGGTCCCCATACGGTTCTGGCTGCCGGCTGGCAGTCGCTGGCAGAGGCCGCCCCGGAACCCTGCCGTTCCGGGCACGGCCTTTGGCATGTGTGCATGTTACAGGATAACCCGTCTGCGGATTTCTTGAACAACCTGTTCCGGCGTCTCGCAGATGGTAATCAAATCGCTGAGTTCCGCATCACGGATAAATCCGCCTTCAACCATGCTGTCCTTCATCCAGTCGATGAAGCCATTCCAGAAACTGCCTTTGTAGAGAATGATGGGCAGCGGGCGGATGCGCTTGGTCTGGGCCAGCACGAAGGCTTCGGAAAGCTCGTCGATGGTGCCCATGCCGCCGGGCATGACCACATACGCCAGCGCGTATTTGACGAACATGAGCTTGCGGAGGAAAAAGTAGCGGTAGTCGCTGCGTATCTTGACGTACTTGTTGCATTCCTGCTCGTGGGGGAGCTGGATGTGAAGGCCAACCGAGACGCCTTGGGCCTCAGTTGCACCCTTGTTTCCCGCTTCCATGAGGCCGGGGCCTCCGCCCGTAATGACCCCATAACCGGATTCCACAAGCAGCCGGGCGATGGTTTCGGCCTCGGCATACAACGGGTTGTCGGGCTTGACTCTTGCGGAACCGAAAATGGAAACACAAGGGCCGAGATTGCTGAGCGTTTCAAAACCGTCCACGATTTCGGCAAGAATTCTGAACAGTCGCCATGACTCCCGGACGGAAAGCATGTCTATCGGAAATTGAGGCATACGCAGCTCCTTATTATGTGTTGAGTATATCACATGCCCATACTGGCGCAAGCCGGTCAGCTATCCTGAAAACTGTTTTGAATAAATGGCTTTTTTAAAACAGGGATTTCTTTTCCGGGGTTGTCTTGCCGGGTTGGGGCGGCATAGTTTTTCTTGTCAGGATAGGGGTGTTGCGGGTATTGTGGTTGCTCGTCTGGATATTCACTCTGTTCCAGGAGGCTGTATGAAAGTTCATTTTCTCGGTGCGGCACACACCGTCACAGGGTCTTGCTACATTATTGAAGCGTGCGGGATTCGGTTTTCGGTAGATTGCGGCATGCACCAGGGGAACTCGGACATTGAAGTGAGAAACTTCGATGTTGAAGTTTATCATCCCGGAAATATTGATTTTATACTTCTTACTCACGCGCATATCGACCATTCCGGCCTTCTTCCCCGCATTGTGCGCGAAGGTTTCAAAGGCCCTATCTATTGTACGCCTCCCACAGCTGCGCTTGCCGGCCTGATGCTTGAAGACAGCGCGCACATTCAAGAAATGGCGGCGGAATGGAAACAGAAAAAACAAAAGCGCAACACTGGACAGAGTGGACAGAACGGAAAGGAGAAAGCCGTTCAGCCGTTGTACACGATCGAAGATGCCCGTAAGGTTCCGGATCAGTTCCGGACCGTAGAATACGGCAAAACCTTCGAACCGCACCCCGGTATTTCCGTAACCTACAAGGATGCCGGGCATATTCTCGGTTCCGCCTTTCTGGAAATCGTTGTCACCGAAAACGGGAAGACAACCCGGATGGTTTTCTCTGGCGACCTTGGACGCCCCGGAACCCTGCTGATGCACGATCCGGTAACGGCTGCCCAGCAGACGGACTATCTTTTTCTGGAAAGCACCTACGGCGACCGTAACCATAAGAATGAAGCCGCGACCTTTGAAGAACTGGCGGATGCCATCGCGTACAGCTACGGCAACCGGGACAAGGTCATCATTCCGGCCTTTGCGGTGGGGCGCACACAGGAAATCCTGTATTGCCTGTACCTGCTGAAGGAGAAGGGCAAGCTCCCGAGCGACATGCCCATTTTCGTGGACAGCCCGCTGGCGATCCGCGCTACCGAAGTCTTCAAGGATTTCAAGGACTATCTTGATACTCCCGAGATTGCTCTGACTACGAAGCTTCGCGAGCAGTTCCCCAACGTCAAGTTCACCCTGAGCGCGGCGGAATCGCAGGCCCTCAATACGCTCAAAGGCCCGGCGATCATCATTTCCGCCAGCGGCATGTGCAACGCCGGACGTATCCAGCATCACCTGCGCCATAATGTGTGGCGTTCTACCGCCAGCATCGTCTTTGTCGGGTATCAGGGCGTGGGTACGCCGGGCCGTAAAATCGTGGACGGCGCAAGCTCCATTCGTCTCTTTAATGAAGATATTGCCATCAAGGCAAAGATTTTCACCATCGGCGGCTTTTCCGCGCATGCCGGACAGAGCCAGCTTTTGGACTGGGTCGGCAAGATGACCCATCCGGGAATGCAGGTTGTGCTGGTGCATGGTGAAGAAAAGGCCCAGGAAACGCTCAGCGGCCTGATCAAGGAAAAATTCGGGCTGCATGTCAGCATTCCCGGTTACCTTGAAGAAATGGAACTGGTTGCCGGTGCGGTACCCGAAGTTGTGGTCACGGCGCAGCCCAGGAGCTACGCCCATGTGGACTGGGATCTGCTGCTTGAGGAAATCGAAAGCAAGACCGCGAAACTGCGGCTTCGTCTGGAAAAGGCGGAAAGCCTGCCTTGGGACGAGCAGGTTGATATCCGGGATCGTGTCCTTGAGTTGAACAAGGAACTGCTGTCCGTCCTTAGCCAGCTGTAAACATGAGAAGGGGCCCGGTGTGGGCCTCTTCTCTTCCTTTCACATCAGCGTCGGCATACTGCCGGCACATCTTGTTGGAGTTTCCATGCGAATCATTGCCGGTGCCCTTGGGGGCCGGATTTTGAAAACCGTTGAAGGGCCGGGATATCGTCCCGCTACGGCAAAAGTCCGTGAAGCCATTTTCTCCATGCTGGCGGCACGGGGCGTTGTGTGGAGCGGGCTGCGCGTACTGGATTTGTTTGCCGGAAGCGGAAGCCTCAGCTTTGAAGCTCTCAGCCGCGGAGCTGAGGAAGTCTGCCTTGTCGAGCGTGAACCGAAAGTCGTGCGCTGTCTTGAACAGAACGTGGACAGCCTTGATGTGGCGGAACGGTGCAGGGTTGCGGAAAGCGATGTCCTGCGTTTCCTGCGGGGCAGGGCGTACCAGCCTTACGATGTCATCTTTGCCGATCCACCCTATGGAGAAAACCGGCTGGCCCCGACGATCAAGGCGGTTCTGAAAGGCGGCTGGCTGGCCCCCGACGGATACCTGCTTGCCGAAATCGAGGGCGGGCTACGCTTTGACGCCGAGGCTGTTCACGAAGAACTGGCATTGGAAACCGACAGGCATTACGGACAGACCCGGATTATCTTATGGCACAAGACAAGCGAGTAGCAATCTATCCGGGAACCTTCGATCCGCTGACCAACGGGCATGAGAACATCATCCGGCGCGGATTGCGAATGTTTGACAGTATCATCGTTGCGGTTGCCGCCGATACGGGAAAGGATCCGCTCTTTTCCCTGGGGGAGCGGGTTGCGATGGCGGAAAAGGTGTTTGCCGGGGAACCGAATATCCTGGTAGAGCCTTTTCAGGGGCTGCTGGTGGATTACGTCGCCAACAGAAATGTGCGTACGATTCTCCGCGGGCTTCGCGCTGTGTCCGATTTCGAATACGAGTTTCAGATAGCCCTGATGAATCGCAAGCTCCGTCCGGATATCGAAACCCTGTTTCTGATTTCCGATTATCGCTGGCTGTACATCAGCTCCACCATCGTCAAGACGGTGTCCAGCTTGGGAGGAGATGTGCGGGGGCTGGTGCCTGACCATGTGTTTTCCTGTCTTCGGAAACGCTTTGGCTTTTCCGAGGAAATGGACTCTCAGCCTGTTACGCAGACGCCCGACTTTTCCGAGCTGGCGCGTCTGGAAAGCATGATGCCGAACAGGGAACCGAACATATGACGAAACCCCGCGTTGTTTGCCTCGTTGGTCCGACCGGAGCGGGAAAAACAGCGATTGCCCTTCGCCTTGCTGAACGTTTCGGCGGGGAAGTGATCAATGCCGATTCGCGCCAGGTGTTCCGGGCCTTCCCGATCATTACGGCACAGCCGTCTTCGGAGGAGCAGGCCGTTTGCCCGCACCATCTGTATGGCTTTCTGGATACGGCGGCATCCTTTTCCGCCGGAGCATGGGGGGAACGCGCCCTGGCCTGTATCAAGGCCGTTCCGTTTCCCCTTCTGGTAGGTGGAACAGGCTTGTATGTTCGGGCCTTGTTTGATGGTATCGTGGATATTCCTCCCATACCGGAACCTGTTCTTGCACGGGTAACGGAAGCGTGCCGCATTGAAGGCTCGGCGGAGCTGCACAAGAAGCTGGCTCTCATTGATCCGGCATATGCCGCCCGCATCCATGCAAACGATCGCCAGCGTATCGTGCGCGCACTCTGTGTCCTTGAAGCGACCGGGAAAACGTTTTCATGGTGGCATAGCCAGACTCCGCCTCCGCTGGATATCGATGTGCTGCGTATCGGATTGAAGTTGCCCCTTGATGTCTTGACGCCGCTGCTTGCACGGCGGATCGGCATGATGCTTGAGGCCGGTGCCCTTGAAGAGGCCCGTGCCGAGTATGCGCGTTGTCCCGAGGGAACCTTGCCGGGATGGTCAGGAATCGGTTGCCGCGAATTGCATCAATACCTTTCAGGAGAGATGGCTTTTCAGAGCGCATGCGACTTGTGGATCAAAAACACTCGGGCCTATGCCAAGCGGCAGCTCACCTGGTTCAATGCCGACAGCCGGATTCGCTGGTTTGCTCCGGGAGAGGATGCTGCGGTGCTTGAATGCGTTGAGCGGTGGCTGCACAGCCTGTAGCGCATGGGTCAGCCCTCCCAACGGCGTTTGCGGTTTCGAGAAAGAAAAGCCTCCCCTTTTGCAAGGGGAGGCTTTTCTGATCAGGCTGGCGAAGCTTTTACTGCTGGGCTTCTTCCACGATCCGCTTGGTCGTCATGGCGATTTCCAGCTCTTCATTGGTGGGGATGATGAGGACGGGGATCTGGCTGTCCTCCGTGCTGATCACGCGCGCACCGGGCTTGCGGGTATTGTTTTCTTCCTTGTTGATCTTGATGCCGAAGGCTTCGAGACCTTCACAGACGGCTTCGCGAACGATTTCGTCATTTTCACCGATACCGGCAGTGAAGACGATAGAGTCGACGCGGCCGAGCAGGAAGAAGTAGGAGCCGAGGGTCTTCTTGATGCTGCGGACCAGCATTTTCAGAGCAAGCTCGGCCTTCTTGTCGCCCTTTTCGACGCTGGCGTGCACATCGCGCATGTCGCTGGTGCCGCAGATACCGAACAGGCCGGATTCCTTGTTCATGACCTTATCGGCGTCCTGCGGGGTCATGCCCTTCTTTTCCATCATGAAAGGAACGATGGCAGGGTCAATGGAACCGCAGCGGGTACCCATCATCAGGCCTTCCAGAGGCGTCAGGCCCATGGAGGTGTCGATGCACTTGCCGTTCTGAACAGCGGTCATGGAGGAGCCGTTGCCCAGATGCATGGTGATGGAGTTCAGTTCGGACTGGGGCTTGCCGAGGAATTCCGCAGTGGCGTGGGCAATGTATTTGTGCGAGGTGCCGTGGAAACCATAGCGGCGGATACGCAGTTCTTCATACAGCGCATAGGGCAGCGGATAGAGATAGGCTTCGGGAGCCAGCGTCATGCCGAATTCGGTGTCGAACACGCCCACGTTGGGTACGCCGGGGAAGAGCTTTTCAGCAACTTCGATGCCCATCAGGTTGGCCGGGTTGTGCAGCGGGCCGAGCGGGAAGCAATCACGGATGATTTCCTTTGCCTTCTCGTCGATAAGCACCGGAGCGGTGATGGCTTCGCCGCCGTGCAGGACACGGTGGCCGATAGCGGAAATTTCGGACTTATCCTTGAGAACACCCTTTTCAGCATCGAGGAGCAGGGCAATGACTTCTTCCATTCCTTCCACATGGGTGGGGAAAGGATGCTCGAACACCATCTTTTCTTCTTTGTCAGTGCCGGGAGCCAGCTTGTGGCTCAGCTTGCCCATGGGCTGTCCGATACGTTCGACAACGCCGGAGCAGAGGACGGACTGATCGTCCATGTTGAACAACTGATACTTGCAAGAAGAGGAACCCGCGTTGATAACCAGAATTTTCATTGTACACCAGCTGATTAGAAAATGTTAATAGGATTTTTTGCCAATAATCTGGCCAAAACAGTACCTTCCCTTGTCTCTTGAGGCAACAGGGCTTCCTGCTAGGGCTATCAATTCCTGGCGTCTTACGGGGACGCTGTCGATCGTCCCAATAGGGCGTCCTGAAAAACAATGTAGACGGAGCGTTTCTTTCTGTCAAAAAGGCACGAGGAAACGCTCCGTCAAAAGAGCGGGAACCGGGAACCGGATGTACCGGTTCCCGGAAAGGATTTATTCTTCCGTCTTGGGCTGCGCGGCAAGGTGCTTCAGCAGCTCATAACGAATGTTGTAGGACTTTTCCAGTTCGCTCTGGAGGCGTTCAGCGTCTTCGGGAGCGATGGTCTTCAGCTGGGCATAACGGTTTTCGCCGGCGAGGAATTCGCGGATGGTTCCGTCAGGGGCCTTGGATTCAAGAACCAGAGGATTCTTGCCTTGTTCAGCAAGTTCGGGGTTGAAGCGGTACAGAGGCCAGTAGCCGCATTCAACGGCGAGCTTGCCTTCTTCCATGCTCTTGCCCATGCCCTTGCGGATACCCTGGTTGATGCAGGGCGCGTAAGCGATGATAAGGGACGGTCCCTTGTAGGCTTCGGCTTCCTTGATGGCCTTGAGAACCTGCTGCTTGTTGGCACCCATGGAGATGGAAGCCACATACACATAGCCGTAGGTCATCGCCATGCGGCCCAGATCCTTCTTGCCGGTACGCTTGCCAGCAGCGGCAAACTTGGCAACGGAACCAAGCGGGGTGGACTTGGAGGCCTGACCGCCGGTGTTGGAGTACACTTCGGTGTCCATGACGAACACGTTGATGTCTTCGCCGGAAGCAAGGACGTGGTCCAGTCCGCCGTAGCCGATGTCATAAGCCCAACCGTCGCCGCCGAAGATCCAGACGGACTTCTTGGTGAGCAGGTCGTTCATGTCCCAGATCTGTTCGAACAGTTCGTGTTCGGGAGCGTCAGCAAGTGCGGCAAGAATTTCTTCGCCGTACTTCTTGGAGCCGTCAGCGTCTTCCTTGTTGTCCAGCCAGCCCTTGAGGGAGGCGACCAGTTCTTCGGGAAGGCCGGGAAGCTGGGCAGCTTCGGCAATGATGTCGGCGAGCTTGTCGCGACGATGCTTGACTGCGCTGAACATGCCGAAACCGTATTCGGCGGCGTCTTCAAAGAGGGAGCTGCCCCAAGCCGGGCCGTGACCATCCTTGTTGGTGGTGTAGGGCACGGTAGGTGCGGAGCCGCCCCAGATGGAGGAGCAGCCGGTGGCGTTGGCAATGAGCATCCGTTCGCCGAAGAGCTGGGTAATCAGCTTGACGTAGGGCGTTTCGCCGCAGCCGGCGCAGGCACCGGAGAATTCAAGCAAGGGCTGCTGAAGCTGGGAACCCTTGAGGGAATCGCGGCTGACCAGGTTGTCCTTGATTTCCACGTTTTCGGTCGCGTACTTGAGGTTGGCGACCTGATCGTCGAACTGGGTGTGCAGGGGCTGCATGACCAGAGCCTTGGTCTTGGCGGGGCAGACTTCGGCGCAGGAGCCGCAGCCGAGGCAGTCTTCGGCGTAGACCTGCATACGGAACTTGAGGCCCTTGAGTTCCTTGCCGATGGCGTCCTTGGTGCCGAAGGATTCGGGAGCGTCAAGGAGTTCTTCTTCGGTAGCCAGCACGGGGCGGATAGCGGCATGGGGGCAGACGAAGGAGCACTGGCAGCACTGGATGCAGTTTTCAGAGATCCATTCAGGAATGTTCACGGCAACGCCGCGCTTTTCATAGGCGGTGGTGCCGAGGGGAACGAGTCCGTCGGGTTCAAAGGCGGACACGGGCAGCTTGTCGCCCTGCTGAGCCAGAATGGGACGCACCACGTCGGTGATGTAGGCCGGTTCGTGGCTGTGACCGCAACCGCAGCCGCAGGAACAGGCGTCAGCCTTGGGAGCGTCGACGGCGTCAGCCCATTCGGCCGGAATCTTGATTTCGGTCAGCGCGGTAACGGCGTTGTCAACGGCGGCAATGTTCATGTTGACGATCTTGTCGCCCTTGCGGCCGTAGGTCTTCTTGATGGAATCCTTCAGATAGGCGACGGCCTGATCGAAGGGGATGACTTCGGCGAGCTTGAAGAAGGCCGTCTGCATGATCATGTTGATGCGGCCGCCGAGGCCGAGGTCGGTGGCGACCTTTACCGCGTCCACATTGTAGAACTTGATGTGCTTGCGGGCCAGGGTGCGCTTCATGGAGGCGGGGAGCTCACGGTCGAGGTCTTCGATGGCGTTCCATTCGGAGTTCAGCACGAACACGCCGCCGTCCTTGATGCCTTCAAGCACGTCATACTGGGTCACATAGGTGGACTTGTGGCAAGCCACATAGTCGGCCTGGTTCACCAGATAGGTGGAGCTGATGGGAGAGTTGCCGAAACGCAGGTGGGAAACGGTGAAGCCGCCGGACTTCTTGGAGTCGTAGGCAAAGTAGGCCTGAGCGTACATGTCGGTGTTGTCACCGATGATCTTGATGGCCTGCTTGTTCGCGCCCACGGTGCCGTCCGCGCCGAGTCCGAAGAACTTGCACTGCACGGTGCCGGGTGCCACGGTGTCGAGGTCCGGGCCGATTTCAAGGCTGGTGTAGGTCACGTCGTCTTCGATGCCCACGGAGAAGTGGTTCTTCGAGCCGAGGGTGTTCATGTTGTCAAAGACGGCCTTCGCCATGGCAGGCGTGAATTCCTTGGAACCCAGGCCGTAACGTCCGCCGAGGATGCGGGGAGCGTTGCCCTTTTCCATGAAGGCGGCGCACACGTCGAGGTACAGGGGTTCGCCGAGGCAGCCCGGTTCCTTGGTGCGGTCGAGGACGGAGATGGTCTTCACCGTGGTGGGGATGACCTTCAGCATGTGTTCAACGGAGAAGGGACGGTACAGGCGGACCTTCAGGAGGCCGACGCGCTGGCCCTGACCGTTCAGCAGGTTCACCACTTCTTCGATGGTTTCGCAGGCGGAGCCCATGGCGACGATGATGCGTTCCGCTTCAGGATGGCCCACATAGTCGAAGGGACGGTAGGCGCGGCCGGTGATGCCTTCAACCTTCTTCATGGCTTCCACAACGATGTTGGGAACGGCATCGTAGAAGATGTTGCGGCGTTCGGTATTCTGGAAATAAATGTCGGGGTTCTGGGCGGTGCCGCGCTGGTGGGGATGTTCCGGATTCATGGCGTTCTGCCGGAATTCGTTTACCTTGTCCCAGTTGACGACCTTGCGGATGTCTTCATAGTCGATGACTTCGATCTTCTGGATTTCGTGGGAAGTACGGAATCCGTCAAAGAAGTGGCAGAAAGGCACGCTGGATTCGATGGTAGCCAGATGGGAAACCAGAGCGAGGTCCATGCACTCCTGCACGGAGCTGGCGCACAGGAAGGCAAACCCGGTCTGGCGGGCAGCCATCACGTCCTGCTGGTCGCCGAAGATGCTCAGCGCGTGGGTGGAAAGGGCGCGGGCGGAAACGTGGAACACGGAAGGAAGCAACTCGCCCGCAATCTTGTACATGTTGGGGATCATGAGCAGCAGGCCCTGAGAAGCCGTGAACGTGGTGGTCATCGCACCGGCAACCAGCGAACCGTGCACGGCACCGGCGGCACCGGCTTCGGACTGCATTTCACGCACGGAGACGGTCTGTCCCATCAGGTTCTTTTTACCGGCAGCGGCCCAGTCGTCAGCCAGCTCGCCCATCACGGAAGAAGGCGTGATGGGGTAGATGCAGGCTACGTCGCTTAGCGCATAGGCAATGTGCGTGGTGGCTGTGTTGCCATCCATGGTTTTCATTTTCTTGGCCATGAAAACTCCCTTCCGCACCCAGGCGGACTTTGTTGTGCCGTATCCTTATCTGATGCGGCTCGATACATGTTCTGCCGGGGGCTGTAGCCTCACGGCGAAAGAATACACTGTTCCCGAATCGCGGCGTCGCAACGGACGCTGAACATAACAAAGGCTTCAGGCGGATCCTCGGTGAGGAGAGGCTGGTCAGATGATACTGACTTATTCGCCCATGTCCATTGTTATGTTACGCGCTTTCGGTATGCCTGCGGAGCTTGCAGCCGGTTGTTATCATTCGGGATGCAAGTCCGATGTTCTCTTGGGTATTGTGGAATTCCGTTCCCGGCAAAGGGGAAGGCGGGTTCCGAATGGAGAGACCCTACCATACATTTGTTTGGTTGAACAGTCTGTTTTCGCCAAACCTTTAAAAATCTTTTTGCACAAAGCTGGGACTGAGAGCTTTTTTGCTGTTTTAAATAATGTATTCAGTCTGTTATATGTATGTGTAGCGGAAAAATCAAATAAGATCCGGATCTGCCGGTTTCCGTTCCCAGCAGATTTTCCCTTGGCCCTTGCGGAATTTCCGGAGGAGCACATAGAGCGCACCCGCGCCGCCATCGGAAGATCTTGCGGTGCAAAAGGCAAGGATAACGCGCTTGAACGGTTCCTGGGTGAACCAGTTTTGTACCTTTTCCTTAAGAATGGAGACGCCGTGTGGAGAGTTGAGTCCGCGTCCGGGAACAACAAGCACGGTGCGCTGTCCCTTGAAATAGGCTCCGCGAAGAAAGCCCACCAAGGCGTCAAAGGCTTGCTGGGCGTTCATGCCGTGCAGATCGAGATGGGATTCCGGGCTGAACTGGCCTGCCTGCAGTTTTCCGACAACCATCAGATCCAGCCCGAGAACATGCCCTTCGACATACTCGTCGGTAAAGGCCAGTGCAAACTCGACCTTGCCGTCCATGAAATCCTGAAGCGGATTGCGGGCAGGCGGTATGGACACGACGGGGGGTGGGGTTTCTGCCGCCACGGCTCTGCCTTTCCCGGACAGGGGGGTGACATCCTGCACCGCACTGAAAAAGTCCGCATCATCCTCCGGGAATACGCCAGCGGCAGGTGAGGACTGTTCTTTTTGGGAAGCCGGTTGCGGCTCCTCGGTTTTGGAGCCTGTGCCAGCCGGGGTGGTTGCTGTCCTTTTGGCAGGCGTCATGGAGATGTTTCCGAGTACGGGATTTTCCAGAGGCGGCGGAGTGCGCTTCGGCTTCTTGCTCCTGTCCGGTTCCCCCAGTCTGGCTACGCCAGCGACAGCGGACATAAAGGCTCGGGTATCCCCTTCATCTTCAGGAGACACAAAAGCAGAGTAGAAGGAGCTTGCAGACTCTTCGTACTTGGCTGTTTTTTTGGGGGATGCCTTGGCCTTCTTTTTTTCGTCAACAGACTGGAAACGTTTTTTGTCGATTTTGCGAAAGGGATTTTCTGCCGCAAAGGGATTTTCGTTGTCTATCATAGCTACTCAATTGTTTTAATGATTTTTTTTGCACCGTCAGGCACAAGCTTGGTGCCCTTGCGGGTGCCAGCCAGCCTTGCACCGGGACGATGCAGGTGCGTGCAAATGAGCCGTAGAGGTGAACCTCTTGTGGCTTAATTCTGCTGCTATTGCCGTTCTGTCAATCTCATGCCCAACCATTTGGGCAGGCATAGGATGGCTACACCTCTTTCCTGACAGCCCGTTTCCGTGAAACAACAAGAGGCTTATGGAACGATACGGTCTTGCTTGCTCCATGTATATTGATTCAGTCAAGCCTGTCGAGGATTGAGTCGGCAAGTTGTGCGTAGACAGGAGCGGCCCTGTCTTTGGGATCGGGAGAGGTTTGAGGATTCCGTCCTACAGAAAAGAGGCGAAACCGTCCTGATCTCCCGGCGGTGAGCCTTTCCATTGGCTTCATAAAGAAGTTGTCTAAAAAAGATATTGATAATAAGGTGGTTACGCTTAGGGCTTCAAGGCGAAGTCTTCGCGGTCTTTTGAAGACTAACCTTTTGAAAAGAAAGGAGACTCTCTCAAGATGCCCTTGTTGTCCGCCGTGCAGGCGGCTTAGAAGAGTGTACGCGAGGAAGCGGAGCAGTGGCTGAGGTTGTCCGCCGTGCAGGCGGCTTAGAAGTTTTGCAGTTCAGCCGTATCTTTGCCGCTGGCGTTGTCCGCCGTGCAGGCGGCTTAGAAGCTTGGCAAACGGGGTTTTTGCCGGGCAATAACGTTGTCCGCCGTGCAGGCGGCTTAGAAGACGGTCAGGAGATCCTTCCCGGTCAGCTGGCAGTTGTCCGCCGTGCAGGCGGCTTAGAAGATCCTGTGCTCGTCGGGGAACGCAAGGGAACGGTTGTCCGCCGTGCAGGCGGCTTAGAAGGTCGCGCGGGCGTCGCTCATGATGTCCTTGAAGTTGTCCGCCGTGCAGGCGGCTTAGAAGTGCTCAAACGAGCGGACCATTTCCTCGGTGGCGTTGTCCGCCGTGCAGGCGGCTTAGAAGACGGAATGGCTGACCCATTCATAATAACATGAGTTGTCCGCCGTGCAGGCGGCTTAGAAGCTCCCGCGCCGCCTTTCAAGAAACCAGTGAACGTTGTCCGCCGTGTAGGCGGCTTAGAAGGTACATGGGGCCGATGCCAGCCGAAATGCTGCGTTGTCCGCCGTGTAGGCGGCTTAGAAGCACAAATACGGGGGCGTTCTGGCTGTCAAAGCGTTGTCCGCCGAGTAGGCGGCTTAGGCTATTGGGAAGGTAGCCCGTCTCATCATCGTGCAGTATACGAGGACGATTCAATCTTTTCACATTATTTAAATTTGATGCAACCATCGCGCACTGTTCTTTTTCTTGAGTTGCAGGGCGAACTTTTCTAGAATGATAGAATATATATTCTTTTTTGGGGACTTAATGTGAAGGCATTTGCTGCCCTCATCAGGGTTATGTTGTTTTGTATCGTTTTTACGCTGTCCTTGGCGGTCGTTGCCAAAACGGCGGAACAGACGACCTCTTTGCCGATCGCCGAAATTTTAATCATAAATTCTTTTCATTCCGGTCACTTCTGGGAATCCAACATCATAAGCCGGATCTCGGAAGCATTTGAACGCCCGGAAACGGGTTTCCGTATACGCCTGCATTGCGAATATCTTGACTATGAACGCTATCCTTCAGGGAGTCTCGATACCGAGCTGACAAGGCTCTTTACCCAAAAATACGCGGGTGTCCTCTTCAAAGCCATTATCGTAACGGATAACGACGCGTTAGACTTTATGCTCGCCCACGGAGAGCGGCTTTTTCCTGATGTTCCCGTCGTTTTTTGCGGCATTGCGGATCCTCCAGCACTGCTTGTCGAACGACGATCCTATTATACAGGCATTCTGGAAAATTTTTCCATCCACCGAGTCCTTGAAGCCATCCCTCTTGTCCACCCGGATGCCCGCCATCTGGCCATCATATGCGGTGACACGACGTCCGCCCGTACTGCGTTACGACAAGCGGAGTCCGAACTCGCGGCAATGAAGCCGGGCATTACAGTCCATGTCCTTATGGGGCTGTCGGTACAGGCCATGCAAAAGGCTCTTGAAGAGTTGCCGCAAAATACGGTGCTCCTGAACTTCGGCTATTACCGCACCGGCGACGGCCAAAGTTTTTCCATGAAGGAAAGCCTGCAACTGCTCCGCAGCTGGACCGACCTCCCCATGTATTCCCCGTGGAGCGGCCAGCTCGGCAAGGGGGTACTCGCAGGCCAATGCGAATTCAACGAGTTCCACGCCACACATACCGTGCGTATGGCTCTGTCCATCCTTCGCGGCACGCCGCCTGATGCCATTCCTCTGCTGCATGAGCCGTCCCCCTACCTTATTTATGATTATGCCATGCTGGCCCGATACGGCATCAGCGAAAACGTCCTTCCGCCGGATTCGGTCATCGTTAACCGTCCTCCTTCCTTTTATGAGCAGCACCGGGCCGCGCTGTTGCCGGCTCTGATCATTATGCTGATCCTTTTCGGCATTATCGTGCTGCTTACCTGCCTGCTTCGTATGAAGCAGCGTTCGGAATGTTTGCTCAAACAGGAAAAGGCGGTGCTGGCCCAAGCGCACGATCTTGAACGCCGAGGGCAACTTGCGCGGCGTATGGAAGCCATAGGCCGTATGGCGGGAGGAATTACCCACGACGTAAACAACATCCTCGGCGGGATAAACGCCTGCGCCCAGCTTGCCCTGCCGGAAATTCCACGCGAAAATCCGGCCCATGAAGACATCACGCGTATCCTTGAGGCAACCGTTCGCGGCAAGGAACTCATGAAGCAGATCCGCATGACCGACAGCACCAAACCATTGGACGCCCTTTTCGAAACGCCGCTTGTGTCCAAGCTGATACGGGAATGCGCGGAAATGCTTCAGCCCCAAATACCCTCCGGTATTTCCCTCAACGTACGCAACGCCTACCCCGAAGCGCGTGTCCGGGCCGTATCCGCCGAAGTGCATCAGGTCCTTCTCAACTTGTGCCTCAACGCCATCCAAGCGATGCCGGAAGGGGGAGAGCTAGTTATTGCCGTCGAACTCTACACTGCGGGGCAGGGCCATTCCGACCGGGATCTCCTTTCCGGGGACAGGTATGTCCGCCTGGATGTTTCCGATACCGGAAAAGGCATTCCATCAGAACTCATGGAACTCATTTTTGATCCCTTCTTTACCACTAAGCAGGACAATGGCGGCAGCGGGCTGGGGCTCGCGCAGGTTCATAGCCTTGTCCAGCGCAACCGGGGAACGGTGCGGGTGGCCAACCGTCCCTGCGGCGGGGCACTCTTTTCCGTGTTCTTGCCATATGCCGCCCCTTCCGGACAGCAGGGCAGTGGTGCGCCAACCGGCAACCGCTCCGAAAGGATATCGTTCCTCGATTCCGGCACGCAGCGCGTCGAAAGTGAAGCCTTTGGAAGACAAAGCGGTTCCATACCGCCTTCCTCCAGAACCGCAGGGGCCATCCTTGTTGTGGACGATGACCCCGGCATGCTCTATCTTTTGGAAAACATGCTGAAAAGAATGTATGCTTCTGTCGTTACCGCCATTGACGCGGAAACGGCCCTGTCTCTCCTGAAGGAGGGGATGCGCCCGGCTCTTGTCATCACGGATCAAAAGCTCCCGGGCATGCAGGGCTTCGCATTTGCCCGCCTTGTACGGGAACGCTTCCCCGAAACGCCGATCATTCTTTGCAGCAGCTGTCCGGTGCATTGTGACGCCGGGTTATGGCATATGAAAGAGGACGGAGACATACAGATGCTCGTGAAGCCCTTTGATCCGCAACGGCTCAAAGAAGCGGTTGATCGCGCTTTGCAACCCAAGACAGGAAAATGAACATGGCGCGCATTTTGGTCATAGACGATGATGAGACCTTCTCTTACGTACTCAAGCGCGCCTGTAGCCGCCAGGGTCATGAGGTGGTGCTCTCCGCCTCGGCGTGCGAGGCGAAAGACGCCAGCACCGGCATGTTCGACGTTGTCTTTCTGGACATCAGCCTGCCGGACGGCAACGGGCTCTCCCTTCTCCCCTTGCTTTTGGGCAACGAGGGGCATCCTGAAATCATCGTGATCACAGGGCACGACAACCGGGATTGGCTGGAGGAGGCACTCCTGGCAGGGGCATGGGATTTCATCCGCAAGGATGACTCCCTTGAAACCGTTTTAGCGGCTCTGGAGCAGGCACTTCTTTATCATCAGAACCGCTGCGGAGCGCGTTCCTCCCCCGGGCAGCAGACAATGCAGCTGAGGCGGAACAGGCTTGTCGGATCGGGAGCGGCTATCAGCCGCTGTCTGGAAACCGTACGCCAATGCGCCGACAGCGACGTTTGCGTTTTGCTCAGCGGAGAAACGGGAACGGGCAAAGAGGTTTTCGCGCGGACCATCCACGAGAACAGCGGCCGCCAAAACGGGCCTTTCGTCGTCGTGGATTGTGCAGCCATCCCCGAAAACCTTGCCGAGAGCCTTTTGTTCGGGCATGTGCGCGGCGCATTCACGGGCGCGGTGACACGTGAAAATGGCCTTATCCCAGAAGCCGATGGGGGCACGTTGTTCCTCGACGAGGTGGGGGAACTTCCTCTTTCGCTGCAAAAGGTCTTTTTGCGCGTGCTTCAGGAAAAACGTGTCCGTCCCGTAGGCTCTATACAGGAACACCCCTGCGATTTCCGCCTGATCGCAGCGACCAACAGGAATCTTGAGCACATGGTGGCTGAGGAATCTTTCAGGCGAGATCTCTTCTATCGCCTCCAGACCGTACACATTCCATTGCCGCCCCTGCGCGAACGCCAAGAGGATATCTTGCCTTTGGCACAGCATTTTTGCGGCCATTTTTCTGAACTCTACGGCCTCTCCGCAAAACAGCTTGCCACGGGAACGGCCTCGGCGTTGCAAATGTATGACTGGCCGGGCAACGTGCGGGAACTGTGCGGAGCCGTGGAGCGGTCGATTCTTGCTGCGGGATGGGCTTCCGTCGTTTTTCCCCAGCATCTGCCCACAGGCATCCGTATCCATGCCGCAACCCAACGGCTGGCCACCCTTTCCGCGCCAAGGGAAAAAGAGATTGCCTCCGTTTCCGAAGGTACTCTTCCTTCCTATGCCGCATTCCGCGAACAAGTATGGCAAAAAGAAGAAGGGTGTTATCTGGCCCGAGTGCTGGAACAGGCAGAAGGCAATATTTTGAAGGCGTGTGAAATAACCGGGCTTTCCCGCTCCCGGCTCTACGCGTTGCTCAAACGTCACGGCCTTACGCGTTGATGTCCTGAAAAACAGGATTTCAGGGACTCCACCGTCTTCTTATCCGGGATTTGCACAGCCGCTCTGGTCGATGCGAAAAACGAACATACCGATATAATAGAGAAAAGCTTTGGCCTCCTTCTTGCTTTATGTATTGCAAAACCGGGAGATATACCCCGGCAAGGAGGAGATGATGAACAAGTCCCAAAGGTTTCTCGGCATCACGTTGATGGCATCGCTTATTTGCGGTTTTGCCCCCATGCAAAGCGAGGCCAAGGAGTACAAGGTCGGTGGGATGTACACCTACGACTATCACGACGGGCGTCATGCGGATTGGGGAGAATATGAACTCCACGCCGCTAAGATGGCGATTGAGGATATCAACGCCTCCGGCATGCTCGGCGGGAACACGCTCGACATGCCCCCCGAACTGGTCATCGATTATCATTGCTGGCCGGAAGGTGCCGCCGAAAAAGCCCAGTCGCTTCTGAAACAAAACATTGTCGCGCTTACCGGCGTGGATTGCAGCGGGCCTGCCGTCCTCATCGCCAAGGAAGCAGAAAAATTTAAAATCCCCGTGGTGTCCGTCGGTGCCAACGCCGCAAGCCTGAGCTCGCCCGCCGAATTCCCTTACTATTACCGGAATGTAACCCCCAGCACCAAGTATGAAGGTTATCTCCTTGAAGTGGCAAACCATTATGGCATCAAGGAAATAGCTCTGTTCCACACCACCGACGCATGGGGTTCCGGTGCTGCTGCGGTTATCCTGAACGAAGCTGCCAGACTCGGCATAGAAGTGAAAGCCTCCTACGGCTATTCCCGGAATACGCCCGTTGAGGAAGTGCAAAAGCGGATGGCCGCAGTCAAGGAACAGGGGATCAAGAGCATTTTCATCACCATGCCTACGCCCGATACGGTGATCGCCTTCCGCACGCTGACCAATCTCGACATGAATCAGCCCGGCTACAGCATCTACGCCGCCGAGATGACCTCGGCCGATGAAAAGCCTGATGCCATCAACGGAGCCTTCGGTTACCTCGCGCCCATGACCAAGCTCATGCCCAGCAAGGCACTCGACGAATTCGCCGCCCGGTTTTCAAAGAAGATCGGTAAGCAGGTGGATATGAATTCCAAGGCCTTCTTCTATGGTGTCCTTTCTTATGATCATATGATGGCTCTTGGCCTCGCCATGAAAAATGTTCAGGATCAACAGCTGGAAATGAATGGCGATAATCTTATGGCAAGCCTGCGCGCCCTGTCGTTCGAGGGCCTTTCCGGGCGACAGAATCTGGCCCCGGGGACCAATGACCGCGAGGTCATGGCTGTGGAAATCATGAATTGCCAAGGCTACAAGGAAGACGGCAAGACTGTCCATTTCGTTCCGGTAGGGTTTGTCGACTCCGTTACCGGAAAGCTCACCATTGAAGAAGACAAAATCCTCTGGCCCGGAAAGACCAGCACCCCGCCGAACCGTTGATCCGCCCCGACAAGTGACTTGTTGAACAGCCGCCTGCGGGCGGCTGTTTTATGCTTTCGTACCTAAATGTGATTCTCACATTCATCCAGAGGACTGCCGTTCTCAGCAGGGTAGCAGACTACACCGGTTTTTGGGCGACAAAGGGGAATTCGATACTCTAGTATCATTTATCATGCTAAAATAATATGCGAATGCATTTTTCACAAGTTCACATTCTCAAATTGAGTGACGCTCATTCTCAAACTGTGTGACAGCTCACACTGGGGAACGGTCTTTAGCGGCAAGGAAAGACGCTTTGGGTAACCAGCGGATAACCAAAGGTGTAAAACAAGAAAAGGGGCTATGCACAGATTCGTGCATAACCCTTGAAATTCTTTTGGCGCGCCCGGGAGGAATCGAACCCCCGACCAAGAGCTTAGAAGGCTCCTGCTCTATCCGACTGAGCTACGGACGCAATATTTTTTTAATATAAATAGAATTTTTTTAAAGTCAATATTTACAGAGCCGAGTATGAAGGTGCTGCGGTTGAAGATAAAATCATATAACATATTGTAATTAAATAATATTAATTGTAATACAGGCTGTCTTCATCACAGGCAATAAAAAATCCGCTACAGGAAGACGCCTTCTCGTGAGGAGCTTGCGTCCCAAGTCGGGGTGGTTGCTTTTGCGAGTTCGCTTCTTCATCAGGTTCATGGGCATCAAAGAAAGATGGGGGATAGGCTTTCAATGGTGCTTGGCAATGGCTCGTCAAAAAGAGAAAGGGCGGTAAATGCTCTTTGCACTCACCACCCTAAAAGCATGCGGGGCATGCTCTCGTAGCTACGTTCACATCAATCGTTCTTTTCCCACTTCCAAAGACCGTGCTTTCCGCAGTAGGCGCGGGCTTTCATCACATGTTCGACCGGGGGAAGGAACCATGATTCAGGCTCGTCACCAGCCTCCAGAAAACGGCGATGGTGCGCTCCGCAAAGACTGATGATTTCAACCCACTCAATGGAATGGTCTTTCTTCATAGGGTGACCACCCATACCGCCTACGCGGACCACACTGTGGTTATCGTTGTCGCCGACTACAGAAAGGGTATGCTTTTTCTGGACAGCCTCGTCAGTATTGTACTCCAACGCCTCCATGACTTTACTACAGCAACTGGGAGCATCTTTGCCAGATTTGATGATTTCGATCATGCAGCCACATTCGTTGCAACGATAGATGGAAAACTGTTCAGACATAACACCCTCCTTCCAAAAGGCAGTTAAAGAAGTTATATTTTCAAAGGAATCTGCTCCAACGTTGAATAGGTAAAAAAGTATGCTCTTTCACTAAGAGGGGTATACAATCCATTCCTTCTTCACAAGGCCTCACTGAAAGTATTTCCATGCAGATGATGCACGAAGGCATCGCTATACTTGAGGTGTACTCACTTGAGACCATATCTTTTTATTTTTTTTGACGTAGAAGGTTATAACTATAGGATTGATATGCATAAAATATACCATACTAAATATTCATGTTAAAATTGAAATGAAATATAAAAATATTTTGTTTAATACATTGAATAGTTCTTTTAATATGAACGTATTGCTCTGTGCTGCAGCTGTGAACAGTTATTATCAGCGGTACTTTGAATATGGCAAAAACAGTTTTTTGTTTTTAATATCGTCAAATGTGTCTCTTAAACGGTACAGTTTGTTTTGATATGCAAATGGTTTTGGAACAGTTTCTATTGGGGAAGCTCAAG
>CAZIFC010000004.1:0-15000 GCA_964538355.1 uncultured Lawsonia sp. | reverse complement strand
ATGACTGATGCGCAGCCGAAAGACTCTCGGCAATACGACTTGTCGCGGTGGCCTGTTTTATTAAATTCTGCCAGTGTTGATTAGCACCGACGATCTCCTGTATCCGGGTCGCTGCTCCAGCCATTTCGAGAGCGTGAGTGATTTCCAACTGCTGACGACGGATCGGTTCCAGCGTTCGCTCCATCTGCTCTATCACACTCAGATAGGGCGGCTTGGCCAGCCGGTTGATAGCATCCAGGTTCTGATGGAGCTTGGCGAGAGCAGATTTTGCAGTTTTTAAATTGTCTGGCATAGAATAACGACTCGTTGATTGCGTTTCCCGCTACAGGAGTTCATTCATTTGCTCCTGGAAATAGATTGGGTATTTCTCCATCACCGCATTGGCTCCGTCCCGGTCTTTTTTCAGCGCCTTCACGATATCCCTCTTCTGGGTCGCTGCCAGGTTCAAGGCTGCGGTGAGGTCCTGAGCGATGACGCGGTCCGAGAAGCCAAGTTCATAAAGGGCAATGGTGGTTTCGGTGGGTAAACCATATTTCAGGCGCTTTTGGAAAAGCTGGAGACGATAGATCGGGTCGCCTGTTCCTTCGCGATCCAGCATTTCTACAAATTCACACAATGCACTCACAAGAAGAGCCCCATCATAGGCAAGCCCGCCCTCGCAGATATCAATGATATTTTCGATTTTGACTTTTCTAGGCCTCTTTCCTTTACCGAGCTTGCATTTGTTTGTATCGGCAATTCGGTAAAGCTCATGAAATGGGGTCCCTGAAATCCACTTCTTAGTAATTTCTTTCAGGACGTTCTTTTTGTCGAATTTATTGAATGCTTTGTTGTGTGCATGCCTCGTTATTAACGACCACGCGAGGTCAAGAACTTGGTCTCCATTTTGGGCGACAAGAAGTTCATCAGCGTTATCTTGTACCCACCCCTCAATCGCCTTGGCATCGTTGACACCATATAATGTTTTACCAAATGCTTTCCGCCGGTTAGCGTCAATAATATTTACTGATATGTTTTCAGCCAGAAGCTTGAACAATTCTTGAATCTGCTCCCGTTTCTCATCATCAGCTAAGAAGTACGCCAATGTCTGTTCCGCTAGATCAGCAATGTCTTCTTCCGTCAGCCCATTATCAACAGCATCCCAGTTAGAGAGAAGAAAGCCTTCGATGGAAGCGAGAGTCAGGCTGAAGAATTCGAATTGCGGCTTCATCGCATCGACCGTGAAACCGTTTTCACCGTGTTGTTTAGCAATCTTGCCAATAATTTCATTCAGGGAATCCCACCCGGCTATATGAGCTTTGGCAAAAGACAGGATGTCCCATGTCAGTGTATGATTCTTTTTATCCTTTGACTTGGTACGGTCATTCCGAATAACCAGAGGGATCAGTTGAAAGAGGCTGCTTGCGCATTCCTCTGACTTGGTTGGATCAAGCAACTCCTTGACTATATCCCACCGCCAGCCGTCTTTTCGGTTGCGTCGCTTGTCATACACAATAGGGTCTGCAAACAAAATGCTGCCTTCAGTATGCATCCCTGCGCGACCCGCTCGGCCGATGAGGTTATGAAAATCCCGAACTTTGATGCGCTCCATACCCTGGTAGACACTGGTAACAATGAGATACCGGATTGGAAGATTTACGCCCTGCGCCAGTGTGGAGGTGCAAACAACGAACCGCACGAGGTTTTCACGCATAGCGTGTTCCACTGAAAGGCGGATGCCATGCGGTGTATTGCCATGATGAGAAAATATGCCATGCTCGGTACTCATGGAAGCCGAGGCTTCAGTTCTAAGATTTGCAACATGGAGGTAATGGAGCCGTTCAACCTCCCTTCGGTCTGAGAATTCTTGTGGGAGTGGAAGCGGAATACCACGATCAATGAATTCCACCGCTTTTTCACAGATGCTTGTCGCTGTTGATTTTTTGCCACAGAAGATGGCGATGCTTCCATTTGGGGCCAGTTTTATACCGAGATAAAGTGCAATGGCCTGGCCGTCGTCTCTCTCTGGAAAGTGGCGATCTTTCTGCTCTCTGCCTCTTCTCCCGAGATTGAATCTTTCAATCACCCTCGGAACGAAAAACTCACCTTGTTCGGCATCACGGCTGTCGACGTACTCGATTCTTCCCAACTGATCGAGCCAGCTCGCGAATCCGACCTGAAAGTCGGAATCAGGGTTGTGCCTTCGACGACATTGGGCTCCCCGTTGAGCCATTCTCCAACAGCCTCGGCGTTGCTAATGACCGCTGAGATCAGCACCTTCTGGGTTCCTGCGGGAATCATGGAGCGTAGCGACGTTAGAAGCAGCTCGTATGTGATGCCTCGGGTTCCGCTGTCGAACTGGTGGCCTTCATCAAAAACCAGCAGGCCAACGTGGGCAGCAGCTCCGGAGCGTGCCGAAGGACGTAGAGCAGCTTCTCGGGGGTTACGACGAGGATCTGTTGGTGCCCCAGGAGCTCGGCAATCTCGAAGTCGGTCTGCAGGGCATCGGATAACTCATCCACCTTGGTGGTTTCGTTGTGGAACGCCTCGACGAGGCTGTTCTTGATCTCATGGCACAGCGCCCTGAACGGGGCGATGATGGCAAGTGATACGCGCTCGGCCAGAAACGCGCTTCGAAGGATCAGCTCCGTTGCCTTCGTTTTGCCAGCGCTGGTGGGCATTTGAACGATGGCAGACTCACCTTTAAGAACATCCGCCTGGCCCAAAAGGTGTTGTGCAGGCCAGAGTTCCTTGATGAACGAATCTTTTTGCAGCGCATGGAGCCATTTGTCGCGGGGCAGCCCGGAATATGACGGCAAAGCCTTCCAAGTTGAATTTACGAGCTTTTTCCTCAGAACCGCCACGATCACGTCACCCAACAGGAGCTGCCGGGGAGAACCGAATTCATAGACGGCGTCCCTCAGCTTCGTGGCCAAATCGAGAAGATTATCTTCGCCGTTCCCATCCTCGAAAAACTGGAGAATCCACTTTGAAATCCCGTCGATGAATCCGCCGAATGGTCCATCAGTTTCATCAAAATAGGTCCCCAGATCGGCCTGCAACAACCAGAGCAACAGGTCTTCCAAACCATCGCCATCCAAATCCGGGCAGTCACCATCGATGCGCTTCGCCAATACCGACGCGCTTCCGGGAAGATCGCACAGGTAATAGGAGGCGGAGCCCAGAAGCACGAGGTATGGATCAAGTTTCTCGTTCAGCTTTGACTGGAGGTAGGAGTCAAAAAAGCGGGCGGAAAACAGCAGATTGGTTCTCAGCTCCGAGAGGGAATCGGGATCTGGCTCGTTCCGGTTGATAGCAGCGGCAAGGTCGCCCAGCAAACCAATCGAGATGGTGAACAGCTTGGCCGGATCTTGGGTGATCTTGATGTGATGCTCTTCAGGAACACTGTACTCGAGCATCTTGGCCTTTGACCGTGTGACGCCCAGCAGGAGTTGGGATTTCTGTTCAGGCCTCATCCGCAGCCCTCCTGTAGAGCTCGTGGACGAGTGCCATCATCTGATCCCCTTTGATAACCAATAACGCAAGGTCACCTGAATGCGGATGAGAGGAGGCATCGGTCGAGGATATCAGGTGGCCGTCAAAAAGCGGATTCTCAAAAAGCGCGACAGCTCCATAAACTTCCTTGTATGGGTGATCCACTTCGTTCTGGAACCGCTCAATTTTTTCGGCATCATCGAGCTCATTCCGGCCATGCAGCCTTTGCTTGATCGCATTCAAAGACTCCGCCTTCCGTGCGATGTCTTTTGCTGAGCCATCTACAGCATCTTGAAGTCTCGCCTTCGCCTTTTTCCCTGAGAATTGCGCCTTCGCTTCAAAGATCGCCAGCTTATCTTTCGAAGAGGCTTTGCCATCCTTGACGATATGAAAGCCGATAATGTCACTGCCTTTTGTCGACTCGTTCCGGATGGTTTTGTCACCATAGCGAGTGCGTGGAACCCAGTAGCCAAGCAGGTATTCAAGAAAATCGGCAACCAGCACTTCTCCAAAGTCGCCAGCGCGGATACTGGGTCCTGGTGCATCTTTTGGGTCCGGGAACTTTATGGTGTTGAGATACTCTCCGCGAGAGCACTTGTACCCTCTGCGCCAATAATCGATCTCGCTGTCAAAGCAGTAGTGATTCCGAAAATGCCTGGCCCAGGACGAGAGCACTGCCTCGTCGTTCTCATGACGGAACTCCCAGACCTCGACCTCCTTGCCGTCGGCGGTCTTCAGTCGTTCGCCGGTGTCGACCAGCCATTTAGTGTGTTCCGAAGCCCAAGGCATTCACGTCCCATCCCTGACTTAGTTGCCCTTCAACTTCAACAGCTCATCGTCCAGTCCATAGCGAACCACATCGATCCGGTCGCTGCGTTGGGATACAAAATCACCGGTCAACACGGGGAGCTGGAATGGGAAGAATGCCGGGTTGTTCAGGAGCAGCCCCAATGCGCCCTTGGCCTCCGGGGTGGCCAGGAGTGCGGATTCGAACATCAGGATGGCCAGGTTTGGCTCGGCAATGCTCACCGGAGCGGCTTTCTCATAGCAACCTTTGGCCTCGGAATCCTTCAGGGCTCCCCAGGCGACAAAGGAACGGATGACAAATCTCGCATAGCGGCTCACAGTCTGCCGGTCGCCATATTGTTCCTTGAGGCGGTTGATGATCTGCGTCTGGGTCACTTGGTCCTGCAAGGCCAACAGACGGCCGGTCTGTCGGGCCACATTGAACCAGAACGGATAGACCGCCGAGATCATCCCCCAGTGGACCGCCAGGGCCATGGACGGGTTTTCCTGCAAAAACGCCAGTGAGGCATCCCGGAATGGAATCAACTCGGGGTCGGGAGAGACCCAGATCTTCATCAGGTTGTTGACCACAAAGGTCCGGGTCTGATCGCTTCGTTCGCCCTCGGAGCCATTGCCTTTTCGGTCCGCGATGAACTCATGCAGCTCCTGGCGGATGGTTTTGGCGTCGAGCCCCGCCAGCAGCAGATTGGCTGCCTTCTGCATCCACTCGAAACGGATCGCCTGTTTGATGCCAATGGCTTCATGTCTTTTGCCCATCACCGTGTTCTCCTTTCAAACTTCACAAGGGGCACGATGACTTCTTCGATGGCGACACCGCCGTGACCTACGATGGCATCTCCCGGATTCACGAATGCGTCGCGGCCACCGGCTACTAGAGGGAAATAATCTGCGGGCAACCCGACCGGCTGCCACTCGTGGGCAAACGGGAAGGACCCAGCCACCTGAGCGCGGAGTTCCGGCGTGGGATAGACACGAACACGCTCGCCGCGAGTTTCGGCAATCACACCTTCAGACGGGCGGCCTTTGCCTTCGCATTGAATGTTGCCGTGATCGGCCGTCAGCCAGACCTCATAGCCGTATTCCAGCAGTTGGCCGACCAGAGCGGCCAGGAACCCACCCTGGCACCATTGCTTGATTTGGTTGTGCATCCCGGCCGAGCCGAGTTGCATGCCGTGCATGATCTTATCGACCTTGTCCACGACCAGCCCCACCACCTTGGTTTTTCCAGGGTGGATCGCGGAGTCGAGGACGCCCGCAGCATCACCGTCGCCAAGGCCGCGCTGGTAAGCGACATCGAGACGGGACAGGCCATGGCCTTCCCAGAACTGCTTCCAGAGCATCTCTTCGCTGTTGGTCGAGTTGATGGATGAGGGAAAATAGAGCGGCGGCTTGCCCGAGAAGATCGATTGCCGCGATACCGAGGTCAGCGTCGGAATCCAGGCGAAGGTCGCGGATTCGCGCATGACCAGATTGGTATCCTGCTTCTGTAGAAGCTGGCGAATGGTCACCCACTGATCCAGGGCCAGACCATCAACCACGATCAGCGCGGCACGGCTATTGCCGGAGTCCTCGATATCCCGGGCCAGGCGGCGCGGCACATGGTGCAGCATGGCCGGATTCGTCGGCGGCAAATTGATCAGACTGGAGTAGTGGTCCGCCAGCCAATCGGCAAAGGTCGTGTTCAGTGCGTCACCGATTCCCCTGAGTTGGGTCTGATACTCGGTGCTATTGCCGCAATGAACCAGCGAAGACAGTTCGGCCCATTTCAATGCAAAGGCGGTCCAGTCAGAGTAACGCGCTTCCGCAGTGGGCAGATCCTTCTCGACAAGGCCAAGCAAGCGAGAGATCCGCAGCTCGTCATCATCCACGCCGGAGGTGGCTATGCCGCTCCGGACCCAGGACCCGGCGTCCACTTCAATGTCATTGGCCTCGACTGGGGTGAGCTTCCCCTCCAGGAACAGGTCGTCGATGTAGACCTTGATGTCCTGATGGTCGAACGGCAGGCGATCAGGGCCGGGATACTTGAGGCCATATTCCGGAGAATCTTCCCGCACCTGATTGGCGCTGCCGAGCCTGGAAAGAAAGAGCGGCCAGCGTTCCTGTAAAAAGGCGAAGAAGGCCTCATCGTCCGGAACGATTTCTGAGAGCGGCCAGGCTTTGAACCCATCATGGCCTTTCAGAACCTGGATGAGCCGCTCGGCCAGCATCAGCGGGATTTGGAGCTTGCCGTAGTGCAGACGGAGCAAGGCACGAAGCAGCTCCACCTCATTGGCGATCAGCTCAGCGGCGATGCCGAACACATGACGGAGAATGAAATCCTTGGTGGCGTTGTCGCCCATGCGATCCGGCGGCGACTTGCGCTGGGCTTCAAAAAGCGAATCCAGCAAGCTCCGGTCGAGCTTCTCGATGACCGGGTAGCTCAGATTGGGAAAGAGCTCCCCCAAGTTGAACGACAGTTTGCGGCCCGCCTGGAGCAAGTCGTAAGGCAACGATTCCGGCTCCGCATCCTGCAAGCGGAGGACCACCACTAGGTCGGTGTGCTCACCCCGGTACCAGATCGAGCGGTACTTGGACTCATAGGTGTATCTGAATTCGACCGGGTCACTGAACTCAATCAGGTCGAAGCCGCGCCCGCGAAGCTCCAAGGCCAGCTTCTCCTCGGTCAGCAGACAATCAGGGTCTGCGACCAGGGTCAGCTTGCTGACGTTGGGTACAAAGTCGTTCAGGATAGCGTCTCGCCAACTACTCATTGAGCGCCTCCCTTAATGATCCGCAGCATCAGCAGCGGCCGGATTTCCGGCACGATCTGCCGTGCTGACTGCAACTCATGCCGCCACTCATTTTCCTCAGCAGCGCAGCGGGCCAGACGGTACTGGCGCACTTCGGGCAGCCCAACTCGTTCGATGGCCTTGCGCCGAGAGGTGAAGGCGACCATGCCGCGTTCCTCTTCCCTGTTCACCGAGGCGAGGTGCGCCTGCTGCAGGGCGTAGAATAGCTCCTGTCCGGCTTGTTCGGCAGCAATCTGCAAGCGCTCATGGGCGATGATGGATTCATCCTGGCCGAGGGTGGTCTGCACCTGGGTTTCAGCAGTCTGCAGCGCATCCCAGATATGCCGGGCCGTGGGCAGAAACAGTTTGCCTTCCTCGCTCAGGAACACGCTGACATAGCCGCGCCGCACCATGGGGATGCGCAGGAGTTGTGTCTTCTGGTGCATCCCGGCCTGAAGGCGGATTTCAAAGAGCCCCCAGAGCCCAGAGATGCTGGCTGGCAGACCGCTCACGCTTACGCAAGGCAATGGCTGGCCAACCGCGATCTGGGGCAGGTTCAGGGCCAGCCCACGGACACGGCTGTTTTCAAGATTGAGCAGGGTTGCGTCGGTGAGTCGATCCGCTTCCCGGGCGTTGAACACGGCCTTGCGATGCTCCTGGCCGTCCGGCCAATTCAGATCCCACCAGGAGCGCTTACGACTGGCCGCGCCGCCATGGGAGTTGAGGTAGCCCACCGTCATCCGCTCCACCCAGTGGGGCAGCGGATGGGAGCGCAGTCGCTCAGCCGCCTGCACATCCGGTTCTTCTGAAATGCCATAGATGGCGGATGCCTCGCGCACCTGCTGAATTTTATCGCGAAGCCGAGCCACCGTGTGATCGACGGAGGTTTCGATACCGTCAGGATTAAGGATGGCCGAGGCGAACACATCCTCGAACAGCTCACCGGCCTGGGCGGAGTCGAGTACGTCGCCGGTCTTGTCGATGCCGAACTCGTCGAAGATCACCGAGAGCTTCTGCTCCAGCACTTCGCGGACCCGGAACTCGACCGAATCCTCGAACACGAAATTGATTGCCCGCACCTTCTTGGGTTGGCCGATACGGTCCACACGGCCGATTCGCTGCTCCAGTCGCATCGGGTTCCAGGGGATGTCGTAGTTGATGATGACATGAGCGAACTGCAGGTTCAGACCTTCACCGCCCGCATCGGTGGAAACCAGCACGCGGTGCGATTTGCGGAAGGCGTCCTGGGCCTGCTTGCGTTCCTCCATATCCATGGAGCCGTTCAGGGTGACGATCGATATGCCCCGGGCTTCCAGAAACTCCTTCAGCATCTGCTGGGTGGGCACGAACTCGGTGAAGATCAACACCTTCAGGTCCGGCTCGTTTTCCTCGGCCTGCAGCTCGTAGATCCACTCGATCAACGCCTCGGCCTTGGCATCCGGTCCAGCCTGTTCGCAGCGAACCGCCGCATCAAGCAGGGTCTCCACATGGCTGCCTTCGCTCTGCAGAGCCGACACGTGGGATTTCAGCAGCTCATCGAGCAGCTCCTGGCCGTCCATGTCGTAAAGCTCGGCCATTTCCTCGTCTGGGCTTTCCGATCCTTCCGTGCCGTTTTCCAGCTCCGCCAGGCGCAGGCTGGCCTGCTGTTCGCCTTCCTTGAGTGCGGCAAGTCGCCGTTCCAGCGTGGTGCGAATCGCCCGGGTACTTGAGACCACCAGGCGCTGCATCAGGATCATCAGGAAACCGATGTGGCGCTTCTTCTCGCGCAGGGCCTGGTTGTAGCCCTCGCGCACATAGTCGGTCACTGCTTCGTAAAGAAGCTGCTGCAAGTGATGACGGCTCTCCCAGGCCACCGAGGCCATCTGCGTGCGCCGGGGTTTGAAGAGCGGCTTGCCGTCGGCATCGATGGCCTTGCGCTTTTCTGTGCGGATGACATACGGGGCCACCCGCTCACGGGAGACGCTGTCCATGTCCGGGAAGGCGTCGTCATCCAGCAGGTTCATCAGGCGATGAAAGGCGTCGGTCTTCCCCTGGTGGGGAGTCGCCGAAAGGAGCAGCACATAGGGCGCGGCCTCCGCCAACCCCTTGCCGAGTTTGTAGCGGGCGACCTGATCGGTGCTGCCTCCCAGCCGGTGCGCTTCGTCCACCACCACCAGATCCCAACCGGCGGTTATCAGCTCCTCGAACCGGCTGCGGTTGTATTCGGCAACGCGCTCGACGGTCCAACCGCGCCGCTTGTCCATGGGTTTGACCGAATCCAGGGAGACGATGACCTGATCGAACATCGACCAGGCTGAGTTCCGGTGGTCCGCCCCTGGAGCCAGGCGTTGCAATGTGCCGATGTCGTCGCCCAGCACGAGCTGGAACTGCTCGTTGAAATGGGTCTGCATTTCGGCCACCCACTGGGTAGCGATGCCTTTGGGAGAGACGACCAGGATTCGCCGAACCAGCCCGCGCAGTTTGAGTTCCCGCATGACCAGACCGGTCTCGATGGTCTTGCCGAGACCCACCTCGTCAGCCAGCAGGTAGCGCACGCGGTCGCCGGAGATGGCCCGGGACAACGCGTGGATCTGATGCGGCAACGGAATGACGTTGGACTCCACGGGAGCCAGCAATACATGGCCCTCGGTGGCGCTGGTGGAGCCTTCGAGCACCTCCGCCACCTTGGCTGCGGCGGCCACGTAGGCAATGCGCCCGGCCTCGATCTCCGGCTGCAGGTCGGCACTCAGCGGCCGCAAGGCGGAGCGGGGAACGCGCACCACCGCGTCCTGGTTCGGCAACCAGACACGGCACACAGTCTGCCCCCACAAGGTCTGTTCTTCAATAATCTTGCAGGCGCTGTTATGAACGGTGCTATATTGCCAAAGCGACTCCATCCGCTAGTTACCTTCTACCTTGATCTGTTGCCTGCTGAACTTTGAATGCAACGCAGCCGACCTTAGCCATTTCCAGCCGAACTCCAGGGCTTGAGAGGTCATGCGTCTTCCTCCTCTGCCGAAAGCGATGCTGCTTTCGCTTCGAGGCTCGTCACCAATGGCGCAGCCCATGGGTAAGCCTTCAAGGAATCGACAGCGTTTTCAAAATCATCCCGGTCCACCCAATCTTTTTGGACACCTGCGTCAATTGACGCAGAAATCTCCGCTATCAGTTGATCTTGTAGTTCCTGTTTCAGATGATCGATAGCAGACAGGACTCGACCCAAATGCCGATCCTTAAATCGGATTTGGTTGTCCTCGTTGGTGAACGATTCCATGGCGATCCCGCGAACAACATGAAACGGCCAGGATGTGCCATCTTGGGAAAGCTTCTCGAGAAATTCATTGGCCGACCCAGCTGTACCTTCACCTGCCTGAAGCAAATTTCGACCTAAATTCACCTGCTGGTTCTCATCGAGTTCAGCAGCTTGGTCTGGTCCATTAGAAACGATCAGGTCGATAGCCGGATTCTGCACATACCAGTTGTGGGATTTCATCGCATCGATCAGTTTCCCGTAGCAAGTCTTTGTGCTAAGTCCTACGGACCTAATCGCGCTCGATGGCATTTCCGAGACGTGTTCAACAAACCGTTCCTGCTGTCGCATGGTCAACGCGCCATTGATACTGAGCCGTTCAAGGTGAGTAAGAACACTGGCACGCGTGGCGGATTCGGCGATAATCAAACCAACCAACGAGTCCTGTGCTCGCTTTCCTATCTCTTTGAATATGTCAGCGATGCTGCATACCCGCATCAGTATTTTCGGAAATCTACTGGACCTGTCATGCCAATCATCGTGGGAGAAAACATCGATACCTACTTCGGTTAACATGGTGCGAGAGAACCAAGTCCCTCGGCGAAAGAAGATTGCCATGGATGAATCGTCGGAAAATTTTTCCAGCTCCTCCCAATAATTATCGAGCAGCCAACCATGTATGCTTTCGTCAAGCCGTGGAAGAATATCCTTAGTGAACGCCACCACAGCGGTTTGCTGATCATCGAGAAAATTTGGTTCTTCCAGGAGGCTTTTGAGTAGTTGCTTGCCAAAGCCATGTCGCAGCTTGACAGGCTTAGACAGGACATGCTCAACAACCACGGCCGCAGCGTGTGAGACCTGCTCCTGTGATGGAGCTTCCTCGTAAGGGTGGCCATATAGACAACGCATTTCATAGATGTGATTGAGAACGGTATGGCCAGAATCAGAAACGAAGCCGTACTCGTGAGCTTTCATCAACACGAATTTATCTACGGCTTTATGCTCTTTTTCCTTGGTTTCGATCTCACCAACGATCTTACCCGCAGCACCATCCCGTTTTTGTGCTTCACGGAATCGCCGTTTCAACGATTCCGCACAGGCCAGCCATATCATCACGTAGGCGGCTCGGAGCGCCCCCGCCTTTCCCGCCTCTACCGCATCATCGAATAGTGGGCGGTCTTCTGCGGCAAGAATGTTGTCCGCATAATGACTGAGGTCCACCGGCGCAGTCATACTTATTCCCCTCCCATTCGTGTTACTGCCTGGTCGTACCACATGAGCAGCTTGGGATCTTCTTCCAGGACGTTACTGGGAATTTTGTCGGCTACGGCGACGATGACGGCGTAGTCGTGTTCCTGCCAGGCTTTCTTGAAGCCAGCGCGAACAGCCTCCAGCCGAAATTCCTTGAGTTTCTTTTTGGCCTCTTTATATTCCTGAAACTCCTTGAGTAGTGCCTTTTCGCGCAGTTTCTCCAGGTCGCCCGCTTTGCGGGGATCGGGCAGGTACCAGCGGTCACGAGCCTTATCGACCAGTGTCTGATCATCCTTGGGCAGGTTGCGAAGCTCTTTCCAGTTGGTAGAAAGGTAGGCGTGTATCTGTTCGGGCACCGGGCCTTTGCCATCGTAGCAAAGAAAATTCTGGTTCAAGAGTTCGCGCAGGTCAAGCTGTGTCTCGTTTTTGCTCCAGCCGCCGAGCTGCTGCATAAACTGCGGGTTGATGTCAGCAAAAGTCTGTGGCTTTTTCTTGATAAGCTGACGCAGCCAGTCAATGGCCGAGCTTTCATCCTTGACAAACAGAGACGTCTGCTCCAAGGCTCCACCGGAGAGCTTTTTCTTGCGGTCGTATTCCGCCACCTGCTCTGCTAAAAAATACATGCCATCCCGCTCTGCAAAACGCTGTGCAAGACCTACCTGAAAATCTTGGCTGGAAATGGGCACCATATAGCCCTTGCGAACGTAATAGGCGACCATCTGGTCGAACAAAATTCGCGGATCGCGCTCGGGAACGAAAAGCATCAATGGCCCCTGACGCTTGGTGACCGGCAGATACTTCAAATGGGTGCGGACAAAATCCCATACGCCTTCTTCGGTTTGCGCCTCTTTCTGGAAGCGCTCTTCAAAGCCTCCATTAGGCTTATAGGCTGAGATAACGAGGTCCTGTTTGACAGCGGTCGGGCCAAGCATTGAGTGCAAGCCACCTCGTGTCTTATCAAGCGCAGCAACTGATGCAACGATGAACCCGGCATCAGAGAGTGAGTTTTGTATGCTATTCCAAACACTTGCTTTTTGTATTGGAAAATTATACCGTCATCCAGCGGCCAGGTTTTAGATATTTACAAGCAGAAGCAAAGCATTCCGTCATTAAGTGACGGTAATCATCGATGTTTTTATTTTGTGTCTTATTTTCGATGGCTTCAGGCGTTGTTTCGGTTTTAACTTTTAGCCATGCTTCTCTTATGAAACTCAATTCGGAATACATGATATTTGAACCAAATGGTGGATCAATAAAAATGTAATCCAGAGAATCCTCGGGTATGGGTACCGACTGTGCTGCTTGAGTGCTTATGATTGAACCCGATAGAGGTGTCAGAGCTTGGATTATTTTTTTGGCCTGAAATTCCAGTTGATCAATTACGTTGTTCTCCACACCGACTGGTGGAACATATAGCGTATTAGCCATTGGCCCGACAAGCGCCCGACCCCCATGTTGTGGCATGTAGCGATTAAGGATTGTAAGTTTTGGCAGCATGCTTCCTGTCAGAAAGTTTAATTGCGGATCACTGCCAATGATTTCTTGCAAAATAGACAGCGATGCTAAAACTCTCTTAGTGTAAAAGTGATGTACATGAGTAATTCCTTCGTCATCGTTCCGGCGCGACTCATCGCCTTCCGGCATTCTGTCGGTAGGGATGTTTTCGGCAATAGAAAGTTGTTCAATTCGTGAAATGGTTTCTATATCTGATGCATCTAAGAATTTTTGAAAACGTTTGGTGCCAATGCTGTAATTTATGAGGACAGGTACTCTCTTCTGGATTTTGACCGTATCTTGAAGTTTTTGATCAAAAGCAGTCTGCCACACCCTGTCCAACTTATGTGCTAACGATTTTTTTGATGGACTCTTTGCGCAAAGTGAGCCGCAATTAGGGCATTTGAATTCAGGAGTATATTCGATTGATCTATCATTTACGGCTTTAAAAGCATGTGAATAATAATCAAATTTCTCTAGGCACTCTGGGCATGAGTAAACATCAGACCAAACTATATAGTTGATCTTTCCAGTGATCTTTCCATCTGAATGCAGTGTGTTCCACATCCAGTTTGTTTGTTTTTTCAAGTCCATTATTGCCTCTTTGTACTTCTGCTCAAAATCCTTCAGTTTTACCGGCGTGTTGAAGTTGTAGGCAATAAATGTGGCTGCCGGTGAAAGATCATTCAGTACGGCTTGGCGCACACCGAGTTTTGAAAACGGTCGCCAAACCTTTTTGCCATCTTCATCCGTCTCTTCCTGCAAAATGATGCCGTCCGGCTTCACTTGGTAGCCGAGCGACATTACCACTTCGCGGTCACCACACATTTGCGCTGCCACACCGGTCATGCCCGTTCCACAGAAACCGTCGAATACGATATCCCCCGGTTGGGTGTAATGGAGGATGTAACGCATGATAGCCTTGTGCGGCACCTTGGTGTGATAGGAATGCGCATTATAAATGGGGTCATTCTTGCCTTCAGATACATCAGCAGCAAAAGGCTCACGGGTATACTTCCAGCCTTCGGGCTTGGCAGGTTTTTGTGCTTCCCACTCAGCAATAAAATCGGCAATCCAGGGATTGGGGCAGGCACAATAATACGGCGGATCGCTTAGATTTAGGATGTCCTCGTCACTGCCGATGGGAAAGCCTTCGATCTTGCGAAATTCTGGATCGTTAAGCTTTTCGCGCAACAGTGCGGTAAAATGTTCCCGTCGTGCCGCGTCGGACGGAAATGTCAGTCCAAGACAGGTTACAGGGAGAGAGGGAACAACATATTCTTTTTCCACAAGACTTCCTCCCGTCATACTGGCAACGTATTCTTGCTGCAGCAATGAACCCTGTTTGTTCTGCATGTCCGCCATATAAGTTTTCCTTACTTTTTCTATAGTTAAACACGATACTGTGATATTATTCTATCACAATACGAACTTTCGCCGGGTCATTGCCCTTGGTGCGCTGCTCAATGTATTCCTCAAAACGCTTCTTCATATCCGCTGGAGTAGCTGGGCCGTCAGCTACTTGCAGTGCCCGCTGCAGATCCTGTGCCTTGACGGTGATTTTAACCAGACCGGAGAGTACTTCCTTCAGTGCGTGGACAAAGTTGTTGTCCAGCGGCATTGGCAGTTCTTTCGACTTAATGAAGGCTTCCAAAGGTTCGCGATCGTCTATCTTCAGCAAGTCCATGTTGCCCTGAGTGATTGGGTCTTCCAGGTTGCTAAGGATGGTGGATGACCAGCCCGCCACCATGGCGTCGAGCTGGTCATCCATCTGGTCGATTCTTTGTGAGCCTGCCGCTGAGCCAGTTTCTACCGATGGCCGGAATCCACAATGCGGACAGACGGGGGACCCCTCAAGATTTTGCTCAGTCAACGCAAAACAGCTCTTCAACCCTGCTAAACGATTATGGAAGTCTGTAAGTTGCTGCCGGGGCATCAAATCGATGCTGGCCAATTTGAGTAGGGTTTGCAGCCGCT